>CBFGRV010000006.1:0-94937 GCA_965651265.1 uncultured Rhodothermales bacterium
GCCCGCGCCGCTTCATCCTGGAGGAATCCCCAATCTGCCCGACCGGGTGGTCCGGAAGGCGTAGCCCGAGGGGTTTGCGTCGGCGTCCGCCGCTCCGAGTGAGGCCTTCTACAGCACCGATCTTCGCGAATGGATCCTCCCCTACGACGCGATCCGCGAATCGAAATCACCCGATCACGAATTGCTCGCCTTCCTTGAGACGACCTATCGGGCGGCCGCCGAGAATGCCGATTGGCCGGCCGAACTAACCACGCGATTTCAGATGTGATGATGCCATCCGTTGGGACCGTTCTCTTTCACGTCCCCATGGGCTGCACCACGATCGAGAGGCTCAGGGCACGATAGGCCAGTGCGGCCAGAATGGCGCCGATAGTTGGCCCGACCACCGGCACCCACGAGTATTCCCAATCGCTGTCCCGCTTTGTGCCGATCGGCAGGATCGCGTGCATGATGCGAGGGCTCAGGTCGCGCGCGGGATTGATCGCATATCCGGTCGTGCCGCCGAGGGAAAGACCGATCACCAGCACGAGAAGACCGACCGGCAGTGCGTCGAGGGCGCCCAGGCCGACCTCCGGCGAGGCCAGAAACAGCACACCGAACACGAGGACGAACGTGCCGATCGCCTCCGAGATCACATTGGCCAGCGGGTTCCGAATTTCAGGACCGGTGCAGAAGGCGGCCAGCTTCAAGTCTGTGTTCTCGGTTACAAGGAAATGCGGGCGGTAGTGCAGCCACATCAGGAACGCACCGATCGCGCCGCCGATGAACTGCGCCAGCAGGTAGAGCGGCACATCCGTCCACGCAAACTTCCCGGCAGCCGCCAACCCGATCGTGACCGCCGGATTGATGTGTGCACCCGAAAACGCCGCTACGGCGAAGACCCCGACGAACACCGCGAACGCCCACCCCATCGTAATGACGATCCAGCCGGAGTTCTCGCCTTTGGTACCCTTGAGCAAGACGTTGGCTACGACGCCATCCCCCAGAAGCAGGAGCATGGCCGTGCCGACCATTTCAGCCAAAAAAGGTGACATGAGAGGAAGGAAGATTTGTGATGAGTCATCGGGAGGATGGAGTGCGGAGGGACGCCTTCGAGCGATCAGGCGCAGCCGCGGAACGATGATACGCCATTTGATTCAATCAGCCACACGGGTACTCAGGAAGGCATCGATCACATCCCTTCCCATATCTGGATAATCCGTTATGATGCCGTCGACGCCGAGCTCGAGCAGTCGCTCCATTTCGGCGCTATCGTTTACCGTCCACGGGATGATGAGCACGCCATGGTTATGTGCGGTGTTCACGAGCTCGGCATCAACGAGATCGTGGCGCGGGCTGTAGATCTCGGGCCGAAACCCGAGGCGTTCGAGGTTCGCGGAATAGCCGTCGTCGTTGCTGACGAGGAAGGCCAGCCGGAGCGACGCGTCCAGCTCCCGCAATACCCGGAGAGGGCGCGGGTCGAAGGATTGCACATTCGTGCGATCCAGTAAGCCTTCTTCCTCGAGGAGGTCGTACACGATCCGGACAAATAGGTCGGGCCCGGGATGAAACCGGCCGTCGCCGCCCGGGCTCGATTTGATCTCGATGTTGTAGCGTGGAAGGGGGCGGCTCGAGCGCATGGCATAGCCGTCGGCCAGGCGGACGACCGCCCGGAGCAACGGTTTTGCAGCGGCCATCGGTTGCTGCCGCGGGAACTCCCTGTGCCCACGGCCGCCGCAGTCGAACGCTGCCACCTCGGCGTACGTTAGCTCAAAAATATTGAACGAACGCTCCTCCTCCGTGGAGATGTCGCCCCCATCGGGTGTCCGGCATATGGCGGCGGACATCCAGGCCTCGTGCGAGACGACCACCTCTCCGTCCGCCGAGATGACCACATCCAGCTCGATGGTGTCGGCTCCGTGGTCCAGGGCGGCGATCACGCTTGGAATCGTGTTTTCCGGAAGCAGACCGCGGGCGCCGCGGTGACCCTGCAGGTCGATCTGTGCGGAGGCGGGCGTGGCCACCGCCGTCCAGAGTGCGACGAACGCGATGAGGCGAGTTTGCAGCGATTTAATCATGGGCAGGCAGATAATCTTTTGCCAGCGACTGGAATGCAAGTGTCTGTCGGTCGGCCCACGCGGCATCGCGACCCATCTCCTCGGCCATCACGGCCGCCACGCGCGGCGCCGCCTCGATACTTGCGGCGGCGTCGAGCACGAGTGATCGGGTGCGGCGCGAGAGTACATCCTCGGCGGTTCGCGCCATTTCGTGGCGCACCGCCCATCGGACCTCGCCCTCGGAAACGTCCAGCCGCGGGTGAATCCGCGTCTCGCCACCTTCTACGGCCTTCATGAACGCGCGTAGACTTTCCGCGTCAGCGCCGTAGTGTGCCAGCGAGTCATCCTCCCATTCCGCCCCATTCGCCCCATGCAGCGCGAGCGTTTCCGTGATGCACGGACGAGGCGCGAGGCCGCCTACGTTGATCGCCTTGTCGATGGTCTCCTCGGCCATCCGACGGTATGTCGTCCATTTGCCTCCGGTGATCGTAATGAGTCCGGAGCGCGACACGTGCAGGACGTGCTCGCGCGAGATGGAGGACGTCTCGCCCTCGGGGTCGCGGCTGACGAGGGGGCGCAGCCCTGCGAATATGCTCAGGATGTCGTCGTGCCGGACGGTTCGGTCGAGGTAGTGGGAGGCATGCTCGAGTAGGAACTGGATTTCGTCGGCGCGGGGGCGCGGCTCGAGGGCGATTTCGTCGACCGGTGTGTCCGTCGTCCCGATCACCACGCGGCCGTGCCACGGCACGCCGAAGAGCACGCGGCCGTCCGACGTACGCGGAATCATCAGTGCGGCATCGCCGGGCAAGAAGCTTCGGTCCAGAACGATGTGGATGCCCTGGCTTGGCCTGATCATGGAGACGGCATCGGGCCGATCCATGCGCCGCGCCGCATCCGCGAAGACGCCCGTAGCGTTGACGACGACCTTGCCGGTCAGTGTGAGTTCGCGGCCGGATTCGAGATCGGCGGCGACGACGCCCGCCACGCGTCCGCTGCGCTTTTCGAGCGCCTCCACGCGCGCATAGTTGAGAAGGACGGCGTCCTTGCCGGCGGCGGTCTGAGCGAGGTTGACGATAAGCCGTGCGTCATCGAACTGGCCATCATAGTAGACGGCACCTCCGCGTAAACCCTTTCGGCGAACGGTCGGCAGCATGGATACCGTCTCCTCGCGCGTGAGGTACCGGGATCGGCCCAGTGACCGCTTGCCGGACAGCCGGTCGTAGACCTTCAGGCCCGTGCCGTAGAACGTCCGCTCACCCCACCGGTAGCAGGGGACTACGAATTGGATGCTGCGTGTGACGTGCGGTGCATTATGCAGCAGGATGCCTCGCTCCCGCAGCGCCTCCAGGACCAGCGAGACATTGCCCTGACGCAGATATCGGACGCCCCCATGCACCAGTTTCGTGCTGCGGCTGGATGTGCCCTTGCCGAAATCGGCCTGTTCGAGGAGCACTGTGCGATAACCCCGCGAGACGGCATCCACGGCGGTACCCAATCCCGTGGCGCCTCCCCCGATCACGATGACATCCCACCCGTCCGGCTCGCTCTCGATGCGCGCCAGGTTCTCTTCGCGAGACATGGGTGGCGGATGGCTCACTCGGCATCCTCCCAGGCCTTGGCTCGCTCGAGCGCGCGCGCCCAGCCTTCCAGGTGAGCGGCCGCGAGTCCCTGATCCACCTGGGGCTCGAACCGGGCTTCCTCCTCCCACTGGGTGGCGATCTCATCCTGATCGGCCCAGAAGCCCACGGCCAGTCCGGCCAGATAGGCGGCACCGAGGGCCGTGGTCTCGCGAACGCGCGGGCGTACGACGGGCACACCGAGCACGTCGGCCTGGAACTGCATGAGCAGGTCATTGGCCGTAGCCCCGCCATCCACGCGTAGCTCTTTCAGTGCCAGCCGCGAATCGGCCTCCATCGCGCGGATGACGTCGACCGTCTGATACGCGATGCTCTCGAGGGCGGCGCGCGCGATGTGGGCCGCCTCGCTGCCCCGCGTGAGCCCCACAATCGCCCCACGCGCGTAAGCATCCCAGTGCGGAGCACCGAGGCCGGTGAACGCGGGCACCAGGTAGACGCCACCGTTGTCGGGGACCTTGCGCGCAAGCGCCTCTACCTCCTCGGAAGTCCGAATCAGGCCGAGCCCATCGCGCAGCCACTGTACGACGGCGCCCGCAACGAAAATGCTGCCCTCGAGCGCATATTCGGTCCGGTCCCCGATCCGCCACGCTACCGTCGTCACCAGGTTGTTTTCGGACGCCACGGCATCTTCGCCGGTGTTCATCAGCATGAAGCACCCGGTGCCGTACGTGTTCTTGACCATCCCGGGGCTCGTGCAGACCTGCCCGAAGAGCGCGGCCTGCTGGTCGCCCGCGATTCCGGCGATGGGCACATCCGCGGCAAATGTGTCTCCGGTCGTCCGACCGTAGAGTTCGCTCGACGATCGCACCTCCGGCAGCATGCTCCGGGGGATGTTCAGCAGATCCAGGAGCTCATCATCCCACTCGTTCGTGTGGATGTTGTAGAGAAGTGTACGCGAGGCGTTCGATACATCCGTCATGTGGAGCCGGCCGCCCGTCATTTTCCAGACGAGCCACGAATCGACTGTCCCGAAGGCCAGCTCGCCCTGCTCGGCCCGTTCGCGCGCGCCCTCCACGTTATCCAGGATCCACTGAATCTTGGTACCGGAGAAGTAAGCATCGATCACGAGCCCGGTTTTCTGCCGGATGAGGTCCTCATGGCCCGCATCTCTGAGGCGATCACAGTAGCCCGCCGTTCGTCGGTCCTGCCACACGATGGCATTGTAGACGGGTTCGCCCGTTCGGCGATTCCAGACGAGCGTCGTCTCACGCTGATTGGTGATGCCGATGCCCGCTACGTCGTGTACCGCCACGCCCGCCCGCGCAATCGACTCCGCCGCTACAGCGGCCTGCGACGACCAGATCTCGCTCGGATCATGTTCCACCCAGCCGGGCCGCGGGAAGATTTGCTCAAACTCGAGTTGCGACACGGCAAGGATCTCCCCGGAATGATCGAAGAGGATGGCGCGAGAGCTCGTGGTGCCCTGGTCAAGGGCGAGGATACATCGGCTGTCGTTCATACGGAAGGGATTTGAGCTGGAGGTTGGCCGTGGACGCTCACGACCGAACCTCCAGAAGGTATCGGTAGAAATCAAGCGTCTGCTCGGCGATCGCTCGCCAGCTGTAGCGGTCCAGCACGCGTTGGCGGCCCTGGCGCCCCATCCTCGTGCGAAGCTCTGTATCCTGCAGAAGCTCGTTGATGGCCGCAGCAAGGTCGCGCGAGTACCGATCCGGATCGGCCGGCTCGAAATCGACGGGACCCCGTGCCTCGAAGGCGACGAGCCGCCCCGTCTCGCCCTCCACGACGATCCCGGGAATCCCGCCGACGGCGGCACCCACGACGGGCGTTTCGCAGGCCATGGCCTCCAGATTGATGATGCCGAAGGGCTCATACACGGATGGGCACACGAACACGGCCGCGCCGCTGTAGAGCGCGATGATCTCGTCGCGCGGCAACATCTCAGCGATCCAGATGATGTCGTGCGTCCCGTCGCGTCGCGCCGCTTCCACGGCCGCCTCCATCTCGCGCGCGATCTCTTGCGTATCCGGCGCACCGGCGCAAAGCACTACCTGCGCGCCCGGCTCGATGAATCGGATCGCGTTCACCAGATGGATAATGCCCTTCTGCCGCGTGATACGGCCCACGAACAGCACGAAGGGTTTCGACGGATCGATGCCATGCTTCTCGAGTACATCCGGCCGATCCACGGGCCGGTATTCCTCGGGGTCGATCCCATTGGGGATCACGCGGATGCGCGCCTCGGGCACGTCGTATAGATCGCGCACATCATCCCGCATGGAATCCGACACGGCAATGACGCCATCGGCGTTTCGATAGGCCGTCTCCTCGATCCAGGAGCTCGCGTGATACGCCGTGCCGAGCTGCTCGACCTTCCATGGACGGTGCGGCTCGAGCGAGTGCGTCGTGAGGACGAGCCGCGCATCGTGAAGTCGCTGCACCAGACAGCCCGCAAAATGCGAATACCAGGTGTGGCAATGCACGATCTCGGCGTCGTCGATGAGTCCAGCCATGCGCACATCGCGGACCATCGTTTCGAGAAATTTCTCGTGGCGCGGGTCCGCCGCTGCCAGCTCCGTCTGCGCCTCTACGCCGAGGACGCGCAGATTGCCGTCCTCGATTCGCTGATCGCCGAAACAAAGCACCTGAATCTCGTGCGCGCTGCTCTCGGCCGCGGCTATCTCCCGCACCAGGTACTCGACGTGCACGCCGGCCCCACCATAGACATGGGGCGGATACTCATTCGTCAGAATCGCGATGCGCATGGACAGTCGAGGACGCGTCGATACCGCTGACACCCGCGGCTAGCCGGAATGCCAGACGCCTGTAACTACAACTTGTAGAGCTTGCCCGGATACGTCTTGCCGAGGACGGATGAAATCCGGCGCGAACACGCGGCGACGCTCTCGCGATCGACGCCCGTGTGGATGCCAAGCGCATCCAACAAGTACACCGTGTCCTCCGTGGCAATGTTGCCGGCCGCGCCTCGAATAAAGGGACAACCACCCATTCCGGCAAGCGACGTATCGAAGCGATCGACGCCCTGTCGCAGCGCCTCGTAGACGTTGGCCAACCCCAGACCGCGCGTGTCGTGGAGGTGAAGCACGAGCGGGATGTCTCCCGTGACCTCTCGAACGGCCTGCACCCGCTCGGCGATCATCTGCGGATGCGCCAGGCCGGTCGTGTCCGCGAGGGAGACCGACTCGACGCCAAGGGGAACGAACCGCTCGACCATCGCGACCACACGATCAAGCGGCGTGTCGCCGGGCTCGCGAAATCCGAAAACTGTCTGAAGTCCGATCTGGGCCTCCATCCCGAAACCTCGCGCCGTCTCGACCATCGCGAGCGCCTGTTCGGTCGCCTCGTCGACGGTCATGTTGGCGTTGTCGAGGCTGTGTTCGTCCCACGTCGCGATGGATACGTCGACGGCGAGGAGGCCGGCATCATGAGCCCGCTCGACTCCTTTTCGATTCAGTGCGAGTCCAGAGTAGCGGACATTCGGAAGCCGTGGCAGTGCGGCGACGACCTCCTCGGCATCCGCCATCTGCGGCACCCATTTCGGATGCACGAACGAGGTGACCTGAATGCGGGGCATCCCGGCCTCGGCCAGGCCGCGGATGATCTCCACCTTCAGATCCGAGGGGATGAACTGGTCCTCGTACTGGAAGCCGTCGCGTGGACCGACCTCGCAGAGGACGACCCGATCGGGAAGCGCCATGTTTGATGATCGCTGTGTGAGCCGGTGATGTGCCGTTCACACGCTCGACGGCGCTTGCTGGTCCCGCCCTGGATGCTACGCCGCGCGGAGCAGGGCTACGAGCTCATCCACCTCGACGAGAGCCGGTACCTTCACCGCCGTCGGCCCGAGATCGGAAAAAGCGTCGTTCAGGAAATTAGCGAGAGCGAGGCGCTCCTCCGCCGTCGTGCCGCTGTCATCCAGAAGGGACATCATGGACATCCAGGGCGCATCGGATATTTCGCCGACGATGTAGCGGGAAGCGAGAAGCGTTAGAGGAGCAGGGGTGGCCGGCGCGACTTGGCGCTCATCCGGCGTGATGTCCCGAGTGAAGTTCATGGCGGCTCTCCAGGTTTGAAGGGTGACGGGCGGCTGTGCGCCCCTGGAAAGCCGTTCCAAAATGTGTGCCAGACCTAATCCTGTCCTTCGAGGACGATCTCCTTGCGTAGCCGCGCCACGGGGATGCCGAGCTGCTCCCGGTATTTGGTTACCGTTCGGCGGGCAATCTGAAATCCGCGTTCTTCGAGCATGTCGGCGATCTTCTGATCCGAAAGCGGCTTCGTCTTGTCCTCCTTCTCGATGATGCTCTCGATGATGGCCTTGACCTCCTTGTTGGAGACCTCCTCACCGCTTTCGGTGGACAGCCCCTCCGAGAAGAAGTACTTCAGCTCATAGACGCCGAAATCGGTCTGGACATATTTTCCGTTGACCACGCGGCTGACGGTCGAGATGTCCATGTCGATGATCTCGGCCACGTCCTTCAGGATCATGGGCCGCAAGTGCCCCTCGCCGTACTTGAAGAAGTCCTCCTGCAACTCCACGATGGCCTGCATCACCTTGGTCATCGTGTGGCGGCGCTGATTGATGGAGTTGATGAACCACCGCGCCGACTCGAATTTGTTCTTCAGAAACTTCCGCGTCTCCTCGTCGATGCCGTTCCGCGAGGTGTCCTCCCGCTTCTTGTCGGCGGCAATCTGCTGCAGCATCTGCTGGTATTGTCGCGAGATGCGGAGCTGCGGGGCGTTACGGCTGTTCAGCGTGATGATGAACTCGCCGTCGACGTAGCGGACGGTGAAATCCGGCGTGATGTAGTTCTGCTGGGCCGTGAATTCGCCCTCGCCGGGCTTCGGGTTCAGCCGCTGGATCAGATCGTAGGCCTCCTTCAGCTCCTCCTCATCCACATCCAGCTTCTTCATGATGGCGCTGAAATGCTTCATCGTGAACGCCTTGTAGGCATTCTCCAGCATCTTGATGGCCGTCTCGCGCCCGCTCGTATCCTCGGGCATGCTATACAGCTGGACGAGCAGGCACTCCTGAAGATCGCGCGACGCGATACCTACCGGGTCGAGCTGTTGAACCTTCTTGAGCACCGCCTCGACATCATCCTCCGTGAGCATGATGCCATAGTTGAACATGATGTCATCGATGATCGACTCCAGCGAGCGGCGCAGGTAGCCATCCTCGTCGATCGACCCGATGATCTGCTCGGCGATGACCTCTTCATCCTCCGTCAGGTCGAGGTAGGCGAGCTGACTGCGCAGGTATTCGGTCATCGTCTCGCGAGCCGGCATCGGCATCTCGCGATCGTCCTCCTCGCTGCTCCGATCGACGCGTGCCTTGTAGCCGTACAGGTCGTCGCTGTTGTTGAGCAGCTCATCCCAGTCGAACTCCTCATCGGAGTCGCCTTCTTCCTCGCGCGTGTCGGTCTCACTCGCGTCGGTACCGGCCTCGAGCTCGTCGGTGATTTCCTGCTGCTCGTCGGTGAGCTCGAGCTCCTCTTCGTCGTCGCCCTCTTCGAGGAGCGGGTTGATCTCCATTTCCGCCTTGATACGCTGCTCGAGGGCGAGCGTCGGCAGCTGCAGCAGCTTGATATACTGGATCTGCTGCGGCGATAGCTTCTGCTGAAGCTGCTGTTTCTGTTGGAGGTTTAGCATATCGACTCCACTATCCTCTGCTCATCACGACGTCTGGAGGTCGTGTGAGCGCACTCTGCAGGCCTCCTTGAAACGCTCGTACCAGGCACTCCCGTATTTGCGCGTAAGCGGTACACGCAGGAAGTCGACGAGCTCTACTCCGCTTCGCCGTCCACGGCGAATGGCGGAATTGCACAGGCTGACTCGCTCGTAATTTAAGGCATCCATCTCACCAAGCTTCTCCACACGGACGGGAAAAAGGTGGCAAGAGATGGGCTTCGGGAAGTCGAGTCGCCCTTCTTCGTACGCTAGCTGAAGCGCGCACCTGGCAACCGGGCCGTCATAACAAACGAATACGCACTCCGCATCATCGACGCAGGTGGTCGCATACTCGCCTTTTCCGACTTCTTCCCAGACGCCTTTCTTGTCGATCACTTCGAGTGCTTCGGGACGGAGGTATTTGCGGACGGCTGGTAGGGACTCCTCCAGCACAAACCGCTCCTCGGATTCCAGGGGTGCTCCCGACTCCCCCTGCACGCAGCAGGCACCCAGACACGCGCTGAGATTACAGCAGAACGGCGCGCCCAGCAGGTCGTCGGATATGAGTACATCATCTACCGCAAACATAGTGCCTCAAACGTAGAGCAGCCCCCTGCTATTGTCAAACGAAGACCGTTCGTATAGTGTTATTTGCAAAAAGAACAATTGTTTAGGATGAACGAAATTGTGGCCGACGGGACGATCACCCGCGTGGATGATCGGGCGGCGACAGGACTCATCGGCCCCACGGCGCCCGGTAGTTGGTTCCGGATTTGTCGCCTGCGGCGCGTATCTTGAACGCCGAAAAAGACCCGGAAGTCGGGATGACCCGTGAAGGAATGGAACGTATGAACGCCCCCGATCCGAGCGAGGTTTTGTCTCCTCGCATCCATACCCTCGAAGAGGATCTCGAGAAGGCCCTCCGTCCGACCACGTTGGACGATTTCATCGGGCAGGAAAAGATCAAGGACAATCTTCGTGTGTTCATGACGGCCGCGCTCAGGCGCGGGGACACTCTCGATCACGTTCTGCTTTCCGGGCCACCGGGCCTCGGCAAGACTACGCTGGCTTACATCATCGCCAACGAGATGGGGGCGAAGATCAAGACGACCAGCGGGCCCGTGCTTGAAAAGCCGGCCTCCATTGCCGGGCTTCTCACGAACCTGGAGGAGGGCGACGTCCTCTTCATCGACGAAATCCACCGCCTGAGTCCGGTCGTCGAGGAGTATCTTTACTCGGCGATGGAGGATTACCGGATCGACATCATCATCGATTCCGGGCCGAACGCGCGCAGCGTGAAGCTGTCCCTGCCGCCGTTCACGTTGATCGGCGCGACCACGCGGAAGGGCCTGCTGACGGCGCCGCTCCGGGCTCGCTTCGGGATCGATTTCCGGTACGATTACTACACGGCGGGCGTGCTGCAACAGATCGTCGAGCGCTCGGCACGCATTCTGGGATTGCGGATCGATGCCGGAGGCGCCGCGGAGATCGCGCGCCGCAGCCGCGGAACCCCACGTATCGCCAACCGACTCCTACGCCGCACGCGCGACTTCGCTGAGGTGGAGGGAGATGGATCGATCACGCGCGAGATCGCCGACCGGGCGCTAAATGCGCTCGACGTCGACGAGCACGGCCTCGACGAGATGGATGCGCGCATCTTGCTCACCCTCATCGAGAAGTTCGGCGGCGGCCCGACGGGCCTCGGCAATCTGGCCGTGTCCGTGGGGGAGGACCCTGGAACCATCGAAGAGGTCTATGAGCCGTACCTCATCCAGGAAGCCTTTCTCGAGCGCACGCCGCGCGGCCGGATAGCCACGGCGCGCGCCTATCGGCACTTTGGCCTCCCCATGCCCGGCAGGCCAGCGCCCCTCTTCGAGTAGTGAACGTGCAATGGCCGGCCGCGCAACATCCAGCAGCTCCGGGCCCTCAATGAAAACGCCCCGGCCTGCAGTCCAGACCGGGGCGCTGTGCTAGGCAAAATCTCGGCTCGCTAGAACCGATACTCCGTCTCTGAGGAGAGACGGTCGAGCTCGCGTCGGATGTTCTCACGCGTCTCTCCGGTCCGCTGCTCGATCAGTCCTTCGAGCTGATCCCGCTTTCCTTCAAGTTTATCCAGGTCGTCGTCTGTAAGCGATCCCCAGGCCTCCTTCAGGCGGCCTTTCATCCGCTTCCATCCTCCTTCCATTCTCTGCTCACGGGCACTGTCCATGATGCTCCTCCTCTTCTTTGGGTCGGAAATTCAGTGAAGCGATGAGGTTCGCTGGCTTTCTTAGACCGGCGACCGTGCCGACCTTTCCCGCCGGCGCACCGAATTGTGCGGTTCGTCACAAGGCGCTCACGCCATGCGCGGTTCCGACTCGACGAGTGTGTGGGAGCTGAGGATGAATTCCGCGGTCGCCGAATTGGTGGCCAGAGGCACGTTGTGGACGTTGCATGCCCGCATCAGCGTCTGGATGTCCGGATCGTGCGGGTGCTTGTCGAGCGGATCGACAAAAAAGAATACCGCATCGACTTCCCCGAGGACGACGCGGGCCGCGATTTGAACGTCGCCGCCAAGCGGGCCGGAGAGATATCGCTCAATCCTCAAGCCGGTCTTCTCCTGGAGCAACTTCCCCGTCGTTCCCGTGGCGACGAGCTCGAATTTGCTGAGCACTTCTTTGTTTTGGATCGCGAACGCCAGCATGTCGGCTTTCTTGCCGTCATGAGCGATCAATGCGATCCTCTGTAGCGATTCCGGCATTGAAATATCGTTGGTGGATCGAAGCCGAGTCCTTTCATTACCCCTGGGAGCTTCGCTGGTTCTAGCGCTTGTTACGGGCCGCGGCCGTACCTTATTTTGACGATCCCGGAGAGACCAACATCATCCAGATTAGGAAAGAAGTATGCCCTACGTAGTCGCCGAGCCCTGCATCAACTGCAAGCACACGGACTGTGTGGAGGTCTGCCCCGTCGACTGCTTCTACGAGGGCCCGAATTTTCTCGCCATCCAGCCGGACGAGTGCATCGACTGCAACGCGTGCGTGCCCGTGTGTCCGGTGGAGGCCATCTTTGCGGACGACGAGCTGCCCGAAAAATGGGCGCACTATCGCGAATGGAACGAGTACCTCGCCAACCAGTGGCGGGATATGGGCTACAACATCACCGAAAAGAAGGACCCCCTTCCCGATGCCGAGGAATGGAAGACGCGTGAGAAGTCGGAGGAGGATATTCTGACGTGGGATGTGTGAACCCTTCCCCTATGTGCCGGCCGAGTAGTCCGTCGCGTACGAGGTTTGATCCGACGTCAGCTTATCGATCTGGATGCCCATCGTCTGCAGCTTGATGCCGGCGATATGTTGATCCAGCTCCTCCGGCAGGTCGATCACCTTGTTTTCCAGGCGCTCACCCCGTTCGTGAGCCTGAACGAGGTTCAGATGGGCATTGAACTGGTTGGCGAAGCTCATATCCATCACCTCGGACGGATGCCCCTCGGCGGCCGCGAGGTTCACGAGGCGCCCGTCGGCCAGCACGTAGATCTTCCGGCCATTTTCGAGGGTGTATTCGCGGTTTGACTCCCGTAGCAGGCGTGCATCCGTGGAGAGCTCGGCCAGCTCTTTGAGATTGAGCTCCACGTCGTAGTGGCCCGTATTGCAGACGATGGCTCCATCCTTCATCTTCAGGAAATGGCGGCCACGGATCACGTCCTTCATGCCGGTTGCCGTCACGAAGATGTCTCCGATCTCGGCAGCTTCGTCCATGGTCATCACACGGCAGCCCTCGAGCGTTGCCTTGAGAGCGTTGGTCGGCCGCACCTCGGTCACGATGACGTTGGCGCCCATCCCCTTGGCACGCATGGCCACCCCACGGCCGCAATGCCCGTATCCCGCCACTACGAAGTTCTTGCCGGCGAGTAACACGGACGTAGCGCGCAGGATGCCGTCGAGCGTGCTCTGTCCCGTACCGTAGACGTTGTCGAAATCCCACTTCGTCTCCGCATCGTTGACGGCATAGACGGGGTAGAGCAGTTTGCCGTCATCGGCCATGGCCCGAAGGCGATGGATGCCGGTGGTGGTCTCCTCACTTCCGCCGATGATGTGCTCGGCCATCTCCGGATACTTGTGGTGGACCCGGAAGATGAGGTCCGCCCCGTCGTCGAGCGTAAGGTGCGGCGTTTTGTCCAGCGTGCGGTCGATGCTCCAGTAGAATTCCTCGACGTTCTGGCCGTGCCAGGCGTAGATTTCAATCCCGGCTTTGGCCAGCGCGGCCGCAACCTCGTCATTCGTACTCAACGGGTTGCAGCCCGACCACGCCACCTCGGCACCACAGGCGGCGAAGGTCTCGACGAGCACGGCCGTTTCTTTCGTCACGTGCAGGCAGCCGGCGATTCGGTAGCCTTTGAACGGCTGCGACCGCGAATACTCCTCGCGAAGCCGCATGAGCACGGGCATCCGGCTCTCTGCCCATTCAATGCGCAGCCGGCCGGCATCGGCCAGATTCAGGTCTCGAACTTTGTAAGCCCCCTCCTTATGGTCCATCGTACGCGTCTCGTTGCGGGGTGATTTCATGGATGTAGATATCTCGAAAGACACAAGCTACAAAGACACCCGCGGGCTTGCTCCCGAGTGTGTCAAAAATTCAAGCCGACGATCACCGGTGCGATCGCTCATCGGCAGCGATTCGGGCTCAACGAAGCACAACCATCGGTTCGGTCTGCGTTCCGTTCGGCGTCTCCATAAAAATCAAGTAGGCCCCCGCGGCCAGACCGTCGGGCTCGAAGGTTAACGTGTAGATTCCCGCATCGTGGTTCGCATGACGGAGGATCGACACCCGGCGGCCCAGCATGTCATAAATCGACAGACGCACCGGCATCCTTTCAGGGATCGAGTACGTGATGGTGGTTCGATGTACGACCGGATCCGGGAAATTGGCATGCAGCTTCAGGTCGTAGACCGTCGTAACCTCGGGATCCGCAGACAGCGACCGAAAAGCCGCCGATTGGATGGTCCACGACTCGCCGGCTGCCAGCTCGCGAGGATGCGCGAGATCGAGCCGAAGACGAATCTCCTGTCCGCCATACGCCGATAGATCGAACGTGCTCGTTCTCGCTCCGGACGAATCGGAGAAAACGGCCTCGCCTCTCATGGGGTGATCGGATGACAGCAAGGCCGGGTACCCGCTTGCCGGCTCGAGCACGCTCCAGGTCCGTCCGCCATCGATGGACAACTTAACGTTACCTCCCAGGCCATCCCCCAGCCGGTAAGAGTGCTCGAGGATGAAGTCCGTCGATTCCGCGTTCTCCGGGAGCACGAACGGCTGGATGATCAGGCTGGATGTTGCCGACCCGCCCGTCGTCGCGACCCGCCAGCCCGCCCCCTGTCGCGCCCACGCGCCCGTCGAGGTGGCGCTCGTGAGAGCCTGCATCATGCTTTCCGATCGGTACTCCACCAGGAACGGATCGCCATAGCGCACCTCGTTTCCGTCGAAATCCCGAATTAGAATCGTGTAGCGGATCTGGTCGCCGGGAGCAAACGAGCCGAAGGGCGTCACGGGCCCGGTGAACACGCGTGGATCCGTTTCGGCCATGGCCAGGCGGGTTGATCCATTATATTCGATGCCATCGGAGATAACGACGAACTCGGACAGGACCGCCTCGATTCCGGTGTCGTCGAGGGCTTCTACCGTAATGAAAGGCGGGTCTTGTTCGGTCTGGGTTCTGACGATCAATGCCTCCGGGACGTGCAGCGCCTCGGGCGGCGTCGAGTCATCGGGAAGGATGGTCGTGATCATCACGTCATCGATGTACCATCCCGCAAAGAACTTCGATTGCTGCTGGTTGCCCTGGTCGGTTCCGAAGTCGAATCGAATCCTCACAGACTCCGCCCCCGGCAGTGGGACGATGACCCGCCGCCATCCGAAGCTGTATCCGCCGAACGCCTCCTCCCCGGCCAACGGATTGCCGTACGCCGAACTGACGATGCCCGAATAGCCATCCAATGGATTCGCAACGATCCACGTCTCCCCGCCATCCGTCGACACCTTGATGTTACCGCCGTCCCAGAGCGCTGCGCCGGAGTAAAAGGTGGCGGGGGCCTGCACGCCATCGTGTTCGAAATCGTACCAGTGCCAGAAGATGAGGTACACCTCGTCGAATGCGGCCAGATTCATCTCCGGCAGTGTCAGCGTGGACCGTTGGGCCCCGGCCGGGTAGGCGTCGTCCGGATCGGTGGCCCACACGCGAGAGCCCGACCATGCCACCTCGAGTCCGAAGGTGGGCTCTCCGCGTTCCCACACGCCCGTCGCTTCTTCGCCCTGCACGATGCCCTCGAAGTCGAACACGCGCAGCACCCCCTGTTCGACGAACGGCACGCGGAACATGCCCGATTCCGGCAAAATCGTCGTATTCGGGGACGCCGCCGCATCCTGGGCTACGATCCGGTACGAGACAACGCCCCCTTCCTCGATCGGCCCGGCGTCATCCGGGAATCTGCCGACGTAGAGCTCGTTGTCGTAGGTGAGTCCGAAGGCGTCATTGCCTGCGACAGTGCCATCGGCGACTTCGATCACGAACTCCACCCAGACGGAGTCCACCTCAAGGTTGTCGTGGACTTCCGCGTAGAGGTCCACAGGCCATCCGATGACTGAGATCTGCTGGAGGGGATCGTGCACGATGGTCGGCGCGATCAGATCGGGCCCGATGTCGAAGGAGAATAGCTCGGCCGGCGCACCGACGGGAAGGACGCGGCGTCTTCCCTCTTCATCGATGGCCATGATATAGTAGGAAACGGTGCCGGCTTCGCCCGGGAGCTGGAGCTCGCCGGTGTACAGGTCGCCTGATTCGTGTTCGAGAACGGCACGCCCACTCAGGAGGCCCTCGAGGCCGTAGTGAACGATCACGCTGTCGACGGCGGCCGTCGACGCTATGGCCGTGACCTCGATGGAAACGGTGCCTTCGATTTGTTCGGTGTGCGGGAGCGGCTCGTGCGATATGACCGGCCCATAGCTGCCCTCGTCGATGTACCCTCGCGCGCTCAGTTGCTCGATCAAGATGCTGGTGTGCTCGCCACCGTACAGGTCGTAGTCGGCCTGAATGAGCGCCTCGGCGGCATCCGTAAAGGAGAACGGCGCACCCAGGTAGGCGTGCGAGGCCAGGCTAAGGCGGTCGATCACGTTGCGCCCGACGAGGGGATAGATGTCCATCAGCGTCGTCGCCCAGAGCAGGCCCTCCTGGTACCGGGCGCCTACACATCCTTCGGTGGGATAGTAGAGGTCGTTGGGGTATCGCCCGGGGTGATCGACGTCACGCCCCATCCAGCAACCGTTGTTGCCGTCCCAGTTGAACAGGCGCCGCCAGTTGTGCGGTGGAATCTGCTCGTCTTCCTCCGAGAGGTACCGGGAGTAGGAGGCGGCCCAGTAATCCGACCACCCCTCGTGGAACGCGCCGCCTTCGGTGTTTCCGAGAGGGATGTCCGGCGCCGTGTCGTACAGTAACGCGTGGGCGTATTCATGCCAGATGACGTCGGCATCCTCCGCATCGTCGATGCCGCCGGTTCCCAGGCGAATCAGGTTCTCGCTCGGGGAATAGTTGGATTCATCGTCGGATCGCCCCTGCGGATTGACGCGGATGGGCGACTCCTTGATAGGAAATCCGACATCCAGCGATTGAACGTACCGCTGGCTCTTGTCGATATGATAGTACGCCATGACGGCCTCGAATCGATCGTCGGCGCGCGTATAGGTGAAGGCGTCAGGCGCCGCTTCGGCCGGAGGTGTGTAGGCACTCGAGGAACCGTCTACGATGACGAAGGGCCCCTGGAGACGATAGAGCTGATCGGGGCCCTGGGCAATATCCCGCAAGGTGACGGTAAAGAGCTGATTGGTCAGGACGTCGAGGTCGGCGTCGTTGTTGTCCACGAAGGCGCCGCCGTACTCCACGCCCGCGGACGACACCGGGTCCGGGTCGAACACCCAGCCCATGCCGTCGACCATCTGGACGGCGGTGGTCGACGCGTCCTGCCCGGGCATCGCCGACGTCGACGGCGCGCCAATTACGGCCGGCGTAGGCTCAGCAGCAAGGAGCGCATCGAGCTCTTCTCTACTGATGAAGCCGTCCGAGTGCAGCGTGATGTCGAGCATGCGGATTATTTCGCCGGTGCGGGCGTCGACGAGCACCTCGTACTCGATGGGCAGCGCATCCAACCGGGCCGTCATCTGCCAGGCCAGTCGAGGAGGCTTGGAGGGATAGGCGACGAGCTCCGGTTCGGAGACGTGGAGACCGCGCTCGGAAGCCGTCTGAACGATGCGGATGGCGCGGGATGCCCCAATGACCGGGCGCGGATCGAAATCGGCTACCGTATCCAGGTGCGGCTCGTAGCCGTTGATGACCATCGTCGGCTGACCGGTGCGGTCGAGACTCACCTTGATCCGGCGGCCATATACCGGGACCCCGGCGAGGGTCTGACGGAGCGCGACGTGCCGCGTGTATCGGCCTTCCACGACCCGCTCGACGCGCAGGTGCTCATCCGGGCGCCGCACACCGTACTCCTCGGCCGACCGGGCGATGTGGCTCAGCGCCGCGGCGCCCGAGCCGAGTCCCGCCGGCACGCGATCGTCGATCCGGTATCGCGCACGCCAGACGCCGGCTTGCCGGTCGAGGCGCCCCTGAGACAGCCGGTAGGTCGGAAAATCCAGTAGCGTATCGGTCGAGATCACGCGATCGCGCAGGTCGGCCCGGAGCATCTCGATGGCGGCATCGCGCAGGGTGATCTGCTGCGCCGTGGCTGACTGCGCAAGAGATAGAAGGAGAGCCGTCAGGGCAAAAGCCAGAACCCTGGACATGTCCGAGAAAGGAATGCGATCCGATTGGCACGCTCGACCCGGCAGCGGGCAACTTCGATGCCCACTGCGAGCGCGACGCCCATCCAGCGGAATCGGATCCGCGTCTATGTTAGCCGGCCGGATGCGTCTGCACGCTCGACCCGATTACGCAAGCTGTCGCGTAGCTTCCTTAAGGGCTTCAACGTGGTCAAGAGCCTCCCACGTAAACTCGGCGCGGCCGAAATGTCCGTAGACGGACGTGGGACGGTAGCGGGGCTTCATGAGATCGAGCCGCTGAATGATGGCGGCGGGCCTCAAGTCGAACGTCTCGCGGACGGCGCGCACGAGCTGATGATCAGGGAGCACGCCCGTGCCGTTCGTCTGCACGTCGATGGAGACTGGCTCGGCCACGCCGATCGCGTAGGCCAGCTGAACCTCGACTTCCTCGGCCAGCTCGGCGGCGACGATGTTTTTGGCGACGTGCCGCGCGGCGTATGCAGCCGACCGATCAACCTTAGACGGATCCTTGCCGCTGAAGGCTCCACCACCATGCGCACCCTTGCCGCCGTATGTATCTACAATGATCTTTCGGCCCGTGAGACCCGTATCGCCATGCGGCCCGCCAATCACGAAACGGCCTGTGGGATTCACGTGCAGAATGAGATCATCATCGATCAAACTCTCATCGATCGCGCGGGGAAGCAGGTACTGCTGCACATCCTGCCGAATCTCTTCCAGGGTGACGTCCTCGGAGTGCTGCGTCGAGATTACGATGGTGTGGATGCGGCGGGGCGTGCGCCGGTCGTCTTCATACTCGATGGTCACCTGGCTCTTGGAATCCGGCCGGAGGTAAGGCATCAGCTCCGTGTTCTTCCGGATGTTGGCCAGCTCGCGGACGAGCGCGTGGGCGTACGTTATGGGCATCGGCATCAGCTCGGGCGTCTCGCGGCAGGCATAGCCGAACATCATCCCCTGGTCGCCGGCGCCCTGGTCCGTGTGCAGTCCGGCATCCTGATCGACTCCCTGCTTGATGTCGGGGCTCTGTTCGTGAATCGAGCTGAGAACGCCGCATGAGTCGGCATCGAACCGAAGCGACGGATCCGTGTAACCGATGTCACGGATGACCTCGCGTGCGATGGACTGGACGTCGACGTACGCCTTCGTCGTGACTTCTCCGGAGAGCACGACGAGCCCCGTCGTAACGAGAGTCTCGACGGCCACGCGGCTCCGCGGATCCTGCTCGAGCAACGCATCCAGAATGGCGTCAGAAATCTGGTCGGCGACTTTATCGGGATGTCCTTCGGAGACGGACTCGGACGTGAACAGATAGGACATTACGTTGGAGGTTACAAAGGAAAGGTGAGGAGAAAGCCGCCACCCGCGATAATGCCTCGAGGTGAGAGCCGGCAAAGTGCGTTCGAACGTCGGCCGGGTAAGATAGATTCGCGATGGTTTATACTCAATGCACTTGAGAACGCAATACGGGGCCGCTAAGGAGCTCGAGACAGAGAGCGTAACAGAGAAAAGCGTTTTTTGGGCTCGGCGGCCTGGTCTTATTCGCACATCCTTAACGCTTGGTGGGATCAAACTGACGCTCAACCCGCGTTGATCTACCGCCCCGGTAGGACGCCCCTCGTGGCGCCGGCCGGTGGCATGAGGCACGCACCATGGTTGAAATTGATTCTGCACGGGTGCTGCCGTAGTTTTTCAGGATCACACGAATTGAGAATTATTCTCGGACGCGTCGGCGGCACTCGGAGCTGTCGACGCACCTTTATCGCAACACCAGGAGGCTAAGCATGGCGAACGATCTCGAAGCGAAAGTCACGTCTATCATCGTCGAGAAACTCGGCGTGGAGGAATCAGACGTAACCCGCGACGCTTCGTTTACGAACGACCTTGGGGCCGATTCTCTCGACACCGTGGAGCTCATCATGGAATTCGAGAAGGAATTTGACATCACGATTCCCGACGAAGACGCCGAGCGAATCTCGACGGTCGGCGACGCCATCGACTATCTCCAGCAGAAGACCTCGTAGCTGGTCCCCCCCGCCCGATCCACGCCTGGGTCGGGCATTTTGCCCTTCTGCCGAAATCCCACCCCACCATGCAGAGCGGACGAAGAGTCGTCGTTACCGGAATGGGTGCGCTCACCCCCCTGGGTCTGACGGTCGAGAGTTTCTGGGACGGCATGATGCGCTCCGTCAGCGGTGCGGCGCCGATCACCTATTTCGATACCGAGCCGTTCGACACCAAGTTCGCCTGCGAGCTCAAAGAGTTCGACCCAACGGACTACCTCGACAAGAAAGTTGTGCGCCGGCTGGATCGCTTCGCGCAATACGCCCTGGTGGTTGCCCAGCAGGCCGTGGCCGATGCGGGGCTGGATGGGGATCTGAGTCAGGAGGTTCGCGATCGAACCGGCGTCATTTTCGGCAGCGGGATCGGGGGACTTCAGACATTCCAGGATCAGACGGCCAACTACCTGGAGAATGGCGCACGCCGCATCTCACCTTTCTTCATCCCGATGATGATCCCGGATATCGCCAGCGGCCACATCTCGATGCAGTATGGCTTTCGCGGCCCGAACTACTGTATCGTTTCTGCGTGCGCCACGGGCAATAACAACATCGGGGATGCCTTCCTGCTCATCCAGCGCGGACAGGCCGATCTGATTCTATCCGGCGGCAGTGAGGCCAGCATCACGGAGCTGGGCGTAGGCGGCTTCAATGCGCTGAAGGCCCTCTCGACGCGAAACGACGACCCCGAGCGGGCCAGCCGGCCATTCGATGCCACCCGCGACGGCTTCGTGCTGGGTGAGGGAGGCGGATGCATCGTGCTCGAAGAGCTCGAGCATGCCAGAAGGCGCGGCGCCCGCATCTACGCGGAAATCATCGGTGTCGGGATGTCGGCGGACGCCTATCACATTACCGCGCCCGATCCCGAAGGCACGGGGGCCGCACTCGCCATGCAGTCGCTCCTGCGAGATGCCGACATCGCACCCGAGGAAGTCGACTACCTCAACATGCACGGCACCTCGACGCCCCTCGGCGACGTGGCCGAAACGAAGGCCATCAAGCGCGTCTTCGGCGAGCATGCCTACCGGATGAACCTGTCGTCGACGAAGAGCATGACGGGGCACCTGCTCGGTGCGGCCGGTGCCGTGGAGGCCATCGCCGCCATCCTGGCCATCGTGCACAATCGCATCCCGCCGACCATCAATTTCGAGCACCCGGATGAGGAGTGCGACCTGAACTATACGTTCAACGTGCCGCAGGAGCGCGAGGTCACTGTGGCGATGAGCAACGCGTTCGGGTTCGGCGGCCACAACACGAGTGTGGCCTTCCGGAGGTTCGAGGAGTGATTGATCCGGCCAGATGAGCCGCGAAGACTAGCGGAAGAGGATCTCGTCGACCACTTCCCGGCCGAGCTCCAGGTTGAGCCGATCTCGAAGCGTCGTCCGTTGCATATGCAACTGTTGCCGGCGCACCGCGCTGGTAATCTTGACGAAGAGCTTCTTGCCGTGAATCCACGCCGACTCCGTGTAGGCGTTGATTTCGGGGCCGGCGATCATCGCCCACGTCTCGACTACGGTCGCCTCATCGAGCTCGTGCCGGATACCGAGCTTGTCGAATAGGTCGTTGAGAATGTCGCCGAGGCGGCGCGCCATGAGGTTGCTGGTTATTGGTTGGGCGATTTCAACGGACAGGGCTACTCTGCCGTGAGCTCGACGGTCGTGGGGGTCGCGGCTTCCGCGCTCTCGCCAACGGGCTGCTCGCCGGGCTCGGGAAGCTTCCAGGCGACGAGGATGGCCATCAGCAGTATCGCGATCGCACCCATTACCGTATTGCTCACATAGCCGAACCGGGTGAAGGCCGGGCCGGCCAGTGCGCCGCTTATTCCGATGCCGATCTGCCCGATCGACACGGCGAGGCTCATCAGGATTCCGCGCTTCGCGTCGATGACCAGCGCCGTCAAGAGCGACTGCAACGGGCTGATTCGCATCGCGACCATCACCATCGTAATGGAGAAGAGAAGGTACGCCATCCACATGTTCACGACCAGAAACGTCGTGAGCACCATGACGACGGCAAGGCCGAGACACGACCAGATGACGAGTGGCTTGCGCCCGATCCGATCGGAGAGCCGGCCCGCAATCGGTCCGGTGATGACGTTCGCCAGACCGCCGACGAGAAACAACGTGGCGATGGCCTCACCAGTGATGCCGAGCGACTGCTCCAGCCAGGTCGGCAGGTAGACCACGTAGAGGCCGACGCTGAAGAACATCAAGAAGTAAGCGAGGGATGCCGCGCCCGTCTCCGGCTGCCTCAACAGCGCGATATAGTCGATCACCGCTCGCCTCACGGAGAGCCTCCGCTCGTCCAGCTGCACGGGAGGCTGGGGGACGGCACGCCAGATCAGCACGAACGCCCCGCCCATCGTCACGGCGAAGACGAGAAACGGCCAGCGGAAGTTGAACCATTGCGCCAGCAGCGTGCCGAGCGGGATGCCGATAATCTGACCAACGGCGATGCCGCTCATGACCCAGCCGTTCGCCCATCCGCGACGATGGTACGGAAAATAGTCCCCGACGTAGGCCACGGCCGCACCGCTCAGTGTTCCCCCTGCTGCCCCGGCGATCGCACGCACCGTCAGCAGTGAGAGAAACGTGTCGGCAATGCCGTGGAGCGCCAACGAGACCGACATGAAACCCGTCCCGATCAACAGAATGCGCCGCCGTCCGATCTTGTCGGAGATAGGGCCGGTCAGCAACGCAAAGATGCTCAGCATCACCGCGTACGAGGTGATGAGCGTCCCGAGAAGGGCCTCCGGGACATGGAGCGACTCACCGATCCGAGGCAGGATCGGGGAGATTATGATCACCTGGCTGCTGGCGGAGAAGACCATCAGCCAGAGGGCAAACAGGATGAGGCGGTCGCTGGATCGAATCTGGGACGCAAAAGCTGTAAATGCACGACAAAGCCGCGCGCGTTGAACACATAGGCGTCGGATCAGCCGACACTTCCATATCGAGAGGGCTTTCATCGGTTCCTTGCCGGTGCGAACGGTTACGAGTGACGGAGCGCGATGCGCCCTTATTCGATTGTAGCGACGTCAACCTCGACTGACACATAGCTGTCACCGGGCCGCTCTAGTCTTTAATTGAAACGCATTCGGAGCGAGTACGAGCTGAGACGCAGCTGAATGAATTACCGGTGGATCCTACGGCCCTATGCACCGGACCCTCTGGTCGAGGAGGTTAGCCGATCGCTCAATGACCTCCCTAAGGCGCTGGCGCGTGCACTCGTCGTGCGCGGGATCGATTCGTTTGAACGAGCGCGGCATTTCTTCCGGCCGTCTCTCGACACCCTGCACGATCCGTTCTCGATGGCCGACATGGACTTGGCCGCGGCCCGCGTGGTGGAAGCGATCGAGCGGAGTGAACAGATCCTCGTTTATGGTGACTATGATGTGGATGGAACGACAGCAACCGCGTTGCTCGTCTCTGCCCTCCGCTCGATGGGCGCGAAGGTCTCGTACTTCATTCCTGATCGCTTCGATGACGGATACGGACTGGGAACAAGCGGCATGGATCGGGCCGCCGCCCGCGGGGCCGATCTGATCGTGGCGGTCGATTGCGGCGTCACATCGATTAAGGAGGCCGCCCATGCGCGAACCCTGGGTTTGGATCTGATCGTGTGCGATCACCATACCCCTAAAGAGCAGCTCCCGGACTGTGCCGCCGTTCTGGATCCGAAAAGGAACGACTGCGACTATCCGTTCAAAGAGCTGTGTGGGTGCGCCGTCGCCTTCAAGCTCGTACAAGCCGTCCTCGCAAAGCTGGGCCGCTCGCCGGAGGAGGCGAATCAGTATCTGGATCTCGTCGCCGTCGCCACCGCAAGCGACATCGTGCCTGCTCAGGGAGAGAATCGCGTCTTGCTCTACTTCGGATTGCAGATGCTGCGGAGCACACGTCGGCCGGGTCTGCAAAAACTGGCAGAGCTGGCGGGGTTGGATCTCGCCACGGCATCCGCGAGCAATGTCGTGTTCACGATCGGGCCGCGGATCAACGCGGCCGGCCGCCTGAGCAGCGCCGAGAAAGCCGTCGAACTGCTGCTGGCCGATGACCTTGCCGCGGCCCACCATCTGGCCTCGGAGCTCGAGGGCCTCAACAAACGCCGGCGCGATCTCGATAGGGCGGTGCTAAAAGATGCCGAAAGCCTGGCCGAGCGTCAAATCACATCCGGTACCCGGCACAGCATCGTCCTCCATCGTGAGGATTGGCATCTCGGCGTACTTGGCATCGTCGCCAGCCGCCTTGTCGAGCGATTCTACAAGCCCGTCGTCCTCCTGGGCACGAGCAACGGCGTTGCGAAAGGCTCGGCCCGTTCCATTAATGGCGTCAATGTGTTCGACGCGCTCTGCGAGTGTCGTGACCTCCTCCTGGAATTCGGTGGACACGACTTTGCCGCCGGCATGTCGTTGGAGCCTGCAAATGTTGATCGATTCCAACGCCGCTTCGATGAAGCTGTCGCGCAGGCCATCACACCCGAGCTTCTGGATCCCGTCCTCCACATCGACGCCGTCGCCGACATCGACCACATCGATACGCGCTTCTGGGCCGTCTTGAAACAGTTCGCCCCGCATGGACCGATGAACGACCGCCCATTGTTTCAGTCGAACAGGCTCCGGCTCAGGGGTCGATGTGGAACGATCGGGCGCGACGGCAAGCACGTGAAGTTCGCCGTTGCGAACGGCTCGAACCGCAGTATGGAGGCCGTCGGCTTTGGTCTCGCTCACCGGCTTCCCCTACTCGAAAAGAGCGCACGAGAAGGCCTGCCGATAGATATCGCCTATAGCGTGCACGAAAACACATGGCGTGGGATAAGCCGGCTTCAGCTTCGGGTCGAGGACGTTCGGATCAGCCCGGCGTGATCAGGAGGAGATGCTCTGCCAGGGGCCGGGAGCACGGCTTCGCGAGAGCCACGGGAAATGTCCGCGCGCTGCATCACAAATTTCGTCCACGAATAGCGCATCTTTGACGGCAGACTCTCCCAGAAGAAGCGGCTTCCGGGAGAAACGGCGAAGCTCGGCTCGAAATAACAATTGATGGTGCATCCGCGACAGACTTCATGGCGGCCCTCCATCTCGCGGTGCCGAGCAACGGTATCGGACTGCCATAGATCGAAAAGCCGGCCCTCGATGGGCAGCCGCTCCAAGCCGTAGTGGTAGCACGGTAGCACGAGCTCATTGAACGGAGAGATCACGACGCAGGTCGACACGGCGCGACAGACGGGGTCGTCGGGGTCATTGCCGCCTCGACGGCGCAAGGTCAGAAAGGCATTGTTGAGGTAGGTGTAAGGCTTCCGTGCAAACCGCTCCATCTGAGCCAGCACCTCATCTCGCAGTCCGGCGCCGAGCTGATTGTACTCGAAGAGCGGATTGATGATGAGAATGAGCCGGTTGGGATAGGAAATGGTCTCGTAGATCTCCTCGAGGCGGTGGACGTTTTCGTTCGTGACCGTGAAGAGAAGGTCGGGGCGCTCGCCCAGCGAGAGCGCGATATCGATCGACTCCATCAACTTGTCGAAGCAGCGCACACCCCTCGAGGCATTGTGCTCCTCGGCACGCGAGGAATCGATCGAGAAATGCAGCATATCGATGAGTCCGGCCAGCTCTCGCGCACGTTTCGGATACAGAAGCCCGTTCGAAGTCACGGTCGTGATGAAGCCCAACTCCTTTGCGAGCTGGAGCAGCTCGGCAAGATCGGAGTGGAGGAGCGGTTCGCCCCCGGTGAAGTCCACGATGCGAACCCCCAAACGCTTGAGATCATGCAGATTGCGCCGGGCATCCTCGATGGCGATCATCGGCGACGGCTGCTCCCAGATATCACAGAAGCCGCATTTCGCGTTACAGCGGTAGGTGACGTAGTAGTTGCAGAGGACGGGCTTCATGATTCAAAGGTAACCAGCGAGTGGTCGGCGCTCCAGCGTGTTTAGCGCGGTGTTCCGAATTCCACGAGAAGATCGAAGCGAATCGACATGTCGAAGTCGTCTCCGAGCGGATGGTATCGGGCGGTGTCCCGGAGTAGATTGGCGAGCGTCAGGCGCAAGTGAAGACGTCCAGCCAACAGACGCTTGTAGACGGAGAGATCCATCATCGTAGCCGAGCGAAGGTCGGGCACCGCCCCGTCGAGCGAGGCATACTCGAGCCAGGACGCGCCCGATTGCCGGACAATCGAAGCCTCCAGTTCGAAATCAGGAGCGAACGGTCCGTAGATGGATAGACCGAATTTTCGGCTCGGAACGGCGCGCCACACATCGTGGAACGGCTCATCGCCGGAGACAACTCCCTGAACGTGCGCGTAGAGTCGTTGGCGTCCGGGAAGCATCCTGCTGGCATATTCCATCCAGGCTATGGCGAGCGTGCCCTGAGCGTATCTGTAGGTCAGCTCTGTCACAAGCGGGCGTCGATCGCCAAGACTGATCGATCGATCGTAGATGTAGGTGTCGGCGGCAACGCGAACTCCAACTCCCGCTGCAACCGCGTGGCGCCGGTTGGGCGTCCACGTCCATTCGGCATCTCCCGTCGCTCGCACGACGATCGCGTCATCGGGCCCCGAAACCTGATCGGGGAATTCCGGGATGCCGGCACCGCGGCGCGCCCAATCGTCGACGATGTTCTGCTCGTGCGGCAAATCCTCGATGATGGTGACGTAGAAATCGCCGCGATGGAAGCGATCGGGCTGGACGGTGATGCCGGCGTACGCCTTCAGGGCAGAATGGTCGAGATCGGTTGTGAGCATCCCCCCGCCCTGGTACTCGACCGTCTCCGACATCCGACCAGCAATGGCGGCGTAAAGCGCGCCGGTAAACCGGCCGACTTCGTCCACCGGAAGGCGATCGAAGCGCGCGGTGCCACCCAGAACGACGACGCGTCGCGTAAGCGTTCGACCGATAGCGGAGTTCAGGGTGAGGCTCCGCCGATCCCATTGTAGCGGAATGCTTCCGCCGGCGGGATTCTCCGCGTACAAACCCACGACGGAGATCTGATGCCGCAGCGATGTCCGGCGCGTGATATTGTGCTGGAGGAGCGCAGAGACATTGGCCGCGCGATAGCGCGTCGCGACTTCGGCCGACGCATGCGGGAGGTACGGATACAGTCGACCGGCGGCGGCCAGACCCACGATGCGCGCTCCGAAACCGGACCCGTCCCAGGAGGCCGTCACCACCGGAGAAATCATCTCATTCCTGGGTGGGCTGTGCATCGGATCGAGCCGGACCACCCGCTGCAGGACGGGCGGCTGCGTCAGATAGTGACGTTGGAAAGCGCCGGCGACGCGGAAGCCGGCTCGCTCGCCGCCGGCTTCCGCCACAGATCGAAAATCCGGGCCCTGCGTGTCGACGTTGGGAACGTCGTCGACATAAGCGAACGGACCCGGATCTCCGACCTCACTAGTCGAGGTGATCCCCGCTTCGACGCGAGCCCCATCAACCACAGGGCGCGTGTGGATGTGGATGGCGCCCCGTCCGGCAAAAGTGCCGAAAATGAGGGCAGGTTTCGCGACGATCTCGATGCGGTCGATGGCCTCCACCGGGATGCCAATGAGGTGGAGTGAGCCCGTGTCCAGAAGCCCCAGCTCAACGAGATGGCCGTCCACGTAAACGGCGGGTCCCGGCTCGTGGAAAGACGATAGCCCATTTAACTGAAATCGATGCCCGAATCCGTCGACGGTGGCGCCTCGGGCGGCCTGCACGTAGCGCAATGCCTCAGCCAGCCGGGTAATTCCTTTGCGGCGGAGTTCGTCCCCATCGATCACTTGCTCGGCACCGTATCGCTCGGTCTGCTGCGCGCGGGCGTCTACAGCCAGGAGTGCCGGCGCTACCAGCCACATCATGGCGAGCCAGAGCCCGACAGACGGGATCATCGAGTACGTCGGCGGCACCTCCATCCCCAAGATGCTTCTCACCGGAGTAGGGGGCGTAGCCAATCCGGCGTTTCGAGCACCAGCGCCAATCCACCCGTCACGTGAACGATGTCGATCGGCGTCGACGTGTAGACGCGCAGCATTCCTGTCCGAACCATGACTCGCACCTGCCTCGATACCGGGACGCGCGCGCCGATCGAGCCCCCCAGCATGAGCTCACTTTCGCGGCGGGCGTACCCGATGGGCTGCTCGTCGAACATCATAAGGTACATTCCGGCGTGGAGGGTACCCTCGACGATCAGTCGATCCACCAGCTCGAGGGAATGGCCCCATCCAAATTGAAGGAGCGTACTCCAGAAATCAGCCTCCGGCCCTGCTTGAAAGCAGTTTCTAGCTACACCCACGCCAAATTCCAGATCTCCGATGCGTGCCGGAACTCGCAGGTGGGCGCCGGGCGTCACCCCCGTCGTCCAGTGATCTTGAAATCGGCCCTGGCCCAGGTCCCATCCTGCCGTGGCAGAGACGATCAACCGTGAGTACGGCTCCGTCGAGGCCCTCTGGGCAACGCTATCCGTGGCGAGGCCAACGGAGCCGGCAAGGAAAGCCAGAGCGGTTAGTGCGGCAATCTGGAGGTGGATCGTCATGTCTGCATCGGAAGGCCTGGACAAAGATAGCAGACCCTCGCCCGGGAATCGATGGAGGAGGGCCGCCGCCTCGTTCGACGCCGCTCAACGCCTTTGGAGCGCGGAGTAGGTAATTCTGGACGGTCTTTTCACCATGTCGTCACGACTCCGCCGTGAAACCTTACGAACCTACACGTACCTCAAGCTTTATTTAGGTTTTTGATGCAGTGCGTGCGCCTGGCCAACTCACGCGGCATTTCCAACAATCAGTTCAGTTGTGATGCACGACAAGGCCTTGGACCTTGTGCCCGTTGGCTATTACGTACTGGACGAGGCGGGCCATGTCGTAGATGTGAGCGCAGCAGGCTCAGAGGTCTTCCGCACGGAGATCGATGACCTCATCGGTCAACATTTTAGTGACCTGGTATTCCCGGCTGACGTCGCCGAATTCCGCGACTACCTGCAGCGTGTAGCGAAGTCTTGTGCCCGCGAATCCGCTCGTCTCAGGCTCCGCCGAAAGGATGGATCCGTTTTCCCGGCCGATCTCTTCGGCCTCTCGGAGAAATCAGTAGACGGATCCGCGGAGCGATTCCACGTCTCCGTCATTACGACGGCTGGAGAACTGATCCGCGCCAAAGAGGAGGCGGAGCAGATGATTCGCCTCAAGAACGCCTTCGTGGCCAACATGAGTCACGAGATCCGCACCCCTCTGACGGGGATCATCGGGTTCGCCACCGTGCTCGCCAAAGAGCTGCCCGAGAAGCATCGCGAATTTGCGGAGCTCATCGAGGAGAGCGGCCGAAGGCTTCTGGAGATGCTGAATTCCGTCCTCGACCTGGCTAAGCTCGAGTCGAACGAGATGAGGCTCGAGCGGCGGAAGATCGACGTCGCGGCCGAAGCGCGCCGCGTCGTGGCCCTGCTCGCACCCATCGCCCGCGAGAAGGGCGTCCGGGTGCTCGTCGAGCTCGACGGCGATGATCATTCACCCACCATCCAATCCGACCGCGCCGCACTGAATCGCATCCTCCACAACCTCATCGGAAACGCCATCAAGTTCACGGATGATGGAGAGGTGACTCTCCGCATTGGCGTAGAGGACGATCTCGTGGTCTGCACCGTGTCGGATACGGGAATCGGGATCGATCCGGAGTTCATCCCCCACCTCTTCGATGAGTTTCGGCAGGAGAGCTACGGCACGGATCGGTCGCATCCCGGGTCCGGATTGGGCCTCACCATCACGAAGCGGCTCGTCGAGCTGCTCGGCGGCGAGATCGTGGTGTCCAGCCGCAAGGGAGAAGGCTCTACGTTCTGCGTCCGGATTCCACGAGGAGCGGACGCTTTCGATGACCCAGGCCTGGATGAACAGGCCTCCGACGATGGCCCAAAGACGGCGGTGTCCACCGGTTCACATCACATCCTTCTCGTGGAGGACAACGTGGATACGCAGCACCTGCTCCTGGAGCTGCTGGAGGAGCACTTCGATGTGACCGTCGTCGGCAATGCCAACGACGCCTTCGAAGCTGCGAGCCGAGCTCAGTTCGATTTCATCCTCATGGACATCCACCTGGGAGAGGGGCCGGATGGCGTCACGCTCCTGAAACAGCTTCGCCGGCTCCCGGAGTATCGCGAGACGCCGGTAGTGGCGCTGACCGCTTATGCCTTGCCGGGCGACCGCGAGAAGTTTCTCGAGCAGGGGTTCACGGCCTACATGAGCAAGCCGTTCGATGTGGATGAGCTGCTCGAGTTGGCCCTTCAGCTGGGATGATCGCCCTAGTCGGACTAGGCGAATCGCGATTGTCTGAATGGAGAACGGACAGGCTTAACCCCCCTCCTCGTCCTCGCCATCATCCGAGCCATCGGGCGTCTGGATGTCGACATCCTCCAACACTCGCTGAGCTCGGTTGAGCGAATCTGCCGTCTCGACGTCCTCGATATCCTCGTACGGTTCCTCCATCTCGTATTCGGATCCATCTTCCTCGAGGTCATCCTCATCGAATGGATCGCCGAGAAGGCTGTCGGACCGTATGCGAAGGGAATCGCGCACGACCCCGATGGAGTCCAAATACGCCGCATAGCGCATTTCGGCGTCATGATAAGACGTGTCGGGGGGCTGTGGCTCTACCCACCCGGCCGGGGGGCGGAACCGTGCTTCGGTCGAAAGCACATCGTCGGCGACACGGCGCGCATTCCGGTAAAATTGCCCGACGACCGGCAGCGCCGTGTGCGCGCCTTGCTGATAGTACCGGCTCTGGAAGTAGATCGAGGGACTTGTGAAGCCCACCCATGACCCCATCACCAGGTTGGGGTGCACCAGGATGAACCAGCCGTCGGCGCCGTTCTGCGACGTACCCGTCTTCGCAGCCACGTCGCCCCGTACCCCGTACGATCGGATGCGAACTCCCGTGCCGTAGTCCACCACACCGCGCATCATGTCGAGCACCGAGTAGGCGACGGTCGATGGAATCGCGCTGCGGCTCTCGCCGCTGAACCGAGCGATGACATTTCCCCGTTGATCCTCGATGCGCGTGACGAAGATCGGCTCTCTGTAATGGCCATAGTTGGCCAGCGTCCCATAGGCGCCAATCATCTCGAGCAACGATACGGGGCTCGTGCCCAGCCCAAGGGAGGGCACCACGTCGAGCTCACTCTGGATGCCCATCCGGCGCGCGTAATCCGCCACCCGGCTCGCGCCGACGCGCTGCACGAGCTGCGCGGTCACCGTGTTCTTGGAGTAGGCGAGCGCATCTCGCAACGTGATCATTTGCCCTGATGCAGACCCCACATTCCGAGGTGACCACCTTCGCCGGGTGTCCGGATCCACGTAGGTCACGACCTCATCGCGCACGAGGGACACGGGCGAGAAGCCGCTCCCCAGGGCCGCCGCGTAGACGAACGGCTTGAAGGTCGAACCCGGCTGTCGCTTCGACATCGCCACGTGATCGTATTGCACCTCCCCGAAATCGCGCCCCCCGACCCAGGCCACCACGTGGCCGTTCGACGGGTTCATGGCGGCAAAGCCGATTTGCACCTGTCGAAGTTGGTTCTTCAGGCTGTCGACGAAGGCGGCATCCGCACGAAGTGAATCGATGGCGGCTCCGTCATCGAGTCCCGCATCCGTCATCTCGCGGTAGCGCACGGTACGCCGGATCATCGCGTTTACATTCTCGGGATACCCATTCCAGAATCGCTCCACGCCCACCGTTCGGTTCGCGGCATCCTGCAGACGATCCCCGACCTCATCGACGGCCGACTGCGCCGCCTCCTGAAGGCGCGAATCGATGGTCGTAAACACGCGCAGACCACCCGTGTACAGGTTGATGTCGTAGCGCTCGGCCCAATCATCCAGCCACTGCCGGAGGTACTCCGCGAAATGTGGCGCCAACCCTTCCGCACGATTCAGGCGCTTGAAGTTGAGCGTGGAGGGCACGTCCCGCATTTCCTCAAACTCCTCGGGCTCGAGGTAGCCGTGCTCGACCATCTTCTCGAGAACCACATTCCGCCGCTCGTGCGACCGTTCCGGATGCCGCACCGGATTGTAGTAGGCCGTGCCCTTGAGCATGCCGACCAGCGTCGCCGCGCCTTTCGGGTTGAGTTCCGAGGCGGGCACCTGGAAGTAGGTCTGCGCGGCCGCCTCGATGCCGAACGCGTTATACATGAAGGGCACGGTGTTCAGGTACATCTCGAGGATGTCGTCTTTGTCGTACATCGACTCGATCCTGACGGCCGTAATCCATTCCTTGATCTTCCGGGTCACCATCCAATCGTCGTAGATCCCCGGGAAGGCGTTCCGGGCGAATTGCATCGTGATGGTCGATCCGCCCTGAACGTCGCCGGCCAGGGTCCGGAAGAAGGAGCCGACCGTCCGCCACAAATCGATTCCGTGGTGCTTGTAAAACCGGTGATCCTCCGTTGCGATGAGCGCCCGGACGACCCACGGCGAAATCTCGTCCAGCGTCACCCACCGGCGGTTCTTGTCCTGGTAGGACGTCAGCTCGACCCCGTCGGCCGAGTATACCACCGTGGCCTGCTCGAAACGTGACTTCTCCAGCTCGTCCGTCGAGGGCAGCTCGGTCAGCAGCACGATCCAATAGGCCAGCATTCCGACGAGCCCGACACAGACGGTCAACAGGATGATGGTAATGGGCCGGGTGCGGCGATCACGAAGCCGCTCCCTGACCCGCTCGATCCGTCCCACCGCCACTTTCTGCCAAGGGTACCCTTCCATATTGCGCTCTCCATTCGAAAGATCTTCGGTTCAACCCGAGCCCTCCGGGGGAGTTGTTGTGTGGGGTAGGGCTGCGGTGACGTTCTTGGAAACCTTGGAAGGTCGTTGCGTCGGCCTGCTATATTGCACGCTTCATAACACCGGCCTACACCATGCTCTGCCTCGTACACGGCTACGGTTTGACTGGATCGGGTAGCAACCAGTGGACGCGATCCATCGCACGCGGGCTTTGCGAACTCGGCGAGACCGTACACCTGGTGTGTCAGGAAAACCGCCCTGAGCAGTTCGATTTCATCGCAGAAGCGCACGCCTACGATCCGTCGGGCGAGCCCACGTTGCTGTTTCGGAGGAATGTCCCGTTCCGGGGACGCTGCATCATGCATCGGCCCCTACTCGAGATCCTTCCGACGTATGTCCGCCCGGCGCCCGGTGTCACGTCCATGGCCTCCATCCTGGACCTTCCGCGGGAGAAGCTCGACGATTACGTGGCGCGCAACGAGGCCACGCTGCGCCGCATCCTGGCGGATCACGACATCAGCGCCGTGCACGTGAATCATGTGGTGTTGATGGCCGTCGCCGTACACCGGGCGTGCCGGGCCGCCGGCGTACCATTCGGCGTGATGCCGCATGGCAGCGCCATCGAGTATGTCGTCAAGCACGACGAACGCATGCGGGAGCTCGCCCGCGCGGCCCTTGCCGATGCGCACACGATCTTTTTGCTCAGCGATGAGATGCGCGAACGCATTCAGTCCGTCTTCCCGGAGATCACGGACGCCGAAGCGAAGATGGTGATGGCCAGTGCCGGCGTCGACACCCGGCAATTCCAGGTGATCCCGCGATCCGCCCGCATGGAGAGCATCGGTCGGCTAAAGGATGCGATGGCGGATTCACCCCGCGGCTGCCGTCTCGATCAGCAGCGCGCCCTCCACGAGGGCCTTCGAGAAGACCTGGAGCTCGACGAGCTGCTCGCATTGCTGGCCGGATTCAGTGATTTCCCGCCGAAGCTGCCCGACGAGGCCGTCGAGAAGCGGTTGGATGGAATCGACTGGACTTCCGATGACATCATCCTGTATGTCGGGAAGCTGATCGGATACAAGGGCCTGCCTGCGCTCATTGTGGCCTTTCCGGCCATCCTCGAACGGCGCCCGAATGCCCGGCTCATCGTGGCGGGAAGAGGCAATCTCCGCGGCGCACTCCAGGCGCTGGTCTACGCCCTTGCCGACGGCCACCGGCGCCTCGCACGAAACATCCTCGAGTGGGGTGGCGCCGTGGAAGGTGAGGAACGCCTCCCGTTCGAACGGCCCATCCACTTCTTGCACAATCTGGAAAGACGCGACCTGCTCGATGCTTACTTCGAGCGAGCCGCATGTGCCGATCTGATCGACAAGGTCATCTTCACCGGGTATCTCGAGCATCATCTTCTTTGCCACCTCTTCCCCTGTTGCGACGTCGCCATCTTTCCGTCGGTCGTCAAGGAGGCTGCCCCCCTCGTGGTCCCCGAGGCCATGGCATCCGGATGCTTTCCGATCGGCACGGACTACGCCGGCATGGGAACGAGCCTCGACGTGGCGGCCGAAGCCGTGCCCGACGATATCGGCCGGCTCATGCGGCTCAGGCACGATCCGCGCTATACCACTTGCGACATCGTGGAGAACGTCCCCCGTGCCCTGGAGCACACGGACGATTACAGAGAAGCATTGCGGGATCTCGCCGTGCGGCGCTACGACTGGCGAAGTGTCGCCGGGTCGCTAGCCACGCACATGAAAGCCATGGCAGGCTATGCTTCGACGGCGAATTGGAGCGACGCGAGCCGTCTGTAGAGCCCTTCGATCGAAGAAAGCTCGCCGTGCGTGCCGGATTGGATGATCCGCCCATCCTCCAGAACAAGGATGCGATCCGCGTGCTGAACGGTCGAGAGCCGGTGCGCGATGATGAAGGTGGTTCGCCCCGACATCAGACGCTCCAGGGCTTCCTGCACCAGCGCCTCCGACTCGGAGTCCAGCGATGATGTGGCTTCATCGAGCAGCAGGATGGGGGCATCCTTCAGGATGGCGCGGGCGACCGACAGCCGCTGCTTTTCCCCGCCGCTGAGCTTCACGCCTCGCTCGCCGATAACGGTATCGTATCCGTCCGGCAGTCGCGTGGCGAACTCATCTACATTGGCCGCGATGGCCGCCTCGATCACCTCCTCGTCAGATGCCTCGAGGCGGCCATAGCGAATGTTCTCCATGATGGAGGTGTTGAACAGGTAGACATCCTGCGGAACGACGGCGATCTGCTCGCGCAGGGAACGAAGGGTCACGTCACGGACGTCGACGCCATCGACGAGCACACGCCCTTCGTCCGGTTCGTAGAAGCGTGGAATGAGATTGAGGAGCGTCGTCTTGCCGGCCCCGCTTCGCCCCACGAGCGCGATCGTGGCGCCGAGAGCTACCTCAAAGCCGACGTCACGGAGGACGGGCACGTCGGGATCGTACCGGAACGAAACGTTTTCGAACGTCACCGCTCCCGAGACGCGTCCCAGCGGCCGAGCGCCCTCTCGATCCTGGATGGCCGGCTCCGTCTCCATCAAATCGAAAATCCGCTCCGACGCACCGGCTGCCGTGTTGAAAATGCTGTACAGGCGTGCCATCCCGCCCGTGCTTCGGGCGATGAAGAAGGCGTAGAAGATGAAGGCGACGAGATCGCCCGCCGTCAGCCGCCCGGCCAGCACCTCAATCCCGCCGAACCAGAAGATGGCCACCAGCGCACCGAAGAAGAGCAACCCGATGATGGTGGAAAAGAGGATGCGCTCGAGGATGGTGCGGCGCGAGGTGTGGAAGAGGTCCTCGACGGACGTGCCGTACCGGCCGACTTCGTGCTCCTCGCGCGCGAACGCCTTCACCACGCGCACGGCCGCTAGGGCCTCTTCGGCGATGGCCGTGGTGTCGGCGAGGCGATCCTGGATGTCGCGAGACAGGGCCCGGATGCGCCGGCCGAAGTAGCGCGCAAGCAGGGTGGCCGCCGGCACGATCACGAATATCAGGGCCGACAGGCGCCAGTTCAGGAGCACCATCAAGGCGATGGATCCGATCAACGAGAGCGACTGCGAGAGTAGATCCACCATCGCAGAGGTGACGGCCGTGCGGATCGATCCCACGTCGTTCGTCAGCCGGGACGTGAGATCCCCGATGCGCTGGTTCGCGAAAAAGCGCAGGTCATGCCGGGTCATGCGCTCGTAGAGCCGCTTGCGCAAGTCGGCGACGACGCGCTCGCCCGTCCATTCGAGCAGGTAGGTACCGCCAAAGCTGAGCGCACTCTGGGCCACGAACAGCGCGAGCAGGATCAACGCCATGCGGTTCAGCAGCGACTGGTCGTCCGCCTGGAAGACGGCGTCGATCAGCGCTCGTACGCCCATCGGAACGGCGAGCCAGACGACGGAGCCAACCATCGTGAGGATGACGGCAACCGCCAGACGGCGGCGATACGGTGCGGCGAACTGAAGCATCCGGCGCACGGCAGCGATCAGACGATATGGCGCACCCGTTTCGCTCACGTCTGGAACTCGGGGTGTGGTCCGCGATCGATCAGGTGGGCCACGGTGTCCATGTGCCGGCGGAGCGTCTCGAAGCCTACCTGTTGCCGCGCCTCTTGCCAGCCCATCCAGCGCACATCTTCAATGTCTTCCTCGGCCTGCGGCACGAACGACTCCGCATCCGTCGCCATCTCGAACCAGTAGGTTGTCTTGACGCAGAATCGGCCATCCTCGGGATAGCCGTGCACGGTCGACCCAAGGGGTTGGATCAACCGCACCTCATCGATGCCGATCTCCTCTTCCACTTCGCGACGGGCACAGGAGCGGATATTCTCGCCCGCATTGCATTTTCCTTTCGGCAAATCCCATCGACCGCGCCGATAAATCAGCAGGATCTCGAGGCCGCCGTCACCGCGTCGAGTCAGAAAGCCGCCGGCTGCGGTCACCGCCTCCGGCTCCATGTATGGGTCGAGGTTGAGGACCGCCTCGGCGGTAAAGCTGGAGGCACCCTCGGCGGCCATGCTCCGGTCGATCACCAGGATGGGGCCCCGGCAAGAGTCGCGCGCCTCTTCGAGACTGGCGAAGACCACCCCGTTTGCGCCGAAGGATGACTTGCGAGTGGTCGCAATGGAGCTTGCTTCCTCCCGCGTCGCGCAGTAAAAAGAAAGCATGCTGGTCTGTGGGCGGGTCTCCATGGCGCCGTGAGACGAGCGGTGTATGCAACGGATCCGATACGCCCCCGATTTCATATCGAGGACCGGCACCCTTTATTAAGTAGACCGTTACTTATGTCTAGTGATATTGCGACCGGCACGAGTCTGCCAGAAATGGCCTCTCGATACATTTCCGGTCAGCGAATGGAAGCCCGCATGTCGAGAATACTGGTGGAGATGTTATGAGCGAAGGCCAATTGACACTCACTCTGCTTCACGACCTGGCGCTTCTCTATCTCGGACTTGCGCACGGGGCGGATGAAGATCTGAACCCGGCCGAGGCGCGCCAGATCTCGGCGAGCCTGCGAAGATGGCAGCCCGACAAGGATCCCAAGCTTATCGATCATGTGATCCGCGAGGCCACGCTGACCTATCTCAACGGCGCCAATACCGATCGCGTTCGCGAGGCGGTCAACGTGCTCAAGCGAGCCCTGCCACAGGAAGTCAGGACGACTATCCTTCACGATCTCAGCGACATCGCGCGCGCCGACGGCGAAATTCTATCGGAGGAGAAGGACTTCATCCTTCAGCTCGCGAACGAGTGGGACCTCGACTACGATTCGGGGATGACGGACCCCGGCCTGTGATGGAATGATCCGAATCGATGACGCGCTCGTCCGGCCGTTTTTAGACGAGTCTTTCTCCGGCCTCCTGCGCGATGCCGAGCTCGCACACGAAACCTTCCTGTCGAAGAGGGGCGCCGGTGGCGATCTCACGGGATGGCGCGATTTGCTCCTCCAACCGAACGATGCGCTCCTCGAACGCATCAATGAGATCGCGGATGAAATCCGCCGTGACGCCGACGTGCTTGTCTGCATCGGAATCGGCGGCTCGTATCTCGGCGCGAAAGCCGTCATCGAGGCGCTCACGCCCTACTTTGGCGGTGACACAGGCCCCGAGATCGTCTTCGCCGGGCACCACATCAGCGGAGCCTACCTGCGCGAGCTTCTCGACCACATCGAGGGGCGCTCCGTTTTCGTGAACGTCATCTCGAAGAGCGGGACGACGCTCGAGCCCGCCCTCGCCTTCCGCTACGTTCGTCAGATGGTTGAAGCGACCTTCGACGATGCGGACCGCCGGATCATCGTCACGACAGATCCGGAGAAGGGTGCCCTGAACAGGCTGCATCAGGAGCGTGGGTATCGGAAGTTCGACATTCCGCCCGATGTCGGCGGGCGCTTTTCCGTACTCACTCCGGTCGGCCTCCTTCCGATCGCGGTGGCCGGCATCGATATCGTCTCACTTTTCTATGGGGCCGTGGCGGCGGCCGAGGATCTGACCGAGGCGGCCGACAACGACGCCATCCGGTATGCGGCTGTGCGAAACGCCTTTCTGCGACAGGGGAAGGCCGTCGAACTCCTCGCCGTCTTCGAGCCGCGCCTTCGAGGACTCGGAGAATGGTGGCAGCAGCTCTACGGAGAGAGCGAGGGTAAGGATCAAAAAGGCCTATTTCCCGCCATCGCTCAGTATTCGACCGACCTCCATTCGTTCGGGCAATACGTCCAGGAAGGTCAGCGAACTTTGATGGAGACGTTCTTGATGGTCGATAATGATGAGGGCGCGCTGCGCGTTCCCGGCTCCGAGGACGATCTGGATGGATTGAATTACCTGCTGGGCAAGACTGTGAGAGATGTGAACAGGGCGGCCTACGAGGGCACGTCGCAAGCTCATTCGGCCGGAAACGTACCCAATCTCACCGTCTGGCTCGACCGCATCTCGCCCGGCACGATCGGCGAAGCCATCTATTTCTTCGAACACGCCGTCGCCGTCTCGGGCTACCTCCTGGGCGTGAATCCCTTCGATCAGCCGGGCGTCGAGGCCTATAAAAAGGAGATGTTCCGCCTATTGGGCCGGCCCTGAGGTCTGAGTGCTCGATGGGAGGCGAGGGGTCACGCCGTGCCCAGGCCTTATCCCCATCACGTGGACAGGTCGTGGAAAAGCTGGAGTTTATCCTGTACTCCGCCTCTTGCGGCTGATCGGTGTGCACATCGAAGCGGTTGCTCACACGTCCCCACTACGATTCCCACCCAAATTCACGCCCAAAGGCGGAGTGTACAACTTTCGCGAATGTTTCCACATGCCCGGGCGTGAATTGCGGTGAATTCGTGGAGATCTCGGCCTTTAGGCCAGAACGTTGCCGAGCCCGACCGTTGCATCCTCATCGGCTCTGGTTGATTTCTCCGTGGCAATAGGCTCGCATTGTCAACAACGTCCGACGCCGGCGACGTGGACATCCCCCTCATCCACATTCCCACAGGCCCAACTACAACCTCCTACTACATCTTTTAAAAGATATATCTGATATAATAGAGGCCGTGAATCTGTGGGTAAGCCGGCCTATCGCCGGTTGATCTTAACGAACGGACATCATGATCAAGAGAATCCTGCTGGCGCTGGACGTCGACTCCGACACGATCGTTGCCACCGACTTCGCCGTAGAAATCGCACGGCGATATGATGCTGAAATAACCGGCCTGGCCGTCGTCGACACAGGCAGCATCGAGGCCGGCACGCGCGGTGCTGGAATCGGCAGCATGTACTACGCCGAGAAACTGCGTGAAAGCCTGACCGCGGAGACGAGAGCCAAGGCCAGGGAACTCATCGACCAGTTCGAGAGCGTCGTGACGAAGAAGAACGTCGCCTACGAAGTGGCCGTGCACGAGGGCGTCCCCTACCGGCGAATATTGGAGGACATCAAATACCACGATCTGCTTGTGGTGGGTCGAGAGCCACACTTCTTTTACGGCCGTCCCGACCATAAGACGGACACGCTGAGCCGGGTCGTCAAGGAAGCCACAGGCCCGGGCCTCGTGGTGGGTGAGACACGCGAAAGAGCCGAGCGCGTCATGGTAGCCTATGACGGCAGTCCTGCGTCGGCTCGGACGGCGCAGTATTTCCTGCACCTGCTGCCCTTCGGGAGGGACATCGAGGTGGAGATTGTCAACGTGCATGACGGGAACGAGGCGGAGTCGGAGCTGATGCTTGACATGATGGCCACCTACTACTCCAAGCACGGTCTGCGGGCCAGAAAAACGAGCATTCGCGGAGACGATCCGGCCAGAATCATCACAGAGCACGCCCTCAACATGGAGTGTGACGTGATCGTGGCCGGAGCCCATTCCGTGTCAAAGATCAAAGAGCTGGCATTTGGATCGACTACGGCGTCCCTTCTCGCAAACTGCCCGCGCCCCATGTTTCTGTATACTTGATGGGGCCTTCCCGGACTTCGAAGCCGGCCAAGGGTCGGCGGTTGCTCCGCTAGTAGGTTACGCGCTCCACGCGCCGGCCATCGAAGCGAAGCCAGACGGCGCCCGATTTGCCGGTCACCTCCACATGAAATCCGCTACGGTCCAGACGCTCGAGCACGTCTTCATCAGGAAGTCCGTATCGATTTCGTTCGGCCACGCTGACGATAGCCGGCGGCGAGGCACCCTCCCGGACGGTCGAAAGGAACGCCGGCGCTGAACTGGTACGCGAGCCGTGGTGGCCCACTTTCAGGGCGTCGCTGCGTAGCCAATCGCGAAACGTTCGGACGAGGGCCAGCTCGGCATCGCGTGGAGCATCTCCCGTCATGATGATGCTGGTCGCGCCGTACGAGATGCGCAGCACGACCGAATGGTCGTTGGGGGATGTCCCGATAGTCCACTCGTTCGGGAAGAGGACGTAGGTTCGCACGTTCGGATCGATCTGCAGCGTGTCGCCGGCCCGCGCAATCTGCTCCGGTATCTGCAGGCTGTCCAGGAGCCGTCCGGTTTCACGGTAGAGGTCTGTCGGATGCTCGAAGCCGGATCGCACGACGCGGCCGACGGGCATTGCACGGAGCACAGCGGGCAATCCGCCCAGGTGGTCGTTGTCCGGATGGGTAATCACTACGGTGTGCAGGTGCCGAATGCCCAGACGATCGATCTGGGGCAGGATGACGTCGCTTCCGGCATCGCCGTATGCCGACCGAGGGCCGGCATCCACGAGCATGGCCTCACCGTTGGGAAATTGGACGATGGCCGCGTCGCCCTGCCCTACATCCAGCATGATGACCTCAAGATCCGGAATCCATCGCCGTTCCATCACCCCAAACCAGATGTGTCCCACAATTACGACGCCGGCGAGGAGCAGAAGCGTCCATCGGTGCGATGGATCGCGCCAGCGGCCGATGGCCAGCACGCCAAGCACCATCGCGATGATGGGGGCCGGATGATCGATGGTCCATTCCAGGAGGGCCCAACCGGCATACCGGTCACCGACTTCCGAGACCGTAAGCAGCGATTGGGCCAACACATCCGACGAAGCGCCGATCGTCGTCCCCATCACGGACGATAGCTCGCCCGCCATGATCGCAACGAGTCCGGATACGAGAAGCGCCGTCGTGATGGGAATGGCCGGCAGGTTCAAAAGGAATCCGGCCATTGCCGCCTGCCCGAAGTGATAGAGCACCACCGGCAGGGTGCCGAGCGTGGCAGCCGTGGTCACCAACAGCGATGAGTGCAGGTACCCGAGGGTCTTGGAAGCGGGCGCGGCAAACGACCGTTGGAGCTGCGGCATCAATCCAACGATCGATCCAACCGCCGCCATCGACAGCTGGAAACCCGGCTCGAACAGATGTACAGGCCGGAGCACCAGAATGAGGAGGGCGGCCACCCCGAGCGTATTCATTGAATCCGTGCTCCGCTGAAGCGTTGTCGCCATCATGAAGAGCAGAGCCATGACCACGGCCCGCACGACAGATGCCGTCCCGCCGGCGAGCACCATATAGGCCAGCAGGAGCAGGGCCGTTGTGATGGTGCGAATGAGTTCCACGCGACGCCATCCAAAACGAAATCGCATAAGGATGGGCCCGAGGTGCTTGTAGAGGATCATGCCGACCACCATCACATGGAGTCCGGAGACGGCCAGTAGATGAAGCAGGCCCGTGCGTGCGAAACGATCGCGAACCGCAGTGTCGATGGCCCGCTTGTCGCCTAGCAGCAGGGCACGCATGACGCCTCTGGCCTCTCGATCGAGCAGAAAGCGATCGATGCGCCGCTCTATGGCATGGCGGACGTCAGCCGCAACACAAGCGAGGCCGGACCTGCGGGACGCGACGACCGCGGCGCTCTCCGCGAACATGCGCACGTAGATTCGTTGCCTTCGTAAGTACGCCCCGTAGTCGAAATCGCCCGGATTCCGTCGCCGGGGGAGATCGGATAGTTCGCCGCGCACACGGACCACGTCACACGTGCGGAGGCCCGGCGCGGCATCGGCGACGTAGACAAGCAGCTTTCCAGCGGGACCGCCCGCCTCGGGCTCTAGAACTAGCGTGAACCGTACAAGTCGTCCGCTCTGTGCGGGCTCATCGGCGATCCAGCCTTGCACGTCGACCTCGGTCCCCAGCGGCAAGTGGGAGATGTGGTCTGCTCGAGGAGTGACGTAGTCCTGATACCGGAGCACGCCGGCCGCGACGACCAGCACGAGGGCGGAGGCGGTCATCATGACCTCCGTCGAAGAGAGGATTCTCCCTTCGCCAGCGAGCAGGGCTCCGGCGGCCGGTGCAAGCCCGGTGGCGGCCAGGAGGAGTCCGCCCGAGAGCGGCAGATCCATCCCATGCGCCAGACCGATCCCGCCGGCGAAGCAGCCGGCGATAATCAGCCCGGGGTAAGCATTCCAGCAAATGCCGCGAGATGACATCGTGTCTCCACCTCCGCAAGTCCTCGGACGCCCCTACGAAAAGGGTCCTTTTCCACTAGACACGCGGAGCGCGAAAATATCACCTCGGCCACGATCAACTCCGGGTCACGACGACTCTCCGTCCCCCAGCATATCCCCGCACTCATCTCACCTTTCTCGTAATTGTCGAGGCCCACAAGAACCTCCCCCTCCCTCGCGAATATGAGCCATCGCAGCACCGCCGCGTCAGCGGCTCACTTCCATCATCACCGCTCGAAAAACCTGTAAAGCCTCGAACAAAAACACCTGTTTTCGACGAAAGGCTTGTACATTGCCCACGCGGCTGTGAGCTGCCGCGCACGAAGGAGTCGAACCTAGATCATGAGTAACCGTCGCGAGGCTAGAGAGCGGGTCATGCAGGCGCTCTATGCGTACGAGATCGCCCAGGACGACGTGCGGCATATCATCAACACCCTCATCAAGCCGCACTTGAATGAGGATCGTGAGAATCTCAAATTCGCCGAAAGCCTGTTTCTGCGGACCATCGACCAGACGCCGGAGCTGGATGAAATCATCGGCCGGTATGCGGAGAACTGGGACCTTTCGCGAATTGCCTTGATCGACCACATCGTCCTCCGGATGGCCATCGCCGAGATGCTGACTTTCGAAGACATACCTCCGAAAGTGTCCATCAATGAGGCGATCGAAATCGCGAAGCGGTACAGTACGTCGAAGAGCGGACAGTTCATCAACGGTATCCTGGATGCCGTCCTGCTCGATCTAAAGGAGAGGGGACGACTGAAGAAGTCGGGGCGAGGCCTGATCGGAATGCAGTCCATCCGCGACAGAACGCCATCCTAACGTAAACCTCCTACGGACTGCGTAATTATTGGATGGGGCTCATCGCGATTGGAGACGTTCACGGCTGCGCACGAACGCTGGAGGCGCTGATCGATCAGATCAACCCGTCGCAGGATGATCATCTGGTCTTCGTAGGCGATTACGTCGACCGCGGCCCGGACTCGAAAGGCGTCATTAATTTTCTCTTCAACCTCCGGGAGGACCACACCTGCACTTTCCTCCGGGGCAATCACGAGGCCCTCATGCTGGACTACCTCGATCGGGGGGAGTTCGAAATGTGGCGTGTGAATGGGGGGATTCCGACGCTGGAGAGCTATCGCGCCTCAAAGGACAAAATCGAGATTCCGGAGAGCCACGTCACCTTTCTGCGGCAGACGAAGCTCTTCTATGATGCTCCCGAGTTCTTTTTCGTCCATGCCGGATTGCGGCCGGAGTTCAGCATCGACGAGAACCTGCAGCGCGGGGACGAGCGGGTTTTTCTGTGGGAGCGATCCCACCTTCACGCCCGGAAGTTCGCGTGGGAGAAACCTATCGTTTGCGGGCACACGCCGCATTCGGAGCCGATCAATCGCGACAAACTCATCATGATCGACACGGGATGCGTTTACCACACGCACCCGATGCTGGGTCGGTTGACAGCGGTTCGGCTACCGGACCGAGAGTTCATCTCGGTTCACTATCGAGGATGATGCGCGCGGCGCGCACTCAGATCTGCAACCAGATTCCGGCCCGCAAGAAGGGTCGCTGGATACCCAGCTCGGCGAAGTAGAACCGGTTGCCCCCCAACGTCGACGAGAACCGGAGAAAGGGCTCGAGGAACAGGCTGAACGGGTTTTCGGCGCGGCTCGATTCACCCACGGTGAAGAACAGGCTCGGGCCGAACCGGAGTCCCACGTCAAAGTCACGGTCGACGTTCTCGGGTGTACCGATTACGCGCATGATGCCGAGCACGCGAACGGCGGCGCCGATCCCGGCTGAGACCTGCAGCGTCCCCTGGCCGCCGGCGAATGACGGTGTCGCGTCGCCGTAGAGCACACCTTCGACCGTGTAGAGGGCGCGCGGCGACACGTACCCCAGCTCGACGCCGAGCCCGGGCACGAGCCCGGGACCGACGATGATGTGGGGTGCTCGGGCTAGCTGAGCGGCCGCCGGTACAACGCCAGGCCCGATCGCCATCAGCCCGAACACGAAAAGCATGGTGGAACAAACAAACCCTCCTCTGATTAGCGGGCTGGTCTTTTTCAACGGTCGTCGCGGACGGCTGGATAGCGGGCTGTACTCACGTCTAATTTAGAGAAGATGGCGCTTCGTTGCGGCATAGTCGGCCTTCCGAACGTCGGTAAGTCCACGCTCTTCAACGCGCTCAGCGACGCGGGCGCGGCATCGGAGAATTATCCCTTCTGCACCATCGAGCCGAACGTGGGCGTAGTGCCCGTTCCGGATGAGCGGCTGGCCGAGCTGGCGCGGCTATCGAGATCCGCGAAGGTGACGCCGACGGCCATCGAGTTCGTCGACATCGCGGGCCTCGTCGCCGGCGCCTCCCGCGGCGAAGGTCTCGGCAATCAATTCCTGGCGCACATCCGCGAGGTCGACGCCATCGTGCATGTCGTACGCTGCTTCGAGGACCCCAACATCGTGCACGTATCCGGCTCGGTCGATCCGCGGCGCGATATCGAGATCATCGAAACCGAACTCCTGCTGAAAGACCTGGAGACCGTCGAACGGCGCATCGAGCGCACGGAGAAGCAGGCGAAGGGCGGCGACAAGAAGCTTCGCGAGGAGCTTGCCTTCTATGGGCGAGTGCGGGATCATCTGTCCGAGGGCAAGCCCGTCCGCGGCTTCAACGTACGCGACGAGGAGGCCGGATGGCTCGAATCGCTCTTCCTCCTGTCGGCCAAGCCCGTTCTCTACGCCGCGAACGTGGCCGAGGACGACCTCCCCGACGGCAACGAATACGTCGACGTCGTCCGGGAGATTGCGGCGGAAGAGGGTGCCGGCGTCGTTGTCTTTTGCGCCGAGCTGGAAGCGCAGCTGGCGGAGCTAGACCCCACCGAGAGGCAGGCCTTCCTGGATTCGGTAGGCTTGAAGGAGTCGGGGCTCGAGCGACTGGTCCATGCCGCCTACAGCCTGCTCGGGTTGATCACCTTCTTCACGACGGGCCCGAAGGAGACGCGGGCCTGGACGATCGAACGCGGTACGAAGGCGCCCGCGGCAGCCGGCAAGATCCACACGGACTTCGAGCGAGGCTTCATTCGCGCCGAGACGATCAAGTTCGCCGACTTCATCAAGCACGGCTCCGAATCGGCGGCCCGCGAAGCCGGCGTCATGCGAGCCGAAGGTAAAGACTACGTAGTCCAGGACGGCGACGTTATCCTCTTCCGCTTCAACGTCTAACCGGCAGCCAACCAGCAACCCTACAACAGCTTGCCAAACGTAAGGGTGATGGTTGGTGTGCCGAAGTTGCGCTGGGCGCCCTCGACCTGCGGCTCCATCAGTTGAATCCCCTGGAAGAAGTGGGTCAGCGAGTAGCCGATCCGGACGCCCTGGGTCACCCGTTTGCTGAGCCCAAAATGCGCCCCCAGCGCGATGGTGCCGCCCACGCCCATCCGAAAGTCCCCCTTCGGCAGCGCACCGATCGAGTCGAACGTTTCCTCCTCGCTCGAATCGTAGCGTCCGTTTCCGTTGGTATCCTCGAAATACGGGTACTCCCATCCGATCGTCGGGCCCGCCGTCACCTGCACGTACGGCCGAAAATTGTCTGCGATGGTTTCACGGAACAACCGGTGGATGATGCCGGCCTGCACCGGCGCCATCAGGAGATAGTTCGCCTTGTAGGGGATGTAGCTGCTGCCAAATCGAAAGAACTTGCTCTCTCTTTCGTCCTTACCCGAACCGAAGCTGATCTCCGTCATGAACGATGTGGAGCGCGTCAGCTCGCGGTGGTAATAGCCTCCGAGCCCGAATCCGCTATTCGTCAGCAGGATCTGGAATCCGATGCCGGACCCGTATTCATTGCGCCGCTCGGTCGGATCGGTCGGATGATCCTGTGCGCGCGAGGAGACTGAAGAGAACGAGACGAGCAGCAGGGCTGCGAGGGCAGTTCGCAGCGGGAGCGTGGATCGTTGATACAACATGATCGAGGCAGGGGCGGGATGTGGTCATCTCCCGAAAAACCCGTGCGACCGTTGAAAGTTCTTACGATATTCTTTGTCGCCATACTCACCATCCTATCCGAGGCGAGCCGATGCGCCGCTGTATTTCACTCCTCAAGACAGGGCTCTGTGCTCTACTGCCGGCCGGCTGCATCCTCCTCCTGATGAGCTGCGGCGACTCGGAAATGGGCGGCGCCGTCGAGGTCCCGGAGATGGAGACGAAGGCCGACAGCGTGGCGATGCAGGTATTCGAGGCCTTCGGCGGCCCGGAAGCCTGGGCTTCGCTTCGATATCTCCGCTTCGACTTCGGTGGCGGAACGGAATCGACGCGCAACATCCGCGCGAGCCATCTCTGGGATCGCCACACAGGGGACTACCGCGTCGAGATGATGGGCGGCCAGGACACCGTCTACGTGGCGCTGTTCAACGTGAACACCCGCGAGGGAGACGTCTATCTGAACGGAGAACCCGTCGAGGGGCCCCGCCGCGAAGAGTTGCTCGAGCAGGCCTACGTCCGCTTCATCAACGACACGTACTGGCTCCTCATGCCGGTCAAGATGTTCGACCCCGGAGTCACTAGAACCTACGTGAGCGACTCCTCCTCGGCCGGCACGGAGGTCATCCAGCTCTCCTTTGCGGATGTCGGGCTCACGCCAGGGGATCGTTATTGGGTCTACGTGGATGCGGCGACGGGCCGCGTCGATCGCTGGGCCTTTCACCTTCAGAGTCATCCCCCCGATCACGTCCCGGTCCCCATCGAGTGGACGGCCTACAAGACGCTGCAAGTCCCCGCCGGAGAAATCCTCGTCGCCGAGCGTAAGGTCCGTGATGGCTTTGTGACCTACACGGACAATGTCGAGGCCCCAAGAGAGGTCGAAGACGGAGCCTTCACCGACCCAAATCCGATGCTCACCGGCTCCTAGCTGTTGGATTTCCGCCTTCTGATTGCCCGGCGCTACCTCCTCGGGCGCCGGCAATTTACGCTCATTTCGTTCATCACCGGCATTTCGGTGGCCGGCGTGACCCTCGGCGTGGCGGCGCTGATCGTGGTTTTGTCCGTGATGAACGGGTTCTACGACTTCGTCCAGAACCTGCTCGTCTCTCTGGATCCCCACGTGCGCATCGTGAGCGCGGAAGAGGCGAGCATCGCCAATGCGGATTCACTCATCGAGGTGGCGCTCGCGCTCGATCACGTCGAGCATGCGTCCGCCTACGTCGAGGGCAAGGCCTTGATCATGCCGGAGCGCGGCGCCGACGTGAACAAGGTCGTCATCGTTCGCGGCGTCGATCCCGAGGCATACGCCGGCGTCAGCGATGTAGTCGCGCGAACGGGCCTCGGAAGCTTTGCGCTCGACCGAAAGGAAGGGCGCCCGGGACTCGTCGCCGGGATGTCCCTCGCCCGCCGCATGGCTCTGGCGCCGCCCGGCCCCGGCGAGCCGGGAAGCCATGTCGCGCTGCTCTCCGCCCCTGCTCTCGAGCGGATGCTCGTCAGCGCTTTTGGCGGCATGCCCTACATGTGGTTCGAGGTGCGCGGGCTCTTCGAGCTGGATGCCGTTTACGACGAGAGCCACGTCTTCGTATCCATCGAGGAGGCGCAGCGGCTGTTTCGGATGGAACGCGGCGTGTCCGGCATCGAGCTGCGGCTGGATGACCTGAACCGGGCCGACGCCATCAAAGCCGACCTGGAAGCCCGCCTGCCCGCCGACCGGTACGAGGTCTTGACCTGGTACGACCTGCAGCGATCCCTCTACGACGTCATGCGGCTCGAAAAATGGGGCGCCACGGCGATCCTCACCCTCATCATATTGGTCGCCGCCTTCAACATCATCGGATCGCTCACGATGATCGTCATCGAGAAGCGCCGCGATGTGGGCGTGCTTCAGGCCATGGGAGCTTCCCGGCGGGATATCAGGAAGATATTCATGCTGGAGGGTGCTCTCGTTGGGGTCGTGGGTACGTCGCTGGGGTTGCTTCTGGGCCTGGGCCTCGCCCTCCTGCAGAAACACTACGCGCTCGTTCCGCTCGCCGGCGCCGAGTCCTTCATGATCGATGCCTATCCCGTCTCCATCCGGTGGCTGGATGTGGTGCTGGTCTCGGCGGTCGCGCTCACGCTCTGCACGCTCGCGGCCATCTATCCGGCCGTTCGCGCATCGTCCATCGAGCCGGCTTCGGCGGTGAATGTGGAGGGGTGAGGGGATGGGAGATGGGAGATGGGAGATAGGAGATGGGAGATAGGAGATGGGAGATAAGAGATAAGAGATAAGAGATAGGAGATAGGAGATAGGAGATAGGAGATGGGAGATAGGAGGGCGGAGGGCGGAGGGCGGAGGGCAGAGGTCAGAGGTCGGAGGGCAGAGGTCGGAGGGCAGAGGTCGGAGGTCGGAGGTCGGAGGTCAGAGGCCGGAGGTCGGAGGGCGGAGGTCAGACCGCCGGGTCCGGGTTAAGGCGATCTCAACGAGCAACCAGTAACCGGTTCTTGGTCGAATGACCAATGATTTATATACTGCACGCGCCAATTTGGATGACGCCATCTTTCTGCGCCGCGGATGATTCACAAACAGTTTCGTATGAACGGAATCCCTGAGCGTCCCGCGAAGCCGCGGGATTTCGGACTCACGTTGATGCTCGATAAGGGTTTGGCTCCGCGCCAGGTGGAGGACGTGCTGGACGTAGCGTCCGAGTACGTGGATCTCGTCAAGATGGGATGGGGAACGGCCGCCATCACGCCGAGCCTCGAGCGCAAGCTCGAGATCTACCGCAGCGCCGATGTGCCCGTCTATTTCGGCGGTACGCTCTTCGAGGCCTACTTCTTGCGCGATCAACTCGATGACTACAAGCGGCTCCTCTCCGCGCTGCGCGTCGAGCATGTCGAGATCTCCGACGGCACGCTGCTCATCCCCCACGACGAGAAGCTGCGCTGCATCGAGTCGTTCGGGCGAGAATTTACGGTGCTCAGCGAGGTCGGCTCGAAAGACAACGAGCGGATCATGCCTCCCTACCGATGGGTTCGCGCCATCGAGGCCGAGCTGGAAGCGGGTAGTTGGAAGGTCATCTGCGAGGCACGCGAAAGCGGCACGGCCGGGCTCTACCGGCCGAACGGCGAGGTGCGCTCCGGCCTGGTGGAGGAGATCGCCGACCTCATCGATCAGAATCGCATCATCTTCGAGGCGCCCAAGAAGGCCCAGCAGGTCTGGTTCATCCAGCAGCTGGGCACGAACGTAAACCTCGGCAACATCAGCCCCGAAGAAATCCTTCCGCTGGAAACACTGCGGCTGGGGCTGCGCTCGGACACCATGTTCGAATTCTTCTCGCATCCGAGCATTTTGACGATCCATCACGAGGAGTAGGCACCCTCGCCGTGGAGCGGCCTCCATCGTGAATTGAAGAAACAAATCATCTGAGGCCGTCTTTAAGCGTCCGGTCGCCGCAGCCTCCTGCCGGCACGCGGCCGGCTGTCCCCCACAACATCGACGAAAGAACTATGTCACGGAAAGACGACCTCACGGGTCGGGGGCCGAGGACCGGCAACCACGTTTCGCACGCCAACAACAAGGCGAAGCGCCGGTTCAGCGTCAATCTCCAGAAGAAGCGTTTCTATATTCCCGAGCAGGATCGCTGGGTGACGCTGAAGGTCTCCACGAAGACCCTGAAGACTATCAATAAGAACGGAATCCAGGCGGTGATCGATGAGGCGAGGCGCCAGGGCGTGCGCGTCTGACCACTCGTCCGTCTGACGTCAAATTATCGCCGCCCGCCGCCACGAATCGCGGAATTGAGTCATGGCTAAAGCAAAAGGAAACCGCATCCAGATCACGCTCGAGTGCACGGAGGCGCCCGGTACGTCACGCTACACGACGACGAAGAACCGCCGCAACACCACCGAGCGCGTCGAGCTCAAGAAATACAATCCGGTACTGCGCAAGCATACGATTCACCGGGAGATCAAGTAACGATGGCAAAGAAGCAGACATTCGGCGACAAGGTCCGGAGACAGCGCGGCGCGGGCCGGCAGATGGCCAAGATCGTGTCCGCAGAGAAGAAGCCGAACGGCCAGTACCGCTTCAAGCAGAAGATGGTGCTCGCGGAGGATGTCGCCGCAGAGATCAAGGCGGCGAAAGAGGGGCTGTAGACAGGCGTTATTCGGGGCGTGGCGCAGTCCGGTAGCGCATCTGCTTTGGGAGCAGAGGGTCGTCGGTTCAAATCCGGCCGCCCCGACACGTAAGGGCCCGGGCACTGCGGCGACGGGCGATGAATGCGGCACGTTTCGGAGGGCCAGCCCGAATCCAGGCACACGGCTGCTCGATGTCCGCCAGGCGCCCGTAGCTCAACTGGATAGAGCAGCGGACTTCTAATCCGCAGGTTGCAGGTTCGAGTCCTGCCGGGCGCGCCCTCTTCCCTCCTGGCGCGCCCGCATCGATCCTTCTCTGCTCCGCGACACTGCGAACTCCATCCTCTCTTGTCCCGGGTCTTCTGGCCGCGGTTCGGGCAATAGGCGAGCCCTCCCGCCGTTTATCACTTGCCGCGGCATCCTCTCCGGGGTATATTCCAATCGGCTTGACGTGTTGGCGCCGCTTTTCTCAGCAGGCCGCGGCACGCTTCGTCGAACACCTCTCTGCCGACCGATGCATCACCCTCAAACAGCAACCGCCGGCGTGGTGGCTCGCCCGACGAGCCTCATGGAACGGCTCAATACGATCTGGCACGAGCGTGCGCTGCAGATCTTCATGGCGATCGTACTGGCGCACTGGGCTGAACACCTGGTCCAGGCCTATCAGATTTACGCGTTGAAGATGCCCCTGCCCGAAGCGCGCGGCTTGCTGGGGTACTGGTATCCGTGGTTGGTGGCGTCGGAGACCCTCCACTACGGCTATGCGCTGGTCATGGTCGTCGTGCTGTGGGTACTTCGGACGGGGTTCACCGGCCGATCCTACACGTGGTGGATGGTGGCATTCGGCATCCAGTTCTGGCACCACATAGAGCACGCGCTGCTGCAGGCCCAGGTGCTGATCGGAATGAACCTGATGAATGCGCCTGTGCCGATTAGCATCCTCCAGATATGGATTCGCCGGCCCGAGCTGCACCTGATCTACAATGCGGCAGTATTCTTCCCGATGATCGTGGCGATGTACTACCACCTGTTCCCGTCGCCCGAAGAGGAGTCACAGATGCAGTGCAGTTGTGCGATTCGTCCCCGAGCCGCGATGGCGTAGTACGCGCGCCGGCGCGCGTCGTGCGCTTCTCCCTTTTACGCTTCTCCTGCTCGCATTTGGAGTCGGCTGCGGAGCGAATGAATCGGCGGACAACGTAGCGGTTGACTGGGAGGTCGCTCCCGATCCACCCTCGGTGGGACCCGTCGTCGTCGCCGTGGGGTTATCCGGTGTGGACGGGCAGCCGATTCGCGGTGCCTCCGTTCGGCTGGAGGCCACCATGACCCATCCCGGGATGGCACCGGCCATTGCGGCGGCCGAGGAAACGGCGCCGGGGCGGTACGAGGCCGGGCTGAGCCTCTCCATGGCCGGCGACTGGCTGTTGATCGTCCAGGCCGAACTGCCGGATGGCCGGATTCTGCAGCGGCAACACGATTTGCGAGGTGTGTCCGCGCCCTGATGGTCGATTCGGTGAAGCGTGACGGGAATTGCGCGGTTTGATGCAGAGCCTCCCCATCATAGGCGACGAAACGGCCGTTCAGACGCGCGGTCGAACGAGGGGCTTCGACGTGCTCGAGCTGCCCGTTGTGGGGGCCTTCCTCAAGTGGCACGGCTCGCGCCGCACGATGCAGGCCGTGATGCTCGTCGTTGCCGTGGTGATGATCGTGCATGGCTTCCTCGGGCCGCAACTCGCCCCGCGGAATCTGGCGACCCTGCTCACCTGGGTGCACTACCGCGGGCTCCTGGTGCTCGCGCTCCTCGTGGCGGGGAATCTCTTCTGCATGGCGTGTCCGTTCATCCTGGTGCGGGACCTCGCCCGCCGGTTCGCCAGGCCCGTTCTGCACTGGCCGGCGCGGCTGCGGTCGAAGTGGCTCGCCGTTGGGCTATTCGTGGCCGTGCTTTTCTCGTACGAATACTTCGACCTCTGGGGCTCGCCACTGTGGACGGCCTGGCTGATCGTGGCCTACTTCGCGGCCGCCCTCCTCATCGACTCCTTCTTTACGAACGCTTCCTTCTGCAAGTATGTCTGCCCCGTCGGGCAGTTCAATTTCGTGGGATCGACGGTTTCGCCTCTGGAGGTCTCCGTGCGCGATCACGACGTGTGCGCCTCGTGTACCACACTCGACTGCATCAAGGGTACGCGAGCGGCGCACGAGCCGTCGCTCGTTCTACAACGAGGGTGCGAGCTCGCGCTCTTCCAGCCGAAGAAGGAGGGCAACATGGACTGCACCTTCTGCCTGGATTGCGTGTACGCGTGCCCGCACGACAATATCGGCATTCACGCGCGGCTGCCGGGCAGCGAACTCTTCGGGGATCCACGCCGGTCCGGGGTGGGCCGGTTCTCGCGGCGGCCGGATCTGGCGGCGCTCGCCCTGCTCTTCACGTTCGGCGCCCTCCTGAATGCTTTCGGGATGGTGAGCCCGGTCTACGCCGTGCAGGAGTGGCTCGCCGGGCTGCTGGGGACGACCTCTGAGTTGCCCGTCCTCGCCACACTGTTCGCCGTCGCCCTCGTCGTCGAGCCCGCCGTCCTGATCGGCGGTGCCGCCTACGCCACGAAACTCGCGACGGGAACGTCCGACCGGCTGGCCGGGATCGTCGTGCGCTTCGCCTACGCGCTCATCCCGCTCGGCTTTGGCATCTGGCTCTCGCATTACAGCTTCCATTTTCTGACCGGCATCTGGACGGTCGTCCCCGTCATCCAACAAATGCTGCTGGACGCGAGCATCACCGTCTTTGGATTACCGGCCTGGCATCTCACGGGCGTCCCGCAGGAGCTCGTGCTTCCACTCGAGCTCGGATTTCTCGGCCTGGGCGCCGTGGGAACGCTGCTGACGGCCTACCGTATCGCCGAGCGCGAATATCCGGAGCAAGCCGCCAGGGCTTTCGTGCCGTGGGCCATTTTGAGCCTGATGCTCCTCGCCGCCGCCGTCTGGTTGCTCTATCAGCCCATGGAAATGCGCGGGACGTTTCTGGGCAGCTGATCGGCCTCGTGATTCTGGCCGTTGATTCTTACAGGCACCTACTACTCATGACGAATCGCACGAGCTCGCGGAAAGGCCGTCTTGCCGGCACGATCGCCGTGCTTCTCCTCGTGCCGTTCCTGCAGGCGCACGAAGGGCCGCCCTTCCCCATCGTGGTCGACCACGAGATCGGGCCCATGCTCGTTTCCGTGTGGACGGACCCCGACATCGGCATCGGCACCTTCTTCGTCGTCTTTGAGGCCGCCGGCGATGCCGTCCTCCCCGACGATCTCGCCGTCCAGATCGGTATCCGGCCGGTATCGGGCCGGCTCGAGGAGGTGCTGTACCGCGCGGAGCCGCAGCGCGTGCGGAAGGGCGCGCGCTTTTTCACGGAGGTGGAATTCGATCAGGGAGAATGGTGGGATGTCCGCGTTATCGTGGAGAGCTCGGCGGGCAGCGGTGAGATCCACTCACAGGTCGAGGCGACGCCCGACGGCACCCTGGGACCCATCAGTCTGGTCATCTTTCTCCTGCCCTTCCTGGCCGTCGGTTTTCTCTGGTTCAAGGCGGTGATGCGAAAGCGCCGGATGAGCGCGGAATCCGCATAGCGAAGAGCAACAATCCTGTGAGTCGCGCGGACGTTGCAATTCAGAAGGCACCGCGGCATCCCGCCCAAGTTGAGCTGAGGTAGGGCGGCAGGGCTGGCCTGGTCCCGGGCTATGTCGCTATCCCCAAGATGCTTCACCAGATACGTGTACTGCCATGATGAATCGGTACTTCTATCGTGTGATGCCCCTCGTGACGCTCGCCGTCTCGGCCGCACTCGCCCTTCAGCTTTCGGGATGTCTCGCAGCAGGTGCTGCCGCGGGTGCGGCGGTGGGCGGCTGCGCGCTCCTCGATCGGAATGAAGACCAGCGTGTCACCGCCGCCGAGTTGTCCGACGGCCTCTTCGACGCGTGGGATGCAAATGACGATAACGAACTTTCCCGGCCGGAATTCCAGGAAGGCGTGTCCACCAGCCCGCGCTACCAGAGCTGGTCGGTCGAGTTCGGAAATTGGGATTCGAATGCCGACGATATGCTCGCGCGCTCGGAATTCCGTTCCGGCGTGGGCGGCAGCCCCGATACGGCGGAGTGGCTGGACGATCAGTGCGACGACCTGGGCCTGTAGACCCACACTACAGATAGTTTCGGCATTACGGATTCTGGATCCGCCGGCCAGAACCCCGTGCCGGCAGGGCTACCGTCGACAGGCATGGCGGCGGCAGACGCCGTGTGCCGGTGGAACTCCTGTGAATCACCCCGGAGTCCTGCGTGAATCGTGAACCTCGCGGCCGGTAAGCGGTAAGAGTCGTCCTCGCGCAGGGGTGGAGCGGCTGCCCGCATCGGGGCCGGTTTCGGGGAACCGATTTGTGGACGTGGGACGAGCCTCCGTCGAACCCTCGCGCAACCTACCGAAGGTGACGTGGCCGAGGGGTTAGGCAAAGGTCTGCAAAACCTTGTACGGCGGTTCGAATCCGCCCGTCACCTCAACAGGGGAGCGCCTTCGGGCTATGAATAAGCCTCATCCGACGAGCTTCGCGGGTGGGGCTTCATATTTTTCGCCGTCTTAGAAAGTCACTCCTCCCGGCGGAGGCGGATCAGGTCCACCAGGATGCCGTGGTTGTCGCGGCCGAAGTGCCTCAGGCGAATCCGTGCCTCGGTCGGCTCCGGCACGCCAAAATCACGCGTGTAAAGCCTGAACTTCTCATTGGCTTCGAGAATGAAGCGTTCCGAAAACGCGGTCCCGATGGTCACGTCCATCGTGTCGGTGGGCCGCCCACGGTTGTTGCCGGCCAGCCACACCTCGAACAGATAGGTCTCGCCCGGCTCCAGCAGGTAAACTTCCTTGCTCTCGATCGTGCCGGCCCTATTGCAGGTGCCGTCCATGTCGATGTAGATCCCGTTGCCTGGCTGGACGTCGAAATGTCCGTTTCCATGCAGGTCGATGCAGCCGTCCACTAAGTTGTATTGCTCCAGGTCGGTCCAGTTGTTCTGACCGACTCCTCCGTTCTCGTTGTCGAAATCGCTCACGATCAGGATCGTCGCCGGATCGGCGGGCGGGAGCTCGATGCCGACGACCTTTTCTTTACAGGCCCCCAGTGCGAGAAACGGAAGCAGGAGGAGCGCGATGAGAAATGTCCAGGAGCTTCGCATAATAACCTCGTCGAAATGCAGAAACCGATTCGTCCCCCCATCGCATGTCAGAGCGCCGCTCTTAACTAATAGCAAGGACGACGGCAACTTTCAAGCGGTATCGGCATCACCCGTAACGGCCTTTAGCGCATTCGCAAGCGGCGCGGCTTGCCCCGCCGTATCTTTCCGTGCGAGGCGGCCTCGCACGCCCTACGGATCCGCCACTGCCTAACCCGAGGGATCGGGTCTTCATGAGCGGCTCAACCATTACCTGTCCCGTCTGCGGAACATCGAACCCCGCGGGCTTCAATTTCTGCGGGAATTGCGGCGCCCGCCTCTCCGCGTCGACCTCCGGAGGCAGCGCCGAGCGGCGCCAGATCACGGTGATGTTCTGCGATCTGATCGGATCGGTCGCGATGTCGCTCAAGCTCGATCCGGAAGATCTTCGCGACGTCATCCACCGCTACCAGGAAGCCTGCGTGGCGGCGGTCGAGGCTTTCGGCGGATACGTGGCGCAGTATCTGGGGGATGGGATCATGGCCTACTTCGGCTATCCCGTCGTCCACGACGCGGAGGCCGAGCGCGCCGTTCGTGCAGGGCTGGACATCATTGGGCGCGTCGAGGCCCTGAGCATCGAGATCCGCCGGGCCCACCAGATCGACGTGTCCGTGCGAGTGGGCATCGACACGGGGCTCGTGGTCGTCGGCGAGGTCGGGAGCGGCACCCGAAAGGAGCACCTGGCACTGGGCGAGACGCCGAACAGGGCGGCGCGCCTGCAGACGCTCGCGCCCCCCAATGGACTCGTCGTGAGCGAGGCCACGCAGCGGCTGGTCGCGGACATCTTCGAAACGGAAGACCTCGGCCCGCAGGCGCTCAAGGGCATCCTCGACACCGAACGTGTCTATCGGATTCTAGGCGACCGGCTTCCGGAAGGCGCCACGGATCTGACCGGTATGCCACGGCGCGTGAGCACCGTCGGACGCGAGCCGGAGCTCGAGATCATCCGCGAATGCTGGGCATCCGTCGAGGAGGGCGCGGCCCGCATCGTGATCCTGCGCGGCGAGCCCGGCATCGGGAAGTCGCACCTGGTGCATCTCTTTCGGCAAGAGCTTGCTGACGACGCTCACACGCGCATCGAGTGCCGCTGCTCCCCATTCCTCCAGGGGAGCCCCTTTCATCCCATCGTGGACTGGATGCAGCGCATCTTCAACTTCTATCCGGATCAGTCCGTCGACGAACGGCTCGACATGGTGGAGTTCGTCTGCCGGCAGAATACGATCACCGACCCCGATGCGCCGCGGCTGCTGGCGGGCCTCCTCTCGCTGCCGGCTGACCTCCGGTATCCGAACCCTGGCTACAGCGCTTCGCGAATCCGCGAACGAACCCACGAGATCCTCGAAACGTTGCTGCTTCAGATGGCGGACGACTGCCCGCTCGTGTTCGTGCTGGAGGACGAGCAGTGGATCGATCCATCCACCAGAGGCTTCCTGGAGCAGTTCGCGGCCGGGGCCGGGGGCCGGCGAATACTCGTGCTGGTGACGTCCCGTGAGCGCGTGCGGGTTCGCTGGCCCAGCGATCTGCCCGTCACCATCCTCTCGCTCGACAAACTCGACGTCGATCATGTCCGCATGCTGGTCAGGGATCTGGCCGCGCCGCGTGAGCTCCCGGAATCCGTAGTCGGCCAGATCGTGCAGAAGAGCGACGGCATCCCGCTCTTCGTGCAAGAGTTCACCCGGATGGTGCTGGAGATGCATGCCCCCGATGAAGAGGAAGAGACGCCCGTACCCCTCGCATCCGCGGACCTGTCCATCCCCGTGACGCTCCATGACTCGTTGATGGCGCGGCTCGATCGCCTCCATCCCATCAAGGAAGTTGCGCAGATCTGTTCCGTGATCGGACGCGAGTTCACCTTTGAGCTGGCCCTTGCTGCCTCGCGAATGGGCGAATCAACCCTGGCAGAGGCCCTGGTCGAGCTCGTCCGGGCGGACGTCCTCGTCGGCGAGGGCCGTCCTCCGCGCAGCCGGTACATGTTCCGGCATGCCCTCATCCAGGAGGCCGCCTACGAGTCCATGCTCCGCACCCGGCGGGCGGTGTACCACCGGCGCATCGCGCGGTACCTGGCGGAGAAGCGCGAGGAGGAGGAGCTCGATGTGATTGCGCATCACCTTTCGCGGGCGGGCGACCTGGAGGGTGCCGCGCGCTACTGGCTCAGGGCCGGAAGGCGGGCTCACGAGCGATGGGCGAATGAGGAGGCCGTGGATTACTTCACGCGCGGCATGGCGCTGGTCAGAGAGCTCCCCGATTCTCCTGAAAACCGAAAGACGTCCTTCTTCCTGCAGGCCGGGCATGCCGTCGCCCTGCTGCCCATCCGGGGTTACACACATCCCGGCGTGCTCCTCGCCTTTGAGCGTGCGGCGGAGCTGGCCGACGGCGTCGACGATCCGGCCGCGGCCATGCCCGTGGTGCGTGGGCTGTGGTCCTACTACACCGTGCTGGCGGATCACGATCGGGGCGCCGCACTGGCGGAATACCTCGAGGCTCTGGCTCGCAAGTCGGGACAGCACATCCTTCAGGATGAAGCCATGGCCGCCCGGGCCAGCTCGCTGATCTGGCGCGGAGAAGCCAGGGAGAGCCGAGACTTGTTCGAAACGGCCTTGGAGGGGCTCCGCGCGATTGCATCGGAGCCTCCGGCTACGCTCGCCTTTCAGCATCCATGCGTCGGTGCGCTATCCTATCTCGCCTTCGCCAACTGGTATCTGGGCGAGACGGAGGTGGCGATGGAGCGGAGCCGCGAATCCGTGAAGCTCGCGGACGACCTTGACCATCCTTTCAGCCGCGCTTTCGCCTACGTCTTCGACGCGGCACTCAAAACGTACCTCGGACTGCGAGACGAAGCGCGCAAGAGCGCGGAGCAGTCGTTCGTGATCTCATCCCGCTTCGGTTTTCCGTTCTGGCTGAACGTCAGCCGCGTGCTGTCGGGATGGGCCATGGCGCCCACCGACGTTGACGAAGCCATCGAACAGATGCGTGGAGGCTTGAATGCTCTACAGAGTGCGGGCGTGCGGATCTGGACCGCCTATCCCAGCGCACTACTTGCCCAGCTGCTGGGAGATGCGGGGAGGCCGGACGAGGCCCTCGAGCTCCTCGATGCCGTCGTCGATCGAAATCGAAGCAACGGGGAAGGCTTCCTCCTACCAGAGATCCTGCGCCTCCGCGCCCGCCAGCTCGATGCACTCGACCGGCATACGGAGGCGGCGGCCGATCGGAAGGAGGCGGTCCAGCTCGCTCAGCAACAGGGAGCGCGACCCATCCTGCTTCGCGTTCTCATGGATGTCATTCAAACCGAAGACCGGCCTGATCCCGCCCTCCGAGACCTCCTCCGCACGACGGCGGACGGCTACGATGATCGCCTGAATCTCGCGGACGTCACGGCCGCGCGCCGTCTGCTCGCGACGTAGCTATTCGTCCTCGACGGTAAAGCCGATCTTGACGGTCACCTGCCAGTGAGCCACCTTCCCATCTTGGATGTGCCCTCGCGTGGAGAGCACTTCGAACCACCGCATGTTGTGCACGGTCTTGCCGGCTCGCGCGAGCGCGGTTTCCACGGCATGCTCGATACTCTGCGTCGACGATCCGGTCAGCTCGATGATCTTGTATACGTGATCGCTCATCGTCTCCATCCTTCTTAGGCCTCGGGTGATTATGTACTACGAGACGAGCTGCATCCGATCCGGGTCCCACCGGTAGATCCGACCGTCCCGGTAACTGAGGTTCGCCAGCAGCGCAGGCGCCGCGGCACGGAATCCGACCTCGCTGTCCTCGACCGTCTTCGAGCCGTTGCGCACGGCATTGAAGAAGTCGACGAAATGGTCGTAGCGCGAATCGTAGCCCCCGGGCACGTTGAACTCGCGCACCTCTCCCATCTCGCGGGCCATCTGAGGCTCCGTGTGCTCCTGCCGCCACTGCTGAGCGAAAGCTTCGCGGTCTGCTTCGCACCACGTCCGAACCGAGTTGTAGCCCTCGACCAGGTTTTCCAGCGACGGATCGCGCATCGGCCGCTGCGTCAGCTTCAGCCCGCCACCACCTATGCTTATGGCGCCTTCGCTGCCGATGAATTCGAAGACGGTTCCGCCTCCGCTTCCATCCGCAAAGTTGGACTGCAGAGCCAGCGTGAAGCCCGGATGCGAGTCCGTCTCAGGATACTCGTACAGGGCGAGAATGACGTCCGGCACGTCGCGCCCGTCATGCCAGTAGCGTAGCCCGCCCTGCGCCATCGCGCTCACCGGCCCGTTCGACGATAGCACATGGTTTATGCCGGTGAACAGGTGCACGAACAGGTCCCCGGGGATGCCCGTTCCGTAATCCTGATAGTTGCGCCAGCGGAAGAAGCGGATCGGATCAAACGGATGATCCGGCGCCGGCCCGATAAACGCCTCCCAGTCGATGTCCTGCGGGGTCACGTTCGGTGGGATGGAGTACTGCCACGCGCCGATGGAATCCCGCCGGTTATAGCGCGCCTGCACCATGTTGATCTCGCCGATCGCACCGGAGCGCACCAGATCGCGCGCCTGGTGATAGACGATGTCGCTCTTGAACTGACTTCCGACCTGCACGACGCGGCCCGTGCGGCGCTGAGCGTCGATCACATTTTGCCCATCCTCGATCTTCTGGACCATGGGTTTCTCGAGGTAGATGTCCTTGCCGGACTCCATCGCGTCGATGGCGATCTGCGCGTGCCAGTGATCAGGTGTCGAGATGATGACGGCATCCACATCCGGCCGCGCCAGGATCTCGCGGTAATCGCGCGTCGTGAAGACATCCTGACCGTAGTATTCCTTGACGCGGCAGAGGCGCGAGTCGTACAGATCCGCAGCGGCCACCAGCTGTACGCCCGGCACCATCAGCGCCGTGTCGGTATCGATGAATCCGATGATGCCGGTTCCGATCGTGGCCAGATTGATCTGATCGTTCGCGGCAAACTTCTTCGGCTGGTAAGGGATGGTCTCGCGCTGAGTGGCCAGCGCCTGCGGCACCAGTCCGGCAGCGGCGCCGGTAGCCGCAGCAAGTTTGAGGAATCGTCGTCGGGAGGATCTCTTGTTGGCCATCATCGATCACGATCTGTTGGGTGGTCCGTCGGGAGGGAGCAATGCATCCCAGGTCCCCTCTGAATATACGTGCCGACTCGAAGAGATGGGCGCTGAAGCCGCCTAGAACGGGGCGTCGTCGGAAGGCGGAGGCGCCGAGAACCCGTCCCCGCCGCCATCCGGTGCTCCGTAGTACGTCGTCAGATTCTCGAATCGCGCATATTGATTGACGAACGCCAGTTGCACGGTGCCGATGGGCCCGTTGCGCTGCTTTCCGATGATCACCTCGGCAAGGCCTTCGGTCGAATTGCCGTTTTCGTCGACGGTGATTCCGTAGCGCTCGGCGCGATAGATGAAGCAGACGACGTCAGCATCTTGCTCGATGGAGCCGCTCTCGCGCAGATCGGAGAGCTGCGGGCGCTTGTCCCCGCCGCGGCTCTCCACGGCGCGGCTCAGCTGCGAGAGCGCGATCACCGGCACGTTCAGCTCCTTGGCCAGCGCCTTGAGTGAGCGGCTGATGTGCGCGATTTCCTGCTCGCGGTTCGAGTTGCGCGAATTCGTAGTCCCGTGCATGAGCTGCAGGTAGTCGACGATCACGAGGCCGATGTCGTGCTCCGCTTTGAGCCGCCGGCACTTCGCGCGCAGCTCGAGCACCGACAGCCCGGGCGTGTCGTCGATGAAAATCGGGGCTTCGGAGAGCCGTCCGGCGGCGCGGGCGAGCGCCTGCCAGTCGCGATCTCGCATCCGGCCCGTGCGCGCGACCTGCGCGTCGATCCGGGCCTCCGAGGTGAGCAGCCGTTGTGCGAGCTGCTCCGCGCCCATCTCGAGCGAGAAGATGGCGACGCCCGTCCGGTATTGGGGATGCAGAGCCGCGTTCCGCGCACACGTCAGGGCGAACGCCGTCTTGCCCATCGACGGCCTTGCCGCGATGATGATCAGGTCCGATCGCTGAAAGCCGCTCGTGTACTCGTCGAGCCGCGTGAAGCCGCTCGGGACCCCGGTGATGCCGCCCTCGCGGCCGTGGATCGCCTCGAGCTGCTGGAGCGTCGTCTTGATGACGTCGGTGATGGACGTCGCCGGACGGCGAAGCTGCGAATCCGATATACCGAAGATCTCCGTCTCGGCCTTGTCGAGCAGCTCGAATGCGTCCGACGCCGGGTCGTAGGCTTCGCCCACGAGCGAGGTCATCTTCTCGATGAGCTTGCGAAGCAGATATTTCTCGGCGATGATGCGGGCGTGGTACTCCACGTTCGCCGCCGAGGCGACCTGGGTCGTGAGCTCCGTGAGGTAGTAGGCACCACCGACCTCCTCCAGCTCGGACCGCCTCCTCAGCTCCTCCGTGAGCGTGATCAAATCGACCGGATTGCTCCGCTCGAAAAGATCCGTCATCGCGCCGAAGATTTTGCGGTGCCGCGTGCTATAGAAGGACTCGGCCGTGAGGATCTCGATGGCCTTCGGGATGGCCTCCCGCTCGAGCAGCATCGCCCCCAGCACCGACTGCTCCACCTCGACGGCCTGCGGAGGCAGCCGCCCCGCCCGCTGATGGATCTCCGACACGGAGTCGGTGGCGCGGGCGCCAGGCGAAAGCCGGGGGGTGCTGGAGTCTCCGTTATCCGACATCTAACCTACAGGGATGAACCGCATGCGGCACGGGCATCGACACGCGCCGACTCGGCACTTCTAAATCTCAAGTGAGCCTTACGACAGAACCTCCATCCCGCCCGCCACGATTTGATCGTATCGGCGTCGCAGCATCTGCACGTCCTCCCAGGTCGGACGCTTCCACTGCGGATTGCGAAGCAGGGCCGCAGGATGATAGGTCACGAGCAGCGGCAGACCATGGAAGTCATGAAATTTCTGCCGCAGAGCAGAGAGCGACGTGGGCCGGTTCAGCAACGTGGTCGCCGAGGTCTTGCCCACGCACAGAATGAGCCTGGGCCGGATGAGGGCAATCTGCTTGTAGAGGATCGGCACATGAGCCTCGACCTCGGCGGGTAGTGGATCGCGATTGTTGGGAGGCCGGCTCTTCAGGATGTTCGCGATGTACACATCGGCACGCTCAAATCCAATCGCCTGGAGAATTTTGTCGAGAAGCTGACCTGCCCGTCCGACGAACGGCTCGCCCTTCGCGTCCTCATCGGCCCCCGGCGCCTCGCCGATCACCATCAGATCCGCATCCGGGTTGCCCACGCCGAACACCGGGTTGGTGCGGTGTTCGTCCAGAGGAATGAGCACGGTCTTGGCAACGTAGGCCTCCACCTCGTCGAGGGTGTTCATCGAGTGAAGGGGCGAGTCGGTCGGAATCAGCGCGTGGATGCGCGCATAAGGCGAAAGGGAGACATCGGCCTCCGCGTCGGGTTCGTCGCCGAAAAGATCGCGATGGGGCATGGACTCGCGGGTCTGAGGTGAAAGGGGCGGAAGATAGACGAGCGGACCGGCGATCCGCACCTCGTGCTCCAGGATGGTCCGAATTTCCTGTAGGATCGACATGACTATTCCGATAGGTCGTCCTCCAAACTAGAGCCGGTCGTCCGCCTACTCAAGGCAACGGCAGAGTCGGTTCTGCACAAGTCGTGAACGTCGCGATGTGGACAATTAAGGTTCCGGCATTCCATCCTCTCGATGTGCCCGATCACCTTCGCCGTACACGATATGATGTGGATGTGCCAGCAGCGTGTCACTCGATCCGCGGGACATTGGGGAAGGGCTGTCCAGGTTCTCGAAAAAGCCCAGCCCGACTGCACCGGGCGCTCAGGCGGCCGGCCGGCCCGGATCTGGGACGATGCGGTTCCAGATCGTCTCTGCCACGCTGGCTTTGGACATGAGCGGCAGCTCCTCTTCGCGGCCGTCACGCTGCAAGAGGATGACGCGATTCGTATCCACGCCGAATCCGGCCCCGGCCTCGCCCAGCTTGTTCAGAACGATCCAATCCAGGTTCTTTTCGGCCAGCTTCTGACGGGCATTCTCCAGCTCATTCTCCGTCTCCATTGCGAACCCCACGAGTACCTGCCCATCCCGCTTCTGCCGGCCCAGTTCGGCGAGGATATCTTTCGTTCTACGCAACCGGAGCACGAGCTCACCATCCGACTTCTTGACCTTGTGCTCGGCGCGATGCTCCGGAGCGAAATCGGAGACGGCCGCGGCCATGACGACGAAGTCGGCATCCTTCCGGCTCATCACGGCATTGTACATCTCGGATGCACTCTCGACGTCGATCCGCTCCACGCCTTTGGGCGTGGGCAAGTTCGTCGGGCCGCTGATCAGGGTCACGGCCGCCCCCCGGCGCGCGGCCGCTTCAGCGATGGCGAAGCCCATCTTGCCGGAGGAGGGATTGCTGATGTAGCGCACAGGATCCAGCGCCTCGCGAGTCGGACCGGCCGTCACGAGCACAGTGGTCCCGTGCAGCGCCGATCCATCGCCGGATCGACCCTCCACCATCTCGACGATCCGCTCGACGATACGCACGGGCTCCGGCAGACGCCCCTGCCCGACGAGCCCACTCGCCAGCTCGCCGTGCTCGGGCGGCATCACCACGTAGCCGAAGCTCCGCAGGCGTTCCAGGTTGTGCGTGGTAGCCGGATGGACGAACATGTCGTGGTCCATGGCCGGACATACCAGAATAGGACAGCGGGCTGCGAGCACGACGGCCGTGAGCATGTTGTCGCAGAACCCCCCGGCGATCTTGGCGATGGTCTGGGCCGTGGCCGGCGCGATCACGAAAACTTCCGCCCATTGTCCGATCGAGATGTGCTCCGTCCACGAGCCCTCCGCATTCTCCGGGAAGATATCGACGAACACACGATGCTCGGAGACGGTGCCGAGGGTGAGCTTCGGGATGAATCGCTCCGCATCGCGCGTCATCACCACGCGGACATCGGCGCCGGCCTTCTTCAGCAGGCGCACAAGCTCTACGGACTTGTAGGCCGCGATTCCGCCGGTGACACCGACTAGGATTCGGCGGCCATCGAGCTGACGACCGGGTATCGAGTCAGCCATCTCATCTCGGGTGATTCAGGGGCCGTCAATCGACGGCATCAACCGGTAAAAACAAGAAAATCCGGCCTGGCCGGATTCTTTTGCCGACAAAAGTCGCACTGCCGTCGGTCATCCCTCTTCGCTGGGATGCCGGAAGTAGATCTCGTCGTTGAGCAGCTCGTCGATGGCAATCTCCGTCGGCTTCGGCTGCTTCTCGAACTCGATCGAAACGCGGGCCTGCTCCTCCTGCATCCGGAGATTCTCGATATCCGACGAGAAGCCCTCGTAGTAGGCCAGCTTCTCGTCGAGATCCTGCTTCATCTTTGCGGAAATCTGGCGCGCACGTTTGGAGAGCACCACGACCGTCTCATAAATATTGTCGGCCTTGGTGGCCAGCACATCGATGTCGAGCGTCCGAAGAGACATGGACGTATACCGAATACTATTAAGGATGTCGGAAGAATCTGATCTGAAGACCTCAGTCGTCCAGAAACCGGCGAATGAGGCGCAAAGTTTCCGCGACCGCCTGTTCGAGGTCGTCGTTAAGGACGACGGCATCGCACCGATCCGAGTCCGCAAATCGCAGTTCTTTACGCGCCCGCTCGAGCCTTACGCGGATGGTTTCCTCGTCCTCGGTGGCGCGGTTGCGGAGGCGCCTTTCGAGCTCCTCCTCTGAGGGCGGCCTCACGAACACGATGAGAGCATCGTCCCCGTACAGGTCCTTGATCCGGCCTGCCCCGCGAACGTCGATGTCGAGCAGCACCGGGCCGCGCGCGGCCTTCGATTCCACCTCGGACCGAAGCGTACCATAGAACCGGCCGGGGTACACTTCCTCGAACTCAAGCATCTCGCCCGAGCGGATGAGGTCGTCGAACCGGGCACGATCAATGAAGTGGTAGTCGACGCCATCCCGTTCGTGTGGACGGCGGGGCCGTGTAGTGGCCGAAACCGAGAACTCGAGCTCTGGAATGGCCTCCGTGACGCGTTTCGCAATGGTGGTCTTGCCGGCGCCGCTCGGAGCCGTGAGTACGACAATGCGCTTCCCCATCCCCGAGGCGCTCATTCAACGTTCTGAACCTGCTCCCGGATTTTCTCCAGCTCGTCTTTCATCTGGACGGCGAGGTGCGCGATCTCCGCATCGTTCGACTTCGATCCAATCGTGTTCACCTCGCGATTGATCTCCTGGGAAATGAAGTTCAGCTTGCGGCCTTCCGGATGTTCGCTGTTGAGCGCCTGGCGAAACATTTCGAGATGTGACCGGAGCCGAACGCATTCCTCGGTGATATCAAGCCGATCGGCCAGGATGGCCACCTCGGTCTCGAGCCGGGCCCGGTCGATGCGATCGTCTGAGAGAAGGTCCTCGAGCCGGGACCGCAGCCGCTCGCGGGCTTCCTCCACGCGCAAAGGCGCGCGGCGCTCAACGTCATCCACAAGCCTTTCAATGGTTCGGATTCGATCTTCCAGATCGGTGAGAAGGGCCGTGCCCTCTTGCCGCCGCATCCGTCGCATCTCGTCGATGGCCTGGTCGAGAGCGATCGTCGTCGCCTCCCACGCCGCTTCCGCCCGGTCGGAGTTCGAATTCGATGCCTCGAAGATGTCGGAGTACTGCAACAGATGCTCCAGGCGGATGGGCTCGGAGATGCCGGCGACCGCGCGAAGCCGGTTCAGCAGGCCGGTGTAGGCACGGACGGCGTCTTCATCGATGGCGATGGGCAGCGACGCCTCTGCGGATTCATCGAGCTGAACCTGGACGGTAATGCGTCCGCGCGAGAAGGCCTTCTTGATGCGGGCCTGGACTTCGGCTTCGTACTCACTCAGACTCCGCGGCAACCGCGTGGACACCTCGCAAAACCGATTGTTCACCGATCGCAATTCCACGGTCACCGCAACGTTGCCCACCTCGGCCTGGCCCCGGCCGAACCCGGTCATGCTGTCAATCATCGGCGCGAGTCGTCATGTCCTGCCCGTCGGCTTCTGGGGCGTTCGGCCTCCGTCAATCGGTCCGGTTCGACTATGGCGGAGAGGGTGGGATTCGAACCCACGGTACCGCGTGAACGGTACACTCGCTTTCCAGGCGAGCCCCTTCGACCGCTCGGGCACCTCTCCGTGATGATGAGCATTCGTGTACAGTAACCGAGCGGTATGGTTCTTAGAAAATCTCCCCAACCCCCCACGAACACAGTCAGCAATCAGCAACCATCGAGCAGCAACCTACACCTCCATTATCTCGGCCTCCTTCCTGTCGAGCATCTGGTCCACGGATGCCGTGAACTCATCCGTGATCTCCTGGAGGCGCTCCTCCCCTTCGTACCGCATGTCCTCCGAGATGCTCTCCGCATCGCACACCTTCTTGATTCGGTCCTTGATCTCGCGCCGGATGTTTCGGATGGCAATTTTCGCCTCCTCACCCCTTGACCGGGCCGACTTGACGAGTTCGCGCCGGCGCTCCTCCGACAGCGGCGGCACCGGAATGCGGATCATCTGCCCATCGTTCGAGGGATTCAGCCCCATGTTCGCCGTCTGAATGGACTTCTCGACAGCCTCCAGCGCTGAGCGATCCCAGGGTTGTACGACAAGCAGATCCGGCTGCGGGGCGCTGATGCTGGCGATTTGATTCAGCGGCGTTTGCGTACCGTAGTAGTCCACGCGGATGTTGTCGATCATTGCGGGCGTGGCGCGACCGGCGCGGATGCTGTGCAGTTCCGTTCGCAGCCACTCGAGGCTCTTCTCCATGTGTTCGAAGGCCTCATCCAAAAGCGTTTGAATGCGTTGATCAACCATGGTCGACCCTATTGATGAAGACGTTCCTGGCCAATGCCAAATTAGCGCATGAAGCGGCGCCCGTCATTCGTTCCAGTGGACGAGTGTTCCCAGGCGCTCACCGGAGACGAGACGTCTCAGGTTTCCCTCCCCATTCATGTTGAATACGACGATGGGCAGCGACGATTCACGGCAGAGCGTGAAGGCCGTCATGTCCATCACTCGCAGGTCTCTCCGAATGGCTTCGACGCCATGAATTTCTTCGAAGAGGCGCGCGGATGCGTCTTTCTCCGGATCGGCCGTGAATACCCCATCCACGCGCGTACCTTTCAGAAGCACGTCGGCTTCGATCTCCAATGCTCGCAGGGCGGCGGCGGTGTCCGTCGTAAAGTAGGGGTTGCCCGTTCCGGCACCGAAGATCACGACACGGCCCTTCTCCAGATGGCGGATGGCGCGCCGGCGAATGAACGGCTCAGCAATCTCCTCCATCTTGATGCTGGACTGCAGTCGCGTGTGTACCCCGCGCTGCTCGAGGGCGTCCTGCAAGGCCATGGCGTTGATCATCGTGGCCAGCATGCCCATGTAATCGGCGTGGGCACGCGTCATCCCGCTACTCGCGTTGTTGACACCACGGAAGATGTTGCCCCCACCGATGACGATGGCCAGCTGAACTCCCTGAGCCAGCACGGCAGCGATTTCTTCGGCATACGACCTCAAGACCTCGTCGTCGATGCCGTAAGGCTTCGAGCCGAGCAGCGCCTCACCGCTCAGTTTGAGCAGTACGCGCTTGTACGGAATTCCTTCGCCGGCCGTGGACATAGTCTACTCTCGAGCCAGAGTATGGTGTGGCAAGCTACAAAAAAAGGGGCACGCCGGCTGTCCGGAGCGCCCCTTTACATCGGGCGATGATCATTCGCCAAGTGCGTAGCGAATGAACCGGCGTACGTCGACGCCGGCATCCCGCAGCATCTCTCGAACGCTCTTCGAGGAATCCTTCACAAATGGCTGTTCGAGGAGCACGTTGTCTTTGAAGTAGCGCTCCAATTTGCCCTGGGCGATGCGATCGACGATCTGATCGGGCTTACCCTCGTTGCGAGCTGCCTCCCGGGCGATCTCCAGCTCTTTCTCCTTCAGCTCCTGCGGCACTTCATCCTTCGTCGTGGCGACGGGATTCATCGCGGCAACCTGCATGGCCACGTCCGTGCCCGCCTCCACGATCTGGCCATTGCCGTGCATGTCCACGAGGACGCCAAGGCGCGAGCCCGGATGGATATACGAGACGATCCGTCCGCCCTCGCTCTTGAGGACGGCGAACCGCCGCACGTCGATCTTCTCGCCGATCTTGCCGGTCATCCCTTCTATGGCCTGCTCCACGGTCTGGCCGTCCCCGAGATCAAGCGCCAGTAGCTGATCGCGATCCGACGGCTCCTCGCGCAGGACGAGCGCCACGATCTGCTCGGCGAAGCGAGCAAAATCCTCGTTGCGGGCCACGAAATCTGTCTCGCAGTTAATCTCCGCGATGGCGCCCCGGGTCTCGTCGTCGGAAAGCGCCGCGACGATCAAACCCTCGTTCGCCTCTCGGTCCGCCCGTTTGGCGGCAACCTTCTGCCCTTTCTTCCGAAGCAGCTCGACGGCCTTGTCGAAGTCGCCGCCGGCCTCTTCGAGGGCCTTCTTGCAGTCCATCATCCCGACGCCGGTCATGTCCCGGAGCCGCTTGACGTCCTTCGCTGAAATTGCCATGTCTATGCTAAATCCTTCAATGATATCTTCGTGCGTTCCAGCCACCGGGCGGAGCCGCACTCGACGAGACCGCGGCTATTCCGCGGCGGTCTCCTGCTGCTTCTCTTTGCGCGCCTGCTCACCGGCCTCTTGCACCTCTCGGGCCCGCTTGCCTTCGCTGACGGCGCGGGAAATGACGGAGGTGACGAGCTCGATCGACTTCAGAGCGTCATCGTTGGCCGGAATGGGGAAGTCGACAAGGTCCGGGTCGCAGTTCGTGTCGACCATGGCGATCACCGGGATGTTCAGCTTCCGGGCTTCATCGACAGCGATGTGCTCGCGGTTGATGTCGACGACGAACAGCGCACCGGGGAGACGCGCCATGTCGGCGATGCCGGAAAGCACCTTCTCGAGCTTCTCGCGCTCGCGAGAGTGCATCAGGCGCTCCTTCTTCTTGAGCTCCTGGAAAACATCCTCCTCCTCCATCTTGGCCAGCTCTTCCATCCGACGGATGCTCTTCCGGATCGTCTGGAAGTTCGTCAGCATCCCGCCGAGCCATCGTTCGACCACGTACGGCGAATCGCATTCCTCGGCATACTTTCGGACGATGTCCTTGGCCTGCTTCTTCGTGCCCACGAACAACACGTTTCGTCCCATGCGGGCGAAGCGCGAAGCGGCCTGAGCCGCCGCATCCAACATCACCTGCGTCTGCCTCAGGTCGATGATGTGGATGTTGTTGCGCTCCATGAAGATGTACGGCTTCATCTTGGGATTCCACCGTGCCGTAAGGTGCCCGAAATGGGCTCCTGCCTTCAGGAGGTCTTCGATGGAGGCACGATGGCCGGATGTCTGTCCGGTCTCCAGGGCCTCCTGGGTTTCCTGCGCCGTTTCTTCCGCTGCTGCTGCGGCTTCTACTTCACTCATCTGGATGCGTATACGTTTGGGTTGTTGCCTCTACCACCGTCATTCGCATGGCCAAGGCCGGTAGCCGGCCCACCCACCATGCGTCGGGAGGTATGTGTGATGAAAGCAGGCGCCTAGCGCTTGCTGAACTGGAATCGTTTGCGCGCCTTGGGCTGGCCGTATTTCTTGCGCTCGACCATGCGGTCATCGCGTGTCAGGTAACCGGCATCCCGCAGCGGCTTCTTCAGATCCTCGTCGAATTCCACGAGCGCCCGTGCGATGCCAAGCCGGATGGCCTCCGCCTGGCCCGACAGACCGCCGCCCCGAGTGTTGACGACGACATCGAACTGCCCGGCCGTGTTGGTGATCTCGAAGGGCTGGAGGATCGTGTTTCGTCGCCATTCAAGCGGGAAATGCTGCTCCGCAGGGCGGCGGTTGATCGTGATGGTCCCGTTTCCGGGCCTGAGATAAACCCGCGCCGTCGAGGTCTTGCGGCGGCCGACGCCGATGTACTGAGTGAGTGTTGCCATAGTTGAGCCGGATAGGCTGACTTTAATCTCGTACCGTTTAAATGATCTATTTAGATGGTCAATTCCTTGGGCTGCTGAGCCTGGTGCGGATGGTCCGGTCCTTCGTAGACCCTCAGCTTCTTGAGCATGGCGCGTCCGAGCGGACCCTTCGGCAGCATTCCTTTCACAGCATTCTGCACGATGAATGTGGGATGCTGCCGGCGCATCTCTTCGGGCGTTCGAAGGCGTTCTCCGCCCGGGTAGCCGCTATAGCTGAAGTACTGCTTCTGCAATTCCTTATTGCCTGAGAAGCGCACTTTCTCGGCATTCACGACCACGACGAAGTCGCCGGTGTCGACGTGCGGCGTGTACTGGGGTTTGTGCTTGCCACGCAAAACGGTAGCGATGCGCGTGGCCAGGCGACCGACGATCTGATCGGTTGCATCCACGATGAACCACTCGCGCTCTACCTCGCCCGGCTTTGCCGAGTATGTCTTGAAGCTGTTCGCGTCCATGAATCGAGTATCTATCTTCCTTATCTTACGGCGCGTCTTCGGAAAGGCACCCCGTGATGTATCGGCGGGACTTCGTCGACGAGACCGCGCGGCCGACGAAGCGCATCGATCGCCGAGGTACAGAGGCCGGGCGGCGTGCAGGATCGGGATCGATGACGCCTGGCGCACCGGAAAGCCTTGTAAAATAGGGTTAACCGCCAGGCAAGTCAATCGTCGGCGGACCTGTATGCAGGCGGACTCTCACGCGCAAAGAGACGGCTTGTTTTTCCGAGGCCAATTCTTCCATCAATCTTGACGGATACTCACCCGACGTATATTCAAGGCACCGAAAAGGATCGCCCCACCGCCGCTTCTGCCGCGAACTCGTAGCCGTCCACCCGCGCCGACGCTGCCGATATGCCAGGAAGTCCGTTCGAGGCACTCGACGCTCTCGCATCACGTCTCCCTTTCCACCTGGAAGACACGGATGCGGCGAATGCGGCGTTCGTCCGATGGCGTTCCTCGGGGTCCGATGCCGATCGGCGCATCGTCCAGCTCTGGACCTATTGCTTCATCCGCCGCTACTACACCGTCAAGTTCGTTCAGGATTCCGGATCCGGTGCCGCCGATCTCGACGAGCTCATCGACAAGACCTTCCTGAAGGCGGAGGAGTCCTCCTCGGAGATCAAGACTCCGGACAGGTATACGGCCTGGGTGAGCGTCATCTGCAAGAATAACTACCTGAATTACCTGCGCAGTCGCAAACCGGCGCTTTCCCTGGATGCGGAGGGAGGCCCCGAGCTGGTGGCCGAAAAGCCGGCCGTATACGACGACGTCGGCCTGGCGAGGGACGCCGTCCGCAAGGCCATCGAACGCTTACCGGCATACCTGCAGGAATGTGCGACGCTTCGATTCGTCGATGGACTCTCTTACGAAGAGATGAGTGAGAGGACTGGGCATCCGCTACCCCGAATCCGCTCCTATGTCAATAAGGCCGTTGCGCGATTTCGCTCTGATGAGACGCTGCTCGCCTACCTCCGTAGAGAGGACTAGCAGGAGGCGCTCAAAATTCTGCGGGGGCGGAGGTTATATTTTCCGGCTTTATGTGTCTATAGTAGTGTCGCAAGGTCGCACATGCAGAACGAGGCCCCGGATTCGTTCGGGGATCCGAACATGAACATCGAGGAGAAGATCAGGCTCTTCGCTGAGCTCTCCGGTGACGAGCGCCGGGAAGTAGAGCAGTATGTGGAGGCTCGAGGTGACAATGAACCGCACCTCAAACGGTTGCTTGAGGAAGCGAAGGGCCTGGATCACCTCCTCGCCAGTGCTCGCCGGCTCGGGACGTCGCCTCCCGACCGGGAAGCCATCGCGTTCTATGCCGTCATGCGTGGGGTAGACCGTGGTCGGCTTCCGGGGCACCTTGCCGAGGACCTGGACAGAATCGGTGAAGAGATCGCCGGAAGCGCAGACCTGCGGACGCTGCTCGCGCAGTACGAGGCACGAGCGTCGGAACTGGCGTCCGCTTCGGATTTCCACGCGCACTTCGAGGCCCTTACCGGACATTCTCGAAGGGGGCCGTCGAGAGAACCGGACGTGCGGCGTCGGGATCGCGAGCCGGCACCGCACGCTGCTGCGGTCTCCCGTGGGAAAGATGAAGATGGCGCCCGCCCGGATGCCGGCACTCGCCGATTGCTGCAGAGGGCGGGTGTGGCCGTCGTGGTCGTTGCGACTTTATACCTTGCCCTGCTCGCGCTCGGTAGGTGGGTGCAGCCGGAGTACGAACGACTCGCCCGGTTCACAAGCGACGAGCTCCGGCTCGTGGGCTACGAAAACGTTCGGGGTGAGCAGCCTGCGGACAGAGAAGTCTTACCGGACGGCGGACCCGGGCTCTCCCCCACCGCCGCCCATGTTCTGGCGCTCAATCAGCTACGAGGGGCCGAGTCGTCGTTCCTGGGCCTCTTCCCCGGATTCGACAAGCAGCGCCTCGACTCCGCCGCCGTGCTCCTGGGCCACGTCATCGAGTTGGAGCCCGACGACTCCTTTCTCGCCGATGAGGCCAGGTACTTCCTTGGGAAGGTCGAGTTGGCACGAGGAAATCTGGACGAGGCACGCGCGAACCTCACGCGCGTGGCTTCATCACCCAGCGTACGTTCGGAGGCAGCTCAGGAATTGCTGAGCAAGATGGAATAGGAGCCCTTACGCGTACGTATTCAGCATCACAGGCATGATGAGCATGAGCATGTCCTCATCCTCGGCCTGCTCCCCCGGCGTCACGACGCCCGCCCGATTCGGCGAGCTGAATTCGAAGACGGCGTCCTCCGCATCGATGTGGCTGAGCACTTCCGTGAGATAAACGGAATTGAAGCCGATCACCATCGGGTCGCTGTTGTAGTCGCACCGAACCGTCTCGTGGGCCTCGCTGGACCGCTCGATGTCCTCCGCCGAAACCTCGACCCGATCCGCGTCCAGCGAGAGCCGGATCTGGTTCGTCATGCTGGATGAGTACAGACCAACGCGCTTGACGGCTGCCAGCATGGCATCCCGATTCACGACCATCCGCTTTTCGTTCTCCAGCGGGATGACCGCCTCGTAATTCGGATAAGACTCGTCGATCAGCCTCGCCAAGATGCGGCTGTTCGCGAAATCGAATCCGACGTAGCCCTCGTCGACGATGATCGTGCAGTGCTCATCGGTGACAACCTTCCCAAGAAGAGCCATGGCTTTCTCCGGGACGATAAAGTCTGTCTGCTCGTCAGCCGTCAGTCCGTTGAGCTGCAGCTTGACGAGCCGATGACCGTCCGTGGCCACGGCGCGCCCCTCGTCCGGGCCGATCTGGAAATAGATGCCCATCATCGCCGGACGCAATGCATCCTTGCTCACGGCGAAGCTCGTCTTTTGAATGGCGCGGCGCAGCAGGGCGCCCTCCGTCTCGATACGCCGATCGGAATTAAGCTCCGGGAGCGCCGGGTAATCCGCCCCGTCGAAGCCGACCATTTTGTATTCACCCATGTCCGTCTTCAACACGACCTGGAACTCGTCGTCGGACGCAAACTGGATCGGGAGTTCGGGGAGAGCCCTCAGCGTATCGAGCAGCCGCTTGGCCGGGACAGCGATCCGCTGGCCGGCGCCCGTGCCGTTCGTCTCGAACTGAACATTGATCCGCTGGACGATAGAAATCTCCAGATCGGTGGCGGTCAGGCGAAGGCCGGTATCATCCAGCTGCTCAAAGAGGATGCACTCGAGGATGGGCAGGGGGTTCTTCGAGGGTACGGCACCCCCGACAACGGTGAGCGCCTTGAGCAGATCGGCACTGGAGGCAGAAAACTTCATGGGTCTGGTAATTCGTGGATCAGTGGCTGTTAGGCAGCGCCCGTGACGCGAACGCCCCGCTCCGTGAAAGCCGGGAGAGGCATCCGGTTCACCGGCTCCGCAACTCAATCTTATGGCGGATCTCTTCGATCATCTCGGCAAACTGTGGCTCCGTTTCCATCTGATTCTCCACGCTCTGGCAGGAGTGGATCACGGTCGAGTGGTCGCGCCCGCCGAAGTGGAGGCCGATGGTCTTCAACGAGTGCTGCGTGAGCTGTTTGCTGAAATACATGGCCACCTGCCGCGCCTGAACGACCTCGCGCTTGCGGGTTTTCGCCCGCACGAGATCCTCCGGAATGTTGAAATACTCACACGTGATGCGCTGGATCTCTTCGATGGTCAGATTGATGCGAGAATCCTTGATGAGATCCCGCAGCACGTCCTTCGCCATCGGCAGGTCCATCTCGCGATCGTGCAGGGTCGCGTGCGCCAGCAGCCGGATCAGCGCGCCCTCGAGCTCGCGGATGTTGCTTTTCACGTTGTGGGCGATGAACTCGATCACCTCGTGGGGGAGATCGATGCCGTCGTCTTCGGCCTTGCGATTCAGGATGGCGATGCGCGTCTCGAGCTCCGGCTGTTGGAGGTCGGCGGACAAGCCCCACTGGAAGCGGGAGAGCAGCCGCTCCTCGATACCTTCGATTTCGCGCGGCGGCCGGTCGCTCGACAGCACGATCTGCCTTCCGCCCTGATGCAGCGCATTGAAGATGTGGAAGAACTCCTCCTGCGTCTTCTCCTTTCCGCCGAAGAACTGGACGTCGTCGATGATCAGCAGGTCGATGTCCCGATAGAAGAGGCTGAACTCGTTGACTCGATTATGCTGGATGGACTGCACGAAGTCCGACGTGAAGCGCTCGCTCGATACGTACAGCACCGCGGCGTCGCCTTGCTGCTTCACGTAGTTTCCGATGGCCTGGATGAGATGCGTCTTGCCGAGCCCTACGCCGCCATAGATCAGGAAAGGATTGAAGCTGGTTGCTCCGGGTTGCTGGGCGATAGCCCACGCAGCGCTCCGGGCCAATCGATTGCAGTCGCCTTCGATGAATCGCTCGAAGGTGTACGACGAGTTGAGCTGGCTTTCGACGCGTTGCCGCCTCTGGCCTATAGCGGTCAGCGGCGCTCCGATCGGGTGGGCCGCGCCCTCGGAGAAGCCGGTGGTTGCGTGCTCGGGGCTCCTCGGCGGCGCATCCGAGGCACGCACGGCTCGTGCGGGCGAGGCTGTGGGATGCCCTGGGGGCGCATCTGCGTCGGCGTCTACTTCGGTCGCGGTCGGCTGCGGGGGACGTGAAGGGAGATGCATCGATGCACCTTCGTGGCCGCGTTCGACGTCGTCGCGCTCGATCTTGATGTCATAATACAGCCGGCTCTGAGGTCCCAGCACCTTCGCGACCGTCTTGCGGAGCAGGCTGTAGTAATGCTCCTCCAGCCACTCGTAATAGAAGCGGCTTGGAAGCTGAACGGTCAGCTTGTGGCTGCCATCATCTTCCGTGCTAAGGTGTACTGCCCTGAGGGGTTCGAACCACGTCCTAAAACTCTGCTGGCTGACATTGTCCCGGATGATGTCGAGACACCTTTTCCAGGCTGCTTCAGGTGATTGAACCATATACCTAGCTTCAAAAAACCGCAGCGGCCGGAGCCGCGGCGAGATCAACTGGATGCCGGTCGCTGAGGACGCCACCCAAAAAGCACGCGCCTCGAGAAGGTGTCTGAGCCGGGCGGGGTTCTACCGGCGCTCCGCAGATATGCACCGGTTATTCACACCGCATCAGGCCGGGCGAAGGAAAATGCCCGAGGCGTGCCGGCACGTTGCTCTCGAGAGACCAACACTTTATGCACATGCACGCATCCGGGCTCAAACCCCCGAAAACATAAGGCTTAGCGCCTCTTCGCAAACGCGAAATCAACACTAAGCCTCGCCTGTACTGTTCTCAGCCCTTCCGCACTCTTGTACAACCTCGGGCCGCCCGAAAGGGTTGTCCACAAATTGTCCACGGCGCCGGTTATGTCGCGACCTTCGCACCGGCACGCGAGCGAGCGGCCTGGGTCCCGGAATCGACCGCACAAACGGAGGTGCGTCGCAGCCCAATCTCCGGAACCGGCGAACGGTATGCGAGGGCTTCGGTGAGGCGGGCCATCGGCCACCTTCGGACGGCATCGACGCCGTTTTCAGTGTAACCAATTCATCCAGCAAGATCAAGCTGGCGAACGGCGATTTCATACGCCTGCGGACCGACCGAAATGCGATGGTCGACCGGCGGAGAACCGCGCAGTTCTCTGGTTCTCCGCCCCCGGTTTCTTCACGTTGATTTCGGCGAATCCATGGACGCGCTCCAGCCCCTCATGGAACGTCGAGGCGCATACCTTAGTTGTTCACGCGGCAATAATCCGGCGGACCAGCGAACGAGTGGATCGGCGGTACGGAAGCCGCCGGAAAGTCTTGATTCGACATGTTAACCATCAACGTCGGCTCGCTAGAGAGGGGCGTTCATGAGGTGCACCTCGATCCGAATGCGGACGAGCTCGAGCTCGATCCGCAGAAGTTCAAAGACGTGCATGTAACGGCGCGACTCGATGTCTCGGAACGGCGCGTGTTAATGATGCTTGATACGACGGCGACCGCCACGCTCGAATGCGACCGCACGCTCCGGCTGTTCGATCAGCGAATCGAAGGCACTTATCTTGTTGTCTTCGCCTCCGATTCCTTTTCAGCCGAAGCCGCGGAAGCCTATGACGACGTGCGCCCGCTCGAAGCCGCCGAAACTGACGTAGACATTACCGATATTGCGCGGGATACACTATTGCTCGCGATCCCGCAACGCTGCGTCGCGCCCGGCGCCGAGGACGAGGAGATCCCGACGCGCTTTGGAGCACCGGACGACGAGAACGACATCATCGACCCGCGCTGGGAGGCCCTCCGGGCCTTGAAGGCGCGAACCGACACTAATTGAGATAGCCTCATCAATCCAGGCGATGCCGAGCTTCGCCACCCGAACCTGATTACGTATGGCCAACCCCAAACGGAAGCATTCGAAGGCTCGCACCCGCAAGCGACGCGCGAAATACTACGGCGGATTGAAAACGCCGGCGATGATGGAGTGCCCTAATTGCGGAACGGGCAAGCTGCTGCACCACGCCTGCCCCAGTTGCGGTTACTACAGGGGACGTCCGGTCATCGAGCCGAAAGAAGTACTATAGACGGCGCCTCGTTGGAGCATCCTGACAAGGAACGCACAATGGCCATTCGGATAGCGGTGGATGCCATGGGGGGCGATAATGCCCCGGCCGTGGTCATCGACGGGGCCATACGTGCGGTGGAGGAATCGTCCGACGAGATTGGAGTGCTCCTTTTCGGACCGGCCGACCGGGTCCGGGATGCTCTCCAGAGTGCCGGCGCGAGCGAGAATTCGTCGATTCAGATCGTCGACGCGCCGGAGGTGATTCAGATGGATGAATCTCCGGCCGCGGCCGTCAAGACGAAGCAACGGTCGTCCATCCATCTGGGCCTTGGCGCCCATAAGCAGGGCCTCGCGGACGGCTTCGTGAGCGCCGGAAATACGGGCGCCGTGATGGCGGCATCCCTCTTCATCCTTGGCCGGATCGAAGGCGTCGCCCGCCCGTGCATCATCGGCTTCTTCCCGACGATCAGCGGCGTGAGTATCGTGCTGGACATCGGGGCCAACCTCGATTGCAAGCCGGAGCACCTCGTGCAGTTCGCCCGGATGGGCGCCGTTTATGCGCAGGCCATCCTCGGCAAAGAGTCTCCGACCGTCGGGCTGCTGAACGTCGGTGAGGAGCCTGGAAAGGGCAATGAACAGGTGAAAGCCGCCTACGAGCTCCTCGCGAACGAGCCCGATATCACCTTCCGAGGTAATGTGGAGGGTCGTGACCTTCTGCATCACGCCGCGGATGTCGTCGTGTGCGACGGGTTTGTCGGAAACGTACTCCTGAAGTTTGGCGAAAGCGTAGCCTCGGTTTTTCCGCGCATGTTGGCCGAAGAGTCCGCGCGCCAGAACCTATCCGCCGAGCAGCAGGAAGTCCTTCGGCGCGTCCTGGGCGGTGTTCGCCGGCGATTCGACTATGAGGAATACGGCGGCGCACCCCTTCTGGGGATCAATGGAAATGTGACGATCGGCCACGGAGGCTCAACAGTACGGGCCATTTCGCGCATGATTTTGACCGCTGCCGCCGAAGCGAAGCACAATGTAGCCGGGGCCATCCGCGCCGCAATTGCCGGCCGGCAACCAGCATGACAGAGTGAATGCAATGAATTCCAAGACGCGAGCCGCTATCACCGGCATCGGGCGCTTTCTCCCGGAAGATCGCCTTACGAACGAGGATCTCGAGCAGATGGTCGACACGAACGACGAATGGATCCGGTCACGCACCGGCATTCGTGAGCGTCGCATCCTCCGGGATCCGAAGAAGGCGACGTCCTACATGGCTACCCGGGCGGCCGAGCAACTCCTCGAGAAGACGGGAGTGGCGGCCGAGGAGATCGATGCCATCATCCTGGCCACGGTGACGCCGGACATGTTCTTCCCCGCCACCGCATGCCTGGTGCAGGCCAACATCGGCGCCACCCGCGCCTGGGGCTTTGACCTCTCCGCAGCCTGCAGCGGCTTTCTCTTTGCCCTCTCGACAGGAGCCAGCCTGATCGAGAGCGGCCGCCATCAGAAGGTGATGGTGATCGGGGCCGACAAGATGAGCAGCATCACGGACTTTACCGATCGCACGACGTGCATCCTCTTCGGTGACGCTGCGGGCGCCGTATTGCTCGAGCCTTCCGAGGACGAATATGGGCTCGTCGATTTCTACCAGCGGGTCGACGGCCAGAACTGGGATCTCCTCTGCATGCTGGGTGGCGGAAGCCTCAATCCACCCACCTACGAGACCATCGACAAGCGCATGCATTTCCTTCGCCAGGAAGGCCGCGCCGTCTTCAAGTATGCCGTCGAAGGAATGGCCGATGCGGCCGTTGGCATCATGGAGCGCAACGGCCTCACGGGAGAGGATGTGAAGTTTCTCGTTCCACATCAAGCGAACCAGCGCATCATCGACGCGACGGCCCGCCGCATGGGCATCGGGCTGGACAAGGTAATGTTCAACATCGAGCGCTACGGAAACACGACGGCGGCCACGATCCCTCTCTGTCTCTCCGATTGGGAATCGGAATTGCGCCCCGGCGACAACCTCGTGCTGGCTGCCTTCGGCGGCGGCTTCACGTGGGGTGCATCGTACGTCCGGTGGGCGTACGACGGCTCGGAAGTCGCCGTGGAGCGCGAAGAGCTGGCGACCGCCACTACCTGATCTCGACTCCGCACAACATGCCCAAGACGGCGTTTCTTTTTCCCGGTCAGGGCAGCCAGCACGTAGGGATGGGCCACGACCTGTTCGAGGCCTTTCCGTCAGCGCGGTCGGTGTTCGAGAAAGCCGATGACGTGCTGGGGTTCGGGCTCTCGGATGTAATGTTCGGGCGGGAAGGCTCCGAGATCAAATCCGAAGAACGACTCCGACAAACCGACGTCACGCAGCCTGCTCTATACGTCCACAGCCTGGCCGCGATGGCCGTGCTGAAGGCGCAGGCGAAGCAGCCCGACATGGTTGCGGGCCATAGCCTTGGCGAATACAGCGCGCTCGTGGCGGCCGGAGCCATCGCCTTCGAGGATGGCCTCCGGATCGTCCGCCTTCGCGGAGAGCTCATGGCCGCGGCCGGCGAGCGACGCCCCGGCGCCATGGCGGCGGTATTGGGAATGGAGGATGACGACGTCACCAACCTCTGCCTGGAAGCCAGCGAATCGCCGGATTCGATCGTTGAGCCCGCCAATTTCAACGCCCCGGGCCAGGTTGTCATCTCCGGAGACATAGCTGCGATCGAGCGAGCCGAGCTGCTGGCAAAAGAACGCGGCGCTCGCCGGTTCGTTAGACTGCCCGTCAGCGGCGCCTTCCACTCTCCGCTCATGGAGTACGCCCGCGACGGACTCGCCGGGGCGCTCGTCGAGCTCGACATCCAACCGCCCACCTGCCCGGTCTACCTGAACGTCACCGCGAACTCCACGCAGGACCCGGCCGAAATCCGGAGACGACTCCTGGAGCAGCTCATGGCCCCGGTACGATGGGCGCAGACCCTTCGCCACATGCACGAGGACGGAGCGCAGCGTTTCGTTGAGGTCGGGGCCGGGAACGTGCTGAGCGGCCTGGTCCGGCGTACGCTGGGTCGGGAGGTGGATGTGCGGGCCGCCGGCACGGAAGAGGAAGTTCGAGCCATTCAGCCAGAATTGGGTTAATCGATCCCTTTACGACCATGTCCTTCGATCTCAACGGCAAATCGGCGCTCGTCACCGGGGGCGCTCGTGGAATCGGCGCGGCCATCGTGCGCGCATTGGCAGACGCCGGGGCTCGTGTGGCGTTCACCTATCGATCCTCCGCCGACGAGGCCGAGGCCCTCGCCAAAGAATTGGAGGCCGCCGGTGTCGAGGTCATGGCGATCCAGGGCGACGCCTCGGACTTTTCTGCCGCGGAGGAGGCCGTCGGAAAGGTGCTCGAGAAGTGGGGCCGTCTCGACGTGCTGGTGAACAATGCCGGCATCACGAAAGACGGGCTGATGCTTCGAATGAGTGAGGCCGATTGGGATGCCGTCATCAACACCAACCTCAAGAGCGTCTTCAATTTCTCTAAGGCGGCATACCGGCCCATGATGAAGCAGAGGGCCGGGAAGATCATCAACCTCTCCTCCATCGTGGGCGTCATGGGGAATCCCGGGCAGACCAACTATGCCGCTTCGAAGGCCGGGATCATCGGATTTTCAAAGAGCCTCGCGAAGGAGCTCGGGTCGCGCGGCATCACGGTGAATGTCGTGGCGCCCGGCTACGTAGCTACCGACATGACGGCTCAGTTGCCGGATGCGGCCCGCGAGGCCATGCTCGGAGCCGTCGTCCTGGGGAGGCCGGCGCAGCCCGAAGACGTCGCCAACGCGGTTCGCTTCCTGGCTTCGCCGGCGGCGGACTACATCACGGGGCACGTCCTACACGTCGACGGCGGCCTCGCGATGTGAGCGCCGGTTAGGACCTCCCCGAATTTCCGATCGTACACAATGGCACTTTTTCAATCGGAGTGGGGATATGCCTGAACAGAAGTCCGAACGACCTTATACGACGGTCATCGACCTGACCCGTCGCGCTCAGCGTGAGCGGCGACAGCAGGCTGACCTCCAATCGATCCAGGACCAGGACGAGGAGAGCGGTCCTTCGATCGAGGCGGAGGACCTTCCCGTGGCCGTGCAGGCCGCCTTCAGCGCCGCCGGCTGGGACCGGCTCATGCCTGTCCAGCAGAAGGTCATCCCTTATATACTGCAAGGCAAAGACCTGATCGTGCAGTCCCGCACCGGCTCCGGGAAGACGGGCGCGTTCCTCCTTCCGCTGTTTGAGCTGCTCGATCCGAGCTCGGCCACGACGCAGGCGCTCATCATGACGCCCACGCGTGAGCTGGCGAAGCAGATCAACAACGAGTTCGAGAGAATGAAGCTGGCGACGACCCAGACGAACGAGCTTCGCTCGGTGCTCGTCTACGGCGGCGTCAAGTACGGTCCCCAAATCAGCGGTCTAAAAAAAGGGGCGCACGTGGTCATCGGCACGCCCGGCCGGGTGCTGGATCACCTACGGAAAAAGAACATGAGCCTCGAAAACCTCCGCTATCTCATCTTCGATGAAGCGGATGAGATGCTCTCGATGGGCTTTTTTCCGGACATGAAGGAGCTAAAGCGGTACCTGCCGCGGGAGCGCCACACCTTCATGTTCAGTGCCACCATCCCGCCGAAAGTGATGGCGCTGAGCCGCGAATTCTTACGCGAGCCGCAGTTCGTGTCGCTAAGCGCGGGCCAGGAGCACGTCGAGACGCTCGAGTACCATTACTACGTTACCGATCCAATGGAGAAGGATCGCGTGCTCGTGCGGCTCTTTGAGATGGAGAATCCCGATTCGGCCATCGTGTTCGTCAACACGAAGCGTGAGGTCGAATATCTGACGCAGTTTCTAAAGAATTACGGCTACAGTGCGGATGCTCTCTCCGGTGACCTGAATCAGAAGGCTCGTGAGAAGGCGCTAGAGCGCACGCATCGCGGAGAGATTCGCTTCCTCGTGGCTACGGACGTAGCGGCGCGCGGCATCGACATCTCCGATCTGAGCCACGTTTTCATGTACGATGTCCCGCAGGATCCGGAGTACCTGATCCATCGATCCGGCCGGACGGCGCGGGCCGGCAAGGGCGGGCTCGCCATCGTGCTGTGCACGGTTGAGGATGAGACGGATTTGCTGCGTGCAGCGACGCGATACGGCATCCCGGTGGAGAAGCGGCCCGTGCCGACCCCTGACGACGTCAGCAAACGCGTAGCCGAGCGGATCATCGTGCATCTGGAAAATCGCCTCCGCGGGCGCTCGAGCCTGGAGCGCGAACGCGCCCTCCAGTTCGTGCCGCTCGTTCAAGAACTGGCACAGGAGGAGCCGGAATTGCTCGCCATGTTCCTTGATGAGGTCTACAGGGAAGGGCTGAGCACCTCAGGCGGGGTCAACGACCCCGAAGAAAGGGAGTGACACAGAGGTGCTCGCTCGTTCGAAATACACCATCCCCGGCTAGGGCCCTTCGATATGTCCCGCTTCGCGTCCGTGCTTCTTGTTCTTGGATCTATGCTGTCATCCGGCTGCTACACGCCGCAAGAGGATGCTCCCCTGGATGCCGATTCGCTGCTGGCAAAGTACACTACGGTCCGTCTGACGACCGATTTGAGCGCGCTGGAGCCGCACGAACGTGACATGATTCCGCTGCTCATCGCGGCCGCGCACGAGATGGACTCCATGTTCTGGATCGAGGCCTACGGATCGCGCGATTCCCTGCTGGAGGCCATTTCCGATCCGGCCTCGAGGCGGTTTGTGGAGATTAACTACGGCCCATGGGACCGGCTAAACAACAATGCCCCATTCATAGAGGGTGTGGGCCCCAGGCCGCGAGGTGCGAACTTCTATCCAGCCGACATGACCGAAGACGAGTTCGAACGTGCGGCGGCAGAGAATCCGGGGCTCACGAGCCTGTATACCATGGTGCGGCGGGATTCATCCGGAGGCCTGCAGGCCATTCCCTATCACGAGTTCTTTGCGGATCGTGTCCAGCGAGCGTCGGATCGCCTCCGCGAGGCCGCGGAATTGGCTCGTGATCCCGGCCTGAAGCGGTACCTCCAGTTACGCGCCGATGCCCTCCTTACGGACGACTATCACGAGAGTGATCTCGCCTGGATGGACATGAAGGACAACACCATCGAGGTGGTCATCGGCCCCATCGAGACCTACGAGGACCAGCTCTTTGGCTTCAAGGCGGCCCATGAGGCATTCGTGCTCATCAAGGATCGGGAATGGAGCAATCGCCTTTCGCGGTATGCGGAGCTGCTGCCGATGCTCCAGGAAGGATTACCCGTGGACGATCCATACAAACAGGAGTCGCCGGGGACGGATTCCGATCTCGGAGCCTACGACGCCGTATTCTACGCCGGCGATGCGAACGCCGGCGCGAAAACCATCGCCATCAATCTGCCGAACGACGAGCAGGTGCAGCTGGCGAAAGGTACGCGACGCCTTCAGCTGAAGAACGCGATGCGGGCGAAGTTCGACGAGATCCTGGTGCCCATCGCCGAGCTTCTGATCGACGAGAAACAGCGGCAACATGTCACCTTCGATGCGTTCTTCGCCAACACCATGTTCCACGAAGTCGCCCACGGGCTCGGCATCAAGAATGCGTTGGACGGCCGCGGGACGGTACGATCCGCGCTCCGCGACCACTACTCCGCGCTCGAAGAAGGCAAGGCCGACGTGCTGGGACTCTACATGGTCACCGAGCTCGCGAACCTCGGGGAGTTCGAAACGGATCTGATGGACAATTATGTGACCTTTCTGGCCGGCATCTTTCGGTCGGTGCGATTCGGCGCCTCGAGCGCGCACGGACAGGCCAATATGGTCCGGTTCAACTACTTCGCGGAGCGTGGCGCCTTCGAGCGCACGCCGGCCGGCACCTACCGGGTCGACTTCGATGCCATGCAGGCGGCTATGCGAGACCTCTCACGTGACATCCTCGTGCTCCAGGGGGATGGCGACTACCCGGCGGTCGACGCCTTCGTCTCGAAGTACGGCACCATGGAGCCAACGCTGGAATCCGACCTCCATCGCGTCAACGAGCAGGGCATTCCCGTCGACATCGTTTTCGAGCAGGGGCTCGCCGTCCTGGGCTCTTGACGATCCGGTTACACACCTCCCCGTCGCGGATAATATTACAGGTTCGTTTATCCGCATGATGGTATTCGTACGGTCGTGGCGTATACCTATCTAATCTGAAATTCCGAGTGCGCGCGACGAATCGCGCGCTACGTCCCGTTTCGGAAGAGACCCACCACGTCCCTGGCCCGATTCGGCCTCGTATCTCGCTGCTACGATTTTCCCTGACATAGTTATGGCCGAGAAGTCAAAGAAGCCCAGCCGCCAGTCGACCACCCCATCGCAGAAACCGAATCGTGACGAGCATACCGGCGCGGAGGATTCCGAGAGGAAGGCGGTGCAGGCGCGCTCCGTGGCATCGGAGGACGCGTCGCGACAGGAGCATCCGACGGCGTCCAACGGCAGGATGCTGAGCATCCCCGAAGAAGACATCCGGGGACTTTTGCAGGTACTGCTCGACGTCCAGAGGGGTGAATTCTCCTCGAGATATGTCGTCGATTCCGACGGGATCCTGGGGCGGGTGGCGGACACGCTGAACGACATCATCACCCAGAACGAGCAGCTCACGGCCGAGCTCGCGCGCGTGCGCGAGAAGGTCGGCGAGAAAGGGCGGCTCTCCGAGCGAGCGGTCATCTCCGGCTTTGGAGGCGGGTGGCGAAGTTGTGTCGAATGCGTCAACGAGCTGGTCGATGACCTCGTCCGGCCCATCACCGAAGTCGAACGCGTCATCGGAGCGGTGGCCCAGGGCGATCTATCACAGACCATCGATCTGGAGGTGGACGGCAAGCCCGTTCAGGGCGAGTTCCGGAGAACGGCCAATACCGTCAACACCATGGTGGACCGGCTCTCGAGCTTCGCCTCGGAGGTAACCCGCGTAGCCCGCGAGGTCGGCACGGAGGGGCGGCTGGGGGGACAGGCCAAGGTGAAGGGGGTCTCCGGCACGTGGAAGGACCTCACCGACAACGTGAATTCGATGGCCGACAACCTGACGACTCAGGTGCGGTCCATCGCCGAGGTGACGACCGCGGTCGCTACGGGCAATCTGACGAAGAAGATTACGGTCGATGCCAAAGGTGAGATCGCGGAGCTGAAGAACACCATCAACACGATGGTTGATCAGCTCTCGAGCTTCGCTTCCGAAGTGACCCGCGTGGCGCGCGAAGTCGGCACCGAGGGCAAACTGGGTGGCCAGGCCGAGGTCGAAGGAGTCAGCGGCACGTGGAAAGACCTCACCGACAACGTGAATTCGATGGCCGACAACCTGACAACGCAGGTGCGCGGCATCGCCGAGGTGACGACCGCTGTGGCCAACGGAGACCTCACCAAGAAGATCTCCGTCGACGCCAAGGGGGAGATCGCCGAGCTGAAGAACACCATCAACACGATGGTCGATCAGCTCTCGAGCTTTGCCTCTGAAGTCATACGGGTCGCCCGTGAGGTGGGTACCGAAGGGAAGCTGGGCGGCCAGGCCAAGGTCGAAGGCGTCTCCGGTACGTGGCGGGATCTGACCGACAACGTGAATTCGATGGCCGACAACCTCACCACGCAGGTGCGCGGCATCGCCGAGGTGACGACGGCCGTGGCGACGGGCGACCTCACCAAGAAGATCACTGTCGATGCGAAGGGAGAGATTCTCGAGCTGAAGAATACCATCAACACGATGGTGGACCAGCTCTCCTCCTTTGCCGCGGAAGTGACGCGTGTCGCCCGTGAAGTGGGTACCGAGGGTAAGCTGGGCGGACAGGCCGAAGTGAAGGGCGTCTCCGGCACCTGGAAGGACCTCACCGACAACGTGAATTCGATGGCCGACAATCTCACCACGCAGGTGCGCGGCATCGCCGAGGTGACGACGGCCGTGGCGACGGGCGACCTCACGAAAAAGATCACGGTCGAGGCCAAGGGGGAGATCGCCGAGCTGAAAAATACCATCAATACGATGGTGGATCAGCTCTCGAGCTTTGCGTCGGAGGTTACTCGCGTGGCACGTGAAGTGGGGACGGAGGGGCGCCTGGGCGGCCAGGCGCGCGTCGAGGGCGTCAGCGGCACGTGGAAGGACCTCACCGACAACGTGAACTCGATGGCCGACAACCTGACGACACAGGTGCGGTCCATCGCCGACGTGACCACGGCCGTGGCCAACGGCAATCTGACGAAAAAGATCACCGTCGATGCAAAAGGGGAGATTGCGGAGCTGAAGAACACCATCAACACGATGGTCGATCAGCTCTCGAGCTTCGCATCCGAGGTGACCCGCGTGGCGCGCGAAGTGGGTACCGAGGGCAAGTTGGGCGGCCAGGCCCGCGTGGAAGGGGTCTCCGGCACGTGGAAGGACCTCACCGACAACGTGAACTCGATGGCCAACAATCTCACCACGCAGGTGCGTGGCATTGCGGATGTCGTCACGGCCGTCGCCCGCGGCAACCTCAAGCGCAAGCTCTCGCTCGAGGCGAAAGGTGAAATCGCCGAGTTGGCCGACACCATCAACAACATGATCGACACGCTGGCCACCTTCGCCGACCAGGTGACGACCGTGGCGCGCGAGGTGGGTGTCGAAGGAAAGCTGGGCGGCCAGGCCGAAGTGCCCGGCGCCAGTGGCACGTGGCGCGATCTCGTCGACAATGTGAACCAGCTCGCCGCCAACCTCACCACTCAGGTGCGTGCCATCACGGAGGTGACCACCGCCGTCGCGGCCGGCGATCTGACGAAAAAAATTACCGTCGAAGCAGCCGGCGAGGTCGCGGATCTCAAAGACAACGTCAACGAGATGATCCGCAACCTCAAGGAGACCACACGCAAGAACACGGAGCAAGACTGGCTCAAGACGAATCTGGCCAAGTTCACACAACTCTTGCAGGGTCAGAAGGACCTCAAGACCGTCTCCAAGCTCGTACTCTCCGAGCTGGCGCCGCTCATCAACGTGCAGCACGGCACGTTCTACATCGCCGATCAGCCGGACGACGCCGTGGACGGTGAGCCCGAGATGAAGCTGCTTGCCACCTACGCTTACGTGGAGCGCAAGAACCTGGCGAATCGCTTCAAGCTGGGCGAAGGCCTGGTCGGGCAGTGCGCCCTCGAGAAGGAGCGCATCCTGCTCTCCAACGTCCCGCCCGACTACGTTCGTATCAGTTCGGGGCTGGGGGAAGCATCGCCTTACAACATCGTGGTGCTCCCCGTGTTGTTCGAGGGCCAGGTGAAGGCCGTCATCGAGCTGGCCTCCTTCAGCGAAATCAAAGATACGCATCTCAGCTTCCTCGACCAGCTGACCGAGAGCATCGGCATCGTGCTCAACACGCTGGAGGCCAATATGCGGACGGAGCAGCTGTTGGCGCAGTCACAGAAGCAACAGGAAGAGCTCTTCTACACGAACCAGCGCCTGGAGGAGAAGGCTCAGTCGCTGCAGAAGTCCGAGGAGATGCTCAAGCAGCAGCAGGAAGAGCTCCAGCAAACGAACCGCGAGCTCGAGGAAAAGGCTCGCCTCCTGGCCGATCAAAAAGAGGAAGTCGAGCAGAAGAACCGCGAAATCGAACTGGCGCGGCGGGCCCTGCAGGAAAAGGCCGAGCAGCTCGCCCTCACCTCGAAATACAAGTCGGAATTCCTGGCGAATATGTCCCACGAGCTCCGCACGCCGCTCAACAGCATGCTCATCCTCTCGAAGATGCTGGCGGAGAACAAGGAAGGTAGCCTTACGGCCAAGCAGGTCGAGTATGCGGAGACGATCTATTCGTCCGGGGCCGATCTACTTGGCTTGATCAACGAGATCCTCGACCTGTCGAAGATCGAGTCGGGTGCGATGGCCGTCGAAGCCTCGGATGTGGCACTGGACGGCGTGGCGGAAGATCTGCAGAATCTGTTTCAGCAGGTGGCCCGCGAGAAGGGGTTGGATTTCCAGATCTCCATCGAGGAGGACCTCCCGAAGACCATCTTCACGGACAGGAAGCGTCTCCAGCAGGTGCTCAAGAATCTGATTTCGAATGGCCTGAAGTTCACCGACGAGGGGCATGTTCGACTGGATATTCGCTCCGTACGCCCCGGCGAAACCTTCGAGCGGGATGTGCTGCGGGAAGTGGAGAACGTGATTGCGTTCTCGGTCATCGATACGGGGCGTGGGGTCTCCCCCGAGAAGCAACAGATCATCTTCGAGGCCTTCCAGCAGGCGGAGACGGGCGACGGTCGCTCGGCCGCGGGTACGGGCCTCGGTCTGTCCATCAGCCGTGAGATCGCGCGGCTGCTCGGTGGCGAACTGCATCTGGAGAGCACGCCGGGGGAAGGCAGCACCTTCACGTTCTATCTGCCGTTCACCTACGTGCCGACGAAGCTCGCGCGCAAGGATGGCGGCGATGGCGAAGAGCCCGAGCGGCTTCCAGGGGGCATCGAGATTCCCGCGTTCATCAACACACCGTCGGGGATGCTCCGGCGCTCGGGTGACAACGGCACCGAGCAACGCACTTCGCCGTCGACGCCCGATGGAGCGAGCTCGGCGGAACGCGTGACCGCCGATGAAGCCGAGCCCGGAGTCGAGACGGCCACCACGGAACCCGAACCGGCCGCCCACGAGGGCTCGGGCGACGGCGCCATTGCCGAGAGCATGGCCGTCGATGAGCGGATGGTGCGGGCGCAGGTCGTGCCGGACGACCGTGACGACATCGGGCCGGATGACCGCGTCCTGCTGGTCGTCGAGGACGACCCGAACTTTGCGCGCATCATCGCGGGCATCGCGCACGACCAGGACTTCAAGGTCATCAACGCGATGCACGCCGAAGAGGGCATGCGCCTGGCCAAGCGGTACAAGCCGAACGCCATCACACTCGACATCAAGCTGTCGGGTGCGCATGGCCTGGTGCTGTTGGATCAGCTCAAGAACGATCCGGCGACCCGGCACATCCCCGTGACGATTCTGTCGGTGGTTGAGAAGGTGCCGCGGCATCAGCGCAAAGGTGCGCTGTCGCAGATATCGAAGCCTGTCTCGCGCGAGGAAGTGGATGCCTCTCTCACTCAGATGAAGGCATTTTCGGCGCGTAACGTCAAGGATCTGCTCATCATCGAAGACGACGAAGCCGAGCAGATGGGGCTCTCGGGCCTCCTCGAGGGAGAGGATGTGAACATCACCTCCGTCCGGACGGGTCAGGAGGCCATCAGGGCCGTGCAGGAGTCACACTTCGACTGTGCGATCATCGACCTGGGGCTTCCGGACATTGACGGGGTTGATCTGCTTCGGAAGATCAGGGCCGAGCTCGGGGCATCCAACCTGCCCGTCATCGTGCATACCGGAAAGGATTTGGACAGCCGCGAGCTTCAGGAGCTGAACGATCTGGCGGATGCCGTCGTCGCCAAAGATGTGCGATCGCTCGACCGGCTCCTCCACGAAACGTCGATCTTTCTGCACCGGATCGAGTCGCAGATGCCGGAGGAGGCGCGCCGCCGGCTCGTCGAACGGGACCAGTCCGAAATCAGTCTGGTCGGGAAAAAAGTTTTGATCGTGGATGATGACATCCGCAACATCTTCGCTGTGACGAGCCTGTTGGAGCGGCACGGGATGGACATCATTTACGCTGAAAGCGGACAGGAGGGGCTGGATCAGCTACGGAAGCACGGCGAGGCCCTCGATGCCGTGCTCATGGACATCATGATGCCCGGAATGGACGGCTACGAGACGACGCGCGCCATCCGGCAGATGCCGCTGTTCAAGGATCTCCCCGTCATCGCCGTCACCGCGAAGGCCATGAAGGGCGATCGCGAGAAATGCATCGATGCGGGGGCATCCGACTACATCACGAAACCCGTTAACGTCGAACAGCTGATTTCGATTTTGAGACTTTGGATCGCGAATTAGAGACCGTTTTGGCGTTGAATAATCCGCAGGCCGGGGATGTCGACGAGCCAGCCGGGGACGCGGAATTCCCGGCGAGCGTGCTGATCGTAGATGACCGGAGGGAGAATCTGCTCGCGCTCGAGGCGGCGCTGGAGGGGCTGGCGCAGCACGTCGTGTCGGCCAGCTCGGGTCGTGAGGCGCTACGCCAGGCTCTCGATCAGGACTTCGCCGTCATCTTGCTGGATGTCCGACTGCCGGAAATGAGCGGTTTCGAGACGGCCTCCCTCCTGCGTTCTCGAGATCGCACCCGTCATACGCCCATCATTTTTCTGACGGCCATCGATAAGGACGACACGCAGGTCTCGCAGGGCTACCGGCTGGGGGCCGTCGACTACATCTTCAAGCCGGCCGACCCCGACATCTTGCGGGCCAAGGTGGGCGTCTTCCTTGATCTCTATCGCAAAACGAAACAGATCGAGATTTTGAATCGCTCGCTCGAGCAGCGGGTTCGCCAGCGGACGCGCGAGCTGGAAGCAGCCAATAGGGAGCTCGAGCGCGAAGTGCGCGAGCGGGAAAGGGCGGAGGCCGAAGTCCGGGCGCTCAATGCAGAGCTGGAGGCGCGCGTGCAAGCGCGGACGGCCGAACTGGAATCCGCCAACGAGGAGCTGCGGGCCTTCAGCTATTCCGTTTCGCATGACCTTCGGGCGCCGCTACGGAAGATCGAATCCTTCTGTCAGCTTCTCGAGGACGAATACGGGCACAAGCTCGACGATCCGGCGCGCGACTATATCGAGCGCATGCGCTTCAACAGCATGCGGATGGGCGACCTGATCGAGGAGATCCTGAAGCTGTCGCGCATCTCGCGCGAGTCGATGGACCTGGAGCTGGTAGATGTGAGTGCGATGGCCCGGGAGGTCGTGAACGAGCTCCGGCACGGCGATCCGGATCGGAAGGTTTCTGTCGAGATCGAGGATGGGATGAAGGTCGTGGCCGACCGTGCCCTGCTTCGCGTCGTACTCGACAATCTGTTCAGCAACGCCTGGAAGTTCACCGGCCGGTGCGACGATCCGTGCATCGAGATGTATCGGATTCCCGACGATCATCGGGACGTCTTCGCCCTGCGCGACAACGGGGCGGGATTTCGGATGGAGCATTCCGATAAGCTCTTCCAGCCGTTTCAGCGATTGCACGCGGCGAGCGATTTTCCGGGCACGGGCATCGGGTTGGCCATCGTGAACCGGATCATGCGCCGGCATGGTGGCGAGGTCAGTGCAACCGGCAAGGAGAACGAGGGTGCGACCTTCGTGATCGCATTCCCTCGGCCGTGACGAAGCCTTTATGAAGGCCCGCATTCATGACGAGTAGAGGCAGTCGGCAAGCGCACGTTAGCGGCTGACGTCCACGTCCACGGCGACGCCGTTCGTGGATGCTCGCAGCTCGAACTTGTCGGGGATCGCCTCTTTGAGCGTCTGGTAGACGCCCGTGTCGAATTCCGCTCCAAAAAGTGATTTTGCACGCTCGAACATCCCGATGAGATCTTCCTGATCGGTGGGCAAATCGGCGCCGACGAAGCTCACACTCAGCAGATCAGCGCCCGTCATATCGACATCGATCAGGCACGCGCCTCGCAGGCTGGCGCCCCGCAGGTGAGCGCCGTTCAGGGTGGCCCCTTCGAGATTCGCATGATCCAGCCGCGCAGCGCGCAGGTTGGCGCCCGAGAGCCTGGCGCGGCGGAGGTCGGTGGAGTACAGCTTCGCGTACTGGAGGTCCGCGCCAACCAGCGACGCACCGCGCAGGTCGGCGCTGTCGAGGGTACCCCGCTCGAGGTCTGCTTCGTTCAGATTCGCGCCGCGAAGGTCACACCGGACCAGCGACGCGCGTGCGAGGTCGGCCGCCACGAGCGATGCACCGGCCAGATTCGACCCATCCAGCGTCGATTCACGCAGGTTGGCGCCGTCGAGATGGGCGCCCCAGAGGTCGGACTCCTCCATCCGCACGCCCCCCAGCTTTGCATCCTCAAGATGGGCCTCGGCGAGGTGGAACCCCTTCACGATCTCGGATCGGTTGAGGCGCCGGATGTTGCCCACGATTCGGAGCGTCGCCTCGGCGGAATTCCATCCGAGGAAATCCTCGATCTCCTCCTCGTAGCGGTTGTTGCGGATGCGCCGCTCGGCCACCTTGTTCAGCCAGAAAAGAAACCAGCCAATGATGATCAGATCGAAAAGGACGCCGTGGGCCTCCGCGACGATGTTCTCCCAGAAGTTGAGGGACTTGTCGACGTAGAACGGCATCGAGATCGGGACGATGACCAGTGCGGCCATCACGACGACCATGAAGGCGACGAGCACGGGCCGGTCGGCCGCCGTTCGTTCGAAGCGACTGCGAAGGTTGTCGAGCATGGTGTACACGCTGTGCTAAGGGTGGAATGACGTGTACGCGCCGGGCGGTCGAGCTTTCCGAGTCGATGGAATTAGTACAAGAGCTTTACAGGGTTCGGGAGTCCGGATGGATATCCTGTGCGTGAATCAGCGATTCACCGCGTATCTGGAATCGCGTGCACGCCCCATCGTGACATCGGACCTGAACGACAAGCTACACCGGATGGCCGGCGCCGCGACGCCCGCGTTGCTGCCCGAGCTGCTCGATCATCGCGCCGTTTGCTGTGTCGACGGGCGAAAGAAGGAAAAGGTCATCGCCGTGCCCGGTGGAAGTGCCGGGTTGTTCGTGTTGATGCTCGCTGCCCTGGAGCGGTTCAGGTCGCCGAGGCTGAATGCCACCCAGGTCGATGAGATATTGGAGGCCTATCTACAGGCGTTCGGCCGGTTCTATATGCACACCGACAGGATGTCGGTGGAGCAGGCCCGTTCGAGACTGAACGGCGCGGCCGAAAGCGACCGGCGGTCCGATGGAGAGGGCGAGCCGGCATCGTGGCCCCTCCATCCGCCCGACGATCTCAGGGCCGAGTTGCTGGACGCCCTGATGGTGCCGGACGCAGTAGGCTGTGGCCATCTCCGGATGATGCTCGAGCATCCCGAGGAGTACAGGGTTCGCGGCGAGCTGGTCCGGGATTTCCTCCGGGCTTTTTACCTCCGGCTCTGGGACGGCGACGATCGCCTGGTGCTCGACATCCTCGAAGGAGTGCACGTGGAGCAGGCGCTCGTGCGCGTGCACGTGAGTCCCACCGAGACGAGTCGCGATGCCGTCGTGCTCATGCCTCCGAGCGACGACGAGGTCGACGTCTTCGTGTATCATCCCGAGGCGGCGGCGTTCATGCAGGTCGAGAACGCCTTCTTCCTGGCGGAACTCGGGTGGATCGATGTGGATGAGGTGGCGGGCTTCGCCGAGATGCAAAATTCGCTCGGGGCCGAGCAGCTCGAGGCGACGGCACGGTACCTCGCAGCGGGACTCCCCATTTGCGATGCGACCTTTGCCGTCCGGCCGGAGTCGCGGGCGTCACGCGATCGTGCGGGCGCCTCTCCCGCCGACTGATGTCGCACCGATGCTCACAGACGGTGACTCACGCGCCCCATCCCGAAAGCAGCCATCCAAGCACGGCCCCTCCCAGGACGATCCAGGCCGCGTTCACCCGAAAGATCACGACCACGACCGCGGAGGCCAGGGCGATCGTCCAGGCTGGCCACGAGATCAACGTGCTCATCCCCAGCTGGATGGTGACGGCAACCATGAGGGCGACGGCGGCGACGTTCACGGCATCGAGGAAGGCGGAAAGCCAGGCCGATTCGCGCATTCGCGGAATCAGGGGATTCAGGATGAGCACGAAAAGGAACGACGGCAGGAAGATGCCCGCGGTTGCCACGAGGGCCCCGGGCGCGCCATCGAGCACGTAGCCGATGAAGGTGGCCGTGGACAGGACGGGCCCGGGAGTGAACTGTCCGATGGCGATGGCATCCAGAAGCTGTTCCTGCGTGAGCCAGCCGTAATCCTGCACGAGCCCGCCCTCCAGGAAGGCGACCAGCACGTACCCGCTGCCGTACAGGATGGCGCCGATTTTCAGGAAGAA
>CBFGRV010000007.1:0-93696 GCA_965651265.1 uncultured Rhodothermales bacterium
GAGAGCCTTTTTAAATGGTCTGGGGCAGGAGTGACATGTTGAGAGTCTTGGCGGTTCTAGTCCTCATCTTGCAGACAACTAGCGCCCGAGCGCAGCAGATCGTCTACGTAGATCGAAGTGCATCCGGTGCGGAGACCGGGGACAGCTGGGACGATGCCTACCGATCTCTTCAAGACGCCCTTTTTGAGGCAGGAGCCGGTGACGAAATCTGGGTTTCTAGGGGCACTTACCTTCCGGACGCCGGTGGCGGCCATGCATCGGGCGATCGCGACGCGTCTTTCACGATTGACAAGGCTATAAGCATCTATGGTGGTTTCGCCGGAGCGGAAGTGAGACGTGAGGAACGCGATTGGGCAACAAATGAGACGATTCTCTCGGGTGACCTACAGGGCAACGACGTTGGCGCGGTTTCGCTCGAGGAGCCCTCGCGCGTAGACAACAGCTTTCACGTTGTAACCGCGACATGGTCCGGCGAGCCGGCCGCGGTGTTCGACGGCTTTACCATCACGTCAGGACATGCAGACGGCACGCCGGTTGAGAATACGGCTCATGGCGGCGGGCTCCGGCTTACCGACGCGAACATTCACCTAAGAAACCTTCGCATTTCCAGAAACGCCGGCGATGCGGGTGCTGGAATATTCGCCTCAGGGAGTCGCATTGTTCTCGAAAAGAGCAGAATCATCGGCAACGTCGGCAGTGGATTTGGCGGGGGCGTGTATAGCTATCACGGTGAACTGAGTCTTGCACATGTGGATTTTGAAAACAACCGGAGCGGACGTGCGGGGGCATTCGGCTGCGATAGGTGCACCGCAACTATACTTGCCAGCACCTTCGTTCGCAATCGTGCATCCTTTGGCGGCGCAGCGTACATGCGCATGGGTGAACAACTGCTAATTAGCACGTCCTTCTACGGCAATGTGGCTGGTTATATGGACGGTGGTGCACTCTTTCTCGATGAAAGCTCCACAGAGCTTTCGAATGTGCTGATCAGTGGAAATGAGGCCCAGAATTCGGGTGGTGGGATGTTCGTCTGGGACAGCGAGTTACAGGCAACCAACCTCACCGTAGCTCAAAACGTCGCTCTGGGCCAACCCCTCGGAGGAACAATTTGGATCGGAACAGGAGGCGGCATCGCTAGCCTTCAGTCATCCACATCTCTAGCGAACAGCATACTCTGGAGTAATACTGCTGTAGAAGGTGATGCAATCGTGAACGTTGACGGCTCCGTTCGCGTCTCTCATTCGATTATTGAAGGGGGTGTACCCAGCGGAATTACTGATGAGGGTGGCATGAGTTCAGAGGATCCGTTGTTTCGAAATCCCGCTGGCCCGGATGGAATAGCTGGAACGATCGACGATGTCCTCGAGGTGGAAGGAGATTCGCCGGCGATCGACACCGGCGACAACTCGGCGCTTCCAATAGACGCGCTTGATGCAGATGGAGACGGCGATTCTACGGAACCTCTTCCGATCGATCTCCTGTTTCGCCAGCGCATATACAACGGAGGACGGGCCGATGTTGTGGATATCGGAGTATACGAGTACGGCGCCCCCGTTGTTGTAGTTATAGAGGAGCATCCGATAGATAACAGGCGCCGCATTCCTTTCAACTTCTCGGTTTATCCAAATCCTTTCAACTCGGAGCTGTTCATTCGGATAGTGGAGCCCGTTCTGTATGAAGGTCGCGTGCAAATGTTCGACATGTTAGGCCGACTACGGCAAACATCAGTTTTTCGCGCTGAACCGGGTAACCAAGAGATGAGGATCAGCTTTGGTACGCTTGAGAATGGTTGTTATTTTGTGCGCCTGTCGTCGAATCGTACTGACCAGTCTGACGGTAAACTCGTTTGCCGCGTGAGATAGAGTTGGCGCCGGGCAGCTGTACTCTGCGCCATAGGCTAAGATTACTAATACCAACCGACTGAGACATTATGAGATATCTGGTATGCAGCCTAATAGCAATAGCAATATGCCAACTTAATATTAACTCGGTAGTCGCCAACTGCTTTGGTGGTTCAACCGGGAATTTTGAGATATTCATTGAACTGGAGTCAGGTGAGGATATCACAGTCCTCGATGTTGAGGCGGATACTTCATTTACGTGGGCCGCTCGCTACGATACAGATATATGGAATGATTGTGACTGGGTAGCAAGCTCTGATGATGTACTAGGATACGACGAGGCTGTCCTGCCACCAAATAGGCTGTACAAAATCAGCATCAATCGTACGTCTTTCTACTACTACAACTGTCTTTCTTTTCAGCGCCCATCGTATGAAGATAACTTTTTTTGTCCGAATGGAGGAAGTGTACCGGAACACGATCTGTTCTTCGAGCAAACGTCTAGCGGGGATTTTAATGTGAATGTACTAGTGGAAGCCATTAGTGGCACGTTTGGCAACATTAGAGCTTATTTTTCGGATAACGACTGGCTTGTGCCATACAATCTGGACGTGGTGTGCGGATCGGACACAAGCTGCATTGATGCTGCTAAGGAGGTAGGATTCTTTTTGTCAATGCAGGAGGGACCTGTGTACAACCTTACCGATGCAGATTTGACTCTTCCCTCGGACAGAACCTGGTACTGGGATGAGGTAGAGTTACGAATGAAGTCGGGCACATCTCTGGTGGTCAATGGTATGCTCAGCGCCACAGATGTTACATTCACGGGTGGCGGAACCTCATGGGGAGGTATCGACTTCGTAAGCGGGAGTAGCGGCACGATTTCCGGCGGTTCTATCACGAATGGTTCCATCTATATCTCGAATGCTTCTCCAACGATTGAAAATGTCGAGTTCGACAATCCGAGCGTTGGCACGCACATTCTTGTGACTGGCGCGTCGGCTGATCCCCTGATCGATGGTAATACCTTTAACGGGGGAGGTGACGGTGTCAATCTACAATTTAGCGCGCAGGCAACGCTTCGCGGCAACACCTTTACGGTAGATGAGAGTGCCGTCACGACGCACTTCTCGGCCATCGCGAATATGTCGCCGTATACCGGTGGTGGCAATATCCTTGGTGGGGCGAGCGAAGGGGTCTACGCCGATTACCAGAGCACCGTTTATGCGAGCAGCGGAAGCAATCGTTTCTGCAGCGGAAGTACGGACTACATATATTCCAAGCATAGTGGAACCTATGTGGGCGCCATGAACGCATTCTGGCCCGAGAATCCGCCGAGCTCGTCTAAAATTGAGGAGGTCAGCGGAGCGACGGTAGACTATAGCTATTACTCGCAGTCCTCGTGTACGAGCGGAGCAATGCTAATGATAGCAGGGGAGAGGAAGGTAGAGTCCGCCCTGGTTCGCGAGGCAACATTGCAGGCCGGCTCGTCGATTGAGAAGGATACTCGTCAGAAGCTTCAAACGGCAATTGACCTCATGCAACACAGTGCGTTCACCGAGCGTGCAGCGGACAGGGTTAAAGCAGCAGACATGTTTCAAGAGATAGTCGAGGGTGCGCCGAATAGTCCTGAAGCGCCGCAAGCATTGATGGGGCTTTGGCGCATCGTCCGACTAGAGAAATCGGAGAACCACCGTCTCTACTTCGAGAAACTGGCGTCGGAGCCCGGGCCATTGCGCCCGGCGGCTCTCGCGATTCTTGTCGGCGCGTACGAGTACTGGTCAAACAATTCCGAAGCCCTTGAGGCCGCAGCCACGCTCGAACAGGAGTATGCTTCAACGTGGTACGGATTCTACGGAACGATGAGCCGATTCTGGCTAGCTGTGAATGATGGCCTGTATGGAGACGCTCAGCGGATTCTAAATTCGTACCGTCCCCAGGCCGACGAAGAAGACGCACGACTTGAGGATGCTCGAGATCTCCTTGCTCAGGCCTCTGAGCTTGAATCGCCTGGAATGACTTATCCGGCTTACGCGGCATTTCTCGAGGACATAAAGGCGGATTCACACGAAAGCCTCGAGGCGAATGTATATCCGAATCCCTTCAATCCTGTAGCAACGATTCAATATACGATTGAGGCTGAGGGACATGTCGCCCTTACGGTGTACGATATCCTAGGAAAGGTGGTGCGCACACTTGTCGACGACGTTGTCTCGCCCGGCACGCACAATGCCCGGTTCGCGGCAGAGGAGATGCCGAGCGGTCTCTACCTGTATCACCTGCAGTACGGTGGTCAGGAGAAGATCGGAAAAATGTTCTTGGTAAAGTGATATAGCAGATTGTGTCAAGCGGTTTGTTCACATAGTTCTTTGAATTAGGCTTTGGCGACGGAGCGCAGGCCTCTTCGACGGTGAATCACACTAATGTTCGCGTGCTTGGATGCGCTCGGGCATCACTAACACCAGTTGAGGGATCCGCCGGGAGCTGCCACGATCTAGCGCCGCGTCGGTATCGATCTGGCGTCCACATTGCCCAGTCGCGGTGATGCTTCGGCAAATGCGATGAGACCGTCGTCCTGCCGCCCTTCACGAAGCTCCTTGCATGCGAGGCCTCGCGAGCGCCTTTATAGAAGATCTCGACCGTCGTGCTGGTTGCGCGCACCTCGAGCTTCCTGCGGCAAGCTCGTGCGGCGCCGAGTAATGATGCCCGTCGAACTCGATGTGGTAGTCGCGCCAGAGCAGCTGTCGCCGCCACTCAGCGAATGTACAACGACATCCTAATTTTCGGATAACAGGACACCCAGATTTACGAGTCTATGTCCCGGTAGCGGATCTTAGCTCCCAGTTCAATCAGCTGGAGGTGCTAGTGGCCAAGCTCGACAAGGGGGCACGCATGACAATCGAGACATTGAAGGGGAAGCGTCGGAACACGGACGTCGCCGACATGCTGGGCGTAACCGAAGGGACGATCCGCTATCACCAGAGGCTTCGGACGGAAGGCGCGGTCGACGGCCGCTCAAAGCAGCGACAACTGGCGGCCGACTATGCTGAACCGATCCGGTTCTATCGGGAGCAGCATCAAGAGGCGGGTATTAGTGTCACGCGCTCTACTACTGGTTGGTTGAGAACTACGAGTATCCAGGGTCGAAGCGCTCAGTGCATCGCTACTGGGCACGTTGTACAGCGACACCCTGAATTCGAGCTAGCATATTGCCTCATGTAAGAATCGTACTATAGCGAGAGCTCAGCAGGCTTGATAAGCAGAGCTGCCGTACCCTCGGTGATTTAGCCGCAATACTGTTCAGTTAATCAGGATTGAAGCGTGTAACTTGGTAGCCGGGAGCGCCTGAACTGTCGATGTTTAGTCTGATAGTTGCTCATTTTTCGCTTGACTGCGCTGCCCTCGACTGGAGACAACGCGGACCTAAAAGAGCCCCATCGGGTCGATGTCGATGTTTACGCGGCATCGCGCCGGCGGGCTGCCGGCGGCCTCCTCGACGCGGGCGAGCACTTCCTGGAGGACACCGGCCCGCACATCGCGCGGCGCCTTGACGATCGTGTGGTAGCGGTACTGCTTCTTGACGCGGCTGATGAACGCCGGCTCGGGGCCGAGGATCTCCATGGGACCGGCTCTCTGCGCGAGGATGCCTGTCCAGCGCCGGGCCAGATCGGCGACGTCTCTTTCGCGCGGCCCCTTGAATTCGATGCCGGCCAGGCGGCCGAACGGCGGGTATCCGGCTATCTGGCGCTCCGCGAGCTGCGCCCGGGCAAAAGCTTCGTAATCGTGATCGCGCGCATACCGGATGACGGGACGGCCTGGGTTGCGCGTCTGGATGACGACTTCGCCCGGCAGCGACGCCCTCCCGGCCCGCCCCGCGACCTGGGCGAGCAGCTGGAACGTGCGTTCCTCGGCGCGGAAATCCGGCAGGAGCAGGCCGGTGTCCGCATTGACCACGCCGACGAGCGTAACACCCTCGAAATCGAGCCCCTTCGCCACCATCTGGGTGCCGAGCAGGATGTCGGCCTTGCGGTCGCCGAAGCGTTTGAGCAGTGTTGCGTGCGCATCCTTGCCGGAGGTCGTGTCCAGATCCATTCGCAACACGCGCGCCGACGGGAAAAGCGCCTGCAGGGTCTCCTCGACCTTTTGCGTGCCCGTCCCGAGGAGCTCGAGCGCGTTCTGTCCGCAGCTCGGGCACGTGGATGGGATGCGCGCCGTGCGGCCGCAGTAGTGACATCGGAGGATCCGGCGGCTCTTGTGGACGGTCATCGTCACGGCGCAATCGGGGCACTCCGGCGCCCAGCCGCAACTCGCGCACGTCAGAAGGGGCGCGTAGCCGCGACGATTCTGCAGGATGATGGTTTGCTCCCCGCGATCGAGGCGCTCGCGGATCGCTTTCTCGAGGTAGGGGGAGAGCACGGCATCCCCCGGAACACCCCGCATGTCGATGATGCGGACATCCGGAAGGATTGCGGGCTCGCCTCGGACGACCGGCGCGCGGTCGGGCAGCTCCAGCAGCGTGTACTTGCCGCCGCGCGCGTTGTAGAAGGTCTCGAGGCTCGGCGTGGCGGATCCGAGCACACAGACCGCGTCGTTCATGCGAGCCCGCACGATCGCCACGTCGCGAGCATGGTAGCGCGGGGCCGGATCGTGCTGTTTGTAGGATTGCTCGTGCTCCTCGTCCACGATGATGATGCCGATGTTTCGCAGCGGTGCGAGAACGGCAGATCGGGGTCCGATGACCACGTCGAAGAGGCCGTCGCGCAGGCCGCGCCAGGCGTCGAATCGCTCGCCCGGGCTCATCCGCGAGTGGAAAACAGCGACCCGATCGCCGAAATGGCATCGGAAGCGCCGGACGGTCTGCGGCGTGAGCGCAATCTCGGGCACCAGGACGATGCCCGTGCCGCCCTTCTCGAGCGCCCGTTTCAGCGCACGGATGTAGACCTCCGTCTTGCCGCTCCCCGTCACGCCGTGAAGGAGGAACGTCTCGAAGCGATCCGCATCGACCGCCTCCTTGATGTGCTCGAGAGCAGACTCCTGTGCCGGACTCAGCACATGGTCGGCCGGCGGCGCGCCGTTATGATGTCCATCGCTCAGCGGAATGCGGAGGACTTCCTTCTCGACGATCTCCACGATGCCGCGCTGAAGCAGCGAATTCACCGTGGACGTTGAGGCATCCGCCCGGGCCAGAACGTCCGCCAGGCGCGGTTCGCGCAGCCCTTCGGCGCGATACCCGGCGAGCGATTCGATCACGGCTTTCTGCTTGGGGCCCCGAAGCGTCTCGTGGAGCTCATCGATGGCCCCTCCGTGCCGGTACGAACCCGCAAATCGGACGTGCTTCTCCGTCTTGACGCCCACCTGACCGCCTCCGCTCGCCGATCCGGCCGGCAGCACGGCCCGCACTACCTCGCCCCATGTGCAGACGTAGTAATCGGCGATCCACCGCGTGAGCTCGAGCAGCTCGTCCGTGAAGGATGGCTCCTCATCGAGCATTTCGAGGACATCCTTCACCTCATCGAGTTGCTCAGACGATTCGCTCAGCGCGACGATCACACCGCTCAGCCGCCGAGATCCGAAAGGGACGAGGGCGCGACATCCGACCTTCGCATCCATGCCGTCCGGAATCCGGTACGTGAACGGCCGGGGGATTGGGAGGGGGAGGATGATGCGGGCAAAAGGCATGGGCGATGAATGCCGAAAAGGTATAGTCGGACGGGGGACGGGGAAAGCGGAGGTCCGAGGTCCGAGGTCAGATATCCGAGGTCGGAGGTCAGAGGTCAGTACGCGAGCACGAAGGTCGAAATTAAGACATCCGACTTCTGACTTCCGACTTCCGACTTCTGCCTTCTGACTTCCGACTTCTGACTTCCAAACTTCAGGCTTCCGACTACCGACCTCTGGTCCTCCTCACGCCTCCAGCATCGCCGCCTGGCGCAGCGCCTTCACGTTCTCCGAGATTGTCCCGCTGCCGCCGAAAACGGCGTTGCCGGCGACAACGACGTCCGCGCCCGCCGCGACGACCTGCTGGATGTTCGCCGGGCTGATGCCGCCATCCACCTGCAGGTGGGCGCGCGACGCCACCTGATTCAGCATTCCCCGAAGCCGTCGGATCTTGTCCGTGGACGAGGGGATGTATCGCTGGCCACTGAAGCCCGGATTTACCGACATCACGAGGATCAGATCGACATCCAGCAGGATCTCCTGGAGGGCCGTGAGCGGTGTGGCGGGATTGAGCGTGACGCCCGCCTTGAGTCCCAACTCGTGGATGCGTCCGACGGTTCGATTCAGGTGGCGCGCCGCCTCGACGTGGACGGTCAGCCGGTCCGCCCCGGCGCGCGCGAAATCATCCAGATAGGCATCCGGATCCTCGATCATCAGGTGCACGTCCAGCGTGGTGCCCGTCTCGCGCGCGAGCGGCCGCAGCGCCTCCACGACCAGCGGCCCGACCGTAATGTTTGGCGCAAAGCGTCCATCCATCACGTCGATGTGCAGCCATTCCGCGCCTGCTTCGATCGCTTCCCGCGCCTGATCCTCCAGGCGGCGAAAGTCGGCGGCGATGATCGAGGGCGAAAGGATCACATCCGCGGCCCGCGTTTAGCTGAACAGGATGACGGCCACTGCCACGAGCACGGCGTTGGCCAGCGCCAGCGGAAGCAGCGCCTTCCATCCAAGCTGCATGAGCTGGACGTACTTGAAGCGGGGAAACGTCCAACGCACCCAGATGAACAGGAACGCGAAGAACGCGACCTTCAGCATCAGCGACAGCACCTGCAGGATGCCGAGCAGGATGCTGCCATCCAGCCCCGGAAACGCGCTGATGAGCAGCGGCTCGAACGGCACCAGATAGCCGCCGAAGAATAGCGTCACGATCACGAACGATGCCACCCAGAAGTTCACGTACTCGGCGAGGAAGAACATCCCGAATTTCATCCCGCTGTACTCCGTGTGGTACCCGCCGACGAGCTCCTGCTCGGCCTCGGGGAGGTCGAACGGCAGGCGGTTCGTCTCCGCGAAGGCTGTGACGATGAAGATGATCGCACCGATGGGGTTGCGGAACACGTGCCAGCCGAGAATCGCCCATCCGGAGGCCTGATTCTCGACGATCTCCGTGAGATTGAGCGTGCCCGCGATGAGCACGACGGACACCACGGCCAGGCCCATCGACAACTCGTACGATATCATCTGCGCCGCGGAGCGCAGCCCACCGAGCAGCGAATACTTGCTGTTGGATGACCAGCCTGCGAGCGTAACGCCGTACACGGAGATGGACGTGAGGGCCAGGATGACGAGCACGCCCGGCCCGACATCCGCGATCACGACCCCGCGAGCGAACGGGATGACCGCCGGCACGGACATCGCGATGATGACCATGAGCAGCGGCGCGAGGGAATGGATCGTGGGATTCGCCGCAAGAGGACGGATGTCCTCCTTCATGATGAGCTTCAGCACGTCGGCGAAAGGCTGCAGGAATCCGGCCGGACCGACACGGTTGGGCCCGGGCCGGAGCTGGATGTAGCCCGAAATCTTCCGTTCCGCATACACGAGAACGGACGCCGAGACCATCATCAGATTGAGGATGATGAAGGCGATGATGGCCGTCCAGTAGAGTGGTATATCCATTCGATTCAGTAACTGTCAGTCCGGCTGTTGCCGCACAGGTTCAGACGGTCGCACCAACCTCGGCGAGGCGTACGCCCTGCAGGCCCATCGCCTCGTACGTTGCGCCGCGAAACGCCTCGTTGGTTTCCGTGACCTCCTGCATGATCTGCCTCGGCCCTTTGTAGGTCATGCTGTGACCCAGCCGCCCCGCGACGGCCGGCAGAAGCTCCCAACTCGGCAAGCAGTTGACTCTGTTCTCCTCGTTGTGCCAGCGATCGAAGGGCGTGCCGTGCGAATCCTGTCGGCTCTTGCCCATCTCCATCACCAGCGTGCGATTCACGCCCCGAATTTCCTTGGCCGGCCGGACGCGTTGGGCGTGCCCGTCCTCGTTCACGTAGGTTCCGACCGTCTCGACGACCATCGCTGCCGGCAACGCCACATCGGCCACAGGCAACGTCTGGTTCGTGGTGTGATAGTGGTGCAGGATCACCGGGATATCGCGTAGATCGTCCGCGGTAAACACGCCCGAGGCCACCGGATCATCTTCCAGCACATACACGGCGCTGTATTCGCCCGCCCGCAGGCGCGACGTCACTACGGCCTCATCGACCGGCTCGATGCCCAGACGTGCACATCCCTGCGCGTTGGGCGTCTTGTCGTCGGTGATGAGCCATCCATCGCCCGTTCCCGGCTCTACATGCGGAATGTAGACAGGCGCCGCCGCGCCGAGATGATCGGCCAGCTTCTTGAGGAGATAGTTGTCCTCCACCGTCGAGTACGCCGACCCGATGAATAGCGCGCGCGATCCGTCGACGTCCTTCAGGATGGACGCCGCGCGATCGAATGCGGCCTCCCAATCGACGGCACGCCCGTTCACGGTCGGCCCCGCGGGTCGGTTCTCGTTGAACATCGGATAGACCAGGCGGTCCTCATCCGGGAGCCAGTAGTCGTTCACCAGGAGGTTCTGCCGCGGCGTGATGCGCAGGACCAGGTTGTCGCGCACCCAGTACTCGCAATTCGACCCTTTCGCATTCGTGACCGTGATAGACGGCGACGAACTCATCTCCCAGATGCGGGCGCGGAAGCGCCAATCGATGGAGGTCAGCGCGCCGACCGGGCAAATGTCGATGACGTTCATCGAATACGGCTCGTCGAACGTCTGTCCCGGCGGGGTAATCGGGTAGTTCTGGACGCCCCGATTCGTGATGGTGAGCTGATGGCTGCGGGACACCTCATCCGTGAAGCGGGTGCAGCGTGTGCAGTTGATGCATCGCTCCGCATCCAGCATGACGCGGGGCCCGAGGGTGACCTTCTTCGGCTTGTGGACCTTGCGAAACTCGAAGCGCGAACCTTCCGGGCCGTATTTGTAGGTCTGGATCTGCAGCGGGCAGTGGCCGGCCTGATCACAAATCGGACAGTCGAGCGGATGGTTGATCAGCAGGAACTCCAGATTGTCCTTCTGTGCCCGCTCGATAAGCTCGCTCGACCGGTGGGTCTTGACCACCATCCCATCGGTGATGTCCACGGAGCAGCTCGTCATCAGCTTCGGGAGAAACTGGATGACGGGATTGCCCTGCTCGTCCCTCTTGAGCTCGCCGGTTTCGCGATCGCGCACAGGCGAGCCGATCTCGACGAGGCACTGCCTGCAATTCGCGGGGATGGATAGCGCCGGATGGTAGCAGAAATGCGGCAGCTCCATCCCGATATCCAACAAAAACTGCAGCAGCTTTTGCTGACCCGGGTATTCGTAGACCTTGCCGTCTATGGTAACGCTTGGCATCGCCTTACTGTCAGTCCTCAGATCTCACGTGGTCTGGCATCGGTTGGATGGAATTGGTCCTAGGCCACGGCGACGCCCGTGGCGAAGACGCTCTTGCGACACTTCGCCTCGAACTCGTCCCGAAACCGCTTGATGGTGTTTCGGACCGGCCAGGCCGCGGCGTCGGCCAGCGCGCAAACGGTGCGGCCCTCCATCTGGTCGCACAGATCAAGGAGGAGATCCAGATCGCGGAGGTTCCCTTCCCCCTCGTCGATGCGCGTGACGAGGTTTTCGAGCCATCCCGTCCCCTCGCGGCACGGGGTGCACTGCCCGCACGATTCGTGATGGTAAAAGTGCGTGATGCGCCGCAGGAAGGACACCATGTCGGTATCCTCATCCAGGATGAGCATGCCGGCCGTGCCCATCATGGAGCCGGCCGCGCGGAGCGATTCCGCATCCATTGTGACCCCATCGATCATGTCGGCCCGCAGAACCGGCACGGAAGAGCCGCCCGGCACGAGGGCCTTCAGCTTCTTGCCTCCGCGCATACCGCCCGCCACCTCCTCGATGAGATCGGTGATCAACATGCCCGTTGGGTATTCGTAGACGCCAGGTCGATTGACGTGGCCCGAGATGCCGTAGAGCACGGGGCCCGGGTGCTTCTCCGCGCCGATGCCGGCGAACCATTCCGCACCCCGATTGATGATGAGGGGCGCACACGCGAGCGTCTCAACGTTGTTGACGGTCGTGGGCCGTCCCCAGAGTCCGCTCTGCGCCGGGAACGGCGGCTTGATGCGCGGATAGGCCCGCTTGCCCTCGACGGATTCCAGCAGAGAGGTCTCCTCGCCGCAGATGTACGCACCGGCCCCCTTGTGCAGGACGATTTCCGTCGAGAAATCGGTCCCCATGATGTTGCGCCCGACATAGCCCTTGCGATAGAGCTTGGCGAGCTCTTTGTCCATGTGGGTGATCCAGTCGGCGTACTCGCCGCGGATGTAGAGATAGGTCGTATTGATGGACATCGCGTAGGCCGCGATGAGGATCCCCTCGAAGACCAGGTGGGGATTGTACTCCATCAACTGCCGATCCTTGAACGTACCCGGCTCACTCTCGTCGCCGTTGCAGGCGATGTAGCGCGGCACATCGGGGTCGACAGGCGGCATGAAGCTCCATTTCAGGCCCGTGACAAACCCGGCGCCACCGCGACCGCGGAGGCCGCTCTCCTTCACCTCGTTGATGACCGATTTCTGGTCCCACGTGCCACCCGTCAGGACATCTCGCAGCGCGCTGTACCCGCCGTGCTCCTCGTAGACCTCGAGTTTGTGCAGATCGCGGATGGGAGGCAACAGCACACGCTGGTACCGGCGCCAGTCTCCCGCCTTCGATCTACCCACTCCGTTTCTCGATTCCATCGTTTGTTGGTGACTTCTTACGTGGTGATAGACCGCCGTTTCAACGGGTTATCGCATCGCTTGTCCGCGAGGCGGAGTCTGATAGCTTTCGACCGCTTCAACATCCGTGCGGCGGTTCCCACCCATCTCATCCTCGTCCTGGGGCAGCGTCATCGACACGAACGGCGGCATCCTGCCCGCTCGTAGGCTCTCGATGAGGTCGTCGAGCTTCTCCTCGGAAAGGTTGTGGACGTAGGGCCCATTCGTTACCTGGAGCATCGGCCCCGACCCGCACGAGCCGAGGCACTCCGCCTGGCGGATGGTGAAGAGGCCGTCCTCGGTCGTTTCACCCTCATGGATGCCGAGCTTCTCTTCGAGGTAGTGCAGCATGTCGTACCCGCCGCAGACCTGGCAGCTAAAACAGGTGCACACGTCGAGCACAAAGGCACCGACCTTCTCCTTATAGTATTGCGTGTAGAACGTGGCCACCCCGAACACGAGTGAGTACGGGATACCCAGCTCGTCGGCAACCAACCGTAAGACCTCGGGCGGGAGGAATCCGAACTTCTCTTGCGCCAGCCATAGCACCTTCATCACGGCACCCTGCGGCGTCGGATACTGACTCCGGAACACCTCGATCAGCTCCTTCTCCTCCTCCGTGAAAACCAGTTCCTCCGGGGAAAAGACCGGCTCCGGATTCAGGTCCGGCAGCGGGACGATGGGGTGTTTGATGAAATCGGTCATTGGGGGAAGGTTACTGGTTACTTGTCCGCTTCGCCCATCACGGGATCGACCGATCCGATCATGATCACGGTATCGGCTACGAGCGATCCCTCCATCATGTACTCGAGGCCTTGCAGATTGGTGAACGAGGGTGCGTTGACGCGAGCTCGCCACGGGCGGCCGGTTCCGTCCGATTCCAGGTACCATCCAAGCTCTCCCTTCGGCGCCTCGACGGCGGAGTAGATGTAGGCGCCTTTCGGCGGAGCCACGCCGACATCCGTGTAGAGGAAGTCGTGGATCATGCCCTCCATCGAGTAATAGACTTCCTCCTTCGAGGGATAGGCCAGCTTCGCGTTATCCGCACGGATGGGACCTTCGGGGATGCGATCCAGGCACTGCCGGATGATCCGTGCGCTCTCGCGCATCTCCTCGAGCCGGACGAAATACCGGGCCAGCGAGTCTCCCTCCTCGCGAATGGGAATATTGAAATCGACATCCTCATACCGGAGGTAAGGTTCGAAGCGCCGGATATCGTAGGGCTCGCCGCTGGCTCGCAGGTTGGCTCCCGTCATGCCAAGCTCGATGGCCTCTTCCCGCGTCAGAGTACCGATGTCCTTATTGCGATCGATCCAGATCCGATTTCGGTTCAGAAACTTCTCCCATCCAGCCAGCTCCTCTTCGAAGGTGTCGACGAATTCTTTGATCATGGCCTTCGAGGGGGGGGTCAGGTCAGAGGCGACGCCACCAATGCGGCTGTGTGACACGGTAAACCGCGCACCGGTGACCTCGTCGAAGATCCGGTAGATGTCCTCGCGTTCCTTGAACGTCCACAGGAAGACGGACACGGCGCCCGCATCCATGAGGCCGACCCCGAGCCAGAGCAAATGCGCGGAGATGCGCGAGAGCTCGCTCATGATCATCCGGATCCACTGTGCGCGCTCGGGCACTTCGATGTTGGCGAGCTTTTCGACGGCCAGACACCAGCACACGTTGTTCGAGTAGGGTGCGAGGTAGTCCATGCGATCCGTGTAGGGCATGAACTCCTGGTAGGTCTTGTGCTCGGCGAGCTTCTCGATGCCGCGATGCAGATATCCGATGTCGAGCACGGCTTTCTCGATCGTCTCGCCGTCGAGCTTCACCACACACCGGAGGACGCCGTGCGTCGCGGGATGCTGCGGCCCTATGTTGAGGATCATCTCATGTTCGAGCGGATCCTCCTCGTCGGTGCCGTCACGCCGGCGCTCTTCGAGCCAGGCGTGCTTGCTCTCCAGACGCTCGTAGATCGCCTCGTTGTGCCGGGGCCAGAAGCGGAAATGGGGCCCTAGGTCAGGCGCGGCGAAGCTGGGACCGGGCATTGTGGGTGGTTGCTGGTTGCTGGTTGGTGATTGGCGCAGGAAGAATTATCAGCCGGCGTGCATAGGGCGGACGTAGAGACTCTGTTGTGAATCTCATTCTTCGTCGAGTGCTCGGGAGGGGGGCTCCTCGTAGCTCTTCGGCGTCGGGCGACCGTGTGCCGCCGGGAATGGATCGTACTGTAGCTCGCCTTCCGGCGTTTGCGGAGGCAACGGCAAGGATCCGGGAATGCCCAGCTGCGGAAATTCCTTTCTCTGGGGATGGTACTCGAAATCCTCGGGCATGTACATCCGCCGGAGGTCGGGATGACCGTCGAAACGGATACCGAGCATGTCGTACACCTCGCGCTCGTTCCAGTTGGCGGCCCGATACACGCCCGTCACGCTCGGGACGTGGATGTCATCCTCATCGACGCGAACCTTCAGGCGAATTCGCTTCTGCCGCTGGAATGACACCAGATTGTAGTACACCTCGAAGCGGTCGTCATCGGTGAAGCGATCCACGCCCCCGATGTCGGCCAGGTAGACGAATTGCAGCTCATCACGCAGGAACCGGCAGACGTCGGCGATGCGCTCCCTCGCCACGAAGACGGTCTGCTCGTTCGCATACTCGAACACATCCTGGATGTCATCGCCGAACTGCTTGCGAAGTGCTTCGATGACTTCAGGGACCCTGGTGGTCGCCTTAGCATGAGGATTCGGCTTCTCGCCTCGCGGCTCGTCGACGGGCGTAAAGAAGAACTTCAGCGCCTGGCGCGTGAGCTCGCCTTCGACGCGCGGGGCGGCATTTCGGAGGTCTCTGCGCATCAGGAGAATTCCGGCGCGATTTTTCGGACGAGACGGGTCGGCTCGCGAAGTTCCGCGGACCGCTCCTCGTGGCGAAGATCGCCGACGCCCTGGTCGTCGACCACGGAATACGTATTCCGGATCTTCTCCTGGATGTCCATGAGGGCGTGAAGGACAGCCTCGGGGCGGGGTGGGCAACCGGGGACGTAGACGTCCACCGGCAAAAAGTTGTCGCATCCTTGCACGACGCCGTAGCAGCGGTGCATTCCGCCCGTCGAGGCGCAAGCCCCCATGGCGATGCACCATTTTGGATCGGCCATTTGATCCCATACGCGCCGGACGGCATGCGCCATCTTGTACGAAACCCATCCGGCCACGATCATCAGGTCGGCCTGCCGCGGTGAAAAGCGCATGGCCTCACTTCCGAAGCGCGCGACGTCGTACTTGGGACCCGCGAAGGCCATCATTTCGATGGCACAACACGCGAGGCCCATCGGCATCGGCATCAGCGAATTGGAGCGGGCCCAATTGACGACCGCATCCACGCGTGTCGTAAAAAAGCCCTGATCGTTCAAGTCGTTTTCGAGGGCCATATCTATATCTAGAAATCTCTGGCGAAGGAATGTCCCCAGTCTCGAAGTACCTGGTTGATATGAGCCATCACATTAACCAGTTTCGAGAGAAATGTGCGAATCGGGGAAGGCTTTGAGCGCCCCTTGTGAAGGAGTGGCCTTCCGGACCTCGTCGTCGGCAGAACCCCCCTAGTCGAACTCCAGTCCACCTTTCTTGATGTCGTAGAGCAAACCGACCGCCAGAATGATGATGAAGAAAGAGACGACGGCAAGTGCCCCCAGCGCCACCCCCGCATCGATGAATTCGTGGAAGCTGACGGCCCACGGATACATGAACACGATTTCCACATCGAAGACGATGAAGATCATCGCCACGAGGTAGAATTTGACGGAATACCGCTCCCGGGCTGTCCCCACAGGATCCATCCCACTCTCGTAGGCGGCCTGTTTGATGAGATTCGGACGCCGCGGGCCGAGTAACTCCGCAGCCTTGAGCAGAGAGAACGCCATCCCGGTGGCCAGCGCCACCATAATGAAGAACGGAATAAACTCCGCAGGCATGGGCTGCTCGATCTGTACTTACTACCTAGCGAAGGCGCGCGAATCAGACACGCCAAACCGCGCGCAAACTAGCCACTGGAGACTCCGTAGTCAACGCGACGCCGCCGTGAAGATCCAGCCAAGACGGACGCCATGCCAGACAGAGCGCAGGACACGCCGTTCAGAGCAGATCGACGGGCCGCCGTCTAGGGCAGTTCGAAGGTCAACCTGGCGATGGCGAGGCGGCCGAGCTGCGGCGCGCCTATGAACTCCCTGTGGACCTTGTCGAAAGCGTTGAGAACCGTTACGTCGAAGGTGAGGCCGGGCACATATGCATTCAGGTCGTACCCGAGTCCGAGATCCAGCAGCGTATACGAATCGACGTGGCCTTCGTAGGGCCCGGAGATGACATCGAATCCCTCGATATATCGGGCGGATGCGCTGGCGCGTACGCCCTGAGGTACGGAATAGCTGACGCCCGCTTTCACCTTGAGCTTCGGCGCATTCATGGCGAGCTGGAGGTTGCTATCCTCATCCTCGCCCAGCTCGTCGGCGTCGAAGAAGTTGTCATTCACCCACGACAAATTCGCGAAGATGTCGAGCCGATCGGTCGCAATGACCTGCGCAGAAAGGTCTACGCCGTAGTAAGAAACGTCTCCGTAGTTCCGGTAGGTGAGCAGGAGCTGGCCGGGGATGGCGTTCTCTATCGGCTGGACGATGCCAATCGGCGATCCGGTGACCGGCAGTCCGGTCTGGAGTTCGGGTGTGGCCAGCTGCATGATGAGCGCGCCTACCAATTCTGGACTGAGGCCTCGCTGCTGGAGGAAGTCCACGAGGGCGGCATTCCCGGCCACACCGGCCACAATGGCCGGACCCATGTCGTCGATCACATCGGACGCCTCCGGCGCCAGGACAAATGGTGACTCCACTACGAGAGGCCCGATAAAGTCGCGCTTGGTGACGTAGTAGGCATCCACACCCAGGAGCACCTTCTCGCCAAGCAGGCCCTTGTACCCGACCTCGAACGTCTGGCTGACTGTCTGCCGCAAAGGCGCAATGTCCACCACGTCGTTCGTGAGCCGGTCGATCGAGAGGGTCGTCAGATTCAGATAGCCGAGCCCTGACGGGGTGAAACCGCTCACATTCGTGCCGGCGGTCGGGCTCAGCATGGCAACGATCGCCGCGATGTCGTCATCCGGCAAGTTGATCCCTTGTTGCTGTAGCAGGGCCTGCAGCTGGGGCACCGGGATGCTTGCGAGTTGAGCGTAGATTTGATTGTAGACCACGTCCAGGGGCATGCCCGCGGGCCGTTCATTGCCGAAAATCTCCGGAATCAGGCTCGAAGCGATGAGATGTCCGTCCGGGTCGCGCTGGAAGGTGAATCCGTGTGCGGCTCCACGCGCTCGTATACTGAGCGGGCCGGCGCTCCCCGCGGCGATGTCGAGGAAAAGCGAGTTCGTACCCGGCGAGGAGAAGGCGCGGTTGTATGTGGCCCGGACGCTGTGTGTGTTGGTAGGCTTGTAGACCAGCGCCGCACGCGGCGAAAGCTGGATCTGTTCGACGACCGTGTTGTAGTCCGTGCGGAGGGCCGCCGTCGCATCGAGCTTCGGCGTGAGGTTCATCGTGCCCTGTACGTACGCGCCGACCTCATGCGTCTGGTCGTCGTCTTCGTTTCTACCGTTTATCGTTCGGTCCGTATCGGGCGACGTGAGCTCGTAATCGACCCCCATGATGAGCGCCAGGCGATCCTGCATCAGGTCGAGATTGTACTGGGCCTGCGCATTGAACAGGATCGAATTATCGACGACGTCTGCGACAGCCGTCTCGCGGTACACGAACGAGTTGCCGGCGTTGTTGGCGTTCACATAGGCTTGCGCGAAGAAGCGCCCTGCATCGAGGCGAAGCTGGCCATAGCTGTAGCCGAAACCATCGGATTGCAGTGTCCCGATTCCCGAAAGAAAGATGCTCTTCGATGAGGAGAATCCGCCGTTCGCCGTCAGCGTGACATCGGGCCGGAAGCGATAGGACAGGGTTCCATTGATGTTGTACTTGTAGTTGCCGTAATCCAGCTCTCGCTGGACGACCCGCAGCTCGCCGTCGATCTCGCAGGTCACATCGACTACATCCTCGCCCTCGATGTCGGAGCGGAAGCTACAGAGCTGGACGGCATCGAGAGGGTCGTCGGGGTCGAAGTGCCACTCCTCACCTCGCGAGAAATTGCCGACGACCTTGTATCCGAGCTTGCCGTTCACGACACCGGCGTGGCGGGCCGAGGCTATGAGCATCTCGCGCGTGCCGCCGCCCACTGTGACGGAGGTCCCGGGATAGGTGAACGGGTCTTTCGACATGAAGTGGATGACGCCTGCATCGACGCCCGCGCCGTACAGCGCGGAGCCCGGTCCGCGCACGACCTCGACCCGCTCGAGGTCGATCTGGGTGATGGGCATCATCTGATAGGCGTTTACGCCCAGGGATGCGATTGCGCCCTGCCGGTAATCCGTCAGCACATAGGCCGCGCCCGAGAAGGCATTGTTGAAGCCGCGCAGCACGATTTCGTAGCGATCGATACCCGTCTGCGCCATGTCGACCCCCATCGTATTTCGAAGCACGGCGGCGGACGACGGCAGAGGATTCATCTGGATCTCGTCGGCATCCAACACGGAAATGGATGCGGGCGCATCCAGCGCCTTCTCTGCCTGCCGTGAAGCGGTAACGATGACGGGGTTGAGTTCGACTCCCGTTGGGCGGAGCGCGGCATCAACGACTTCGGAGGCTCCGGCCGCCAGGGTGATGGGAAGTCGGAATTCGGCATATCCGAGAAATTGGAAGGCGAGAACATAAGCGCTCGGCTCGATTCCGGTGATCTCGTATCGGCCGTTCGCGTCCGTCGCCGCCCCGCCCACCATCGACACACCATCCGATTCATAGAGCACGACGTTTGCGCCGATGAGCGGAAGGCCATCCTCCGCATCCGTAACGGTGCCGGTCACGCTCGCCGACTGCGCCCGAGCCAGCGACGCGGTGAGTACGGCAAGTGCGGCAAAAAAGACAAAAACGGTCAGCCAGGACGTTCGATACATAGCGGAAGCAGCCGGCTTTAGCTTCAACGGACGATTGGTCAGCGCGGCACAACGCCGCCCTCGCCGAATATACGCAATTCAATGCCCGGAAAGCCCTTCCGAAATTCGTGCGTCCGTGGCGATTCGCGAGCCGGTCGGGGACTCGGGCCGACACCCCGATGCACCGCTCAAATTCCCACGCGATCGAAGATCTGATCGACGCGTCGCAGGTGATACTCCGGATCGAAAACATCCTGAATCTCCTCGCGACTCAGGCGATCCGCGATCTCGCTGCTCTCGAGCACGATCTCCTCGAAGGACCGTCCCTCTTCCCAGGCTCGCATGGCCAGCGGTTGGACCAGATCGTACGCCTCTTCGCGGCTCAGTCCGGTATCGATGAGCCGAAGCAGAAGCCGCTGGCTGTTGTACAGCCCGAACGTGCGCTCCATGTTGCGCCGCATATTCTCCGGATAGACTACGAGGCTATCGATGATGCTCGCCAATCGATGGAGCGCGTAATGCAGAATCGTGGTAGCATCGGGGATGATGACGCGCTCGACCGATGAGTGCGAAATGTCGCGCTCGTGCCAGAGTGCCACATTCTCGTAGGCTGAAACCATGAATCCGCGGAGCAGGCGGGCGCAGCCCGTGATGTTCTCGGAGCCTACAGGATTGCGCTTGTGCGGCATGGCGGACGAGCCCTTCTGTCCCTTTCCGAACGACTCTTCCACCTCGCGTACTTCGCTCTTCTGCAGCGCGCGAATCTCGGTGGCGATCTTCTCGAGCGACGCACCGATCAGGGCGAGAACTCCCATGTAGTGCGCGTGCCGATCACGCTGTAGAACCTGCGTCGAGATGGGCGCCGGGACCAGGCCCAGACGCTCGCAGGTAATGCGTTCGACATCCGGCGGGATGTGTGCGAAGGTCCCAACGGCTCCCGAAAGCTTCCCGACGCGCATCTGCTCGGCGGCATCCAGGAAGCGCTCGCGATTCCGATCCATCTCCGCGTAGTAGAGCGCCATCTTCAAGCCGAAGGTCGTAGGCTCGGCGTGTACGCCGTGCGTGCGGCCCATCATGAGCGTGTACCGGTGTTCGCGCGCCTTCGTGCGCAACACCTCGCGCAGCCGATCGATCCCCTCCAGCAGCAGCCCGTTCGCTCGCTTCAGGCGCACCATCAGTGCGGTATCGACCACATCCGACGAGGTCAGACCGTAGTGGACCCACTTCTTCTCCTCCCCCAGGGATTCGCTTACGGCGCGCGTAAAGGCAACGACATCATGCCGGGTGGATTCTTCGATTTCGTGGATGCGGTCCACGTCGAAGGCGGCCTTCTTGTGAAGAAGCTCGACATCCTCTTTTGGGATCACTCCGAGCTCCGCCCAGGCAGCGCAGGCAGCCAGCTCTACATCCAACCAGGACTGATACTGGCTTTCCTCGCTCCAGAGGGCCGCCATCTCCGGCCTGGTGTAGCGATCAATCATGTTTCAGATGGGGCTTTCATGCTCAGAACGTTCCCCGCTTTTCGCGCAAATACTTGTTGAGCAGCTCGCGTGCACGAAAGATGTGGGCCTTGACGGTGCCGAGTGGCAAATTGAGCTCCCGCGCGATTTCGTCGTAAGACTTCTCCTGTTGATGCCGCAGCACGATCACACGGTAGTACTTTGGCGGCAACGCGTCGATGGCCTCCTGGATGAGCGTCTTTCGCTGATCCTCGAGTATGTGCCGGTCGGGTCGATAGGTCGTGTCCGGCAGCTCCATCTCCATCTCCCCTTCCTTCGTCTGGATGGGTTTGTCGATGGACTGCGTCCGCAGCTTCTTCTTTCGGAGGAAATCGATCGAGTGGTTCGTGGCGATCTTGTAGAGCCATGTCGAGAAGGCATACTGCGTGGAATAGGAGTCGAGCGCGGCAAAAGCCTTGATGAACGATTCCTGCACGAGGTCGTCGACCTCGCTCTTGTCGCGGACGATCTTGCGGACGTGATGATAGAGTGCGTTCTGATACTTCTCGACGAGGAGAGCATACGCGGACTCGTCACCCTCGAGTGCACGGGTGATCCAGAGCTTGTCCTGCTCAGCGGACTCTGACGGGGGTTGAGCCGACTTGCGATCCGTCATGAAGGGCGGCACGGGTTGCGTAAACGCACGAAGATAGCCATTATGCTACCAATTTGGCGGCTGCAAAATACCCAACCCGGACCGAGTCGCAGAACCTCAAAACCGCCGCGGCGGTAAGAAAACGGCCTTTCCCCTCATCGAACATTACAGTCACCTTTTCTTATGGCTGGTCACAACAAGTGGTCTAAGATCAAGCGTCAGAAGGCCCAGGCCGATAGTCGCAAATCAAAGGTTTGGGCGCGTATCTCTCGAGAAATCACGGTTGCTGCTCGGGAGGGAGGCGGCGATCCGGAGATGAATGCCCGGCTTGCGCTCGCCGTCGAAAAGGCGAAAAGCGAGAACATGCCGAAGGACAACATCGAGCGAGCCATCAAGCGCGGGACCGGAGAGATCGAAGGCGAGGACTACGATGAGGTCACCTACGAAGGGTACGCGCCCGGCGGCATCGCCGTGTTCGTGGAGGCTCTCACCGACAATACGAATCGGACGGTTGCTGAGCTGAGGCATCTTTTCAGTAAGGCCGGTGGAAGCCTGGGCAAAACAGGCTCGGTCGGCTACCTATTCGAACGCAAAGGCGTCATTGAGATTCCTTCGGGTAACGTTGACGAGTTGGAGCTGTTCGAGATCGTGGCGGATGCAGGCGCAGAGGACATGCAGCGGGACGACGGAACCTTCATCGTGACCACGCCTGTCGAGCATTTCGAGGCTGTTCAGCAGGCGCTACATGACGCCGGGATCGACGTTGGAGATGCTATGCTCATGCGCTCACCATCGACGACGTTGACGCTTCCCCCGGATGAGGCCGACAGGGTCGTCCGCCTGATCGAACAGCTCGAGGACCTGCAGGATGTCCAGGCCGTGTACACGACGCTCGAGGTAAACGGAGAGGCGTTTGCCGCCGTATCTTAGCCTGCGCGACCAGGCACACTGATCTACTGACACACATGATCGTCCTCGGCATCGACCCCGGCTCGCGGTTCACCGGCTACGGCGTAGTGGAGGTCGACGGCTCCGGGGAGCGCATCATCGAGTTCGGCGTGCTGCGGCTCGATTCGAAGCCGAACCATCAATTGCGCCTGAAGGAGGTTTACGATCGCATCACCGACGTGACGGCGCGACTCTGCCCCGATGAGTGTGCGATCGAGATGCCTGTTTACGGCCGCAATCCGCAATCCATGCTCAAGCTCGGGCGCGCGCAGGCCGCGGCCATGATGGCCGTGCTGAATCGAAGCATCCCCGTGGCAGAGTACACGCCGAAGGAGGTCAAGAAGTCGGTTACCGGACGCGGCAACGCCACCAAGGAGCAGGTGTGGTACATGGTTCGCGCGATCCTGTCTCTCGATGCGGATGACCAGGAGATGCTGCTCGATGCCTCTGACGCGCTGGCCGTCGGCATCTGCCACGCTCACCGATTGTCAAACGGTACATCCAGAAAGCGGCACCGAAGCTGGGAAGCCTTCCTCCGCGCCAATCGAGACCGCATCGTTGACGGATGATGCCCGTCTGACGGACGCATGATGCCGTCTCGCGGGCGAAAACGGCCACCGAGGTGGTTGATCTCAGACCGAGAGCCGGCTAGTCGTAGTAATACCCCCTCTCTTCATCGCGCACGCGGACGACGCCGGCCACCTCGTCCGGATCGAGTGAATCCGCCATTTGATTGACGAGATGAGCAATCTGGCGGTCCTTGTTGGGGGCCTGATTCCACTCCGGATGCGCCTGCTCGATGATACTCACGAGGATTCGCAAGTACGGATAGCGCTCCTCTGCAGTCTCCAGCTTGGCGATGGCTTGCGCGAAAAGCTCCGCATTCCGGCCAACCTGGCGGTCGACCATCTTGGTCTCGAATTCAACCGAACTCACGTCGTACTGACTCTATGCTGATGAAGAAGGGCTCGCGGTGCGAGGGCATCGAAGGGTATGACAAGGCCGTAATCTTATGACGGGGGCTTCAGGGTACGATACTGGTCTAAGGGTGAGAAATGGATACAGGCCTGCGCGATGAGAGGACGAGCGCGGCCCGCCAATATATATCGTCCGCACGTGCTAACACAAATTGCCCTCGTTCCGTACTTTTCGATGCTTCGGTGCGACTTCGGGTTGGGCTCGTCGAGTGCCTCGCTTCGCCGGCATCTGAACTCGAAATCCGCCACAGCGTTGGAATCGGCACATCAGGAGTAATGCAGTACACACCTTCGTGGGTAAGAAGTCCCTATCATATCGTCTGGAGTTGCTGCCCGTGATCCCGGCTTTTCACCGTCGGGCGCGTCAGAAGAAAGACTTTAGCCAGGGACAACTCGTCTACTACGGACCGCAGCCGGTCTTCTATGGAATCGGCGAAGTGAAGCGCGTGGTCGACGGGTACGTCGCGGTCGATTTTCGGGGCACCGGTCAGTTCGGCGTGCACGAAGACGTCTTCGAGAGGCAGTACCTCATTCCGATCCCGCAGAACAAGCTTTCCCTACTCTAGAGGCCGCTGGCACGACGGCCATCGCACAACGGGCACAGCGCGAAGTCTTTATGGGCCACCTGGTCGTCGAGAATGTCGTCAAGCGGTACGGCGCCGTCACGGCCGTCGATCACGTTTCCTTCGAGGCCAGGCCCGGCCGCATTCTGGGACTACTCGGCCCAAACGGTGCCGGCAAGACATCGACGATCCGTATGATCGCCTACATCACGCAGCCTGATGAGGGGCGGATCACATATGACGGGCGGCCGGTGGGTCCGTGGAGCCAGGAACAGATGGGTTATCTACCCGAGGAGCGCGGCCTCTACAAGAAGCTCAAAGTCGGCGAGCAGCTGCTCTATCTCGCCGAGCTGAAAGGGGTGCCGGCACGGGAGGCGCGGCCTAAGCTGGAAGCGTGGCTCGAGCGATTCGAAGCGATTTCCTGGATGAATCGCAAAACACAAGAGCTCTCGAAAGGCATGCAGCAGAAGGTGCAGTTCATTGCCACGTTGCTGCACGATCCGAGCCTGCTCATCCTGGATGAGCCCTTCGGAGGCCTCGATCCCATCAATGCGGAGCTGCTGCGCGACGTGATCTGGGAGCTCCGCGACGAGGGCCGCTGCATCCTGTTCGCCTCCCACCGCATGGAGCAGGTCGAGCAGCTTTGCGACGACATCTGCCTGATATCTGACGGGCGCATCATCCTGGAGGGACCCCTGCGCGACGTTAAGAGACGTTTCGGCAAGAATTCGCTGATCATTGAGTTTGAGGGAGACGCCCGATTCGCCGACCAGCTGGCCTCGCGAGATGCCGTCAAAATCCTGTCGCGCTCGCACAACCGGGTCGAGCTCAAGCTTGCCGACGGCCTCGATTCGATGGAGGTTCTGAAATTCGCGATGGAGCACCTCGATGAGGTGTATCGCTTCGAGCGCACGGAGCCTCCGCTGTCCGAGATCTTCGTTGAAACCGTGCGGGCGCAGAGTGGTGGGTCGCGCGCCTCAGTACCTCTGGACGGTGGACAGGGAACGGGAGACCGGGGAGATGGCGTCCCCCGTTTCACGTCACCCGACGCCAGCCTGCCGGAGCGATAGCCGACAACTATGGGCAAGACCTGGATCGTACTCAAAAGCGAGTTCACGCGGCGCGTTCGGTCGAAGTGGTTCATCCTCACGACCATTTTGGGGCCCGTCTTCCTCATCCTTTTGATGGTCGTGCCGCCCCTCATCGGATATCTGGCGGCCGAGAGCAACATCCGTCGGATTGCCGTGGTCGATCAGACGGGCGTATTGGCGGAGGCGATGGAGGCGGCATCGACCGAGCGGCACCAGTTCATCCCCACCAGGCAAAGCATCGACTCTGTTCGCGCCGCCGTCATGAACGAGGAATTCGAGGGATACCTCGTGCTTCCGGAAAGCTTGATCGGCGGCATAGGGCGGGCGACTTACTATTCGATGGGTGGCGGAGGGCTCTCGCTGGCGGCAGAGCTCGAAGGGATCGTGGATGCCGTGGTGGACGGATACCGACTCGAGGCACAGAACGCGCCACCCGAGGTGCTGGAAATCCTGTCCTCGCGAACCCCGGTTCGCCTCGTCACCATCACCGAGGAAGGCGAGCGAGCGGATAGCTCGGCGGCGTCGGCGGCAATCGGCTTCATGCTGGGCTTCATCATCTACGTAGCCATGTTTCTTTACGGCGCCTACGTCATGCATGGCGTGATGGAGGAGAAGCAGAGCCGCGTGCTGGAGGTCGTCGTCTCGTCGGTCCGGCCGTTCGAGCTGCTCATGGGCAAGGTGCTGGGCATCGGCGCGATGGGCCTCGTGCAGATGGGTGTCTGGGGCATCTTCTTGCTCGTGCTGACATTTTCAGCGGGGAATATCGCGTCGATTTTTCTCGATCCGGCGGATTTCAACCTCCCACAAAACGTATCGGGGGATGAGATTCTGGCACAGACCGATTTCGCGCTGCCGCAGCTCTCCCCGGACATTTTCGTCTGGTTCATCCTGTTCTTCCTGGGCGGCTACCTGCTCTATGCAAGCCTTTTCGCGGCGGTCGGATCGTCGGTTGAGCATCAGCAGGATGCGCAGGGTCTGATGATGCCGGTAACCATCCTCATCATCATCCCCATCATGTTCATCACGGTTCTCGTGGAGAGTCCGGACACGCCGCTCGCCGTCGTGCTTTCGATGATTCCATTCTTCTCGCCCATCCTGATGGTTGTGCGGCTGGCCGTGACCTCCGTTCCCTTCTGGCAGGTTGGGACCGCCTTCCTCCTGCTGTGTCTAACCTTTGTGGGCACCGTGTGGGTGTGCGGGAGGATCTATCGCGTCGGCATTCTCATGTACGGCAAAAAGCCGACCCTGCGGGATCTGGCGCGCTGGTTCCGATATGCGTGAGTATTCCATCGGAGGGTTCTGTCGGGCAGTGGTTGTCGACGCGCTTTTCTGAGAGTTGGCCCGGGGCCTGACCTTCCGTTCTCTCATGGCCCATCAGCCGATGCTACCCGAAGGCATTGCCTTCACGGAGCATTCATTTTTGGCCTTTGGCGCAGGAACCTCCGCCTCGCGCTCTGGCTAGAAAAACCAGGCTTCTCCCCCGCCGAGCAGCCGAGGGCTTCCCGCTTCATTTCACGCCTCGTCCCCGCGGAGATATGCTATCAGTGCACCGCAAGCCTCGACCGCTCGCCGGAGCGGTAGCGCTCCTCCTCCTTCTTCTAGTCGCGCAGCCGATTGATGCCGCAGCGCAGTACTTCCGCTACGGAAAGAACAAGGTCCAGTACGACACCAAGGACTGGAATTTCGTTCAGTCGAAGCATTTCGACGTCTACTACTACGAGGGTGGCTACTACCTCGCCAACTTCACGGCCAAGGCCGCAGAGGATGCGTACGCGCAAATCGCCGACCTCTTTCAGCATCAGATCTCCGATCGCATTCCGCTGATCGTATACCAGAGTCACAATGATTTCGCCGTCACGAATGCGGTAGACCTCCCCACCTATTCGGAAGGCATAGGAGGGGTGACCGAGTTGTTCAAGAACCGCGTCGCCATCCCGTTCACGGGCGACTATCGCGACTACCGTCGCGTGCTGCACCACGAGCTGGTGCATGCCGTCATCAACGATATGTTCTACGGCGGCTCGATCCAGTCCATCATCCAGAACAACATTCAGTTGCGCATTCCGCTCTGGTTCAATGAGGGGCTCGCGGAGTACGCGGCGCTCGGATGGGACACGGATTCGGACATGTACATTCGTGATGCCATCCTGGAAGATTACCTCGCGGAAATCCGGGCGCTTGGCGGGTATTTCGCCTACCGTGGGGGCCAGAGCCTGTGGGATTACGTGGCGGAACAGTACGGGCGCGAAAAGATCGGCGAGATCCTTCAGCGCTTGCGCCTGACGCGATCGGTCGAGGCGAGCTTCCGGCGGGCGACGGGCATGGATCTCAAGGATCTTTCGGCGGCCTGGCACAAGACGCTCAAGGAAGTGCACTTTCCCGAGATGGCGGCTCGCGAGGACCTCAACGAGATCGGGAAGGCACTCATCACCGAGGAAGAAGGTTACTACAATACGAGTCCGGCCCTCTCGCCGCTCGGCGATCGGCTGGCCTTCATCACGACGCGCGGGGCGTTTTTCGATGTTTATCTAGCGGATGCCACGGACGGGCGGGTCATCCGCAAACTCGTGGACGGTCAGAACAACACGCAGTTCGAGAGCCTGCGCATCCTCACGCCGGGCATCTCGTGGAGCCCGGACGGCTCGCGCATAGCCGTAGCGGTGAAGAGCGGCCCCTCGGACGCCATCGCGCTCGTCGACGTCAATACCGGAAAGTCGACGCACTATCGCGTGCCGGGTGTGGACCAGATCGTGACCGTGTCGTGGAGCCCGAAGGGCGACAAGCTGGCCTTTGAGGCCTCCATGGACTCGCAGAGCGACATCTACGTGCTCGATCTCGATACACGGGAGACGATCAACTACACGAACGACATCTTCAGTGACCACGAGCCGTCATGGTGTCCGGATGGAGCGTGCATCGTCTTCCACAGCGATCGTGGTTCGCACACGGAGACCGGTCGATTTCGCGAAGACAACTTCTCGATCATCGACTTCGACTACAGCCAACATGACGTCTACCTGATGAGGCTGGGCGACACGCATCTCGAGAGGCTGACGTTCGATGAGCTGTGGGATGATCGCAGCGCGAAGTTTGGGGCTGACGAGGATCGGATCGTATTTATCTCCGACCGCAACGGCATCCATAACCTTTATGAGAAGAATCTAACGACCGGCACGGTGCGGCCGCTGACGGACGTCTCGCGAGGCATCATCCAACTCTCACTCTCGCTGGACGGCAAAAAGGCGGCGCTGGTTAGTCTGAACGAGGGGACGCCGTCGATCTACGTCATCAAAACGCCCCTGGACCGCGATCTCGGGCGGGAGCAGCTGACGCCGACCGTGTGGGCCCAGCGAGTCATGCAGGATACCTCGCAGCCTGCCCCGGCCATCGCGCTGGCGCAGCCGTCGCTCCTGCAGAGCAATCCGTTGCTGCGCGATGCCTCCGACGGGGTGGCCTACGCCTATTCCCCGGGCCGGAAGCAAAACATTTACGCCAGCCGCACGGTGCTTCCGGAAATCGAACCGGACCCGGAGGACGGCACCGGCGATGAAGATCTGGCGGAAGCCGTCACCCCCCAGGACTCATCCGTCTATGGTGGCGTGCGCGTGGATTTTCGCAATTATGTCTTCTCGGATTCCTTCGATGAAGCGGCCGCGGACGAGCCGGATCCCATCGCGAACCGGTTCGAGCCACCCGACAATATCGATGAGGGTGGCGACTACAAGCCGAAGAAGTACAAGCTGACATTTTCGCCGGATCTCGTCTACGGCACGGCCGGATACGACGCGTTGTACGGCGTGCAGGGTATCACGCAGATGATGTTCAGCGATATGCTGGGCAACCATCAGATCTTCGTGGCCACAAATCTGCTGATCGATCTGCGCAATTCGGATTACATCCTCGCCTACAACTATCTGCCCGGGCGGATCGACTGGGGCGTGACGGGCTACCACATCTCGCGGCTGTTGCCGGATTACGGGCGCCTCACGTACTTCCGCTACCGGCAGTACGGCGCGAGCCTGACGGCGAGCTACCCGTTCGATAAGTTCCGCCGCCTGGACTTCGACTTTTTCGTGCTGGGCGTGAGCCAGGCGGACATCGGCGATCCCACGCGCGAGGCGGTAACCCGGACGCTACTTCATCCGACGGTTACGCTCACGAAGGACGTCACGACGCCCGGCTTCCTCTACCCAATCGGAGGGCATCGCGTTGCGCTCCGACTATCCGGATCGCCGGGTTTGATTGGAGGAGAGACCGTGCGGTTTGCCTCCGTGCTGGCAGACGCGCGTGCGTATACGTCCTTCGCCCGCGGTATGTACTCGCTGGCTTTCCGGCTGTCGGGTGGAACGTCCGTGGGCCCGGGCCAGCAGCTCTTTTACACGAGCGGTGTCCAGAACTGGATCAATCGTCATTTCGGCGATGAAGGATTTCCTATCAATGACATCGCAGACTTCATCTTCGCGACGCCGGTAATGCCGCTGCGCGGTTACGACATCAACTCTCAGAACGGCTCGAACTTCGGTCTCTTCAATGCCGAGTTTCGTTTTCCGCTGGTGGCCGCCGTCCTTCCCGGCCCATTACCGGTGGTGCCGCTCTACAATCTTCAGGGAACGGCTTTCCTCGATGCCGGCGCCGTATGGGGCGGAAAAGGGTTCGACCAGCGATTCAACGTGTTCACCACAAACGCGTGGGGTGAGCGCGTTTTCGACGACCTTCTCGTTGGCGCCGGATTCGGGCTGAGGACCATCCTGCTTGGATACCCCGTGAGGCTCGACTTTGCCTGGCCTTACGACGGTCAGCGGTTCGGCAGCCGGAGAACCTACTTCTCGCTGGGCCTCGATTTCTAGCCTTTCCCCGGGCGCTCCGGACCTTCCGATCTTTTCGTTTCAGACTGCGTTATAGCGTGCCCTTTGGCCTTGGTGTGCCCATTTAGCATCGGGTGCGGCAGTGGCCGGGCATTATCATCGCAATCGTCTTTCACCCCCACCCTGCGGGGCTGTCACCAAGCCGGATATGGAGACCAACATCAAGAAAGTCAGCGACGTCGAGTACGAACTGGAGATTACGGCCACCGCGGACGATCTCGCCGACGACTTCAGGGCAGCGCTTCTGAGGCAGAGGGGGCAAACAGAGATGAGGGGATTCCGACCCGGCAAGGTGCCTCTCGGCCTCGTCAAGCGGATGCACGGGCGGGCGATCGCGTATGGCATTGCCGAACAGAAGGTTCAGGAACTCTATGAAAAGGAGGTCCTCCAGAAGGATGAGTTCGAGGTCCTCGGGCAGCCAACGGTCACTGATCTGGATTATGAGATGGATGGTGACCTTCATGCCGTGATACGCTTCGGCGTTCGCCCCGAAGTCGAGCTTCAGGATCTTTCCGGTCAGAAGCTCTCGCGGCTCAAGAAGGATGTGACCGAAGAGGATGTTGACGAACAGATTGAGCGCATTCGGCTCGGGAATGCGGAGCTCGTGCCTCTTGGGGAAGGTGACAAGATCGACGACACCGCCCACGTAGTGATCGATCTGCAGCGCATCGATGAGGCATCGAACTCACCGATCATCGGTGAGAAAGAGGAAGGCGTCGAGTTCTTCATGGATGACGAGCGCCTCCACGATGAGCTCCGCGAGGGGCTGCTGGGGAAAAAGGTCGGCGACGCCTTTCGCGTGGACCTTCCGCACGGTGATCACACCCACCGATACGAGGTCCTGATCAAGGAGGCGAAGCGTCGTGAGCTTCCCGAACTGGACGACGCCTTCGCCAAGGAGGTCACGAAGGAGCGGTTTGAGACTCTGGAAGAGCTACGCCAGGATGTTCGAAATAGCCTGGAGCAAGCCTGGGAGCGCCGCTCGCGGGAGCTGCTCGAAGGGCAAATCGTCGAGCGATTGCTCGAGCTGCATCCGATCCCGGTCCCTGATTCTGCCATAGACGTCTACCTCGACTCGTTCGTTCAGGACGTTCGACAGCGCAATGACGGATCACTTCCGCAGGGTTTCGATGTGCAGGCGTTCCGCGAGGCGAACCGCGGCGAGGCCGAGCGGCAGGCCAGGTGGATGCTGATCCGTGATGCCGTCATCGAGAAGGAAGGCCTCGAGGTTACAGAGGAAGAGCTGGATGCATACTTCGAGGAGGCCGGCGCCGACAACGACCAGATCTCGCCGGATCTGCTGCGGAGGTACTACGAGCAGATGAACATGCTGGATCGGGTCAAGCAGCAGCTTCTCAGCCGAAAGGTTTTCGACCACCTGATCGAACGGTTCGAGATCGAGGACAAGGATCTCGAGGACTATGATGAGGAGGCTCGAGCCGCACAGGAAGCGGGTTCACCGATCGCACAGTCCGAACCGTTGATCACTCCGGCCGACTGAGACGTCGTTCGAAGGGCTCTGATTTGCGCACCGACAGCAGAGGAACCGTGTTCAAAGAGACTCGGTAGCACCCTCGCTTTTTTGGACAGAACCGGCCTCTGCATATGGTAGAAGATTTCCTGAAGTTCTCGAAGGGTTTAACCCTTCCATCCAGCATCTACAGCGGTCCATTTCAGGACCGGTCCCTCTCGGCGCTCGTGCCGATTGTGGTGGAACAGACGACGCGCGGCGAGCGGGCCTACGACATCTTCAGCCGGCTGCTGAAAGAGCGTATCGTGATCATCGGTACGCCCATCAATGACCAGATCGCCAATCTGGCGGTCGCGCAGCTGCTCTACCTGGCCAGTGAAGACTCCGAGCGCGATGTCAACTTGTACATCAACTCGCCGGGAGGTGTCATCTACAGCGGCCTCGCCGTGTACGACACGATCCAGTGGGTAGCCTGCCCGGTCGCCACGATCTGTGTGGGTCTGGCGGCGTCGATGGGTTCGGTGCTACTGGCTGCCGGCGCGGCTGGAAAGCGTGGTGCCCTCCCGAACTCACGCATCATGCTGCATCAGCCGCTCGGCGGAGCGCAGGGACAAGCATCAGACATCGAGATCCAGGCGAGAGAAATTCTCTGGTTGAAGTCGCGCATCTACGAAATCCTGGCCAACCATACCGGCAAGTCGAAGGAACAGATCGAGGCGGATGCTGATCGCGACTACTGGTTGAGCGCGCAGGAAGCAAAGGAGTACGGGCTGATCGACAACGTGCTCGAGCATCAGCCGCAGCGGCGAACCGAAGAGGAGTCGTGAACCGAATCGACAATCGCGTTTCGGGTTATCGATAGAGCGAAACATCGTGTCGCGACACGTAAGAAGGCCCTCCGCGATCCACGGAGGGCCTTTTCTTTTGTTCATTCTCCAGAGTCGCCGCGGCGGTCAGGGCCCGGACCGTTCGGGCTCTGGCCGTGCCACCATCAGTTCAGACGGAACGTGATGGGCAACGACATCTTGACCTTGACAGGCTTGCCGCGCTGCATGCCGGGCTTGAATTTCGCTTTCTGGACGGCACTCAGCGCCACCTCGTCCAGGCCGGCACCAAGGCCGCGCACGACCTCGGCATCCTGAACGTTGCCGTTTTCGTCAACCACGAACTGGACGATCACGCGTCCTTCCACGCCGGCCTTCTTCGCGACCTCGGGATAGACGATGTTTTTCTGGATGGCCGCGAGCCCACCGATCAATTCCGGCATTTGCTCGACGACAACAAAAATCTCCGGCTCCTCTTCCTCCTCTTCCGCGGGCGGCGGAGGAGGCGGCGATTGGGTCAGCGGCTCATCTAGATCCAGTGAAGCATCCAGGTCGAGCGCGTCCTCCTCGAGCACTTCGTCGTTCGGTACCTCTACGGGGACCGGCGGCTTGGGCGGAGGAGGCGGAGTCTCCTGCTGTTGCGTCTGCTGAATCTCCTCCATCTCGATCTGCTCCTGTTCCGGCGCGACCCAGTTGGCATCGCTCTCCGGATTCCAGTTCACCCGGAAAGCCACGATGAGTAGCGCCAGCACAAGGATGAAGCCGATTTCCATATACAGCGGATATCGCCTCCTCAGATCGGCCTTCTCGTCTTTTCTTCTCGCCATGACAATCATCCCTACTAGTGACCATTTCCCTCCGAGACATGGCTCGCCGCAGAGGTCGCAGGGTAGTTCAAAAATGGGACCGGTTCGAGGGTTTCGGCAGCATACCAGAAGTTCACGAATGGTCGCCGTATTCGATGGTGGCGAAAATTGGATGGAATCGTAGAATGGGGTTTGTGTGAAGAGTTTGTATCATAAGCTCGTATACCCGCCCCCAGGGGCGGATCACCTGCCTTTTCCTTTCCACCGTCTCCCGCGACCATGCTAATGGTCGGTCAGTCGATATCGCACTATCGCATTGTCGACGAACTCGGCCGCGGGGGAATGGGAGTAGTCTATCGCGCACAGGATACGCGCCTCGATCGGCCCGTCGCGCTCAAGTTTTTTCCGCGGGAGCTCCTCGGCGATCCTGATGCCGTCAAGCGGTTCGAGCGTGAAGCTCGAGCGGCGTCGGCGCTCGATCACCCCAACATCTGCACGGTATATGAAGTCGATGAGGCGGAGGATGGCCGTACGTTCATCGCGATGGCGTGCTACGACGGTGCGACGCTGCGCGATCGCCTGAAGAACGGGCCGCTGCCGCTCGATGAGATCGTGCGGGTGGGCGCGCAGATTGCAGCCGGCCTGGCGGAAGCCCACAAGAAGGGCATCGTCCATCGCGATCTCAAACCCGCGAATATCATCATCACGGCCGACGGTGTCGTCAAAATCGTCGATTTCGGACTCGCTCTTCTGACGGGGGAGTCGCGCATTACCCAGACGGGTTTGACGGCCGGTACGCCCTCGTACATGGCGCCGGAGCAGGTGCGAGGAGACGCGGGGGATCACCGTGCGGATCTCTGGGCAATGGGCGCGCTTCTCTATGAGATGGCGACGGGCACGGCGCCCTTCACCGGCGAATACGTGCAGGCCGTCATGTACAAGATCATTCATGAACCGCCGGATCACCTCGATCGGATCGATGAGCCGTTGCGGCAGATCGTTGCGCGCTGTCTCGAGAAGGATCCCGGAAGACGCTACGACACGGCGGGGGAGCTTGGGCGCGATTTGCTTCTCCTCCATCCTGCCGACGCCGCCCGTCCGCCCGCGGAATTCACGCGGAGGGAACGTCAGAGGGCCGTCCGTCGCGGCGTTCCGGCAATGATTGGGGCGGTGGCCGCCCTCCTCCTCATCCTCGTGATCGGAGGATTGATCCGGCTGCCGTTTGCGACTTTTTCGGGATGGTTTTCGGGAGGTGATGATGAGCTCGGCGAGCTCCACGTGGCCGTTCTACCTTTGCGCGTAATCGGCTCGACCGCGGAATTCGAAGCCTACGCTCGCGGCCTCGCGGAAGTAGTGACGGGCAATATCAGCCGGTTGGATCCATATTCGGAGACGTCGTTCTGGGTCGTGCCGGCCGGCGAGATCTATCGGCGCGACGTGACGAGCGCGGACGAAGCACGAAAGCTCTTTGGGGTAAGGTATGTCCTCGATGGCGCCATCCAGCATGTCGGCCCGCGTATCCGATTGACCCTCAACCTCACCGATGCTACCCGGTTGAGACAGATCGACACGTGGACGGGCGATTTTTCCGACGAGCTCCCGATGGTCGTGCAGGATGAAGCAGCCCTGCAGGCGGCTCGATTGCTCCGCATGAACATCCCGTCCGAGATTCGCGATGTGCTTCCATCGACAGGCAGTACAGACCTTGGCGCGAATGAATTCTATTTGCAAGCGAGGGGCTACCTGCAGCGGTTCGACAACGTGGACAACGTCAGGACCGCGCTTCAGCTGTTTCATCGGGCCCTGGAGGAAGATCCCGATTTCATTCTCGCTGTTGCCGGATTGGCTGAAGCGCACTGGCGGATGTATCACGCGACCAAGGACGTGGTGTTTGCCGATAGCGCGCTCATTTATGGACGCCAGGTAGAAAGCGCTCCGTCCGTACCCGACGAAGTGTACGTCTCGCTGGGGCTCGTCTACCTGGGCACAGACCGAACGCAGCCGGCTTTGAACGCCTTTGAACGGGCAATGGCCTCCAATCCGACCGACGTAGCGGCCATGGTGGGGCGGGCCAGGGCCCTTGCGGCGGCGGGGCGGTCGGCTGAAGCGGAAGCCGCCTACCGGCAGGCGATCGAACAGAAGCCGGATTACTGGGCATCGTACCATGAGCTCGCCTTGCACTACTACCGCGCCGGCGAGCTGGAGAAGGCTGTCGAGCAGTTTCGGAAGGAAATCGAGCTGACGCCCGACAACGCCCATGCACACAGCAATCTGGGTGGCATTTTGTATTACCTCGGGAAATGGGATGAGGCCGATCGCTACTTCCGGCGCGCCATCGAATTGGGACCGAACTGGCGTGCCTACTCGAACCTGGGCACGCTTACATTCCACCGAGGTAACTTCGCGGAGGCGGCGTCGCTCTTTAGAAAGGCAATCGATCTGGGCTCCGGGTCACACGAGGTCTGGGCATTTATGGGGATGGCGTATCAATTTTCCGACAAAGCCGATTCCGCCACGACCGCGCTCGAGCGGGCCATCGCGCTGGCAGAGAATCGCCTCGCCGTCGTTCCGGATGACCCCACCACGCTCTCTTCGATCGCGACCTACCGAGCCGTGCTCCGCCAGACCGACGAGGCGTTGTTTCTGATCAATCGAGTGAAGGATGCGGCTGAACGCGATAGATGGATCGCCTACAACGTCGGCCAGACTTATGCGATACTCCGTCGGCCCGACGAGGCATTGCACTGGTCCCGCAAGGCCCTCGAACTGGGCCTTCCACCGATCTACGTCCACAATAACGTATGGCTTCGCGACCTTCGTGACGAGCTCCTCTCGAATTCGCCCCGGCCTTAAGCATTTTTCTCACCCAACCATCTATCTCAAAGCCGACCATGGAAGACTCTTCTACGATTATCCAGAAGGTGCTACAAACCTTAGAGACCTTCACTATCAAACTACTAAGAATTTCTAAGTCAGACGGTCATTACATGGTGCATCCGTTTAGTCTCAAACACAAGTCGAATCGGCTTATGATGATCCATAATTCGACATCGGATGACATCGTTATCAACTTCTTGAGTGATAACAACCATGAAGGCCCATTCGGCTCTTCAAGAATAGACCTTGAAAGCGGTGAAATTAATTTCTTTATGATTCGGCGCCATTCGAAGGAGACGAAATATACTCTTATCATTAAGAACGCGAACGAATCAGAAGAGGAGCCGGCTTCGGCACCGACGCAGGGGGATGGCGGGGAGTACGGTGGGCAAGTGCGGATGATGTTGAGGAAAACCAATCCGGAAATGATCATCGACTGAGGCGCTCCGGCACTGCCGCCACCCCGGGCTGGGAACGCCGGGCGCGTTTCATATATTGGCGCACGCCGCACAGGTACATCCTGACCTGGTGGCGTAGTTGCGATCTGCAGCCTTCGTGATCGATATGATGTATCGCGTATCCGACACCATCCCTGCCGTTGGTCTCACCTTTGCCCTCCTCCTTTCCGGCTGTGGCCCGAGGGTGCATCCGAACCAGAGCGGGTTCGTGACAAAGCTGGGTGATGACACCCTCGCCGTCGAATCCTTTCGGCTTACGGATAGCGGTATGGAGGCGCAAGTCGCCCTTCGAAGCCCGATTACGACGGTTCAACGGTACGACCTCCAACTCGACGAAGATGGGCGGCTTGTGGCCTACACGGCAGAGATTCGAAGCGGCGATGCACCGCCCGATGCGGATCCTCGCCGCCGTGAAGTCGCCGCGCTGAAGGGCGACAGCCTCGAAATCACTGTCACCGAAAACGGTGAAACCGAGGTCCGCGTCCTTCCGGCCGGCCAAGATGCCCTTCCGTTCATCGACATGGTCCACTGGCCATTCGAGCTCATGTTGACCCGGGCGCGGGCGGCCGGCGCGGATTCTACCTCTCAGCCCCTGTTCACGCCACGAGGATCGATGGAATTCGCCGTCGCGGACCTCGCGCCCGACAGCATGACCGTGACTCATCCGTTCCGAGGTACCATGATGGTGGATGTGGACCCGGAAGGACGGCTCCTCCGTCTGGATGCCGCACACACCACGCGTAAGCTGGTCGTCGAGCGCGTGGACGACGTGGACATCGAGGGCGTGGCGGCCAGGTTCGTTCAGCTCGAAGCGGAGGGCCGCGCCTTCGGCCCGCTTTCCGGCCGTGGCGAAACCATGGCGACCGTCGACGGCGCCATGATCCGGGTCGATTTCGGCAGGCCGTCGAAGCGCGGTCGAGAGATCTGGGGCGCCCTGGTGCCGTACGGCGAAGTGTGGCGCACCGGCGCCAATCGGGCCACGCACGTGGAGACCGATCGACCACTTCGCGTCGGCAACGTGGATGTGCCGGCCGGCACCTTCACCCTCTACTCCATCCCCGAGGCCGACGGTGGCGTGCTCATCATCAACCAGCAGACGGGACAAGGGGGCACGACATACGATGAGGATATGGATTTCGGACGCGTCCCCATGCAACGTTCGGAATTGAGCGAGTCGGTCGAGGACTTCACTATCGAGATCGAGGACACCCCGGAAGGTGGCGCCATACACCTGATCTGGGACCGCAGCCGCTTTACCGTTCCGTTCACCGTGCGGTCGGAGGCCGGCTAGCGGGCGTCAGGTCGTGTATCACTCTCGGCTGAAACTAGGGAAGTGGCTCCTGCTTGTCGCCTGGCTAGGAGGAGTAGTCGCGGACGCGCGCGCGCAGGCGATCGAAGAACTTCCGAAACCGATGGCGGACTGGCGCTCGGCGTCACTGGTCGGATGGCATAAGAACGTGCGCGTAGCGACTCTCGATCGATGGCACGCGTTCGGAGGACTCTTTTTTGATCGTGGGATTTTCCGCCGATTCACCCCGGGCATGGACCACGAGTACGATATGGATGTGCTCACATATGGTTTTACGCCCGCGGAGGACCGCCAGTGGTACACACGAGACCACGCGATCCGATCGTACCTGGGAAGCATCCACCGATCGCGATTTGCGACGAAAACGGAGGCACGGCACCGGATCGAGCTAGGCTCAAACGGTAAACTCCAGGTAGATGCCCTCCAGCAGGAAGATCTCACCGCTCAGCGCTTCTTTGTAGAAATCGGATACGCGCACGCCTTCTCGGATCGACACACGGGCGGGTTTAGCCAGACCATCGCTGCCTACAAGCCGGATCTCGATTTCACGCTCTTCTACAATTACCGGGCGCCACAGATTGGCCGGATCGACCTCCAGCTCGTATTTCTCGACGTGGCGAACAACTTCATCTTCGACGTGCTCGGTACTGATCCAGTTCTAGAGGATACGGTCCGGAGTTATGACAAGCGGCCGTTACTCTTTGACGTATACTGGCGCTCGACGACGACCAGCCGGCTGCGGTGGGAGGTAGTTGCAGGCATCCAGCGGCCGGTCTCCGCGCGGGTGTTCACGCAACGCTCGTCCGATCTGGAATTCCGATGGCGCGAACGGCTGCACTACGGCGGCTTCTTGCTGGAGTACGACCATCCGATCGGGACGGTAGGATTGTATGTGACCGAGACCTCGAGTGCGATTGCCCGACGGGCGACGATGACAGGCACGAGTTACGAGTCCGCGCAGAGCAGTCGGACGGCAACGCTGTACGCGCTGGCGCCGATCTGGCGCCTCCAGGCATCTCTGTGGCTGAGGGCGGAGCGATATCGCGACCGGCAAACAGGCGACAACTTCGATGCGGCCAGTATTCATTCGGAGATGGATTATCTCGAGAGGCGCCTGACCTTGCAGGCACGGCTCGCGTACGTACCCGAGCAAGGCTTCCGGGTAGGCCTGGAGTATCTGGTGGATAGCCGCTTATTCCACCGGGACTCCCACCTCATCAACGAATACCTTCAATTCCTGCCGTGGACGCCGAATGGACGTCTTTCGGCGCACCTGGGATACCAATTCAACCCGTGGATGTACGTGGTCGTTGGAGCGGGCTACGATCTGAGCGGAGATCCCTTCTACTCCGACGATCGCGGCCCGGTACGTTACGATGGCGGTTTCGGCCGTCTTTCGATTAGTTGGTAGTGTCCGGCGTGGCGGCCGTCGAATCCGGAAGGGTCAGGATGAGATCGAGCGCGGAGCTTTGAAGTCCCTCGGTGTCACTCGCTACACAGCGCGATCCTACGCGTTCGCCCGTCATCGACAGTGGAAAGGATACGGTGATGTCAACGGGTGACGCGCCCTGGTAGGACAAATCGCCCGTGCAGTCCACGCCGTCGAGATTCCCGTCGGCATCTACGGCCGTGACGAGCAGGCGGACCTCGAAATCTTCGGATACGTCGGCGACGAACATCTGCGCGACAGCAATGCGCGGAGGCCGGTTGTCGGGATCCGAAAAGTAGTCGCAGGCGCCAAGCAGCATGGCGACGACGAGGGTCGGAATGACGGGCAAGGCAAAACGCATCGATCGAGAACAACTAATTGGGTTCGGACACGCCGCGAGCAATCGCCTCGGCCAACGCCTGCTGATTCGAATCGTCGGCCAAAAACTCGAGCTGTCTGGGATGGGTCAGGAACTCACACTCTACGAGCACGGCCGGCATATTCGTCAAACGCAGAACGGCGAAATTCGCCTCTTTGATGCCCCGGTTCTTGTGATCCGGAAAGGTCTGAAGCATCTGATCAAGAATTCGGCGCGCGAAGCGTTGCCCCTGAGCCGATCCCGTGAAATGAAAGACTTCCATGCCTTCAGCTGAGACGTTCGCGGCGGCATTGGCGTGAATACTGATGAACAGTTGGGCGCCATGCATGTTCGCGAATCGCGCTCGAGCGCCAAGGCTGAAGGTGCGATCCGATCGGCGCACCATCAAAACCTCATGTCCGCGCCGGATGAGCTCCGGCTCCAGTTTGAGGGCAAGCTGGAGGTTGAAATCCTTTTCCTTGAGCGTGAAAGGTGTGCGTCCGATAGCTCCCGGGTCGGTTCCGCCGTGGCCGGCATCAACGCAGATTCTCATGGGATCACCTCCGCTCTGGAGAATTTTCGTGGGCGCGCGACCGGCGCCGTCAACCTAGGATACACCGAAATCCGTTTATGTGCGCAGCGGACTTCCGCTGCTCGAACCGTTGACGATCCTCGACGTATTTTCCGCGAAAGGCGCTCCCGTTCACCATCCATCTAACTTACATCATCTCACTCCGATGAAGTCTGCTGTAGCCTCACTTGCCCTGCTCGGTGCATCTCTTCTTCTGGTTGGATGTGGAAGTACGAGTGCCTTCCATGCCGCGAATCTGACCGAAGTCCAGCTTGCCGGCGACAACTTCGAGATCGTTGCCACCGACGTGACCGGTACGGCGACGGCCGGGTACATCCTCGGCGTCAGCGGCGGATACGGGGGTGGGGTGAGCACCTTCGCCGTCGCCCGCGTTTCAGGCTCCGGGATGCTCTACGGCGAGGCCGTGGCAGACCTCTGGCGCAACTTCGAGGCGGAGCACGGACCGGTGGCGGGTCGCAACCTGGCCCTCGTCAATGTCCGGTACGACACGGATGCGCTCAATCTGATCATCTACACGCAGCCGACCGTGCACGTGCGCGCCGACGTCGTGGAGTTCGCCGATTGATTCGCCGCCTGCCAATCAGTTGAGATGCCCATCAGTGTAGGAGGATGAGCGGGGCATGCACCCGCGGGACGCCTCCGGTCTCGAGGATCAGGATGTAGCCGCCCGACGCGATCGCGCTAAAGTCCAGATCGGCGCGATGTACGCCGGCCGCCCGGAGTCCAAGCTCGAAGGTGCGAACGCGGCGACCCGCTCCATCATACAGGTGGATGACGATCTCGTCCGGAGCGGTCATCTCGAACGAGAGGTTTACCCTCTCACCTGCCGGATTCGGGTAGGCTTCCAGCTTGAATTCTCGCACGGTGAGTTCCGGAGGATCGGCGGAAACCGGCTCCATGGCCTCGTGTAGCTCCCGGTAGTCGCCGCCGCCGTCATAGGCCCGGATGATGCCAGTCCCGCGCATAAACGTATAGGAATTCTCGTCGTCGAGCGCATTCGGCATGTCGAAGCGAAGCGTGATCGTTTGCTCGAACGTGCCGGCACTCACCTCGACGACATCGTCGAGCGTCGTGGTGACTACGTAAGGCTCCAGACCCTCCAGATCGACCTCGTATGTCTCGCTGGCGGCCAGCGTGAAGTCGAACAACAGCATATCCTCCCCACCCAGTCGAGCGTAGATGTTGCCGTCGTCAGCCGTGCGAATCGTGTCAGCGAGCGGGAAGGGATACGCTCCTGTGAAGTAGACGGTATCGTTGACGATGACTCGCTCGGGGCTGAACACGTAGGGACCGAGCGTGTCGGGAGGCTCAAAGGGTGGATCCAACACTTTGATATACCGCCAGACGTAGCCGTCATTCAGCGGGAAATAGCTCGAATCCGGAGTAACAATCCCTTGGGCGAGCGAGGTCGACGCAAAGACGAGGTGGACGAAGGCCGAGTACGCCAGCCACCTTATCAAGGTTGAGCCAGGCATGATGTCTCTCAGGAAAGAGTGATGACGACCTTTCCTTGGGTATGCTCGTGTTCTAGCCGGTCGTATGCCTTTCGGATGTCATCGAGCGGCCACGTAGAATCAATAACGGGATTGATCTCGCCAGATTCAACGAGCTTGCTCAACTGCTGCATCAACTCTCCGTCCGCCCGGCTGGCAATAAACCGGAGGCGGCGTCCGCTTGCTAATTGAGAAATGGCTGCACGCAAAATCAGCGAAGGAGAAAAACCGGTCGATGTATAAACGCCATTCGGAGTAAGCAACCGCAGCAAATTCGAAGGTGGACGATCGTTGACGGTATCGAAGATGATGTCGAAGCGATCGTCCAGGTGCTCCAGCTCGTTCTTTTCGTAGTCGAGCGTGCGGACGGCCCCGAGGCTTTGGACCAGATCGGCATCTGCTCCCCGACAGACGCCGACGACCTCGGCGCCGCGAGCGCGGCCGATCTGCACGGCCATCGATCCGACCCCCCCTGCGGCGCCTATCACCAGCAAACGATGTCCGGATCGCAGGCCGGCCTCATCCAAGCCCTGGATCGCCGTCATCCCGGTCAGTGGGAGTGCCGCCGCTTCTTGGTAGGACAATCGGCGGGGTATTCGATCGATTACGTCGGCATCGATGCGGGCCAACTCCGCGTGCGTCCCGCCCGTCCTTGACTCTATTCGCCCGTAGACACGGTCACCTACCTCCCATCCCGACGCCCCCTCGCCGAGCTTCACGACGTCGCCGGCGAGGTCGAATCCGAGGACTGCCGGAAACCGCAGCCGCATGAACAGCCGCAGGTCTCCGTTTCGCAGGCTATAGTCGAGCGGGTTCAGTGACGCGGCTCGTACGCGAACGAGCACTTGTCCGGGCCGCGGTTCGGGATCCGGGAGCTCGACGAGCTCAATCACGCCGGATGGACCGTAGCGCATGGCGGCAGCGGCTAACATGGCGTCGGTATCTTGTTCTGCGAGCATCAATGGGGGCGCGGCACGTCGTACGTCAGATACACGAAAATGCCTCCTATAGACCTGACCTCGCGAAGCCTGAGCGGCGGGATGGCGATTCTGCGTGGCAATAGTGGAGCGCCCGACCCGAGCGTCACGGGGGCGATGGTCAGGATGATCTCATCGAGCAGCCCTGCATCATAAAATTGCCCCACCAAATCGCCGCCCCCGATAAGCCAGACATCTTTGCCTCTTGCCGCATCGACCATTTCAGCGTGCACCTGCGCGACGTCCCACCGCACGAAGCGCACGTCGGCACCCTGCACGCGGGGCTGCTCGCGGCTGCTAAACACCCAGACCGGGAAGTCGAAAGACCATTTCTCCGGATGCTCCAGCAGCTTTTCGTGATCTAGAAGCCACCGATAGGTCGTTGATCCCATCGCGGCTGCCCCGATTCGGTTGATGAAGGTCGGGTACTCCTCCTCCAGCCCCTCGACATCATCGAACTGGAACAGCCAGTCGAGCGAATTCTTCGGATCGGCGATGAAGCCGTCGATGCTCGTAGCGGTGTAGTAAACGGTTTTCATCGCGAGGTGTTTTAGCCTACGAGACGTGTGCGATCACCGAATGTGCACGATGGAAGAACGTCGTCGGAGTCCTCAATATAATCATGACCACTGCTTACTCTGCAGTGACACGATGCCACCGGGAGTGAGGAATGCAGGATGCGTTGACCAGAGGACGCGAAGCCTATGCGCGACGCGAGTGGTCCGAGGCGTACGACCTGCTCCTACGGGTTGACGGTGAGGGTCTGTTGCAACCCGCCGACATGGTGAAATTGGCGCGTGCGGCGCATCTGGTGGGCATCGATGACGCGTGCGACGAGATGCTCGCCCGAGCCCACTCTGCATTTCTTGGGAATGGCGAGCTCGAGAAGGCTGCCGAAAGTGCCTTCTGGCTTGCCTTCCGGCTTTTGCAGGCGGGCGAGCATGCGCGCGGAAGCGGATGGCTGGCCCGGGCGCAGCGATTGGTGGATGAATCCGGAATCGACGGTCCTATATGCGGCTTCCTGTTGTTGCCCACCGTTCTTGAAGCGCTCTCAAAGGGGAACGCGGATGAGGCCTTCCAACATTCTACGCGAGCCTACGAAATTGGGCGGCGATTTGCCGATCCGGACCTAACGACGCTCGGGCGCCTGGGCCGGGGCCAGTCCCTCGTCCGAATGGGCCGCGTGTCTGAGGGGATCTCTTTGCTCGATGAGGTCATGGTGGGCGTCACGGCGGGCGAGGTGTCGCCGCTGATCGTCGGCATCGTGTATTGCGCGGTGATCGAGGCCTGCCACGAGGTGTTCGATCTGCGCCGCGCCCAGGAGTGGACGGAGGCCTTCACGCGATGGTGCGCTGCGGAGCCCGACATCATGCCGTTTCGAGGAGAATGTCTGACCCGGCGCGCTGAAATTCTGCAGGTGCGCGGACACTGGGAGGATGCCATCGACGAGGCTCGCCGGGCGGGCGACCACCTCACACGTCCGCCGGGGCAGCGTGCCGCGGGCGCCGCGTTCTACCGCCAGGCCGAGCTTTTAAGGCTCCGCGGGGAATTCGCTGCGGCCGAGAGAGCCTTCAGAGAAGCGGAGCGCTGGGGAAGAAGCCCCCAGCCCGGTGTCGCGCTCCTACGGCTCGACCAGGGCCAGACGCAGCTCGCCCGCGATACCATCCGCGGCGCCCTCCAATCAGCCCCGGATCGGCGAAAGCGGTCGACTCTTCTCGCGGCGTATGTCGAGATCCATCTGGCCGCGGGGGAGGTACAGGAGGCCGCCCGCGCGGCGGACGAGCTCGCCGAGATTGCCCAATCATTCGATGCTCCCTATCTGAGTGCCGTTGCCGGTCTCGCCCGAGGTTCCACGCTTTGTGCCGCGGCTCGCCACCAGGAGGCGTTGTCGGCGCTCCGCCCCGTGCTCACCACCTTTCGCGAGATGGGAGCTCCCTACGAGGCCGCCCGCACCCTCGTCGAGATCGCGCTCGCCTGCCGCGCCCTCGGCGACGAAGCTGCTTGCAAGTTGGAGTTGGAGGAAGCACGAGCTACGTTCGAGCGGCTGGAGGCTCGTCCGGACCTCGAGCGAATCGCAACTCTGGCCGGTCACAGTGCGCCGCCGGATGGCCTAACATCGCGCGAAGTGGAGGTCCTGGCCCTTGTAGCAACGGGGATGACCAATCGGGAGATCGCGGGGGAGCTGTTTATCAGCGAGAAGACGGTCGCGCGTCACCTCAGCAATATTTTCAACAAGCTCGGAATTTCGAGCCGGGCCGCCGCCACGGCCTACGCATACGAGCGTGGGCTGCATCGCAAGCCATCTACATAATTCTACCCATTCGTCTCGGGCCCGCCGGTTTGCACAATTCGCCGGATGCCGCGAGCCTTTGCCTTCCCCTATCCTTGGCTGGAGATAAGCCGAGATAGCATTGAATGGGATACTCCACGAAAGAGAGGGATGATGTCATGAAGGATAGAGTGGATACAGTCGCGGGCCCCATCGTCGCAAATGCGACTATCAGCATGCGGACCGCGAATAATGGACCTGGCGAGCTTCATTTAGCTCACGCACCTGAGAAAGCCGCGCCCGTCGAGCGGGTGGATACCCTGATCATTGGCGGCGGGCAGGCCGGACTTGCGATGGCCTACCAGCTCTCCAGGCTCGGCAGGCCCTACCTGGTCGTTGACGCCGGCGAACGCGTCGGAGACGTGTGGCGAAATCGCTGGGACTCCCTTCGGCTCTTCACGCCGGCCCGATACAATGGCCTACCCGGCATGCCCTTTCCGGCCGACCCCGCCTACTTTGCGACGAAAGATGAGATGGCCGCCTTTCTCGAATGCTATGCCGAGCGGTTCGATCTTCGGGTTCGAAATGGCACGCGAATCGAAAAGCTGACCAGACGCGGCGATCATTTCGTGGCCATCTCCGACTCGGCACGATTCGAGGCCCAGAACGTCATCGTGGCTATGTCGAATTACCAGAAGCCTCGAGTGCCTGCGTTTGGGCGTGATCTGGATCCCTCGATCGTGCAGTTCCACTCGTTGGCATATCGAAGTCCGCGGCAGCTTCAGCAGGGCGATGTCCTTATCGTCGGCGCAGGCAATTCGGGATCCGAAATTGCGATCGAATTGGCGCGCCGCGGCTTTCGGACGTATATGTCGGGTAGGGATGTCGGCTCGCTTCCATTTCGCGTCGATGGTTTCGCTTCCCGTGTGGCTCTGGGGAGGCTAGTGCTGCGGTTCCTCTTTCACCGCGTGCTCACGATCGATACGCCGATCGGCCGCAGGGCTCGCCCGCATATTCTCACGCATGGTGGGCCGCTCATTCGCGTTAAGCCGAAGGCGCTGGAAAAAGCTGGCGTCACGCGTGTGGCGCGGGTCGCGGGCGCGCGAGACGGTCGACCGGTTTTGGAGGATGGTACCGTTCTGAACGTATCCAACGTCGTCTGGTGCACGGGCTTTGATCCGGGCTTCCAGTGGATCGACCTGCCGATCTTCGAAAACAGCGGCTATCCTCGCCACCGGGCCGGAGTCGTCGATGAGGTACCAGGGTTATACTTCCTAGGCCTGCTGTTTCTCTATTCGCTCTCGTCCTCGATGGTGCATGGCGTCGAGCGTGATTCCGCCAGGATTGCGAAAGTGATCAACGAGCGGAGCGCGCATCCGGCAAGAGTCTCGGCCGGCGGATAGGCAGCGTTCATGTCGGCAGCGAGAGCCTCGCCCGAACGAGTAGCCCCCGGAGACCCGCGTGCTAATCCGCGGCCGCCTGGATCCGGAAAGCACAGCGGGCAACGCCGTTTCGCTCGCAGACCTCGTGCACCGGCACGCCGATGATCTCTGCTAGCAGGGCCTCGGCCAGACAACACACCTCCGGGTGAACCACCACGGCCTCCGCCAGTGGACAGCTGTAACCCTGGATTCGGAGCCCATCCTCCGATCTCTGAAGCTCGGCGAGGCCGCCAAGGCTCTGCAAGACCGATACGGCATCCTCTACCTTCGCCTCCAGGTTACCGCCTTGTGATGGACGGCCGAGCTCGCGGCCTACCTCTCGCAGCATCTCCTTCATCTCCGCGGGAGGAAGGCGTCGATTTAGGACCGCCAAGATCTGATTCAACAGCATGTGGTAGGCCTTCGGGAAAAGCTGCTCGGCTTCGCGCGTCAGGGCGTAGAGCGTCTCCGGTTTTCTGACACCCGGCCTTTTTCCATCTTCCTGAACGAGGCCGTCGCGCTGCAGCGTCGTGAGATGGGCCCGAACGGCGTTGTCGGTGATGTCCAATGCCTCGGCCAGATCGTTGACGGATCGCCGCCCCTTTCGGAGCAACTTTACGACCTGCCCGCGTGTGGACGAAAAAAAGCGCTTACCCCACTGCTTCATCGAGACGCCAAGGTGTTGGAGATGCCGATGGTCAGGAAAGGTCCGGAAAAAAATGCGCGGAGGGTTAAGGTAACATTCTGGGATGCGAAAAGCAAAAAAGCCAAACTATATTTTGACTTAATGAGTTCATCGGCTAGATTGGACCAACCAGAACTCGACTATTCCGGTTTACAGCCATGGAAACCACGGTTCGAAGTGAGACTCGCTCACAAGCAACCACGACAGCGGCGTCCCCGTACGCACAACAGGCGTATCGGATACTGAAGTTTGGGTTCACCGTTGCGCCCATCATTGCAGGGCTAGACAAATTCCTCAACCTTCTCGTGGATTGGGAGCAGTATCTCGCTCCCTTTGTCGCCGCCATCATTCCCGCCGGCGTCTTCATGATGATCGTCGGGGTGGTGGAAATCATCGCGGGGATCGGCGTAGCGCTAAAGCCGCGCATCTTTGCATACGTCGTGGCGGCGTGGTTGGTGGGCATTATCATCAATCTTCTGCTCATACCGGGCTACTATGACGTCGCGCTGCGCGATCTCGGGCTTGCACTCGGTGCTCTGGCCCTCGGCAGGTTGAGTCAGGACTTCGACCGCTGAGTCTTTTCCTTCGGCTGATCGGTCGAAGTTTTCATGGAAGCTGCGACCTCATCCGATGCCGCAGCGGCCTCGATGAGCCACATCCAGTATAAACCTGCGCGGTATCCGCCTTCGCGGACCACGCGGAAGCCGGCATTCTCGAGCATCGCCCTGGCTTCTCCGCTCGAGTAGACCCGAACGTGTGCGGAATCGAGGCGGCGTAGCACCGCGTCGCGGATACGCATCAAGGCCGGTTCCCGTGACCAATCGGTCATGAGGAGCCGGCCATCGTCCTTCAGCACGCGGCGCATTTCGTTGCAGGAGGCCGACGCATCCGGAAAGAAGTGAAACGCGCTAGCGCTTACGACCACATCGAACGTCGAGTCGGCAAACGGAAGGTCAGCCGCTCGCGCCTGCACGAGCTCGGCGCGACTTCCAGCCAGCCGGGCACGCGCCCGCTCGAGCATTCTCTCGGAAACGTCCACGCCTACGATGCGAATGTCGGACTGGCGAGCGAGCAACTGTTCCGCCAGAACGCCCGTTCCGCAGCCGACATCGAGCACGGTGAATCCGGGCTCAACGCGAACCCAATCCAACAAGGCGGCCGTCGTTCGTCGCGAATAGCGACGCCAGAATCGATCGTACCAGGGGGCCCAGAAATCGTAGTGTCGTTCCGCGGCGCCACCCATCAGGAGGCGTCCGCTTCTTCGATCGCGAACTCGTTTGCCTCCGGAGCGAGAAGGTCCCGTCGGCGCGTCGTGAGCCGATAAAGGGTGTCGTCGCCATCGATCGTTACGGCGACGCCGTTCTCGATGGGGGCGAGGCGCAGCGTTCGATCCTCGCTACCGTCCAGTGAGATCGTGATGGTGATGAGGGAATCCTCGACGGCCTCCGGTAGCTCTTCCAGGAAGCCGTCGGCGCGGAGCGGATCGAAGCGTGCGAGGTATCTCGCTACGGCCGCCGAGTCGGCATCCGATCGCATGTCCTTCATGGCCAATGCCCAGTTGCCGTTCGTGCGATCGAGCGCGAAGCTGTCGGCCGCTCGTTCGATCCGTATCTGCCGGACATCCTCCGGCGCAATCTCAACGACGTTCCGATCGCGCCACTCGTCCGCGTTCGTGGGAATGCGGAAGTTGGTGGCCGCAACGTAGACGGGTTCATCACCTTCGAGCCGCACGAACCGCGTCCCCGTGGTCGGTCCCGTATCGCCGACGATCAGCTTCCTGGTTTCACCGCGCCATCGCACGGAGATCTCATGCGCGGTCGTGTCGACACCGTAGCGGCTGTATCGCTCGGCATTTCTCGTCGCGACAGACCGTATTTCGGTCGATGCCAGCCCATCCACGAACCGCTGAACGGCCGCCGAATCCGCGCGCCCCTGAATGGGCTCTGCGATGACCCAGCGACCATCCGACTTCCGCGCCACGAGATGGATCTCAGGCCCATTGAGGACAATCTCGTCGACCTCCGCGGCCGGAACGCGTAGCTCCGGGACGTCGACCGTCGAAATGTCCGAGTCGAAGACGCCGACCAGCCACGCAACCACCACCAACAGCAGAAGTACGGCCGCCAGACCGACTAGATGTTGTTGTTTCATGATTTCGCAGCCTCCATTTCTGTCTCAGGATGATGGACGCCCGCCTCCCCGTTCTGGCTGACGCCGTCATCCACCACCTCGTCTTTATCCAGTATGATCTCCCGCGTGCGCAATCGACGCCAGCGCCATAGTCCCACCATCAATACCAGCACGACGGGAAGCAGCATGTTGCCATATTTGACCCACGGCCGGATCTCTTCGGAGACTTCGGGCAATTGCCGCGGCTCGATGTCCTTGGCTCGGATCGAGAGGAGTGCATCATCCTGGGCCAGCCAATCCACCATATTCAGCGCGAATCGAATGTTCTCGGGGATGACGCCCACGACGGATTCATTCAGGAAGTCGCCATCCCCCACGACCACGATGCGTGTGTTTGGGCTCACTAAACCGGGCGTATACATACTTGGGAATTTCCCATGATAGGCTGCGGCAAGCACGAAGGGACCGCTCGAGAGCTCTCCTCTCTGCATCATGGGTTCGATCATGAAGAAGCCCTCCTGCACGTCGCTCCTGCTGGAGGACCGAATGAGTGGCTCCACCACGACTCCATCCGGCCGCGCCGCCGACGTGTCCACCGTACTCACGAAATAGAACATCACGGCGTTGAGGCGGCTCACCATCAGGTTGTCCGCATCAAAGTTCGTCGCCACCGGCAGAAAGGCGTACTGGACCTGCTGGGCCAGGTTGAAAAAACCCTGGCGCCGCTGAATGGTGACGGCCGAGCTCTGTTCATCCATGACGAGATCTGAGCGGACGCGCGCGCCGTAGGTCTCCAGAAGAGGCTCGAGCCCGACCGAGAGCGGCCGCGCCTGGCCCATCTGCAGATTCGCATCGACGGTGTTCAGCAGGAAGGCGACGCGCCCGCCACCTGACACATAGTTGTCGATCGCACGCAGACCGGCCTCACCGAGCGTATCACGCGGCGCCACCACGAGCAATACGTCCGGCCGCTCGCTGAGGCTCGAATCCTCAACGCTGACCGTCATCACCTCGTAGTTCCGCTCCAGCTCGTCGGTAAGGAGCTGATAATTCTGATACGGATTTGGCTCGCCGTGGCCCGTTAGAAATCCGACCTTCGGCTTCGAGTCACGGGTCAGGTTGCGAATGGCACTCGTGATGTCGTAGTCGAGCGTCGAGAGATCCTGAACGACCGGTATGGTCTCGAACTCGCCGCCATACTGGATCGCGAGTCCCATGTAGGCGTTCTTCAGCTGCACATTGTCGGCCTCCACGACCTGGATCTGCACCGGCGGGATGTTCATCCGTGCGGCATCCGCCCTAAGCTCGTCGCTCGAAGCCGGATCCACGAACCGGTACTGGATGTTCGCCCCGCCGTAGGCGCGGTAGTCATCGAGCTTGTCCCGCAGGAATCGTCGATTCTGCGCATACGGCGCCGGCAGATCGTCCGTGAAGAACGCCGTGATGGTGACGGGATCGTCCAGCTCACGCACGATCTTGATTGATGCATCCGGGAGGGAGTACACCCGGTCGTCGGTCAGGTCGAGGCGAAAAAACAGGTTGAGCCCGATCAGATTGATGACGACCAGAATCAATCCGATCATCAACAGGCCGGCTCTGGAAGTCCAGTCTCTCTTCATCCTACACTCATTCCGGTCTGCGGGTGAGCGTGTAGGCCGTGCAGACGGCCGCGAATATGGTCATCGAGACGTAGTAGAGCACGTCGCGCGAATCGATCACACCCCGGAGCAGGTTCTTGTAGTGATACTCGATACCGAGATACTGGAGGATACCGCCGAGTGCGCCGGGCACGAAAGCCGTCACCTTGTCGAAGAGATAGAGAAGGAAGATGATCGCGAATCCCAGAATGAAGGCGACGATTTGATTGCGCGTGAGGCTCGAAGCGAAGATGCCGATGGCGCCTGCCGTCATGCCGTAGAGGAAGATGCCCAAATACCCGCCTACCGTGGCGCCAAAATCGAGATCGCCGAGGAGTGATAGGGAAAGGGCGTAGATGATGGTCAGCGCGATGGTCGCCAGCAGCACGAGACTCACCGATAGCAACTTGCCGGCGATCACGTGTGCGTCGCGGATCGGCATGGTAAGCAGTAGCTCGAGGGTCCCGGAACGCCGCTCCTCGGCGAAGGTGGACATCGTAATCGCCGGGACGAAGAAGAGGAAGATGAACGGGACGATGTTGAAGACGGAGCGCATCGAGGCCACGTTCTCCAGGAAGAGCGACGTCGCGAAGAACCACCCCGTTATGAGCAAAAAGACGGTGAGCAGCACGTAGGCCGCCGGGCTGTCGAAGTAGGCCCGCAATTCACGTTGGGTCAGCGTCCAGGTCTCCTGCATGGATCGTGACAGTTGAATGGAGGGCTTGGATGGTAGGGAGTTGGATGTCTATGGCTATCATGCCGCGGCGCTCTGGGCCGGCTGGGTCGCCGTAAGTTGCCGGAAGACGTCCTCCAGATTCGCCTGCTGGCGATGCAGCTCGGTGAGGGTCCAGCCCTGCTCGACGGCGAGTCTGAATAGCTCCGGGCGCAGATCGGCCGATTCATCAGAGGTCAGGGTGTAGACGGTTTCGCCGCCATCCTGCTTGCGGTCGAGAATGCGAGCTCGCCCCCACTTTGCGAGGGTCTCGTCGACGGCATCGGCCTGCGCGAGGCCGAACACGATGCGCTGTCCGCCCGAAAAGCTCTGTTGAAGGTCCCTGGGGGTACCATCGGCCACCAGCTTTCCCCGGTGGATGATCAGCACCCGGTCGCAGGATGCCTGGACTTCGGGCAGGATGTGCGTCGAAAGGATGACCGTTTTCTCGCGACCGATCTGCTTGATGAGCTCGCGAATCTCGACGATCTGATTCGGATCGAGTCCGGTGGTGGGCTCATCCAGAATCAGGATGGGTGGATCGTGGATCATGGCCTGGGCGAGGCCGACCCGTTGGCGATACCCCTTGGAGAGCGCGTCGATCTTTTTGCCGAGGACGGCGCCGATGCCGCAGACCTCGGCCATTGCCTTGATCCGCGTGGCGCGGTGCTCGCGCGGAACGCCTCGCATGGCCGCCGCAAACATCAGGTAGTCGTAGGTCACCATTCCCTGATAGAGCGGCGTATGCTCGGGCAGGTAGCCCATCAGGCGGCGAACGGCCAGGCTGTGCTCTCGGACGTCCATCCCGTCGACGAGGACGGTGCCGCTGGTGGGAGGAAGGTAGCAGGTGAGCACCTTCATCGTCGTCGTCTTGCCGGCGCCGTTGGGCCCGAGAAACCCGAGCACCTCGCCGGGACGAACGTCGAAAGAGATGTGGTCGACGGCGCGCTCGGCGCCGTAGAACTTCGTCAGATCGCGAACTTCGATCATCTGAAACTCGGAACCGGGTTGCGGTCGCGTTACATCGCAGACCACTTAATGACGCAACCCGCCGCGAATGTTTCCGGAAGTCGATCGAAAACCGATGCCGGCCGTCCCGATCAGGCCTCCAGCAGCCCGATCTGTACGAGGCGCGCGTGCAGAAATTCGCCCGCCGTGCGGTAATGGAATCGTTCCAGATCGGACTCGCCAAGATGCGCGAGGGGCACGAGCGACACCTCGCCTTTGACGTGCCCGAAGAACGGCATCGAATAGCGCTCCTTGCCCGGCTCGCAAACCACGCGGTGCTCACCGGATCGATATCGGCCACCGGTAAGATGCTGCAGCATATCCCCGCAGTTCACGATCAGGATGTTCGGATCGCTGATCAGCATGGGCAACCACTTCCCGTGATAGAGCAGCTGCAGGCCTGCCTGACGGGCGAGCAGCAGCGTCAGCATGTTGATGTCCGTGTGCCGGGAGGCGCACATCCCGACGACGTTTCCGCCTGGAGTCAACTCCTCGACCCGCTCATCCTCGGCCGTCGGGTTGTCGTGCGCGGGATAATGCAAAACCCGCAGGAGGCTGTCGCCCGTCTTCTCCACGAAATAATTCTCCGGAAGGTCCAGCGACAGGGCGACGGCGCGGAGCAGAATGTGGTAAACGCGCTGAAATTCCCGGAAGAGTGCCTCATTGACGAGCGAAAATTCAGGCACCTCGGGCACCTCGATCATGTGATCCTCGAGCACGTGGAAGAAGTGCTTGAGATCGGCCACCTTCGCGTGCTCTCCCGTCTCTATCCCGATGGGCGTGTACCCGTATTGCCGCCCGACCTCAGGGTACTCGTACTTCTTCCGAACGGGCTCCGGGAGATCCTTGAAGAAGCGAGGGTAGGTGTCGAAGGACTGCTCGATCAGGGCCGGCGAAATTCCATGGTGAGAGAGGTAGAAGAAGCCGGTGTCCTCGAGCGTCCTCTTCAGCGTGTTGACGAACACCTGCCGGGCTGCCGGCGTGCCTTCCGTGAAGTCACGGAGGTCGAGTTGGTCGATGTGCATTTCCGACATGGCTGGATGGAGTAGGTTCGGAGGCTCGAGCCAATTTACGAGAGCGGACGGATCCGGATGTTCCGGAAGCGCACCTTTTTGCCCGCCTGGTACGACGCGCCTTCGTGCACCTGCAGGCCGATCTTGCCGCTCCGCGGCACGCCCTGGGTCGTCTCCTCGGTATGCTGGAAGTCTGTGACCAATTCGCCGTTCAGCCAGAACTGAATGCGTGCCGGCTCACCCTCGATGCGGATCCTCAGGTCGTTCCACTCCCCCTCGCGAAAGTGTTGGATCCCGTCCGGGTTCGGATACACGCTGCCCTGTGTCCACGGCAGATAGATCCCCCCGATGTCGCCGTTCTCGCGGTAGTCGAGCGTCACCTGGTGGCTCTTGCCATCCTCCCCTACCCGAAGAAAGATGCCACTGTCGATCGGGTAGTCGAGCATCGTCTCCAGAGCGAGCTCGAAATCCGAATACTCCCCATCGGTGACCAGAAAACCGCCATGTCCGGGTGGATCCTGATCGCCCACGATGGCGCCGTCGACGACCTCCCAGAGTCCGCCGACCTGATCCTCGGGAAGACCCATGTGGCGCGACCAGCCCGTAAGCGTTTCGCCGTCGAACAGGCTGACGAAGCCGGTATCGTTGGCTGCGGCCGAGCCGGCCGAGGACCCGGGTGAGGCATCATCCGCACGTGGCGAACAACCGGCGGCGAGAGCAATCGCGCCTATAAATAAGATGCAAGAACGAATGGACGTCATCATGTAGTGCTCAAGAGTGCATGGATTGGATTTCGGAGGTAGATGGACTCATTCCCCGGCATCAAGATTCCGGCGGATCCTCAGATCGCCCACGGCTCCCGACCTTCCCGAGCCAGGAGGCTCCGGGCTTCGGGATTGTTCGGGATAGTCTCCCGGGCATCATCCCATTGCAGGGTCGAGCCTGTTCGGTACGCGATATTCGCCAATAGCCCCACTTTGGAGAGCCGGTGACCGTACTCCACGTTACAGGTGGTCTCCAATTCGCGCGTCTTCACGGCGTCGATGAACTCCCGCAGGTGGCCGGGCGAATCAGGAATATGCATGGACGGTGCGGGGAAATCCTCGATCCGGCGGCCGTCGACATAGACCTGGTGATCCGAGTAGTTCGTGACCAGCGTCGCATCCTCCCCCACGAACACGGCTCCAATGCCTCCCATATGTTCGAGACCGGCCGGCGGTTTGGGGTGCAGGAGGAAGCTCATCAGCACCTCGGGGAATTCGAACGTGGCATGCAGGGTATCGGGGGTTTCGGTGGCGTCGGTCAGGAAAAAGCGGCCGCCGGTGGCCGACACGCGCAAGGGCGCCGGAAGGTCTAGTGCCCAGAACGCGATGTCCGCGATGTGGCACCAGAAGTCGATGAAGGTACCGCCCGAGTAATCCCAGAAGTGCCGGAACGTCCCATGTGAGCGGAGTGGATTGTAAGGCCGCTTTGGAGCCGGACCAAGCCAGAAATCGTAGTCGAGCCCGGGAGGCGGGTCGCTGTCGGGCGGGTGGCCACGGCCCTCTATGTTGGAGGTCTTCCAGAGCTGCACGTGCGTGACCCGGCCCAGCTGCCCGCTCTTGATCCGCTCGACGACCCGGCGGTAGTTCGGCAAGTCGTTGTGGATGTGATTGCCCATCTGCGAGACCCGCCCGTGCCGCCGCGCCGCGTCCACCATGGCGCGCCCCTCGGCGACGCTATAGCTGAGCGGCTTCTCGACGAACACGTCCTTGCCGGCCTCGCACGCGTGCACGAAGGGAATCGAGTGCCAGTGATCGGGGGTGACCACCGCGACGGCATCGATGTCCGGCAGCTCGAGCAGGCGACGGTAATCATTGAACACGGGGATCTGACTCCCGCGCGCATCGCGGACGATGCGGGATGCGGCCTCGCGGTGGTTCGCGTCGACATCGCAGATGGCGCCGATCTCCACATCGGCCTGTCCCAGAAACTCGCGTAGCCGGTTCGTGCCCATGCTGCCGACGCCGATCATTCCGAGCACGATGCGGTCTGACGGGGCCACGGGAATGACCGTCGCCTCGACCGCAGGCGCTGTGCCTCCGCGAAAGAGCCCGCACCCGGCAAGCGACAAGCCGGCCGCGCCGGCGGCCGCCTGCTTCAGGAACGCCCGCCGGCTTTGCCGATGCTCGTACATTGAATCGGAATGAGAAAGGCCCCGCTGCACGCCAGAAACTCGAAGCGAATTTTGAAAGGTTGTCGAAGCAAAATTCGTAAAGCCACGCCTCCACAAAATAGCCGCTTCGTGCGACAAACTCTCTCCCCGCGGAGCCTGTGCTTCGCTTGTAATCTTCGCGTCTCGAGATCCATTCTGCGCGAACCTTTTGCCCCAATCGAGAGAATTATTCCTACCTCGCGGGTCGCCTTCAACGCATCCGCGAGGGCTGACATACTGGCTTCTTGCGGTAGTGACGACTGAACATTCCCGCAGCAATACTTCCACACACATAAGTACGTACGTACTTGGAGGTTGACGCCATGAGAATTGCACAGGTCGCTCCGCTCTACGAGAGCGTACCCCCAAAGCTCTATGGAGGCACGGAGCGAATCGTATCCTACCTGACCGAGGAGTTGGTTCGCCGTGGACACGACGTGACGCTGTACGCGGCCGGTGATTCCCAGACACGCGCTCGACTCGTGCCGGGCAGCCCCTCCGCTTTGCGACTATCCGGCCTCACACCGGAAGTGTACCATATATTGATGCTTGAAGACGTCTTTCGCGACGCCGGCCAGTACGACATCGTCCATTTCCACGTGGACTTCCTCCACTTTCCGCTATCGAGCCGAAACACCATCCCACAGGTCACGACCATGCACGGGCGGCTGGACCTTCCCGATCTCGTGCCGCTCTTCAAGCGATTCTCGGAGATGCCTCTCGTAAGCATTTCGGACTCGCAGCGCCGCCCGCTCCCCTGGGCGAACTGGGTAGGTACGGTCTATCATGGCCTTCCCGCGGATCTCTATCGTGCCTCTGAGGAGCCTGGCGAGTACCTGGCCTTCCTGGGGCGCATCAGCCCGGAGAAGCGCCCTGACCGCGCCATCGAGATCGCCAAACGGACGGGCATTCCGCTGAAGATTGCGGCCAAGGTCGACAAGGTGGACCGCGAATACTTCGAGCGTGAGATCGAGCCGTTGCTCGATACGTCGCTGATCGAGTTCATCGGCGAGATAGGCGAGCACGAGAAGAACGAGTTTATCGGAGGGGCATTGGCCATGCTCTTTCCCATCGATTGGCCGGAGCCGTTCGGCCTGGTCATGATCGAATCCTTCGCATGCGGCACGCCGGTGGTGGCTTTCCGCTGCGGGTCCGTGCCTGAGGTGATGCGCGATGGTGTCTCGGGCTTCGTGGTCGAGTCCATCGACGAGGCCGTGGACGCGGTTCATCGAATCGATTCCCTCGACCGCCGTGTCTGCCGTGCTTACTTCGATGAGCGCTTCACCGTCGAGCGGATGGCCGAAGACTATCTCGAGGTGTATGAGGCCTTACAGCACGCGAACTCGGTCGAACGGGCGAAGGTACGCTACCTCGAGCCGGCCGCTGCTGACTATGCGGCCTCCGCGGTGTAGGTGGATACCCCAGGTACTCCAGCATCTTCCGACATCGGAGGGATGGAAAGCAAAGACGGCATTCTCCTCGAACGCCGGCAGTATGAGATACTGACCTCGGCGTCGATCGCCGAGAACCGTACGCATGTCCTGAAGAGCGGCGACACGTTCGCCGTCTTCGACATGCACGGCGACTTCAGCCCGGTCGGCAATCGCGAGCAGGGCCTCTATTTCGAGGGCACCCGCTTCGTGTCCAGAATGGAGATGTGGATGGATTCGAAGCGGCCGGTCCTGCTGGGCAGCGCCGTGCGCGACGACAATACGGTGCTCAGCGTCGATCTCACCAATCCCGACCTGTTGGATGCCGAGGGCGAGCTCATCCCGCACGGCACCCTGCATATCTTCCGATCCAAGGTGCTCTGGGGCGAAAGCTGTCTGGAGCAGCTTTCAGTCCGGACCTTTGGCGATCGCCCCGTCCGATTCTCCTTTTCCCTCATCGTCAATGCGGACTTCGCCGACATCTTCGAGGTCCGCGGGATGCATCGATCGCATCGCGGGATGCGGCTGGAGCCTGAGGTATCCGACTCGCGGCTGCGACTGGGCTATATGGGGCTGGATGATGTGGAGCGATGGACCATCTTCGAATTCAAACCGCGTCCTTCGGCCATCGGGACCGATGAAATCCGGTTCGATGTGGAGGTGGCCCCGAATGAGGTTCGTCGATTTCAGATCGGCATTTCATGCCGTACGACCGGGATCGCTCGGGACCCCGGTCGCACCCCGACCTTCCGGGTGGCCCGACGCGAGGTCCTCGAGCGCACACAACGTCGGCTGGCCTCTTCGTGCCGCGTCGTGACGTCCCACGAGCAGGTCAACGCATGGCTGAAGCGCTCGCTCGACGACATGAACCTCTTGCTCACCGACATTCCGCACGGGGTCTACCCCTATGCCGGGATTCCATGGTACAACACCTTCTTCGGGCGCGACGGCCTGCTGACGGGATTGATGACGCTGTGGATCAATCCGGCGATCGCGCGGGGAGTTCTGGGGTACCTGGCCGATACGCAGGCCGATTCCATCGACCCCGCCCGCGCCGCCGAGCCGGGCAAGATTCTGCACGAATGCCGCTCGGGGGAGATGGCGGCACTGCGCGAAATTCCCTTCGATCGGTATTACGGATCGGTCGACGCGACGCCGCTCTTCCTCATTCTCGCCGGTCGATACCTGACCCACACGGGCGACTTCGACTTCATCCGCAGCATCTGGCCCGCCATCGAGCGGGCCCTGGACTGGATCGACGAGTACGGCGACGTGGACGGCGACGGGTTCGTCGAATACATCCCGGATCCGCAAGGTCTGACCCACCAGGGATGGAAGGATTCGGAAGATTCCGTCTTTCATGCCGATGGACGGCCGGCCGAGGGTCCCATTGCCCTGTGCGAGGTCCAGAGCTACGTCTATGGGGCAAAGCAGGAGATGGCCGCCGTTGCCTTTCGGATGAACGAGACGGATCGCGCCCGGCAGCTGCTCCAGGAGGCCGAGGCCCTGCGCGAGCAGTTTGAATCCACCTTCTGGTGCGACGAACTGGCCACCTACGCTCTGGCGCTGGATGGCAACAAGGAGCCGTGTCGGGTTCGGACGTCGAACCCGGGGCACGTCCTCTTCACCGGCATGGCGTCCGAAGAACGGGCACGGAGAATTGCTGCCACCATGTTCGAGCGCGATCTCTTCTCCGGCTGGGGCATCCGCACCCTTTCGACGCGCGAGCGAAGGTTCAATCCCCTTTCCTATCACAACGGCTCCGTGTGGCCGCACGATAACGCCGTGATCGGCGATGGATTGGCCCGGTACGGTCATCGACGGGAGGTCGCGCGCCTGCTGCGTGCCTTTTTCGATGCATCGACGTTCGATACGCAGCGGCGCCTGCCCGAGCTATTCTGCGGGCTACGCCGCCGCCGCGGCGAGGGACCGACCCCTTATCCCGTGGCCTGCTCACCTCAGGCATGGTCCGCCGTCACGGTGTTCCATCTCTTGCGCGGATGTCTCGGGCTCGAGGTCGACGCCGATCGGCGGCGCCTCACCTTTCGCGATCCTTATCTGCCGGGCTTACTGAACGAAGTGCGCATCGAGCAGCTGAGCGTCGGCGGCACCCACGTCGACTTGCTCATCCGCGGCCGGTACGGATCGGTCAGCGTGAACGTCACGCGGCGAGAGGGTCCGGTTGACGTCGTCATCGCCCGTTAAGCCCAAAGTCGAATTATCCACGTCGTTACCTGGACGGGTACGCCGGCCTGCATCCGTAGCTGTAGGGATGGGTTGTGTGGATGTGGTCATGAGAGGATGTCCTCGACGGGCCCGTCACCGCTGTGTACCCATTTCAGGAAGGGAGGACTTTGTGATGAAAGACATTCTGAACCGCGGCGCCGAACGTCGCAGACCCGACGCCACCCGATCCGACGACTGGCGCGATGAGGAGCTGGAATCCAGGCAGGGCACGGACGATCGAGACGCGGACTTCCTCGCGGATCGAAACGTTGAATTCGACGACGATCTCGTTGACGATTTCGGGGACGATCGGGACGTCGAGTTCGGGGATGATCGGGACGTCGATTTCCAGATCGATCGTGACCGGCCCGACATTCGGGCCGCCGACCGGGCAGGAATTGGTGCCGGCGCCCACGTCGCAGGCCGCGGGATGGAAGCCGCGAATGGAGCCTTGTTCGCGTCCGATGATGCGCAACGATTCCGTTTGCGATGGACCGAGATCCAGACGAACTTTGTCGACGAGCCCCGGCGGGCCGTTGAGGAGGCTGACGATCTCGTCTCCGAGATGAGCGAACGGATCACCTCGCTCTTCACCCAGAATCGCGAAGAGCTCGAACGGCAGTGGTCGGCGGGCGATGAGGTCTCGACCGAGCAGCTCCGACGCACGCTCCAGAGCTATCGCAGCTTCTTCGAGCGGCTGCTCTCCCTTTGATGGTGCCGTAGCCCGAGCACGATCGGGCGAAGCGCAGCTAGCATCGGGCGGCACATGAAGGCAGCGGGACGAGGGGCGCGGTCGTTGCGCTCTTCGCCGCTGCCTTCGTTTTTGTGGGCGTCAATCTGATCGCGCCGCATCGATCGACGTACGCTCCTCGCCACCTCATCATCCGGGACACTGCTGACGGCTTCGATCCACGGATCGTACATTATCGAGATCAGAATTTTGACCTCCACGAGACCTGGCATCCGCATCAGGTGGACGAAAGCATTATGAGGGTAAGGATCTGGTGGATTGCGGCGCCGGTCATCGTGCTGACAGTAGCCGCGACCGATTGGGCAGCGAAGCGCCCCTCCCCTTCACTCGATGACGAGCCGCGAATTGTGCGGCTTGGCAGCATGTCTATCGACCGCGCGGCCCATCAGGCAACTGCGCTCGCCAGTGGTGAGGTGCTCATCACCGGGGGCTGCAGCGGTGGTGGATGCTCGCAGGTCCTGGCATCTACGGAAATTTACGAGCCAGCTACTGACTCCTTCCGCCCCGGCCCGTCGATGACCATTAGGCGGATAAGCCACACGGCCATCCGACTGAACGACGGCCGTGTACTGATTATTGGAGGATGGTCCGATCGGCGCCCCACGTCGAGTGCCGAGATCTACGATCCGGAAAGCGGCCGCTTCGTCTCCGCCGGCGAGATGACGGAGGTCCGGATGGGCCCGGCTGTGGCCCTTCTGCCCGATGGTCGCGTGCTCATCGCCGGGGGCGAGACGGCGACCATGACCCCGGTAGCTACGGCGGAAGTGTTCGATCCTGCCACGGACACATTTTCGCCGCTGCCTCCGATGCAGACCGCGCGCGGCGCCCACGTGGCGCTGTCGCTGAGCGACGGCCGGGTGCTCCTCGCCGGCGGGCATCGTGGTCGAGGCAACGTCCTGGCCTCGGCAGAGATGTTCGACCCGAATAGCGGATCGTTTCATCCCGTCGGGGACATGAGCGTGCCGCGGCACAAGCATGCCGCCGCCCTCCTTTCGGACGGAACGGCCCTGATCGTCGGAGGGTCGGACGATCGAGACCACGATGGGCGCTATAGGAGCACCGAGATCTTCGATCCATCCTCCAACACCTTTTCGCCGGGCCCGGAGATGCACCACGCGCGCTTCAAGCTGCACGATGCCGTTGTGGCCCTTCCCTCCGGCGCTGTGCTTGCGGCCGGCGGAGGGGTTAGCGCCGAAATCTTCGACCCATCCGCGCGGCGGTTCGAGCTCGTCAACGGCCACCTGGACGCCGCACAATCCTTCGCGACCGCCACCCCCCTTCCTTCGGGCGACGTACTAATCCTCGGTGGATACGACGACCGCATCCGCCCATCCTCGGCGGCATGGCGCGTGGTGACGGCGCCCGGTCCTGACCGAACCGAACCGCGACCGTAGCGGCCGTCCGGCGCTTGGAGTGATTGAAGATGATGACGCCGACATCCCCATGAGCAACGGTTTCCTGATCATTTATGCGCTGGGCGCGGCGCAGGGCGTCTTTCTCGCCTCCATCCTGACCAGCAAGTGGAGGCGCACCGTGGCCAATCGCATCCTTGCCGTCACCATGCTCGCATTCGCGGCCGATCTCGCTATGGCCGTTTATCATGCGGGCGGCTACCATCGGTTCTTCCCGCATCTAATCGGACTCGACTATCCACTGGCGCTCCTCTACGGCCCTTTGATCTACCTTTACGTAAAGGTTCTCGGCGGTCATGAGTCATTCTTTCAGAGACGGTACTGGTGGCATTTCGCGCCTTTTGTGCTCCTCACGCTGTTCTTGATGCCTTTCTTTCTGCAGGATGGGACGACGAAACTGGCATTGCTCGGTGGGCAGGAAACGTCGTTCTGGACTCGACCGCTCGGCGTCATCGCTCACGCGAAGATCGTGCACGCCTTCCTCTATCTCGTGATGACGGTGGCCACCATACGCCGCTTCATGCGGGGCGCGTCGGCCTCCCACTCGCCGTCGGAAAAGTTCACGCTTGCCTGGATCCGTAATCTGACGTTCGGCATCCTCGTACTGATGGTCGTTTCCATTCTCATGTACATCCTCTCGCTCAACGAGAGTACGTCCGTGATCGGAATGGACCCGGCGGTCGAGTACGACGACTACACGCTGCTCTGCCTGGCCCTCTTCGTTTACGCAATCGCTTTTCTCGGCCTGCGCCGACCCCAGGTCTTCGACCGGGTGCATGATTCGAGCGCGGAGCTTCCGACCATCGCGCCGAAGTCGGTCGATGAGCAATCGTTGGATGGGCCGCGATACGCGCGATCGGGCCTGGATACAGACGCCGCGCTTCGGTACAAGGTCGAGCTGGAGAAATTGATGAAATCGGAGCACCTGTACCGACGACGCGACTTGAGCCTCCAGGATCTGGCCGCCGCCCTCGCGATTTCCCAGCACCATCTCACCGAGGTAATCAATACGCAGTTCGGGATGAGCTTCTATGATTTCGTCAACGGGTACCGAGTCGAGGAGGTCAAGCGGCGCCTCGCCGATCCGGCTTACGGGCACATGACGTTGCTGGCCATCGGGTTGGATGCGGGCTTCAACTCCAAATCCGCCTTCAATTCCGTCTTCAAAAAGCACACGGGGATGACGCCCTCGCAGTACCGGCAGCGCGCCGCACATCTCACGGAGGCGTAGCCTCAGAGGCTCTACGTCTTCCACATCTCGAAGGCGTCCTTCGTCCGCGATTCGGGGCCCTGGCCGAACGGATAGGCCCATTTAACCCCTGTTTACACGTCTCATCCCGACGGATAGCACGATTTGAGCTTCGTGCGGACGTAGACTTGCGCGGCTTCGTGAAATCGGCGCGTGGCATGATCGGCCCGCCAGGTTTCGCGCCGGCTTCGCCAGACAGTCTACCTTTCGTACCGCCTGTTCATGAACATCCGAATGCGCCTGCGGCTGTTGGGGCCGCCTGGATTGGCGCTGGTCCTACTTCTATTCGTCGCTTCGGAGGCCGGCGCACAGGCCCCTACCACACAGACCGTCCGCGGACAAGTGGTGGATCGTGACACGCAGCTTCCCCTGCCTGGCGCCAATGTGATCGTGCTGCATAGCGATCCGCTCATCGGTACCATCACGGATGAGGATGGATGGTTCGTGCTCGAACATGTGGGGCTGGGACGACACGACATCCAGGTCAGCTTCATCGGATACAAGCCGGTCGTGCTTCCGCAGGTCCTGGTGACCTCCGGCAAGGAGGTGGCCCTGCATGTCGCCCTCGCGGAGGACATCGTGGAGGGTCAGGAGGTCGTCGTGCGGCCCGAGGCGCGCCGCGGAGAGGTCCTGAACGACCTCGCCGTCGTGAGCGCGCGGTCGTTCACCGTCGAGGAGACGCGGCGGTACGCCGGCGGCTTCGACGATCCGGCCCGGATGGCCTCCGCGTTCGCGGGGGTGACGACGAGCGGCGGTGTCCAGGAGAATGCCATGATCATTCGCGGCAACGCCCCGAAAGGCGTGCTGTGGCGACTGGAGGGCGTGGAGATTCCGAACCCTAACCACTTCGCCGGGCTCAGCGTGGCGGGCGGCGGCGGACTGACGCTCTTTAGCAGCCAGCTTCTTGCCGATAGCGACTTCTACACGGGCGCCTTCCCGGCCGAGTACGGGAATGCGCTGGCCGGCGTCTTCGACATGAGATTTCGGAATGGAAATCCCATGCGCCGCGAGTACACGCTACAGGCCGGATTGCTGGGCATCGAAGCGGCCGCGGAAGGACCGTTCGTTCAGGGCCGGCCCTCCACGTACCTCTTCAACTATCGCTACTCCACGCTCGGACTACTGCTGCCGCTTCTGCCGACAGAGGACGTCGCCACCTATCAAGATCTCTCCTTCAAACTGGCGTTTCCGACACGGGGCGCCGGTCGCTTCGAGCTATGGGGGATGGGCGGCCTCGATCGGCAGTCGATGTCGGCCTCCGAAGACTCGACGGAGTGGGAGTTCGAGACCTGGGATCGGCTCGACAGTGACCTCCACCTGGCCACGGGCGCGGCCGGACTTTCGCACGTCGCCATCATAGGCACGCGAACCTACCTTCGCTCGAGTGCCGCCGCCACGGTCCATCGGACATGGATCGACCAGCAGCGCATCGGAGATGATCTCGTCCTCCGGGACAACCTCTTCATCGACAATACCGACGCGCGTGTCGCGCTAGCTTCATCCATCAATCACAAATTCGATGCGCGGCACACGAACCGGACCGGCGTATCGCTCCAGCGGCTCATGTATGACCTGGACGTGATGTCCGCGCTCGAGAACGACGCACCTCTCAGCCCGATCTCCAGGCAGCGCGGCTCCACGATCCTGTTGGGAGCCTACTCGCAGTCGAACATCGCGCTATCGCCCGGGATGTCGCTGACCGCCGGCGTGCACCTCCAGCACTTCGGACTCACCGGCGCAACTTCCCTGGAGCCGCGCGCGGGGTTGCGGTGGGAGGTTCGGCCCGACCGCGCCCTCTCGCTGGGCTACGGCCTTCATAGCCAGATCGAGGACCTGCGGATCTACTTCGCCCGCCCCATCGATGCGGCCGATGGGGAGCTGCCGAATCAGGAGCTGGATTTCGCGCGGGCGCAACACGTCGTGCTAGGATACGACCAGCGCCTGGGCGATGTGCATCGACTGAAGCTCGAGCTGTACTCGCAGCATCTGCTCGATGTACCCGTAATCGTAGACAGCTCCTTCTCGATGATCAACTTCGAGCAGGACTTTACCTTCAACGAACGCCTCATCAACGGCGGCGCCGGCCGCAACTACGGCATCGAGCTCACCCTGGAGCGGTTTCTGCAGGATGGCTTCTACTGGCTGGTCACCGGCTCGGCCTTCCGTTCGCGCTATCGAGGCGGCGACGGCATGTGGCGCTCCTCGCGGTTCGACCGCAAGTTCTCCGCCGATGCGCTCTTCGGAAAGGAGATCACCGTGCACGGTCGCAACCTCCTTGGGTTGAATGGCAGGATGATCCTGATGGGCGGCAGGCGCCGGAGCCCCGTCGATGTGCCTGCATCGCTCGCGCGCGAGGAAGTCGTCTTCGACCATCTCCGCGCCTTCGTCGACAAAGAGCCGGACCTTCTTCTCTTCGACGTGACGCTCACGTACCGGCGCAACCATTCGCGGTTCTCGGAGGTCTGGGCTCTGCAGGTAAAGAACCTGCTCGGTGCAAAGGAAGTGTTGTGGGACTACAACTTCGAGACCGAGCGGGTGGAGGAGGTGAAGGAGGGATTTCCGCTTCCCGTGGTGAGCTACAAGATCGAGTTCTGAGGGCGCACCGCCTGCACGTCGCTCATACTCGAGAAATCTAGGTGGGTCACGCCGCCGGCGCATAGCTATTTTGAAGCGGAATAATTAGGTTGCCGCCTGCACTTTTTAAGCGTGGCCTGCAAAGTCCAACGCGGATGAGGTGGTGGTCTAAGCCCTAGTCAAATATGCAGGGTGCCTCCTGGTAATGGGCCTTTTCTCGGTGAAACGCGACGGCCTCGAGCAGCTTCGCGAGGAGCGTGAGCGCAGCAAACAGCTCGAGGATCGGATCTGCGAGCTGGAACGACGCCTCGAGTCCGCTCAGGCCGCAATCAGGCAGCGCGACGACGAGCTGTCCGTCGTCAACAGCGTTCAGCGGGGCCTTCTGGCGGAGCTCGACATCCAGGCCATCTACGACCTCGTCGGCGACCGCATCCGTGACCTATTCGACGCGCAGGCCGTCGTGATCCGTACCTATGACCTCGACGAGGGTCTGGAGCACTATCGCTATCTCATCGAAAAAGGCCAGAGGCTCCATGTACCCGCCGCACCCATCGATGGCTTCATTCGACACCTCATCGACCAGCGTGAACCTCTTCTGATCAATAGAGGCTTCACGGAATTCGTCGAGAGGTACTCTGACAAGGTCGTGGCGGAGGGCGAGGTCCCCAAATCGGCGCTCTTCGTGCCGATGATCGTGGGCGATAAGGTGCTCGGCAACGTAAGCCTTCAGAACGTGGACCGCGAGGACGCCTTCACCGACGAGGACGTCCGCCTACTGTCCACGCTCACGAACAGCCTGAGCGTGGCCCTCGAAAACGCCCGCCTGTTCGACGAAACGACTCGCCTGCTCAACGAGACCGAACAGCGCAACGCGGAGCTCGCCGTGATCAACAGCGTGCAGGAGGGGCTCGTCGCCGAGCTCGAGATGCAGGGCATCTATGACCTGGTGGGGGATCGCATCCGTGACCTCTTTCACGCGCAGGTTCTCGTCATCTCCACCATTGACCACGCCGCCGGCCTCGAACATCATCGCTACCACATCGAGAAGGGCGAACGGATTTTTAGCAAGTCGCGTCCGCTGGACCTCCTGAGAAAGCGCTTGATTGCGGAACACTCCATCATCAACATCCAGGAGAACTTTATCGATGCCCTCGTCGAGATGGGCTACGAGCGGCCCGAGCCCGTGCCCGGCACCCAGATGCCCAAATCCGTGCTCTTCGTTCCGCTCACGGTAGGGGAGGAAGTCCGGGGTTATGTGAGCCTCCAGAACGTCGACCGGGAGCATGCTTTCAGCGATTCCGACGTTCGTCTGCTCTCCACGCTTACGAACAGCATGAGCGTGGCTCTCGAGAATGCACGACTGTTCGACGAAACGCGGCAGCAGGCCATCGAGCTCGAAACCGTCAACCGAGTGAGCAGCGCCCTCGTCGCGCAGCTCGAGTTCGACGCCCTCATCCAGCTGGTCGGCAAGCAGATGCGCGAGACGTTCCAGGCCGACATCGTGTACGTGGCGCTGCTCGATCGGGAGAATGACCTGATCAACTTCCCCTACGCCTACGGTGACGACCTCAAGCCCATCGCCTTCGGCGAAGGGCTGACCTCCCAGATCATTCAGACGCGCGAGCCGCTCCTCATCAATCAAGACCTCACCGGACGCCATGTGGAGCTCGGCATCGAGCACATCGGCAAGCAGGCGGCCTCCTACCTGGGAGTACCGATCCTGGCCGGTGACGAGGCCGTCGGTGTGATCAGCGTGCAGAGCACGGAGGAGGAGAATCGGTTCGATGGGGATGATCTGCGCCTGCTCTCCACGATTGCGGCGAACGTGGGCGTCGCCCTCCAGAATGCGGAGGCCTATCGCGCCCTCGAGAAAACGCTGGGTGAGCTGAAGGCGACCCAGCAGCAGCTCGTGCAGCAGGAGAAGCTGGCGTCGCTCGGACAGCTCACCGCCGGCATCGCCCACGAAATCAAGAATCCGCTCAACTTCATCACGGGCTTCTCCGAGGTCAACGAAGAGCTCACCGCGGAGCTGCGTGAGGAGCTATCCGGTTACCCGGAGGCGCTCCGCCACGTCGAGGGCCTGCTCGACGACCTCAAGCAGAATGCCGCCGTGATCAAGCAGCACGGACGCCGCGCCGACGCCATCGTGCGCAGCATGATGGCCCATGCGCGGACGGGCACCGGCGAGCGCGAGACGGTCCGCTTCAACGACCTTGTGGAAGAATACGTGGACCTGGCCTATCATGGGAGGCGGGCTCAGGTACCGGGCTTTCCGGTGGAGATCGCGCGCGACTACGACGAGCAGGTCGACACCCTGGTCGTCGTCCCCCAGGAGATCGGGCGCGTCGTCCTCAACCTGGTGAGCAACGCCTTCGACGCCGTTGCCGAATACGCGGCCGAGCGCGAGGGCCCCTTCACGCCGCGCGTCGTCGTATCGACGCGGCGGATGGGCCGCTACATCCAGCTTCGCGTCGAGGACAACGGTCCAGGCGTCTCGGAGGCCGTGCGCGCACGCATCTTCGAGCCCTTTTTCACGACCAAGGCCGCCGGCAGCGGTACGGGCCTGGGTCTATCCATGAGCTACGACATCGTCACTCAGAGTCACGGCGGAACCCTCGAGGTCGAGGATGCGGAAGGCGGGGGCGCCGCTTTCGTCGTTACTCTGCCCATACACCGATAAACCGGAATGCAATCATGAAACGCGATGGTCAAACGAGCGAGGTGCCATGAGCCTGAAAGTACTGGTCGTGGATGACGAACGGGACGTGCAGCTCCTGTTCATGCAGCAGTTTCGGCGGGAAATCCGCAGCGGCGAAATCGAGTTGCTCTTCGCCTTCAGCGGCGACGAAGCCTTGCAGATGCTCGATCAGATAGGCTCAACCGACATCGTGCTCGTGTTGTCGGACATCAACATGCCGGGCATGAACGGCCTGGAGCTCCTTTGCCGCATCAAATCCAAACCGCCTCCCGTGCCCGTGTGCATGATGACGGCCTACGGCAGCGACGAATACCGCGAGCGTGCCGCGGCCTGCAAGTGCGACGGCTACCTCACCAAGCCCCTGAACTTCAAGGCGCTGAAGGAGCAGATCTACTCGTTCGCGGGATGATGGAGGGGCGGCCACGGCGCCGCCCCGTCTCCGAATAATGGCCTGGTATAGCGTTCAAGGCGTCGTAGTCCGCGGGCACGGCGTGGCCTCCGGACAGGCCGGCGACGTTCGCTACCCCGAGGGCACGCTTGCCCTCCAGATCCCCCACTTCCTCGAGCGCGGGCTCGACCTGCGCCCGTTTTACCGGGGCACGCTGAACGTGAGCATCGCGCCCCTGCGCTACACCATCGTGCGGCCGAAGTACACTTTCCGCGGCGTGGCCTGGAGCCCGCACATCCCACCCGAAGATTTCTCTTTCTTCGACTGCCGGGTCCGGTTACCGGGGGAAAGCGGACCGCCGCACGAAGGCCTCATCTACTACCCCCATCCGGAGACTAAACCCGAGCACTTCCAGGATCCATACGTGCTGGAGATCATGACGTCTTTCTTGGACGAGATGACTGACGGCGACGTGCTCCTTCTCGAGATGGATGATGCCCAGTTAATTCTGGAAAGTAGGCACACATCCGATTAACATGGGGGTCATCTGGGAATCAGAAACAGGAACGCCCGTCATTCGATCGAGTGACGGGCGTAGTACCGCGTACGGGATTCGAACCCGTGTTACCAGCGTGAGAGGCTGGCGTCCTAAACCCCTAGACGAACGCGGCATAGCGGCGCCAAGAGACGCCGATTTCACAGGGACCAACTCAACGCGACCCTCGAGGGGCAAGTTTCGAGTTCACAGAAATTAAAAGCTCGCCGCCGGACCAACCCGGGCCGCATCCTGTTTATACGCGATTGATGCTCCTGGAGTGGCGTCCTCGCGGCCCGTGCCGTCCCCGCCGCTGCATCATCAACACCATCACACCAACTACGGAGATCATTCCTGATGACGCAGAGCGATTTCGGCGCACGCCGACCGTTTCCAGCCGCCCACGTGCTCGTCGCGTTCTTCCTGACCATCACGCTGGCCGCTTGCGGCTCCGGAGACGAGGCATCCGCACAGTCCGACGAGTCGGAGCTCACCTATAAGATGGGCGAACCGATCACGGACGCCAACCTCGCCGCCATCGTCACGTCCGACTACGGCAGCGATACCCTAACATCGGCGGAGTTCCAGGACCGGTTCGAGCGCATCGCGACCCAGGTCCCGCAGCTCCGAACCGACCCTGACCAGGCCCGCGAGCTGCGCAAGAACATCGTGGAGGATTTCGTGCTTCGCCACGCCCTCTTCGGTGAGGCCGATCGCGTCGGCGTCACCGCCGACACCGGCGCCGTCAGCCTGCGGCTCGCGCAAGTGAAGGGGCAGTTCCCCAGCGAAGAGGCCTACCAGCAGGCCCTCGCCGCCGACAACATCTCCGAAGACGAGCTCCGCGGCAACATCAGCGACATGCTCCGGCAGGAGCAGATGTTCGAGCGCTTCTCGGAAAGCGTCCAGGATCCGTCCGAGCAGGAAGTCACTGACTTCCGCCAGAGCCGCGCCGAGCAGGTGCGCGCCTCGCACATCCTGTTCCTCGTGCCGCAGGGTGCGGCTCAGGAGCGGCGCGACTCCATCCGACAGGTCGCGCAGGCCGTGCTCGACAGCATCAGGGCGGGCGCCGACTTCGCCGAGATGGCCCGACGGCATTCGGACGACGGCACCGCGCAAATGGGCGGCGACCTCGGCTTCTTCAGCCGCGGCCAGATGGTCGAGCCCTTCGAGGAGGCCGCCTACGCGCTGCCGGATTCCGGCCAGGTCACCAGCGAGCTCGTCGAGACGCAGTACGGCTACCACATCATTCAGCAGACCGGCCGCCGGACCGCGGAGCTGATGGATACGACGCAGGCCCGGCAGCTCATGCTGCGCGATCGCCAGCGCGAGGCCATCGAGAGCGAGATCGACAACCTTCGCGAGAAGGTGACGGTTCGGCTCAATCCGGGGGTCGTGCAGGCGGAGCTGAATTCGTGATTCAAGCGGGTCGCCTAGAGGCAATAAGGGAACGGGGGACCGGGGACTGACCACTTTGTCCGTCACCTGTCTCCCGTCCCCACTCTGCCATCGCGCCCGCCTTCGACCTCACCTACGGCCGCTTCACCATTTTGACGTGCCGTATTCCGGCCTCCTCGAAGACGTCACTGACCGTCTCGAAGCCGAACGAGCCGTAGAAGCCTTCGAGATGCTGCTGCGCGTGAACCACGAATCGGTCGAAGCCGGCCAGGCGCGCATCGGCGATAACCTCCTCGACCAGGCGACGGCCCAGGCCGCGGCCGCGGTATTCCGGAAGGACCGCGAAGCGCTCCAGCTTCGCGTGGGCGCGCTCATTCAACCATACGGAGCGCCACCGCGCGGCGGCGATCTCCGTGCCGTCGAGCTTTCCGACCATGTGGCGACTCGTGGATTCGTGCTCGTCCCACTCCAGCTCGGGCGGGCACCCCTGCTCGTCCACGAACACCTGCGTGCGGATGGCCCGGACCGCCTCCCACTCCCTTCCGTTGCGGACGGCGTGCACGACGAACTCGCCCGCGGCTCGAGCGGGCGCCGAATTGCCGGATGGATGCTTCAGGTCGCTTGCTGGCATGGGAGCCTCGCGGTTTGTCTTCGTGGGATGTTGCCGTACGCTCGACGCCTCGATGGCGAGTGAAACGTACCGCATCCGGATCGGTTTGCGGTCAAGGAATCAGGATGGATTTCGCTACGTAGTATATTCTCAAACACGATTCCACGTCGTTGGAAGAGCCTCGCCGAACTGATCACACCCATATCCGCGCGAGCATGAAAGGGCCTGTCTACCTCGATTACAATGCCACCACCCCCGTCGATCAGCGCGTCATCGAGGCGATGCTCCCCTATTTCGGCACGCACTTCGGTAATCCATCCAGCAAAGGCCACCTGTTCGGATGGACGGCCGATGAAGCGTGCGAAAAGGCCCGCGAGCAGCTCGCCGGCCTGATCGGCGCCGAGCCGAAATGCATCGTCTTCACCTCCGGCGCAACCGAGGCCGTCAATACGGCCGTGAAAGGCGTCGCCGCCGCGTATCGCAGCAAGGGCCGGCATCTCATCACCATCCGGACGGAACATAGGGCCGTGCTCCACGCCCACCAGGCCCTCGAGCGCGAGGGGTTCGAGGTCACGTACCTGGGCGTCGATTCCGAGGGACGCGTCGATCTGGAGGAGCTGGAGGATGCTCTCCGGGAGGACACCATCCTCGTGAGCGCGATGTGGGCTAACAACGAGACGGGGACACTGCATCCGATCGAGGAGATCGCTGAGCTCGTGCGTCCACGCGGCATCTTGTTGATGTCGGACGCGACGCAGGCCGTCGGCAAGGTGCCCGTCTCGGTCGAGCACGTCGACCTCCTGGCCTGCTCGGCGCACAAATTCTACGGGCCGAAGGGCGTCGGCGCGCTCTTCGTGCGGGCGCGCGATCCGCGCGTGCAGATCACGCCGCTGCTCGATGGTGGTGGGCACGAGGACGGTCGCCGCTCCGGTACGTTGAACGTGCCGGGGATCGTCGGTCTCGGCGAAGCCGCCCGGATCGCCGGTGAAGAGCTGGATGGATTCCTCGCGCGCATGACGGCGCTGCGCGATCGGCTCGAGTCGGCGCTCCTGGATCTACCCAACGCCTTCGTCAACACGCCCACGGCCGAGCGGCTTCCGCAGACGACAAGCATCCGCTTCGAGGGCACGAAGGGAGCCGACATGATGATGGAGCTGCGCGATCTGGCCTTCTCCGCCGGCAGCGCCTGCTCCAGCGGCAGCGGCAAGCCCAGCCACGTCCTCTCGGCGATGGGCCTGAGCGAGGATCAGTCGCTGGCGACCCTCCGTATCAGTCTGGGCCGGTTCACGACCGACGAGCAGGTCGATTTCGCCGCGGCCCGGCTTCGCGAGGCGGTCGAGAAATTGACTTCCAGATCGCAGGCCACCGCCGCCTGACCAACCGGCTGAAAAGACCCCACTACCACTAGCAACTCGGTCCTGGTTCAAGCAACCAGTAATCCAGCAACCATCTGCCTGCAATCAGTAACCATCCTCCAGTAACCTTGATAGAGCCTATCATAAATCGCGTCGAGGAAAGCGACATCCTCGTTTTCAACCTCGAGGAGTTCTGGGACGGGCATCCCATCGAGGAGCTCGACATCGAACCGTTTCTGTTGGAGGGGCTCGTCGTGCGAGAGAAGCTGTTTCGCGAGAAAGTGCGCGATTTCGATTGGGAGCAGTTCGAGGACGCTCACGTGGCGGTCTTCTGCTCGACCGACGCCATCATCCCTACGTGGGCGTTCATGCTGATCGCGTCGAGGCTCGAAGGTATCGCGCGCTCGGTAACGGTGGGGCGGAAGGAGGATTTGATCCGCGAGCATTTCGCGCGGGCCCTCGCCGAGGCGGATCTGGAGGAGTACCGCGACCGCCCCGTCGTCGTAAAGGGATGCGGCAGCAAGATTGTGCCGCCGAGTGCGTACGTCGCCGCGACGCGGCGGCTGCAGGAGGTGGCCTCGAAGCTGATGTACGGCGAGCCCTGTTCGTCCGTGCCGCTCTGGCGCAAGGCGGCCGAGAAGGCCACGGCGGAAGCCCGGCCGGCCGGCGTGAAGAAGCCGGCGATCCCGGCGTCTCTCCAGCGCGACGCGTAAGGTGCGGATCGACCTGACGGATCAGACGATCCTTGTCACAGGAGCGAGCCGCGGCATCGGCCGTGCGGTGGCGCTCCAGCTGGCGGAATCCGGCGCGAAGGTCGCCGCCCACTACTTCCGCAACAGGGAGCTCGCTCAGGAGCTCGTCGCCGCCCACCCGGATCGCATCTCCATCCATCAGGCCGATCTGGTCGATCCCGCCGCGTGCATCTCGCTTTTCGATGCCGCCCTCGAGCGCTACGGCCGGATAGATGCCATCGTCAACAACGCGGGCGTTGCCATCGCCATGCCGGCGCGGATGGAGCTGTCGGAGTGGGCGGATGCGTGGTATCGCACGATGGCCGTCAACCTGCGCGCCGCCGAGCTGCTCTGCCGGCGGGCCATCCTCCACTTCCGTAAGGTTGGTGGCGGACGCATCATCAACATCGCATCACGGGCGGCTTTCCGGGGAGATACGCCCGAGTACATGACGTACGCGGCATCGAAAGGAGGTCTCGTCGCGCTGACCCGCTCGATAGCGCGCGGACTGGGGCGGGAAGGCATCCGCGCCTTCGTGATCGCACCCGGCTTCGTGCGCACCGATATGGCGCAGGAGTTCATCGACACCTACGGGGAGGAGTACGCGATGCGCGGCATCGCCGCGGAGCGGCTGACCGAGCCCGCCGACATCGCGCCGACCGTCGCGTTTCTCGTCAGCGGGCTCGCCGACCACGCCACGGGAGCCACCATCGACATCAACGCGGCCAGCTACGTGCACTAGGTGCTACCCGATGCGCGCGAAGCCCAGGCTTTCCTCCGCATAGAATCGCTCGAAATACGCGCGAAGCCTCTCGTTCTCCGGCGTCCGGAGGTCCGGATCCTTCTCAATCACATCGAACGCGGCCCGCCGCGCCTCCGCCAGGATGTCGACGTCCGACGTGAGGTCGGCGATCTTGAGGTCGGGCAGCCCGCTCTGCTTCGTCCCGAAGAAGTCGCCCGCGCCGCGGATCTTCAGGTCGATTTCGCTGATCTTGAAGCCGTCGTTCGTCTCGGCCATCGCCTCGAGGCGCGCCTTCGCCTCGGCGGTACGCTTGACGTCGGCCATGAGGATGCAGTAGCTCTGCTCACTTCCCCGCCCGACCCGGCCGCGAAGCTGATGCAGCTGGCTGAGCCCGAAGCGCTCCGCATGCTCGATCACCATGATGGAGGCGTTCGGCACGTCCACGCCCACCTCGATCACCGTCGTGGTGACGAGCACCTTCGTCTCACCGGACTTGAAGCGTTGCATCGCCTGATCCTTTTCCGCTGCGGACATCCTCCCATGCACCAGATCGACGGCGTGCGGCGCGAACTCCATTCGCAACCGCTCATATCCTGATTCGGCATCCTTCAGGTCGAGCTTCTCACTCTCCTCCACGAGCGGGTATACGACGTAGCACTGCCTCCCCTTCTCCAGCTCGTCGCGGATGAATCTGTAGACATCCTCCCGATGATTCTCGTACCGCACGGCCGTGCGGACCGGCTTGCGCCCGGCCGGCCTTTCCTTGATGAGGGAGACATCCAGGTCGCCGTAGAGCGTCATGGCGAGCGATCGGGGAATGGGTGTGGCCGTCATGAGCAGCATGTGAGGGTGCTCGCCCATCTCGAACATGCGTGCGCGCTGCGCCACGCCGAAGCGATGCTGCTCATCCACCACGGCCATGCCGAGGCGATGGAAGGCCACGCCCTCCTGAATGAGCGCGTGCGTGCCCACGGCAACCGCGGCGGCACCCGAGGCGAGATCCTCGAGCACGGCTTCCCGCTCGCCCTTCGACATCCCGCCGATGAGCAGCCGCGGCTCGACCCCGAGCGGCTCCAGATAGCGGCGCAGATTCACGAAATGCTGCTCGGCCAGAATCTCGGTGGGCGCCATGAAGGCGCTCTGGTAGCTGCTATCGAGTGCGTGCAGGATGGCGGACACGGCCACGACCGTCTTGCCGCTGCCTACATCCCCCTGCACGAGCCGGTTCATCTGCTTGCCCGAGCGCGTGTCGCGCACGATGTCCTCGATGGCGCCTTTCTGCCCCGCAGTGAGCTCGAAGGGCAAGACATCCCGAAGAAAACGCCGCATCAGCGGGCCGGGCTCATTGAACACGTGGCCTTCCCGCACCTTGCGCCGGCGATTCAACATAGCCAGCATGAGCTGGATGAAGAAGAGCTCCTGAAACTTCAGGCGTCGCCGTGCCTGCGCGAGTTCGTCGACATTCTTCGGAAAGTGGATGGCGCGCAGGGCGGACGGGCCGCCCATGAGTCCCGTGCTGTGCAGTACGGCCTCGGGCAATACCTCGGGCAGCTCGGGCCCATGATCCTTCAGAAGATGAAAGATGATGCGCCGAAAAGACCGGCTGTTGAGGCCGACACGAGCAAGGGCGGCGCTGCCGGGGTAGAGCGCGATGATGCGCCCTGTGTCGAGGGCGGGCCCCTCCTCATCCAGCTTGTCGAAATCCGGATGCGACATCGAAAACGAGCGGCCGTAACGCTGCGGCTTACCATGGAAGGCCACGCGATCGCCGGGCTGAAACACCTTGCTGATCCACGAGACGCCACGAAACCAGACCGCCTTCATGGTCGCTCCGGATTCGTCTCGCACGACGACCTCGTAGCGCTTTCCCGAGCGTCCGGGCACGATCCCGTGCGCCGCCACGCGTCCGACGACCGTCGCGCCAGGCACATCTTCGGGGAGCTCACGGATCGGCGTGACCGTCGAGCGATCCAGATACCGCCGCGGATAGTACTCGAGCAGGTCCCGAACTGTCGCGACACCCACCTGCGCGAGCACATCGGCGCGGCGGGCGCCGACTCCCTTCAAGTACCGAATGTCCTGTTCGAGAAACCGAAGTGACATGCGTTACGGAGACGAGTTACCGGGGGCCGATTGGCAGAAAGGAAACGGGCAGCGGGTGGAAATTACCCCCGAACCCGCGGCGGACCGATGCGACGCCTCGAGTAAATCCCATCTCGTGTGAATTGGCCCCGTCCTTGTTGCAAGGGCGCTAGGTAGAATCACCGATCCGTCGGTCAGTGCTTTTGATGACCGGATTGGAACTGGGCGAACCAAACACACGCCATCGTCCTCACAAACGTCTGAAGGCTCTCCATGTACTACTTCAGAGACAGCTACTTCGATCAGCAGATCTCGTACAGCATCGCGCGTAGTGCGAGGCGGTTGCGCACCAAACCGTTATCGATTTCGAGACGCATGTGGAACTCGATTTCGCAAATTCTGCTCTCCATCACGTGCTTGTTCGTCATGTTCGGCATCGCCTACATGGTGCTGGATGTTTTCGGACTAGAGCACCTGGTGCAGTTCCCCGAGGCCGCGGGCATCCTGGAGACCATCCAGCGCCTGGCCCCGACGGAGATCTCCTTCTAGCTGAGGATCGCTTCGGCGAAGGCCCTGATGCATGGCGTCAGGGCCTTTTTTTGTTCAGTCGTGCAAGAGTCGCTCGTCGGCCTGCCATCCGCCCGGCGGGCGAAACTTGACATCTACCGCGTTATCGGCGTCGAGCAGCTGAAACAGCCTGGTGCGCATCTCCTCGACGCGCTCGCGATGATCCGGACTGTCGATCAGATTGTGCTGCTCGTCCGGGTCGAGCTGCAGATCGTATAGCTCATTGATGTCCCACACGCCGTGGTAAAACATGTACTTGTACCGGTCACCGCGGAGGGCAAAGACGGTCGGCGTGTGCGGGAAAGGATGCTCCCAGTAGTACTCGTAAACGAACTCCTCGCGCCAGTCCGCAACCGAGCCGCCCGTGAGCAGCGGGAGGAACGACCGGCCGTCCACCCAATCCGGTGCCTGCACGCCGGCCAGCTCAAGGATGGTCGGTGCGATGTCGATGTTCAGGACCATCTCTTCGATGGTGCTCCCCGGATCGATGTAGCCCGGGGCCCACGCGAGCATCGGAACACGGATGGATGACTCGTAGGCCTGGCGTTTATCGATCAGCCCGTGCTCGCCGAAGGAGAACCCGTTGTCGCCCATGTAGATGACGAGCGTGTTCTCCACCAGCCCGCTCTCCTCGAGATAGGCCAGGACCCTTCCGATCCCCTCATCCAGACCCAGAAGCGTTTCGGCGTAGCGGCGGTAGAATTCGTCGAAATCCATGGCGCCGTGATACATGTAGTCTACGCCGTGCCAGCCGTACCGCTGCTCGCGCACCCACCGTGGCTTGTCTCGATAGTTGGCCTCGGTGTTGGCCATCGAGGCGGGGTAGGGCACCTCGACATCCGCGTAGACGCCCTTGTGCCGCTCGGCGGGCTCGAACTCGGCGTGGACGGCTTTGTGGGACAGAAAGAGGAAGAAAGGCTCACTCCCATCCCGCTCGCGTAAAAAATCGAGGGCGAAATCGGTCAGGATGTCCGTGGTGTGGCCCCGATAGGTATCGCGCTCTCCGTTCACGTTCAGAACGGGATCGACGTAGACGCCCTGTCCACGAAAGCTCACCCAGTGGTCGAAGCCCGGTCGTGGCGCATCCGATTCCTCACCCATGTGCCACTTGCCGATGAACGCCGTTTCGTACCCGGCATCCTGCAGCAACTGAGGGAAAAAGACAGTGCCTTCGGGGATGAGGCGTTGATTATCGACGACCCCGTGGTTGTGCGCGTAGCGGCCCGTCAGGATGGAGGCCCTGCTCGGCGAGCACAGGGACGTTGTCACGAAGGCATTCCGGATGTGCACCCCCTCCTCCGCCATCTTGTCCATGGCGGGGGTCCGCAGGAAATCGGGCGCGTTCTCGTGGAAGCCCATCGCGTCGTAGCGGTGGTCGTCGCTGAGGATGAACACCACGTTCCGCGGCTGCGCCTGTGACGTGGAGAAGGAGCCCAGCACGATGGCCAGAATGACGGCGGCCGCCAGACGGTGTACCGGTGAATGCATACGATTATTTACTGACGCCAATCGAGTCTCCCGATTGCAGAAATACCACACCATGGCCTCAGAATCAAGCCGATGAAGGTTGTCGCCGCGTAATCGAAGTCGCGGAACGAGCCGCGCGGCGTTCCTCACCCGATCGTAACGAACAGAATTGCCACGTTGCATCGGTGTTACATCCAAGGCGACACTTGTCTGTGCGGATCGGTAAAATTATCGGATCTTGGCGCAAAGGTGGGCGTGAGGGCAATCGCTGTCTGCGATCCTACCTTGAAAATCCGTGTGACGACATGAATAGGTGGAGAACGAGAAGCCGAGTACCGGCCTCGAGATGTGATGGCGGATGGAGTATCGGGGGGATGGACACGGGTAGATCTGCGGCGACACAAGTCTGCGACGTATCAGCTCAAGCTTGAGCTGCGCCGTCTCGAGAGGACGGGCCGCGGCGACACCTATTATGCGGACGCGCTGCGGAGAGTCCTGCACGCCTTCTCTGCGCGGGACATGGATGCGGTGATCCGCTTGCTTCGCACGGAGATCGATCGCATGGAGCGCGATCCGAAGGCCGGCGCAACCTGCCTGGGGGCGCTGCGACAGGCCGTCTCCCTCATCGAACCGAAAGAACGCTCCGATCGGCAGCTCTTTACGTATTATCTACGGAGGATGGAGCACGAGGGGCGAGGGAACGAGCCATTTGCCAGGGCGCTCCGACGGGCCCTGTCCAATTCGGACGGTCCTACACTCCGGGATATCCTCACCTTCTCTATGCCGCCATCCGACGGTGCCGACTCGTAGCCTGACGCGTTCGTTCGTGAGCCTCCCGTACATTACGGCCGTTCACACTCGACGGTGTGTGTCGACGTAGGCCCCCGGCCCACAGACGCATCCTCGGTTCCTACATTCCTCGCTGTAACCCGAGTTGTTTCGACGTCAATATCTTTCGATCATTTCTGCCCTGGCCTTGCTGCTGATTTTCGGCGGTTGCGGATCATCGCCGGACTTCTCACCGGCGACCCTGGACACGCTCGGCTTCGTAGGCCGCACCGTGTGCGCCGACTGCCATTCCCGACAGGACCGGGCGTGGGCCGGCTCGGACCACGACCTCGCTATGTCGCCTCCCGACCCTGAATCGGTGCTCGGGGATTTCAACGACGTGAGCTTCACAAACTGCGGCACCACGAGCCGTTTTCTGCGCGATAGCACGTCCTATGTCATCGAGACGCTCGGGCCGAACGGGCAGATGAACCGGTATCCCGTGAAGTACACCTTCGGGCACGATCCCCTCCAACAGTACCTCGTGGCCACGGAGCGCGGCCGGCTGCAGGCCTTCACCATCGCGTGGGATACGCGGGCTGGGAGGTGGTTCTCGCTTTACCCCGACGAGTGTTTCGAGCCCGGGGATCCGTTGCACTGGTCAGGCGACGCCCTGAACTGGAACCGGATGTGCGCGGACTGCCACTCGACAAACGTGCGGCGGGGGTTCGACCTAACCACATCGTCGTACGCCACGACCTATTCCGAGGTAGACGTGAGCTGCGAGGCGTGCCACGGCCCCGGGGAGCAGCACGTCGCGCTGGTACGCACGGATCGCTATTCGTCGCCGGGCGAAAGCGCCGATCAGGCAACCTACTTTCAGTCGACCGGCCTCACGCTCCGACTCGATCCCGGTGAAGCCACCCTCGAGGCGCTCGATCGTCGCTCGCCCCATTCCGGCCAGATCGAGGTGTGTGCACCCTGCCACTCGCGTCGGAGCATCGTGGCGCCGGATTATGTACCCGGGAAGGCATATCTGGACCATTACGAGCCCGTACTGCTCGACGAGGGCCTCTATTTTCCGGATGGTCAGATTAAGGATGAGGTCTTCGTCTACGGATCCTTCCTGCAGAGCCGGATGCACGCGGCCGGCGTGCAGTGCTCCGATTGCCACGATCCGCATTCCACCGGGTTGCGCCTTGAAGGGAAAGCGCTGTGCAGCCAGTGCCATGAGGCGGCGACGTACGATGTGGAGGATCACCTCCGACATCCGGACGGCAGCCCGGGCGCACAGTGTGTGAATTGCCACATGCCGGCGCGGACGTACATGGTCATCGACCCGCGGCGCGATCACAGCTTTTCGATTCCGCGCCCCGACCTGACCATCAAACTGGGCGTGCCGAACGCGTGCAACGCCTGCCATCAGGATCAATCCGCCGAATGGGCCGCCGCCGCAATCGAGCTATGGCATGGCCCAAATCGCCCTTCGTCTTCTGCTCAAATTATCGCGCGAGGTCGCGCCATCGATCCTGAGGTCGAGGAGGACCTGATCGCTCTGATCAACAACTCCGACGAATCTGATATTGTGCGCGCCACGGCAATGTCCCTCCTGGATGGATATTCGACGGTACGCTCGCGACAGGCCGCGGAGTCGGCGCTTTCGGACGAGGCACCGCTCGTGCGTGCGGCGGCCCTGCGAAAGCTCGCACGCTCGGAGGATCGGTCGGCCGTACCACGGATCGAGGCGCTCCTCGACGATAGGACTCGGCTCGTCCGCGCGGAGGCAGCTCGAACGCTTACTCTCCTTGCGCCCGATCGCTACGCCCGTTCGCCTAACACGGATATTTCTCGCGCCTTTTTCAGCGCGCTCCGAGAATACCGGGAGGGCCAGATGGCGCAAGCTGATCAGGCCCCGGCTCATTTGAATCTAGCCGTCATTCACGAGCGCCTGGGCGAGTGGCAGGAGGCGGAGGCATCCTATCGCGCGGCGATGCGCATCGACAGCAGCTTCGTCCCCGCGCATCTCAATCTGGCGATGCTTTACGAGCAACAGCGCCAGACCATTCGGGGGACGGCATCTTCAGATTCGGCGGCCGTCCTCTACGAACGCGCGCTAGGCGTGCTACAAGAGGCCGTACAGACCGATTCGAGCGCGGCTGAGGCCCGGTACAGCCTCGGCCTGCTGCTGGCCGAGGATCCCGATCGACTCGCCGATGCCGCTAGCCACCTAACGGCGGCCGCCCGCCTCGACACGTCGAATGCGAGGATCGCCTACAACGCCGGCCTGGCACAGCAACGCCTCGGCCGCACGACGGCAGCCGAGGCGCTCCTCCTGAGGGCTCATCAACTGGAGCCACAACATCCGGATTACATTGACGCGTTGAGCATCCTTTATGCGCAAACGGGGCGCTGGGACAGTGCCCTCCGCTTCACGGACCTGGCGATTCGGCTCCGACCGTCCGACCCTACGTTCCGGCAGCGCCGGTCTTATATTCTGAATCAGCGTTGAAGCTGTCCGATCAGCCTACCCCGGCCGTCAGACGAAAGCGCACGGGTATGGCCATGAAGCACGCAACGGCACGCCCCCGCTGCCGGCCTGGCTTGAATCGCTGCTGCATCACAGCCTCAATCGCAGCTTCGTTGAGCACTTCGGACGGTGATGACAGGATCTCCGGGCTCTCGGGAAGGCCTTCCTGCGTAATCACGACCTTGACGACGACCATCCCCTCGATGCCGGCCTGCCGTGCGATGGTCGGGTACTTGACGGCCTTCGACAACTCGGCCACCCCGCCGATCATCTCAGGCTGTTCTTCGACCACGACGAAGATCTCCGGCTCGTCTTCAACCACTTCCTCGACCGGCGGTGGTGGTGGGCTCGCTATGGCGAGCGGGGCGTCGATATCGAGTGTCACATCGAGATCGAGCTCGTCATCCTCGAGCAACTCGTCGTCGGGCACGGCGATGGGCACCGCCGGCTTCGGCGGCGGAGGTGGGAGGACCTCATGGACCGTCTGGAGGATTTCCTGGATGTCGACGGTCTCCTGCTCGACCATGGCTAGCTCCAGATCCGAGCCACCCCGGATGTTTATAGCCGATGCTCCGAGCACCGTCATGAGCGCCGCAATCATGGCCATTTGCATCCGGAGAACGTACGACTGTCGCTGCTCGCGCGCTCGCCGACTTCGATTGGTGAAGCTCTGCGCCAGCCACTCGGGATCATGTGCCTGCTCCTTGCGGCCGTATCCGGCGCGATATCTGTACGAGTCGGAATAGGCAGGCAAGAAGTTGCCAACTAGAAATCGCTTGCTCATATCGAAAGGCTTGGATGCTCTCGTTACTAGAGGCCCTGACCCACGAAGTCGCAGGATGACGATCGCTGCAACCATGGCGCTCAACTTCGGCCATTCTCTACACGGCACGCGTACGGAGCCGCCCCATTAGAGTTACAGCGAGGCTCGATGCTCCGTCGCAACCGGCCGTCACTCGACGTCCGCCCTGGAGCCGGTGCGCAGGTTGGCTTACGTCGGCCAACGGCCGTATCGTTGAACCTCGTCCTGATCCCATTTCCATCAACTCACTGCACTCCTCTATGCGGCTTCCCCTCCTGCCCTGCCTGATCCTATTTTGCATCCCCTTCGTCTCCTCGCCTGCGGAAGCGCAGAATCGGATCCTGCTGGCCGTAGGAGCCCACGCCGGGGATGTCGAGCTCACGAGCGGTGCCCTCCTGGCGAAGCATGTGCAGTTGGGCGATCGAGCGGTCATCCTCCATCTGACTCTTGGGGAGGGCGGAAACCCGACCATGTCCCCTTCGGAATATGCCGAACAGAAACGCCGTGAGGCGGAAGAAGCCGCTCGGATTCTTGGCGTGGGGGTTGTGTTCGGTCCGTACCTGGATGGGGAGCTGCCCGATGACGAGGAGGTCCGGCGTTACGTGGCGAACGTGATCCGTGAGGTGCGCCCAACCCACGTGATCACGCATGCCCGCGCGAGCATCCACAAGGACCACGAGCGAACGCACCGCATCGTGACCGATGCCGTGCTTCTGGCCGCATTACCGGCCGTCGAGCTCGAACATCCCGCCCATCGCGGGGTGCGCGGCATCTATTTCGCCGAGAACTGGGAGGATCACGAAGGCTTCGACCCCTACGTGTACGTCGACGTCAGCGAGGCAGCCGAGCTGTGGCGCGATGCGGTACGCGCGTATGAGTTCATTCGAGGAGGGATTTCATCCTTTCCGTACCTGCAGTACTACGACGCCCTGCAGTCTCTCCGCGGAGCGGAGGCACGTGTGTCCCGGGCCGTGGCCTTCGACGTGGACGAGCTCGGAAAGCGGCGGACGCTGAAAGAGCTGCCGTAAGCCGGGGCCACGCCGGTCGCTCGCCGCACCTGCCCTAGAGGCGCTGTTTCGTCTCGTGGAACGTGATCTCGGGCCAGTCCTCCTGGGCGCGCTGCAGCCAGAAGGTGCTGTCGGCAAGGTAGACGGGCTCACCATCGATATCCCGCGCGATGCGACTGCGGTTTCGCTTGATGAAAGCCTCGAGTTTTGTCTGGTCGTCGCTCTCGATCCATCGAGCCGTCTCGTATGGCAGCGACGTGAGCTGCACCTCCACGTTGTACTCGCCGCGAAGGCGCGCCGCAACGACATCGAACTGAAGAACGCCCACGGCCCCGAGGATGTAGTCGTTGCCGTCGAGGGGACGAAAAAGCTGGATGGCGCCCTCCTCGATCAGCTGTCGGAGGCCCTTCTCCAGGTGCTTCGCACGGAGGGCATTGTTCAGAAAGGCCTTCCGAAAGTGCTCCGGTGCGAAGCTCGGGATGCCCGTGAACTGGATCGGCTCCTTCTCGGATAGCGTGTCGCCGATTCGGATGGTGCCGTGATTGGGGATGCCGATGATGTCGCCCGGATAGGCCTCCTCAGCCCCCTCCCGATCCTGCGCCATGAACATCGTGGCGTTCGCAAGGCGCAGCTCCTGGGCGCGGCGGTGATGGACGACTTTCATCCCGCGCTCGAAACGGCCCGAGCATATGCGCAGAAAGGCGATCCGGTCGCGATGGTTCGGATCCATGTTCGCCTGGATCTTGAACACGACCCCGGAGAACTCCGGCTCGTATGGAGAAACAGGGCGCGTGGTCGTGGCGCGAACCTGCGGCGGCGGGGCGATCTCGATGAAGAGATCCAGCAAATCATCCACCCCGAAATTGTGGAGCGCGCTGCCGAAAACCACGGGCGTCTGCTTGGCGGATCGATAAGCCTCGAGGTCGAACGAATGTCCGGCCTCCCGCTGGAGGCCGATGTCGAATCGTAGCGTGTCGGCATCGGCTCCGAGCAGCTCGTCCACCACGGGATCATCCAGATTCTCCGCATGGACGGGCTCGATATCTTTCGCGTAGGGCTTGAGGATCCCGGTCTGCAGGTGATAGGTGCCCCAGAATTTTCCGCCGCGTCGGATGGGCCACGTGATGGGAACAGCCTGGATGTCGAGCTTCTCTTCGATGTCATCCAGGAGATCGAGGGGTTCGCGGCCGATGCGGTCGAGCTTGTTGATGAAGGTCAGAATCGGCGTGTCGCGCATCCGACAAACATCCATCAGCTTCTCCGTCTGGGATTCGACGCCCCGCATGCTGTCGATTACCATGAGCGCGCTGTCGACGGCCGTGAGCACACGGTAGGTATCCTCGGAAAAGTCATGGTGCCCCGGGGTATCGAGCAGATTCAGCTCCCGGTCGCCGTAGGAGAATTTCATCACGGACGAGGTGACCGAAATGCCGCGTTGCTTCTCGATCTCCATCCAATCGCTGGCTGCGTACCGGGCGGTTTTGCGCGCCTTGACGTCGCCGGCGATGTGAATAGCCCCGGCGCGCAAAAGCAGTTGCTCGGTCAGTGTCGTCTTGCCGGCATCGGGGTGGCTGATGATCGCAAACGTGCGTCGGCGATCGGTTTCTCGTTTGTGGGCCTTGTTCATCTCTGCTATTGGGCACGCGCGGAAATGCGGGCCGATCCAACCGAATAATCTGACGGAGGTTCACATGGTGCAGCCCGACGCGGGAGCGAACGGCTTGTCGGGGCGTATGGCCCGAATAGCATCGCACGATCCGTGCCTCACCGCCGCAGCCATCCAGCCGCACCGACTACTCCGACCCATGTATCGCCTGCTCTCTCTGATTCTGGTCGTCCTTATTCTCGCAATGTCTGCAACTCCCAGCGCCGCCCAACGGGCCGAGGACAACATCCTTCCTGCATCACATCCGACGCCACCCGTCGCGAAAGTCGAGCCCGTCGAGCTCACGAATCACGGCCACACCCGGGTCGATCCGTATTTCTGGCTTCGCGATCGTGAGAATCCTGAGGTCATCGCCTACCTGGAGGCCGAGAATGCCTACACGGACGCGATGATGGTCAAGACGGGGGCCTTGCAGGATCGAATCTTCGAAGAGATCAAAAGCCGCATCAAGCAGGACGACTCGACCGTCCCATACCAATACGGCGACTACTTCTACTACAATCGATACGAGGAAGGGAAGCAGTATCCCATCATCGCGCGCCGAAAGGGATCCCTCGAGGCAAACGAGGAGGTGATGCTCGATGTCAATGAGCTCGCCGAAGGTAAGATGTTTCTGGATGTCTCGGATGACGTCAGCCCAAAGCATGACATCCTGGCCTACGCGGCCGATTCAGTGGGCCGCCGCATCTACACCCTATTCTTCAAGGACCTGACGACGGGAAAGCTTCTGGATGATGTGATTCCGGATGTCACCTACAATTTCGAGTGGGCCAACGATGGCCGAACCATTTTTTACACGAGGCAAGATCCGACCACGCTTCGCTGGCATCAGATCTGGAGACACGAACTGGGCACCGACCCGTCGGAGGACGTACTCGTCTACGAGGAGCGGGACGAAACCTTCCGCACATATGTCTTCGCCACCAAGTCGCGCAAGTACGTCGTGATCGGCTCGAGTCAGACGCTGAGCGACGAGTTCCGGGTTTTGGAGGCAGACACCCCGACCGGCGAGTTTCGCATCGTTCAGCCAAGGCAGCGGAATCTCGAATACTCCATCGATCACCTCGGCGACCACTTCTACATCCGCACGAATGCGGACGGCGCGGATAACTTCAAGCTAATGCGCGCGCCCGTAGAATCCCCCGGCATCGAAAACTGGGAGGAAGTGATCGGCCCGCGGGACGACGTTTACCTCAGCGGCTTCCATCTCTTCGCGGATTACCTGGTGCTCTCCGAGAGGCGAGACGGCCTGACCCACCTGCGCATCAAGCCATGGGATGGTGCGGACGAGCATTATCTGGATTTCGGCGAGCCGGCCTATCTCGCCTACATCCAGGTGAATCGTCTGATGGACACGCCCATTCTGCGATACGGATACACGTCGATGACCACACCGAATTCGGTGTACGATTACAACATGGCCACGCGCGAGAAGACGCTTCTCAAGCAGGATGAGGTGCCGGGCGGATTCGATCCTGCCGACTACGTGACCGAGCGGGTGTATGCCCCGGCCCGCGACGGCGCTCGCATTCCGGTCTCGCTCGTCCGCCGAAAGGAGACGCCCGTCGACGGCTCCGCGCCGCTTCTGCTCTACGGCTACGGCTCGTACGGCTACAGCCTCGACCCGACCTTCAGCCCCTCCCGCTTGAGCCTGCTCGACCGTGGGTTCGTGTATGCGATCGCCCACATCCGTGGCGGGCAGGAGCTCGGCCGCGCCTGGTATGAAGACGGCAAGCTCCTGAAGAAGAAAAACACCTTCACGGACTTCATCGATAGCGCGGAATTCCTCATCGAAGCCGGCTACGCCGATCCAGCCAGGCTTTACGGCATGGGCGGCAGCGCAGGCGGGTTGCTCATCGGCGCCGTGATGAACATGCGGCCCGACCTCTTCCACGGGTTGGTGGCGCAGGTCCCGTTCGTGGATGTGGTCACGACCATGCTCGACGACTCCATCCCGCTTACGACCGGCGAATACGACGAGTGGGGCAATCCCAACGAGCGGGAGTCCTACGAATACATGCTTTCCTATTCGCCTTACGACAATGTGGAGGCCAAGAATTACCCGAATCTCCTGATAACGACCGGCCTCCACGACTCCCAGGTGCAGTTCTGGGAGCCCGCGAAGTGGGTTGCGAAGCTCCGCGCCACGAAGACGGATGACAACGTCCTGCTCCTCAAGACGAACATGGGGGCCGGGCACGGAGGCGCATCGGGCCGCTACGAGCGCTACCGTGAGATCGCCTTCGAGTACGCGTTCCTGCTGGATCTAGCCGGATTGGCCGGGTAGCGAGGAACGGAACGTCACGATCGGCTGCCGCCGGGCGACTGTCCGGTTCGAATGGCCTTGCTCACGGCCTCGCTGCGTGAGTGTACGTGTAGCCGCTCGTAGATCTGCTTGATGTGATAGGCGACGGTGTTCTCGCTAATGAAGAGAGCGTCGGCGATCTGCTTGTTCGTCTTGCCCGCCACCAGGTGAGTCAACACCTCCTTCTCCCGCTCGGTAAGGTCATCATGAGAGACCTCGGGCTGGCGGAAGAACTGGACGACTTTTCGTGCAACGCTCGCCGTCATGGGCGCCCCTCCCTGCTTGACTTCGACGATGGCATCGATAATCTCCCCAGGTGCCAAGTTTTTCAGCAGGTATCCGGATGCTCCCTTGCACAGCGCCTCGAAGATCACGTCGCTCTCGTCGTGCACGGTCAGCATGAGGACGTTCGCATTGCGATTCCGTCTGCGGACTTGAGGGATGGCATCGATACCCGACATTCCGGGGAGGGAAATATCCATCAGAACGACGTCGGCTGTCGCGAGAGCGTCGGCAGCGGCCATCGATTCCACATCCGCAAACGCGCCGGTGCAGCACATTTGAGGCGTGCCATCGATGATCAATTCCAGTCCGCTCCGAACGCGATCGTCGTCCTCGACAACGATGACCGATATGTAGTCACTTGTCGTCATGAGTCCATTGTAGTCTCGACACCAAGCCGGCGCACCTACACGTTCTGGTAGTTCCGCACGAGTGGGATCGACAGTTCGTAGCAAGTTGGCCCGCCCGGGCAGGTCTCCAGCCGAAGCTCTGAGTTAATTTCGACGGCGCGATGGCGAAGATTCTGGAGGCCGTTGTTCTGGTGCACGCGCGCGACATCGAAGCCTTTCCCATCGTCGCTAATTCGCATCCATAGGGTCCGCCGATCGATGCGGAAGCTAACGGAGATTCTGGAGCATTCGGAATGCCGCACAGCATTGTGGACGATCTCCTTGAAGATCAATAGGAGGTTGTGGCGGATGTGGGGCATCAGCCGCTCCGGTTCGTTCAGGACCTCCCCCTGCATGTCGAATGCGATTTGATTCGGCGCCAGTAGTCGGGTCGAAAAATCTTTCATGCGAAGCTCGAGGGCCGACCAGTCTTCGTCACCGTGGTGGAGTGCCCATACGATGTCCTGCATTTTGCCCGTCAGCTCGCGAGCGTGCTCGCCCATGTCCTCCGCCCACGCAGCGGCGGTGCCCGAGGACTCCCGTCGAATGAGCTCGCTGTAGAGCGAGATTTGCGTGAGTCCGCTGCCGATCTCATCGTGCAGGTCCGTCGCGATTCGGTTGCGGAGTGCCTCGCGCTCACGCCGTAACTGGTCGTAGCGATATCCGAGCCCGATCTGAGACAGCAGGACGATGCCTGCAAAGGTGACCGTACGCACGCTCGACGTCCCTGAAATCGCATCGGGAGGAAACCCGAGGTATCCGAACATGGCGACGGGCAAGCCGACCAGGAGAATGGCCCATCCTATCAAATAGAGAATGGCCTGTCGATCTCGATTGACGATGCAGACGACCCCACTGACAAGAAGGAAGGGAGCGAGCAGAAGGACGAAGTAGACCACAGCCTGATTCGTCACGCGTGGCGGCCCGACGAGGACCACGAGGGCGTAGAGAATACACAGAACAAAGACCGCCGTCAGCGCACGATTCAATCGGGGGGCATACCACCTTGCTTCGAGAAACGATTGGGTGAAGAGCACGCCCCAGGCGGCGCAGACCACCGCCATTAGAGAGTTGGACCGATCCATCCACCAGATATTCTCAGGCCACAGGTACTCGAATGCGATGCGCTCGACTCCGGCCTGATACAGCGTGAAGCTTCCAACGAAGAATGCGAAGAGAAGGAAACTCTTATCTCGAAGCGCGGCGAAGAGCACGACGTTGTAGAGCACCATGATTATGAGAATGCCGAAGAAAATGCCGAGGCCGAATTCCTCTCTTCGAGTGGCCTGGGCAAGGGCATTGCTTTCCCAGATCTTGAGCGGGGCTTTGATGGGACCATTGGAACTCAGCCGCAGGAAGACGTCGTAGCGCGGGGCGTCAGGCAGCGGAAGAAGCAAGCGGCGGTGACGAACGGGGCGCGAATGGAAGGGCATACCGTCGCCCGATCGCAATACGGGGAAATCCGGGATGCTCGTGTAGAGCTCGATGTGATCCACGCTCTTCTCCGCCACCTCGACGAGCCAGGTTCTATTCGTAGCCGCTTCCATCCGAAAGCGAATCCAGAATGTGGCGCCGCTATAGCCGAATTTGCGCTCCTTTTCGGAGTAGGTGACGAACCGGGCCAGGAAGGAATCCTCCTGAACGTCGTCGATTGACCAGATCCCTTCGAGATCGACGAGCACACCGACGCTGTCCACTTTGAAGACGTGGGCGCTGTCCGTGAGCACAACCTCCGTAGGCGCCGAGGGGCCGTTCCGATCAGGACGGTCCAGGGCTAAGGCATACAGGAGAAGGAGGAGGAGAGTCTCCACTGGCGTCCTCGGCGGCGCCCGCTCGTGCGCGCCGGAGGGCTGGACGAGGGGGAGGCGAAGGTACTGTCAATGTGAGGGTTTCCAGGGAGCCTGTCAAGCGGGCGAATCTCGGTGTGCCGTTTCTCGCGAACTACCCGTTCAGGTAGTTGTGGCCGTAGCACTTCCATGCGAACATGGCCTAGGACTTCTTGTTGGATGCCGGGCTCGGATACGACTTTGGTCGCTTCGCTCCTGGCCTTCGGCTCGACGTGACTGTTCAAAATATCCTGGATCACAATCACCGCGAGTTCATTGGCGCTCCGAAAATGGGGCGACTCGGGCTGGCACGATTGACTTATTCGATTTGAGGATCGCGCGACCTTGAGGCTGTACGAGTTAGTGTTGATCGCCGCCGGCGTCTTGATCGCGGCGGCGATCGCCATGCGGGCGTTTATCGTCGGAGCGGCCGACGGACGCTTGAACGGCGTCTCTGTTCGTCCGCCGTATGAAGTCGGCGACCGCGCCCGGCAGCTGCACAGTCGGCTCCTCGTTGCCGACCTGCACAGCGATTTTCTGCTCTGGCGCCGGGATTTCGCCCGACGCTACGACCGCGGCCACGTCGATCTACCCAGGCTTCGGGACGGCAACATCGGTCTGCAGGTGTTTTCGGTCGTCACAAAATCGCCGTGGGGCCAGAATTACGAGAGCAATGCCGCCAGTTCCGATCGGATCACGCTTATCGCAGTGGCGCAAGCCTGGCCAGTGTCCACCTGGAGCAGCCTGGCCGATCGGGCCCTTTTTCAATCACGCCGCCTGCACCGCTTCGCACGCCGAGGCGACCTTTCGATTCTTCACAGCGCTGCCGACCTCGATGCGTTCCTCGAGACGCGCGCCTCCGGGTCCCGGGAGGCGGCCGGACTATTGGCGCTCGAAGGAATGCACGCACTGGAAGGCCGGATCGATGTTGTGGATACGCTATTTGCAGCCGGATTTCGCATGATGGCTCCGGCGCACATGTTCGACAACGACATCGCCGGGTCTGCACATGGAGTGGAACAGCATGGTTTGACGGAGCTCGGCCGCGACGCCATCCGGCGCATGCAGGAGCTGGGCATCATCATCGATCTCGCGCACGCTTCTGAAGCAACGATACGGGACGTGCTCGAGATCACTCAGGGACCCGTCGTCGTTTCGCACACCGGCGTTCGGGGAACGTGCGAAAGTCCGAGAAATCTATCCGACGATCAGATCGTGAGCATCGCGGAGCGCGATGGGGTACTAGGAATCGGGTTCTGGGATGGTGCCGTGTGCGGGACGATGGTGAAGGACATCGCGCGCGCTATCAGATACACGGCCGACCTCGTCGGCACGAGGCACGTGGCGTTCGGGTCGGACTTCGACGGTACGGTGGCGACCCCTTTCGACGCCTCCGGAATGCCTCTGCTCACGGAAGCCTTGCTGGAAGTTGGATTCCGCGAGGAGGAAATCGAACAGATCGCGGGCGGGAACGTGGTGCGCCTTCTTCGAGAGGTCCTTCCTGCCCATTGATGCGGGCCTTTTGGCGCCCATTTGCGGCATCAGTTTCGCCTGTCCTCTCTCGAGGGCCCTCATAGCCGCGCAACTTTCCCCTTAACACAAATTTCGACGTCGTTACTCCGAGAGCACCTTCCTCCCGCATCCGGGACCGCGGGCCTGGTGTTGTCTATCTCTCACTGTGGAGAGGATAACGTTCAGGAGGGATATGCAATGGAACCTACCCAATGGGGCATTTTGATAGGGGCCATCGTCGTAGCGCTCATCGTGGGTGCGGCGATCGGTTGGATGATCACGCAGCGCCGCAGCGGCCGGCAGCTTCGCGAACGCTTTGGGCCGGAGTATGACCATGCGGTCGAATCGACCGGCAGCAAGCGCCATGCGGAGGCAGAGCTGCAGAAGCGGGAAGAGCGCGTGCGGCAATACGACATCCAGCCGCTACCGTCCGATCAGCGAGCCGCGTATGCGGAGTCCTGGCGATTGGTACAGGCTGATTTCGTGGATGCACCCGTACGCGCCGTCGCCGAAGCCGACGAGCTCGTGACCGAAGTCATGCGGCGTCGCGGATATCCGATGGGGGACTTCGAACGTCGTGCCGAGGACCTGTCCGTGGACCATCCTCGCGTGATCGAGAACTATCGGGCCGCGCACGTGCTCGCCCTGCGGAGCGATCGCGGCCAGGCCGATACGGAAGATCTTCGGCAGGCCATGGTTCATTACCGCTCCCTGTTCGAGGAACTGCTCGAGGAGCCCCAGGCCGACCTCAATGTGGACGGTCATCGAGATGGTCTCCGAGAGGCGCAGCGTGGAGGACGGGTTCCCCGGCCTTCGACCGAAAGGCGCGTCGGGTGAGCGCTCGTTGCAGAAGTGGTGGGCCCGGTAGGATTTGAACCTACGACCAACGGATTATGAGTCCGCTGCTCTGACCGCTGAGCTACGGGCCCGGTTGCCATGGGTGCGCGGGAGCGGTGGGCGGTAACACGTCAGGATTGACCTGATGTTTCGGCCACCGTCCCCTCCATGAATTGATCAAAATCCGGACAAAGCCTGACACAAGAAAGGGCGCCCGCCCGATCTCCCGAAGGTACGTTTGAGGTACCAAACGTGGAGTCGAGCGGGCGCTTTTCGTTGTGCCGCGTCTTGTGGATGCTTATCGCGCTTCGCCGGAGGCGTCGGCGAGGTAGAATCCGCCGGTGGGCATCGTGCCCGTGCTTAGGTCCTGGGCGACGTTGATCATCGACCCGGGGATCGCGGGCAGGCCGAGGTGCGACAAACTCAGATTCGCGGCATCGCCATTCCGGATAGGGGCCTCATCCGCATCATAGGATGGGCGGCTCAGCCCCGGGTGGACGCGGCCGTCAAAGTTGATCGCATACAGCTCGGCCGGAGTCACGCCGCGACCCCATGTGTAAAACGGGATCGTGTAGTTGGCCGGAAGATCGGCATCCCCGTGACCATGCCAGTTTCCGCCACCGCCATGATCGGCCGTCAGTACGATGACCGTGTTGCCGGCGAGCTCCGGACTCGTTTCGACGAGCTCCAGCACTCGGCCCAGAAGCCGATCGACCTTTCGAACGGCCCTCATGTAGGCATTGGTGCCTCCCAGGTCGAAATCAAAGACGTGCCCCGCATGATCGGGGTCGCGCAGGTGCAAGAAAGCATAGTTCCACGGGTGCTCTGCCATTTCGCGAACGAATCGGTCGACCAGATCCTCCGTTTCCTTTTCGTAGACGAAATGATCGATCTTGTCGCGACCGTTGTCGACGCCTATGAGGTCTTCCGCGCCGTTGTGCTCATCGTAGCTCCGATCAAAGATCACGAATTTGGACTTGCTCGTGTAAAGAGCCGTGGAAAGCCCATGGTCGTGCACGACGTCGAAGACACTCGGGACATATTCGCCCTTGTTTGAATGCAGTGTCCGATAAGGCCCGGGATCGGAATTCGTCGTCCAGTTGTGGCCGTTCGGGCCGAGCACGCCTCGACCCGTTAGCTGGGTGGTGTGATTGGGCAGCGTGTTACTGTAGTGGAAATCCGTGCGCGCATTATCCGTGTAGGCGCCCTCGTTCCGGAGCCGGTAAAAGTTTGGGAGATCATCAGGCGACTGCCGGGTGACGGCATCCGACCGTAAGCCATCCACGCTGATATGTATGACGTACTGCGTCGGTGCCACAAAACCTGCCCGCTCATCGCCGTCGGATCCAATGACGGCAGCAGCCGAGGGCGAGATGAAGAGCGACAACAGGAACAGTGGGATCATGAGCGCAGACAGAAGTGTCATTCTGGGTTGGTACATGGCCTCCGATATTCCTCCACTCATTGGAAAGTGTTGTTTTTTCGAGACTTGATGCTGGTGCAAGCATTATGCCATCCACGAGTCCTGAAGAGGGTTCACCTCGACATATTGAGTTGAAGGGCATTGTCGCGGGTCGTCGCGTACAGAGGACTGGACAAAGCACGTTGAGAACCAGGCAAGGTGCCATGCCAAACGGGGTATTCGGGTCAAATCGGAGTACTTCCATTGTCTTCGGATTAGCATGAAGGATCTTCGTGCCGCCGCCGTCCAGTTTCAGCATGCGCCGGGAGGGAAAGGGGCGA
>CBFGRV010000008.1:0-89357 GCA_965651265.1 uncultured Rhodothermales bacterium
ACGTGCGATCTATGCGTGATGACATCCAGCCCACCCTCCGTCGTGACCTCCTCGCGTCGCTCGGGCACCAGCGTCGCTAGATCCGGTCGTATGTCGCAGCAAATGTCCACTACACGGTCGTCGGCGGACAGCTCGAAATCCAGCTTCGACTGGACGACCTCCTTCAGCAGGCGAACGTCACGGTCGGTGATATGGCGGCGGTCCTCGCGCAGGTGGAAAACGATTCCGTCGGCGCCTGCCATCTCGCAGATCGTTGCCGCGTGAACGGGGTCGGGAAATCGCTCGCGGCGCGCGTTGCGCAGCGTGGCTACGTGATCGATGTTGATCAGAAGATTAGTTGCCATATCAAGGTCTAAATGTTGGTACCGGCGGGAACGTCTCCGCCCTCTTCCCATATGGATGCGATTCCAGACGACTGGTGGCGGCGGTTACGTCGCGATAGAATGAATATCGCAGGGTTCTGTTCAATTCGGGTGGCATCGAGGGCGCGAATTGAGGCCGATTTACGGGCGGTGCGCTTGGTTGCTTTTCGGAGGGGCAGCCTGTATTTTCGACCGGCATTCAAAAGGCGCAGCCTGCTCCATAGTCGGCCTTCCAGATCGCTGTGGTGATCTTCCGCAGCCCCACCGCGACCGTCATCGACATCGGCTAGATTAGCTTCGAATGAGAATAGCAATTCAGATCGCTCTGGCGATCATCATCGTGATTTTGGCTTACTGGCTCTACGTTTCGATCACGGAGCCGTGGAAAATGGTGGAGCGGCAGGAGGAGCTTACACGTCAGACACGGGATCGCATGAGCGACATCCGGACGGCCCTGATCCGGTATGAAGAGGTGCACGGCCGATTCCCGGGCACCCTCGATTCCCTTCAAATGTGGATCCAGACGGACTCCCTCATTCGCGTTAAACAGGATAGTCTCTTTGGACCGAACTTCATTCTGGACTCGCTGCTCTTCTCGCCGCGTACGGGCCGGCAGTTCGAGTACGCCATAAACGATACGGCTCGCGTGATGATGTACGAGCTGCGCGATCCCGATTCCGATGACAGGATTGGGACGCTGCAACCGGATCCGACGGAGCTCAACGCGGCTAGCTGGGAGTAATTTCGCCGCGACCGATCTCGGGAGCGCACATCATGGAAGCACATGTTCGCGCAGGACTCGACATCTGTGGAGCCGTCCTTCGCTATGCCGAAATAGAACAGTATGGTTCGAGGCATCGGCTGCTCCGTCTCGGTAGTTGCGACTTCGAGTTCGATCTGGTCGATGACGTGCTTTCGGGTGATGACGAGGAGAAACTGACGGCCGCTGCCGGGGCGCTCGAAGAGATCTTCTCGGGTTCAGTGGCTGGAACCCTCCACATCACGCTCCACCCCCCTCTCTGCTATTCATTTTTCGCGCCCTTGCCGGCCACGTCGGATTCGTCGGAGCGGAAGATTCGTTTGCAGCAGGAGGCCGCGCTGCTAGCAGGTACCGATCATCCTCTCCACATCACGGCCGACGCCGTCCGTTCTCAACAGCTTCGCGACGGGGCGCGCGTCGATTGGGTGCACGTGCTAGCTGTGGACGACCGGATCCACCGGCGCGTGAGGACGCTGACAGAAAATATCCCCCACACGCGGCGAAGGTTGATGGTGAGCATGCAAGGCGCCGCCGGTGCGCTGTCCAGGCTGCCGCGTACCAGCCAGGAGAACGGTGCGACCTATCTGCTGGCGACCGGATTCTATGAGGATCATGTAGAGTTCACGCTAGCGCACGACCGACACTGGTACTTCAGCCAGTACACCGCTTCCATCCCACACGCCGATGCTCCGTACTTTGCAATGGCACTTCTCGACCGCTTCGGACTTCGGATGCAGGTTGTCGCGGACTTTTTCGTATACGGGAACGATGCCGACCCCAACCACTTTTCAGAATTGTCCGCGGCGACGGGGATCGAGGTAAGTCCACTGGATCCGTTCGTGTCGCTCGATCTCGATTCAGGCGCGCTCTCTTCGGAGGTGAACCCCGAATCGTACGTCGGGTGCGTCGGTGTGACCCTCTGACCCGGCGCAGGCCGAAGGACCCACGGTGGGCTTTCGCCGAAGCAACTTCCACGCAGATCAATCGCGCGCAGGTCTCCTCATCGGGCGCGCGACCATCGAATTGCACTCATGCGTATCATCGCCGGCCGATTCGCTCGCCGAAAGCTACTCTCCCCTAAAGGTGATCTGACGCGCCCGACGATGAGCCAGACACGGGAGTCGCTTTTCCATCTGGCCGAGAGCCGGATGGAGCTCCAGGGAGCGCATGTGCTCGATCTATTCGCCGGTACAGGTGCGCTGGGGCTGGAGGCCATCAGCAGAGGGGCTGAATCGTGCACGTTCGTTGAACAGTCGGGCAAGGTGCTCAAGTATGCCCGCCTCAATGCCGAGGAATTCGGCGTGGAGGATCAATGCGTTTTCATCCGAGCCGACGTGGTGACGTACCTGAAGAAGTACCGGGGTCCGGCCTTCGACCTGATTGTGGCGGATCCGCCTTATGATTTCGAGGCCATGAAGGATTTGCCTCGGCTGGCTCTGCCGCACGTTGCACCGACAGGGCTGTTCATCCTGGAGCACGACCGACGTATCTTCTTCGACGGACATCCAAACCTCGACACGAGTCGGCCGTATGGGCGCACGTTCGTGTCCGTGTTCTTGCCGTCTGCGGAGCCGGCCTCGGAGGATCCGACCCCTACATCGGCAGAGCACGACGGACACACAGTCGAGATAAGCTCAGACGATAGCGTATGAACCTGGCGCTGTACCCCGGAACCTTCGACCCGTTTACCTACGGGCACCTGGACGTGCTCGAGCGTGCGCTCCACATTTTCGATGTGATAGAGGTGACGGTTGCGGTGAATGCCGGCAAGCAGTCACTCTTCGACATCGAGGAGCGCTGTGAATTAATCCGGCAATGCGTGGACCACCTGGATCGAGTCGAAGTCGCTGCGCATGAAGGGTTGATCGCGGAGCGGGCGCGAGAGAGAGGCGCAAAGGCGTTGGTGCGCGGTCTTCGCCAGGTGAGTGACTTCGATTACGAGATGCGGATGGCGCTGGCGAACCGCGAGCTCAACCCAGGTCTGGAGACGGTCTTCTTGCCGGCCTCCGGGACGCACGCGTTCATCAGCGCCACCATCGTACGGGACATACATCGCTGGAATGGGGACGTGTCGCCTTTCGTGCCGCGGCCGGTCGTGGAGGCCATGGCCGCGAAGAGGCCGATCGTAACGTAGTCAAGCCTAGAACAGATGCCGCTAACGCTAGAATTCAATCCTCTTGTCGAGGCCGTACGGCCTTCGGCCACGCTGGCGATGACAGCCCGTGCGAAGCAGCTCAAGCGCGAGGGACGCCCCATCATCGGGCTCAGTGCCGGTGAGCCGGATTTCGATACGCCCGCACCCATCGCTGAGGCGGGCATTGCCGCTATCCGAGACGGCTTCACCCACTATACGGAGAACCAGGGGATGCCGGAGCTGAGGGAGGCGATTTGCAGGAAGCTCGAGCGAGAGAACGGCCTCACCTATTCACCCGAGCAGATCCTCTGCTCCAACGGCGCCAAGCAGTCTGTCGCGCTTGCGGCGATGGCGCTCTGCCGCCCCGGCGACGAAGTACTGATTCCGGCGCCGTACTGGGTCAGCTACCCGGAAATGGTTCGCCTGGCGGGAGCCACACCGGTGCCGATCCCGACGACCGCAGACGACGACTACCGGATCACACCTGAACAGCTCGAAGCCGCGATTTCGGAGCGGACGCGCCTGTTGATCCTCTGCTCGCCCTCGAACCCCACGGGCACGGTCTATCCGCCTGCCGAGCTGGAAGGCCTGGCCGCGGTGCTCCGACGGCACGAAGACGTTTTCATCATCTCGGATGAGATTTACGAGCGCGTGGTCTTCGACGCAGAGCATGCGTCCATCGCCACCTTCGACGGGATGAAGGAGCGAACCGTGCTGGTGAACGGCTTTTCCAAGGCGTTCGCGATGACGGGATGGAGGCTCGGATATCTCGCTGCAGAACTGCCGATCGTCAAAGCAGCGGCGAAGGTCCAGAGCCAGCTCACGTCGGCACCATCCACCATCACGCAAAAAGCCGGGATTGCCGCGCTCGAAATGGATTCGCGCTACGTGGACGAGATGGTAGCCGCCTTCCGCAAACGCCGCGATTTCATGCTCGAGCGCATCGGCCAGATCGAGGGCGTCCGATGCCCCCGACCGGAGGGCGCCTTCTATCTGTTTCCGGATGTTTTGCAGTTCTTCGGCTCGACTTCACCCGACGGTCGTGCGATTAGGAACAGCGAAGACCTGTGTTTCTACCTTCTGGAGGAGCATCACGTAGCGCTCGTTCCGGGCGAGGCCTTCGGGGGACCGGATGGACTTCGCATCTCCTACGCTGCATCTATGGCCCATCTCGAAGAAGCGATGGATCGCGTCGAAGCCGGGCTCGCCGCCCTCCGGTAGTCGAAGACCGTAGTGAAACCTCCCTTCCAATTGCGAGAGCAGCAGCAGGTCGGTGCGCCTTCGTTCGCCATGGAATCCCCGCGGACGAAGGATCGCTACTGGCTGCATATCGTCCTGTTTTTGTTGACGCTGGGCTCGACCGTACACATGGGAGGGCAGTTGGCCGGGCGCTGGCTGGTGTACGCGGACCGCGGCCTCGGGGCCTTTCTTTCCGACGGGCTGCTCTTCGGTGGATCGCTGCTTCTATTCCTGACCGTGCACGAGTTCGGTCATTACTTCGCTGCGCGTTACCACAACGTCCGAACCTCACTTCCCTACTACATCCCCCTGCCCTTCGTGGGCATCGGCACCCTGGGCGCCGTCATTCGCATTCGCGAGCCTATCCCCAGTACGCGGAAGTTGTTCGACATCGGGGCCGCCGGCCCGCTCGCCGGATTCGTGGTCGCGCTCGCCATCCTGCTTTATGCCCTCGCTACGCTCCCCCCGCCGTCCTACATCTTCGGGATGGGGCCCGGGCACGAAGAAATCCAGCAATTCGTGGAGCGGTTCGGGCGCTTTCCGGACGAGATGCTTGGTGCCTCGGATGACGCGCTAACACTCGTTGTGGGCGATACGCTGCTCTACTGGCTGCTCAAGCAGGTCTTCGCCGACGTTCCACCGATGTGGGAGATGTACCACTACCCCGTGCTTTTTGCGGGCTGGCTGGCGCTCTTCTTCACGGCACTGAATCTGATGCCCGTAGGGCAGCTCGATGGCGGGCACGTGGTGTATGCCCTCTTCGGGCACAAGTGGCATGCGCGGCTGGCGCGAATCTTCTTCCTCGTTCTTCTGATTTCCGGCTCGATTGGGTTCATGGTCGACTTTGCGCCGACGCTTGAAGAGGTGAATCCAATCCTGCGCGATGCATCGTGGTTCTTCCTTGCCGCCATCCTCTTTTTCTTCCTAAATAGATTGTTGGATGGCGAGCTACGGTACGTGGCGCCGGTGTTGATCGGCATCGTGCTCATCGTGGCCGTGGCCGATTCGTTCGCGCCCGGACTCCAGTCGCTCGGTTACAGCGGATGGTTGATCTGGTGCTTGCTACTGCTTTATCTGGTACGTGTCGATCATCCTCCGGTCTTGTACCAGGAGCCGCTCACTCCGCGCCGGCAATGGCTAGGTTATCTGTGCATTGTCGTCTTCGTGCTGTGCTTCAGCCTCAAGCCGCTCTACGTCGTGGCGTGAACCGGTGTCGACCCGGCGGCGAACGCGTCTTCTCCTTCCGGTATGTGATTCGCCGTGCCCAGCGGGATCCTGGCCGCACGAGGCTACGTAATGCTGTGCCGTTGCTTTTCTCTCACCTACCCGATGCTGGATGAGCGTAGACTGATACGGTTCGCCTTTTCAAATTTCTCACGCTCGACTTGCCAGTTTCCTATTCCACCGGCCGCCCACCGGCGTTCCTGACGCGGGGCATCCTGTCGGTCCTTTCGCTGGTCATTCTTTCGGCCTGCGACTCGGGTCCCGGGACGACCTCTACCGAGACGTCTCCGCCCCGACTTTCGGAGTTTACCTTCAATCCCGTCGAGATTGGCATCGACGCGGCGAACAGCGGAATGATCACCTTCCCGCTTACGATGCGGGTGGCCGCTGCGGGTGAGGAGATCGAGTCCGTGCGATACCTGGTGCGATCTCCCGACAAGAATGCGGCTCCCATATCGGAGGGTGAGTTGGCGCGGGTCGATGGCAATCACTACGAACGGACCGTCGACATCTCCATCCAACAAGGGAAGATCGGGCTGTATACCGTGCTCGTTTATGGCGTCGGCTCGGAGGGCGTTCTGGGCAACAGTGTGCGAGGGAATCTGCGCGTGATTGGTACCGGCGAGCCGCCTGTGATCGTCGACATCATCGCACCCGACACGGTGCGCCTGCCGGCAGCCGGTCAGGATCCGACACGGGTGCCGCTCGTGGCACAGGTTGAGGATCCGGACGGTCTCAGCAACATCAACCGCGTGATCTTCTGGAACGCCGCCTTGCCGAACGTGACGTTCGAGATGTTCGACGACGGCGAAGGAGGGGACGACGAGGCCGGAGACGGGTTTTACACGCGAGTCGTTGAGATCGCCTCCACGAACCAGCCCGGAACGACGACGCTCGTCTTCCAGGCCATCGACCGTGCCGGGCTCGAGAGCGAGACGCGGACCCACGAAATCGAGGTCGTTGAATGACGTCGCGCCTCCGATCTCACCTGGGCCGTCGTCGCGGGGCCACCATGTTCGCGGCGCGTCTCTTTCGCCGGGCCTTCCTCCTCACGCTGCTGGCCGGTGTCGGAATGGCCGATGCTCACGCCCAGTTCGAGAAGGAGGCCGCCGAGCTGGCGCGCGTGAGAGGAATTCTGCGGAATAGCGTCACGAATCTTGCGGCGGTCGGAGATTCGCTCTGGGCCGGCCCCTACCTGAATCTTACCAGCGACGGTGGCGACACGTGGTACGTGGCCGATGCGGATTCACTCTTCGGCACTCGCAATAACGTATTCTCCCTGCATGTAACCGGTGACGTGGTATGGGCCGGGCTCGGTTACAACCGCGTCGAGGGAGGTCAGAGCGTTCCGGCGGTCGCAGGCTACCTCTACTCGGAAGATGGAGGGGAGACGTTCGTGTATCGGGGACCGCACCTGGATGATCCGACGGACACGAGTGTTCAATATGGCGCCTCCACGCTACCGGCGCTGGCCATCATCGTACCCGAGCAGAGTCCTCCCTACGACATCCACTTCGATCCATCCACCCAAACCCTGTGGGTGGCGGCCTGGGCGAGCGGCGTCCGCCGATCGGATGATCTCGGACGGACGTGGCGGAGGGTGGTGCTTCCGCCCGACTCCCTTGACTATATCCACCCGGACTCGTCATACAGTTTCCTTGTCGCACCGCAGCGCGGCGGGTCCGGGCATCTCAACCACATGGGCTTCAGTGTGCTAGTGGATGAGACCGGGACCATCTGGGCCGGCACCCCGGCCGGCGTGAATCGCTCAACGGATGGCGGCCAGAGCTGGAGGCGCTTCAGCGCGGACGGCACGCCGAATTCTCTGACGGGGAGCTGGGTCATCTCCATCGAGGAGCAGCCGTCGCCCGGCCGAAATCCGATCTGGATGGCAACGTGGAACGCCGACGACGTCGGCGAGGTCGGCCAGTTCGGCGTGACCAGGACACTCGACGGCGGCGAAACCTTCGAAAAGATGTTGCTCGGCGAACGCGTCTACGACTTTGCCTTCCGGGGCGAGAACACCATCTTCGCCGCCGCCGAATCCGGACTCTTCATCACGCGAGACAACGGCATCACGTGGGAGACGGTCACGCATTTTCAGGATGCGGATGATCCCTCGCAGTTGGTTCGGCGCAACGTGAACACCTTCGCCGTCGCAACCACGCGCGATGCGCTCTGGGTGGGGACGTCCGACGGGCTTATGAAAAGTATGGACGACGGCCTGACATGGCGAGTCTTCCGGACGAACGTGCCGTTGCGGCCTGACGAGCCGTCGGATGCCGTGCCCGTCGTCGACACGTACGCCTATCCGAACCCTTTTTCGCCACGGACCGACGAATTCGTACGGATCCGCTACGAGTCGGCGGGCGGCAGCGACGCCGTGCGGATCTTTGATTTCGGGATGCAGCTGGTGCGCGAGCTGAATGTCGAGAGCGCCGGCCAAGGGGAGCGAGAGATTGCCTGGGACGGCACCGACGAGAACGGCTTTAGAGTAGCCAATGGTGTCTACTTCTACATCGTCGAGGCCGGCGGCGAGAATGCCCGAGGGAAGATTCACGTACTCGAATGAAGATGCAGATCGGGATCTCGGTCGGTAAAGTCGGGGCAGGCGTTCGCGCCACCGTGAGCTCTGCGCTAGCGGCAGCGTTGCTGGTCGTATTCTGGTCTGCGTCGGCAGCGCACGCGCAGCACGCCGGCGCGTTCTCACGAATCGGATTCGGCGCCAGAGGGTTGGCGCTCGGCAACGCGCTGGTGGCCGATGCCATGGAGAACGGTTCGCCCTACTACAATCCCGCACTCGCGCCCCGCGCAACGAGTCAAAACCTGCAGGCCTCGGCTGCACTGATGAGTTTCGATCGCGAGCTGCAATTCCTGCAGTTCGCCACCCCCCTGGAGCCGAACGCCGGCGTGGCCGGCGGATTGATTCACGCCGGCGTATCGAACATCGATGGTCGGGACAACAGCGGATATCGCACGCAAACATACTCGACCGACGAATTTGCCGTCTTTCTCGCGTTCGGTACCCATCTCAGCGAGCGGCTCGCGGCGGGAATCGGGCTGCAGCTCTATAGGGCCGATATGTATGAGGGGCTCGATGCCATTCACACACTCGGCATCGATGTTGGCGTCACCTACCGAGCGACCGACGCGTTGCAGATCGGGCTCGCCGTGGATGACCTCCTCGCGCGATATTCGTGGGATACATCCACACTTTACGGCTCGGGTGGAACGACGACATCCGACCGCTTTCCGGTTCGCCTTCGAGTCGGCGGTGCGTATCGCCTGGCCGGGGGCCGCGCTCAGGTGCTCGCCGAGTATGAATCGAGCTTCGCATCCTCCGAATATCGGATCCGAAGCATCGAGATCGTGGGGGATGCTCCGCAGGTTGTGGAGCAGGGGGAGCGCTCGTCGACCTACGAGGGTCGGTTGCGGCTGGGTGCCGAGTACGAGCTGTCTGACGTGTTCACACTGCGCGGAGGGCTCGACCGGCTTGGTACTGAGGCCCCCTCGAGCTTGATGCCGGCGGCAGGCTTCATGATCTCACAGCCCGTGGGGCCGCTCGAGCTGAATGGCGAGTATGCCTTCGTGATAGAGCCCTACGGGACCGGGAGCATGCACCTGATTACGTTGCGAGTGTTTCTTTGACGCGACCTTTCCGATCTGATCTCTTGACACGATCCTCCCATCCCGAATCGAGTCCCGCGCTCGGCCCAATTCTAACTGGGATCTTGCTGTTTCTAGTTGTGCCGTCGGCGCGAGGGCAGGAGAGCGGGCTGTCCTTCCTGCGAATCGGTGTCAACGCGGAGGCCGGCGCCATGGGCGATGCACAGGTGGCTCAAAGCCGCGATGCGTTCAGCACGTACTGGAACCCGGCGGGGCTGCCCGCGGCTACGCGCAACTCTGCGGCCGTATCGTACTACCGATGGATCGCCGATACCGGGACATACTCCGCAGCCACACGCTTCCGCGTGGGAGAGCAGGGCGGGCTCGGACTGTTCGCGACCGCCATGGCCAGTGGCGACCTCGAGGCGCGCCAGGGACCGGGTGAGCCCGACGGAACCTTCGGCGTGCAGTTCATCAGCACGGGAGCATCCTATGGACATGGGCTGGGACCGCTGCGGGCCGGTGTGACGGCTAAATTCTTGACGGAGCGGATTCATAACCGGTCCGCGAATGGGTATGCCTTCGATGTTGGTCTGCAGGCCGATTTGATGAGAGGGGGCGTTCATTTAGGGGCCGTCGTGCAAAATCTGGGCGAGATGAGCGAGCTCGTCGTGGAGTCCACGCCGCTGCCCAAGGCGTTTCGAGCCGGAGTCGGGGTTTATCCGCTCAAGGTGCTCCTGGCGGATAGCGACATCCCGCTTGTGGAGACCCTGCTCGTCGGGCAGGTATCGCATTTCTTCGATTCGGATTTCGCGAGAACGCAGGTCCACGTCGGGTTGTCTGTAGCCGTTCTGGAGACGATCGACGTGCGGGCCGGCTACATCTCGAATGACGCGGTGCGAAGCTTGTCGTTTGGGACCGGCTTTGATTACGAAGGCTTCATCTTTGATTACGCCTTCATGCTTTTCGAGAGTGGCTTCGCCGGACCCGGGCATTTGCTCACATTTGGCTACAGCTGGTAGCCGCTGGAGCGCAGGGCAGACCCGGCTCTCGCAAGGTCATCCTCCGCCGAGGACGTCGAAGAGGGCTCCGATCCCGACTCCGTTGACGCCCGAACGGATGCGCAGCGCGCACCACAGATCGAGGATCATCATCTGGGCCGCGTGGATCGGGACGGCGATCCAGAATGCTCGGCATCTCCAGACGAGGGCTCCGAGTGCAAGGCCCCCAACCAGCGAGAGCAAGGCCTCGACGAGGGGCTTCGACAGGTGCAATACGGTGAATGGCAATGCCTGAATCACGATGGCGTACAGCCCGAATGTGTGGGCCGTCCCGAACAGGACGAAACCGCGCCACAGGTATTCCCAGCCAATCCAGTAGAGAAGAAACAAAGCTTCGTAGATCAGGAGAATCTGCCACGAGCGGGCGGCGGGTGCGTAGTGGGGATACTGGGCCTGGAACTCCGGACTGCTCGAAAGAAACCACGTGCCGATTACCACAATAGGGAGGTACAGAGCGGCGATCCTAAGCGCGAATCGCCAGTCGCCGAGGCCGAGGCCGACCTCCGAAGGACGACGCCGGAAGAGAAACAGCAGCGCCGCCGCCGGGAGGATGAAGCCCGTGATGCCCTGCATCCCAAACCACCACGCCCACGCCAATATGCCGCGCGCTTGCGTTGGGAAATAGCCCGCTAGCTCCGTGCGGAATAGGCGTCTGCTCCCCAGTGAATCCTGCAAGATGACGAGCAACGCCGCAGCGACGAGGACAAATACTGTCTGGCGATCCAGCCGTGCCGTTGCTCGACGGAATCGGCGCCATTCAATGGAGAGACGTCGGGGCACGGACGAGATTGTAAGCGAGGCGATACATTCGAGTGACTGTTCGGAACGGCCGCCTGAGGGCCAGCCTATTATAACGATGCCACCATCCGGTCTCCAGAAGATGTTTTCGATTGTCCTGGCTGTCCTCATTGCACTCGGGTGCGCGGAGGTTGACGATGGGGGCCGAGTCGATTCGCCGCTCCCGGATGGGGGTGGTGCCCTCGTCGATACCCTGGATGAGGCCGGCCTGGGTCGGCTCTTCGAGGCGTATCGCCGCATCGACATCCCGCCGGTAGATACCACGGGGTCTGCTGCGTGGGTGGATTCCGTCGTGGCCTCGCTCGGGCTGGATCAGAAGATCGGACAACTGTTCATCGTCCATCTGGAGGCCCAGGCCGACGGCCAGATCAGGAACAGCTCGCTGGCTGCCGTCCGCGATCTGCATGTGGGTGGATTCCTCGTGCCGCGGCTGCTCGAGCCCGAAATGCTGTACCGCCACACGCGGCGCCTTCAGGAGCTGTCCGATCTTCCGCTCTTCATGGCCGCCGACTATGAGCGTGGCGTCGGGCGATTCAACAACCCGTTTACGGAACTGCCCTCCAACATGGCGCTCGGGGCCACACGCGACACGGCGCTGGCCGCCGCCGCCGGCCGGCTCACTGCCATCGAAGCGCGCGCCATCGGTGTCAACATGGTGTTTGCTCCGGTAGTCGACGTCAACAACAATCCGCGCAACCCGATCATCAATATTCGATCGTACGGTGCCGACCCCGATCTAGTGGGTCGGATGGCTTCTGCCTTCGTTCGCGAGGCGGCGTCACACGGCCTCATGACGACGCTGAAGCACTTCCCCGGTCACGGCAATACGGACGTCGATTCACATTCCCACATGGGCGTCATCGAGGGGGATCGAGCGTCCCTCGAGGCGGTCGAGCTCCGTCCCTATCGAATCGTGCTCGACGGACCGAAGGCGCCCGCCGCCATTATGTCGGCGCATCTCTGGATCGAGGCCATCGAGCCGCATCCGCTCCCGGCCACCTTCAGCCGGCCAATTCTTACCGATCTGCTGCGCGATGAAATGGGCTTCGACGGCGTCGTCATCACGGATGACATCCGGATGGGGGCGCTCCAATCCACCTATGCACTCGATGAACGCATCGTGCGACCTCTCGAGGCCGGAGTGGATGTCATCCTGACGCCGGAGAATGTAGAGCGCGCCTTGGCCGCCGTGCGCGCGGCCGTCGAATCGGGCCGGTTGAGTGAGGATCGCATCGACGCATCTGTCAGGAGGATTCTGCGTGCGAAGGCTTCGGCAGGGTTGCACAGGGTGCGCGTTCCCGACGGCGAAGTCTTCGAGGCGCTCAACGAGCGGCCGCTAGGTGCTACGATTGCGAAGGCTATCGCGGATCGCGCCGTGACTCTGCTCAAGACGAACGCCGCGCTGCCACTTCGTCCCGGCGACCAGACGATCGGCATGGTGCATCTGACCAACTACCGCGATTCGGAAAGCATCGAAGCGGCCATGGAGCGACTCGACGGGTTGCTCGGCGCACCCGGAAGCTACCGCTATGATATGGATCCGCCGGCTGATGCCATCGGGGAAATCGTCGATCAAGCACGTGAGGTCGATGTCTTGGTCCTGGCCCTCTACCTGCGACTTCAGGCGGGGCGGGGCGAGGCCGGCCTCTTCCCTCGACAAACGAACCTCGTTGAGCGACTTCTCCAGATCGACGTGCCGGTTGTCCTGATTACCTATGGGAATCCCTACGCAGCATCCGACTTTCAAGAGGCCGATGCCATCGTCGTGGCTTATGACCAGTCCCTGGCAACCATCGACGCCACGGCCGAAGTGCTCTTGGGCCGCCAACCGGCGCCGGGCCGGCTCCCGATCGACGTTACACCGTTCGACTTCGGCAGCGGCATGGATTGGGTGGGAGGGAGGAGAGATGGCCAGGGCTCCCTGCCCTGAATCCGAGGGGCTCCCCCGGGCTAATCGAGAAACCGCTCGAAGAATTCGTATATCCGCAAGATGCGGTCAAGGCGACGCCCCGGAGCGCCCGTCCGTGACAGATCGTGGCCCGAATCGGGGTAGCGCACGTACTCCACGGGTTTCTCCAGGATCTTCAGACTACGATAGAGCATCTCGCTCTGGACGACGCCGGTCCGCAAGTCGTTGTCTGCGTGGATAATTAGGAGCGGCGTATCGATCTGGTCGACGAACGTCAGCGGTGAGTTCTGCTCGAGAATCAGAGCGGGAGACGAGATCGGTGATTCCGCCTCCCGGATTTCCGGGGGCAGCGCGACCAACGTCTCGGCATGGCTGCTATCGGAGCGTGCTGCCATCAACGAATCGACGTCGCCGAACATCGAAGGAGCGGCAACGAGTGTGTCGACGCCCTCGACATTCCAAGGATACCCGCCGAAGTGCGTTGGCACGAGGCGCCACGCATTTCCCTCACCCAGGAACGTGTCGAGGTCGTAAACCCCTCGCTGCGCAACTGCCGCACGGAACCGGTCGTCGTGGGCAACGACCCACGCCGTAAGGTAGCCGGCGTACGATCCGCCGGTGAGCACTTGCCGTTCCTCATCGACCCAGGGAAGCTCGGCGGCGGCGTTTGCGGCCGCCAGGACGTCGCTCGCGGGACCGGCGCCCCAATCCTGGTAATTGGCGCGCTGGAATTCGTAGCCATAGCCGCCGGACCCACGCGGATTGGCGAACACGATGGCATATCCCCTGGCGGCAAAGAACTGGAACTCGTGCCACATGGTGGGCTCTCCGGGGCCCCACATGGCCGCCGGCCCGCCGTGCATCTGTACGAGCAGCGGGTATCGCTCAGCAGGATCAAAATCGGCCGGCCGCATGATCCAGTAGTCGATTTCATAGCCGTCATTCATTACGGAGTACCGCTCCGGCACACTGAGTCGCTTGTCGGCGAGCCATTCGGCGTTGTGCGAGGTAATCCGCGATTCAGAGGTGAAGGTCAGGTTGGCGGCGTATAGCTCATAGGGATTTGCGGGCGACGTGGCGACGAAGAAGGTCGTGGCGCGACCAACATCGAAGCTCTGTACACCCCGATCGAACGACGTAAGCCGCTCTATCGGGTATGGATCTCCGAGCGTTGCGTCGATTGCCGCTGAATCGGCTGCGATGGAGTCGGTCGCCGCGATCTCAGCGCCGGCAGGCTCGGCGATCGGGTCGGATGTCTCCTCGGCGGTATCACTAACATCCGCCGGGCCTTCGGTCGTGTCGGCCGGCACGGTCGTCGAATCCGGCTCACCGGCTACGTAAGGTGCAGGACGCTCAGTATCAAACGGATGGACGCGATAGAGCGGCGTGCCGCCGTTAGCGTCGGCTGTGAAGTAGATGTACCATCCATCCACCGACCACTTTGCATCGGCGATGGAGCGGTCGAAATACGCCGTGATAATGCGGGCTCCTGCTGGATCTTCCATCGAAAGTAGGCCCAGCTCTGTCTGCGCGTATCCCCAATCATCTTCGCGCATTGCCAGGAAGGCGACATGCTCCCCATCCGGCGTGGGCATCGGGTTGAAGACGGCGTAATCTTCCATTTCAAGGAGCGGACGGAGTGTTCTCCCATCAGCCGTCGCTACATAGAGGTGGCTTTCGATGATCCGATCCGGATGCATGGTATCCTGGATGTTGCCGGCCAGAACGATGCGCATTCCATCAGCCAACCATTCTGCATCTTCGAAATGGTTGTATCCGCGTGTGATCATGACGGGCTCTGCGGCCGGATCGGCATCGATGACGAAGAAATGCTGGAACTCGAGCTGCTCCTCCAGGTCGTGCTCGCCCTGGAAGTCGAGTCTGTTAATCACACGTGGATCACGCTCGGCCATATTGCGATCCAGCCAGGCACGCACCTGTTGGATCGAGCCGTCCGGGTCCGGCTCAACTCCTTCGGTGTCCCCCGGCGACCGTCCGGGGCGTTCCAATGGCCAGGCAGGCCTCTCGCCGGTACGGTCCCGGAGGTCGGCTTCCGTCAGTATCGAGGAGAACAGGATGCGCGTCCCGTCGGGTGACCATCTCGGGTTGGACGCTCCCGATTCGAGAGAAGTGATTTGAATGGCCTCTCCCCCCAGGAGGGGCAGCACGAAAATTTGCGGCCGATCCTCAACGTGGCGCACGAATGCGATACGCTCGCCACTGGGGTGCCAGGCGGGTTGGGTTGCGCCGGCGCCGCGCGTGAGCTGTCGCGGCGGCGTTTGACCTCCTGCATCCGCCAGAAAAAGGTGGGTTTCGTATGTGAGCGAGTCGTCGTCTTCATCGGACTCGACGATCGAGGTGACCGTGTAGAGCACCTCGCGGCCGTCCGGCGATACGATTACGTTGCCCAGGCGTCGGATATTGAAAAGATCCGTGCCGAGAACGGGCTCCGTTCCGGAAAGCTGTTCAGGGCGTTCCTGCGCCGAAGCCGGGGCACAACGAAAGACGCCTGCGGATAGGCAAAGTCCGGCAAACGCAAAGAGCCAGACGGGATGGTTCAATTTGGTCCGCATTCGGTCGCGTATTTTTCTATTACTTCACGGCACCGATGACATCCGTTCGGGAATTTGGCGCCCCGAACCTGCTCACATCCCGGTGAGCGTCACACGCACATGCGCGTGAACAGAGCACCGGTTCGGATAAAATCCATTTTATAGCAATCTCGCTGATGGTCCAAGAGCGGTTCTGGCGTGTGTTCTATACGTTTCCTCGGGCGGAGAAGAAGTGCGAGGAACGTTTGCTCAACCAGAATATCGAGGCATACCTTCCGAAGCATACGGTCGTCCGCCAATGGAGTGATCGCAGAAAGAAGGTGGTCGAGCCTCTCTTTCGCAACTACATCTTCGCAAAGGTCGATGAGCGACAGCGGCTTCAAGTCCTGCAGACCGACGGTATCGTTCGCTGTGTGGCCTTCGAGGGGAAGCCTGCCATCGTGCCGGATGACGTCATCGAAAATCTGCGGCTGGCGCTCGAGAAGGGGAATGGATTCGCCGTGGTGGATTACGTGCCCCGCCCGGAGATCGGCACGAAGGTAGCCGTAATCGAGGGGCCGATGCGCGGCCTCCACGGAGAGGTCAGGGAGCATCGGGGGCAGACCCACGTGCTGGTCGCCATTCCCGCCATCCGGCAAGCGCTCAGAGTGAACGTGCCGGCCGCGTGGGTCCAGAAAGTCTAGACGGGCATCAAGCGGCAGCCCGAAAACCTGAAATGATGGCCATCGAAACAGTCGACCTGTACTACAAGGACTATGGGGACGGCCCCCCTTTCATCATCCTGCACGGACTCCTGGGTTCAGGTGGGAACTGGCATACCCTGAGCCGAAACGTCTTCGGGCAGGACTTCCACGTCTTCACGCTCGACCTTCGAAACCACGGCCGCTCTCCGCACACGGAGAGGATGGACTATCCCTCGATGGCCGCTGATGTGGAGCGCTTCTTCCAGCAGCATGCCATCAAGCAGGCATACGTGCTCGGCCATTCGATGGGTGGCAAGGCGGCTATGGAACTTGCTCTGACGGACCCCGGGCTCGTCAAGCGGCTCATCGTAGTCGACGTGGCGCCGAAGGCGTATCCGCCCCGACACGAAGCCATCCTGGATGCCCTGCAGAGTACCGACCCGTCGTCGGCCCAGTCGCGCGATGAGGTGGAGAAGGCCCTCGAGGATAAAATCAGTAGTCGGACGGTGCGCCAGTTCCTCATGAAGAACCTGGCCTACGACAAGGAGCAAGAACGGTACTACTGGCAGATGGGACTCGACGCCATCGTGGCCAACTATGAGCACATCTCGGGTCCCGTCGAGAGCGAGCGGACATATGATGGACCTACACTCTTCGTCCGCGGCGAGAAATCCGACTACATCCAGGATGAGGACCTGGAGGACATCCGACGGCTTTTTCCAAACGCGCGGATTACAATCGTGGCAGGTGCGGGCCACTGGGTCCATGCCGAACAGCCCGACGAATTCGCACGCGTGGTCGTGGACTTTCTGCTCGAATGAGCGTCGGGTCGACCGGCGGCCCGGTAGAGACTCGCTCGAGTATGCGAAATACGAACCATTTCTCACCGCGTATCGTTCACGCGGATTGTGTGCAGCAATGGCCGCTCGGGATGGCGATTTCCAGGCGGCAGCGCACGCCCGATGACTGCATCGGAGACCTACTGACATCCCCGAGCATCACCTAGCACCCGACACGCATGATGGAAATTCGAAGTCGGCTGGAGCAGATACTGCAAGAACGCATCATGGTGCTCGATGGCGCGATGGGTACGATGCTCCAGCAGTATGGACTCACCGAGGCCGACTATCGGAACGATGTCCTGGCGGATCATTCGCAAGAGCTAAAAGGCAACAGCGATCTCGTCTCTCTGACCCGGCCCGATGTCGTTAGGGCGATCCACGAGGGATTCCTCGAGGCGGGCGCCGACATCATCGAGACGAATACATTCGGCGCCAACGCCATCTCGCAGTCCGATTACGGGACGCAGCACCTCGTTCGGGAGATCAATCTCATGGCGGCTCGAGTCGCGCGCGAGGTTGCCGATCGATTCACGGCGCAGGATGCATCGAAGCCGCGGTTCGTAGCCGGCGCGATGGGGCCCACGACGAAGTCTCTATCCATCTCGCCCGACGTCAGCGACCCCGGCTATCGGGCGATGACCTTCGATCAGGCGGTGGCCGCCTACTACGAGCAGGCCGAAGCACTGCTCGACGGCGGCGTGGATATTTTGCTCGTCGAGACCGTCTTCGACACGCTCAACTGCAAGGCGGCGCTCTACGCCATCCAGGAGCTCTTCGATGCGCGGGGTACGGCCTGCCCGGTGATGATCTCGGGGACGATCGTCGACCAGAGTGGCCGCACGCTGTCCGGCCAGACTCCGGAGGCCTTCTGGATCTCCATCTCGCACATGCAACACCTGCTGAGCGTAGGTCTTAACTGTGCGCTCGGCTCCGAACAGATGCGACCGTTCATCCAGGAGCTCGCCGGCGCGGCGACGGTCTACACGAGCCTGTACCCGAATGCCGGCCTTCCCAACGAATTCGGCGGCTACGACGAGACGCCCGAGTTCATGGCCGAACAGTTCGACGAATTCGCGGGGGAGGGCTTCGTGAACATCGTAGGAGGCTGTTGCGGGACGACCCCTGAGCACATCCGCGCGATCGCCGACGCCGCCAAGCGGCATCGGCCGCGCCGCATCCTCGACAAGGAGCCGTATCTGCGGCTGAGTGGTCTGGAGGCGCTCGTCATCCGGCCCGAAACCAACTTCGTGAACATCGGCGAGCGCACGAACGTCACGGGCTCCAAGCGCTTCGCCCGCCTGATCAAGGAGAACAATTACGAGGAAGCCCTCTCCGTCGCCCTGCAGCAGGTCGAGAACGGCGCGCAGCTCATCGACGTGAACATGGACGAGGGGATGCTCGATTCCGAGGAGGCGATGGTGCGATTTCTGAACCTCATCGCCTCCGAACCCGACATCTCGAAAGTCCCCATAGTGATCGATTCTTCGAGATGGTCCGTGATCGAGGCGGGGCTGAAGTGCGTTCAGGGGAAGGGCATTGTAAACTCCATCAGTCTTAAGGAGGGCGAGGCCGTCTTCCGTGATCAGGCCCGCATCGTGCGGCGGTTCGGCGCGGCCGTCATCGTGATGGCATTCGACGAAGAGGGGCAGGCCGACACGCTTGAGCGGCGACAGGCGATTTGCGAGCGCGCCTATCGGATTCTGGTGGATGACGTCGGCTTTCCGCCGCAGGATATCATCTTCGACCCGAACATCTTCCCCGTGGCGACCGGCATCGCGGAGCACAACACGTATGCGGTCGATTTCATCGAGGCCACCCGCTGGATCAAGGAGCACCTGCCGCTGGCGAAGGTGAGCGGCGGTGTGAGCAATCTGAGCTTCTCCTTTCGCGGGAACGATCCCGTGCGGGAGGCCATGCACTCGGCGTTTTTGTACCACGCCATCCGCGCCGGGATGGACATGGGCATCGTAAACGCGGGTCAGATCGAGGTGTACGACGAGATTCCGGATGAGCTGCTCGAGCGCGTGGAGGACGTGCTCTTGAATCGCCGCGACGATGCTACGGAGCGGCTCGTCGAGCTCGCCGAGAAGTACGCGGACCGCGGCGAGGAGGCGGAGACGGAAGCCGCCGCATGGCGCAGCCAACCCGTCGAGGAGCGACTCAAGCATGCGCTCGTGAAGGGCATCGTCGAGTACGTGGTGGATGACGTCGAAGAGGCGCGGCAAAAGTACCCGAGTCCGCTGAGCGTGATCGAAGGCCCGCTCATGGACGGAATGAACGTGGTCGGAGACCTCTTCGGCTCCGGGAAGATGTTCCTGCCCCAGGTCGTCAAGAGCGCCCGCGTGATGAAGAAGGCCGTGGCGCATCTCGTCCCGTACATCGAGGAGGAAAAGAAGCGAAACCACGATGCGTCCGCCAAAGCAAAGGTGCTATTGGCCACCGTCAAGGGTGACGTACACGACATCGGAAAGAACATCGTGGGCGTCGTGCTCGGCTGCAACAATTACGAGGTGATCGATCTGGGTGTGATGGTGCCCGCCGAGAAGATCCTGGCGACGGCCCGCGAGCAGAAGGTCGACATCGTGGGGCTGAGCGGGCTGATTACGCCGTCGCTCGATGAGATGGTGCACGTGGCGAAGGAGATGACGCGGCTCCAGATGGATTTACCACTGCTGATCGGCGGCGCCACGACCTCCAAAATCCACACGGCGGTAAAGATCGATCCGGGCTACGACGGGCCCGTCGTGCACGTTCTCGATGCCTCGCGCAGCGTAAACACGGTGAGCCGGCTCATGTCCGGGCAGCGGGATGCATACCTGCGGGAGATCGCCGAGGAATACCAGGCCATCCGCGATCGCCACAAGAGTTCAGGTTCGCAGACCAGGTACTTGCGTTACGAGGAGGCGCGCGCTAACGCGTTCACGTGCGATTGGAATGCCGTGCCCATCACCACGCCACGACTGCTTGGGGTGGAGGTACTTCGAGACGTACCGATCGAAGACATCCGACCATTCATCGACTGGTCGCCTTTCTTCATTGCGTGGCAGCTCAAAGGCAAGTACCCGAAAATATTCGACTTGCCGGATGTCGGACCCGAAGCCAGGAAGCTGTTCGATGACGCGAACGCGCTGCTGGATCGCATCAGCCGGGAGCGACTCCTGCGCTGTCACGGTGTGGTGGGCATCTGGCCGGCGAACAGCGTTGGGGATGATATCGAGCTGTACGCCGACGACGGTCGGGCGGAGGTCCTCGGTACCCTCCACACGCTGAGGCAGCAGGCGCAAAAGACGCCCGGCCATCCGAACCGTGCGCTGGCCGATTTTGTCGCGCCGCGCGAATCGGGTCGCTCCGACTATGTAGGCGCGTTCGCCGTCACGGCCGGCGAGGGCATCGAGAAGATCGTCGCCGAGTTCGAGCGCCAGCACGACGACTACAATAAGATCATGGTCAAGGCTCTGGCCGACCGGCTGGCCGAGGCGTTCGCCGAGATGCTTCACAATCGCGTTCGGCGCGAGCTCTGGGGATACGCCCCCGACGAAGACCTGTCCAACGACGAGCTGATTCTCGAAAAATATCGGGGCATCCGGCCCGCGCCGGGGTATCCAGCCTGTCCGGATCACACGGAAAAGACGTTCATCTGGGAGCTTCTGGATGCCGAGCGGTCGGCCGGTATTCAGCTGACCGAGAGCTTCGCAATGTACCCGGCGGCCTCCGTCTGCGGGCTGTATTTTGCGCATCCCGAGGCGTCGTATTTTAATGTGGGCAAGATCGGCCGGGATCAGGTCGAGGATTATGCCCGCCGAAAGGGAATGTCCATCTGCGACGTGGAGCGCTGGCTCGCGACGCGGCTAGCCTACGATCCCGAGGAAGCGGAGTTGGAAGCGGCGTGAAGGGATGGGATGTCGGAGGTCGGAGGAGGGGAGATAGGAGATGGGGGATGGGAGATGGAGATCAGAGGTCGGATGTCGGAGGTCAGAGGTCTGAGGAGGGGAGATGGGAGATGTAAGCCCAAGGGTTTAAAGTTTAGGGTTGAAAGTTCAATGCGGCTAACGTTCGAGGCCGGCACCAACCAGTAACCAGCAACCAGTAACCGTTATCATGCTTCTTCGTCTGAACGCCCCGACCTACTCGCACATCGATACCCTCCGGGAAGAGCGCGCCTCTGCTGCCGTGCAGGTCGCCGGAGTGGTGGGTTTTGCGCTATTGACGATTCTCGGCGCACAGGTGCGGATTTTCTTGTGGGAGGTACCCTTCAGCCTCCAGACGCTGGCGGTTTTCGGAAGTGGTCTCTTTCTCGGGTCACGCAATGGCGCGCTGGCGCAGCTTCTCTATCTGACGATCGGCATGTTCGCCCCCGTTTTTGCCGGCGACGGGTACGGCGCTGCCTACATCCTGGGTGCGGCGAGCGGCGGCTATTTGCTGGGTTATCCGCTGGCGGCGGCTCTGATCGGCTACCTTTCGCGCCGCTGGAATAGTCTCTCCGGTAGCACACTATCCATGGTTTTAGGCTCGATGGTCTTCTTTACCACCGGTGTCGTCTGGCTTCATTTTGTGGCCGGCCACGAGACCTGGTTCGAGTCGATCGAAAAAGGCTACTTGCGGTTCATCCCCGTCGACCTCGCCAAAATCCTGCTCGTCAGCATGCTCTACAGCGGCACTCGCCGCTTGACGGAGCGCGACGCCTGACGTCGCGGCTCTTCCGAAGTGTCGATGATCATGGACGCTTCGGCCGCGCCTTCGTAGATGGTTCCGCCGCAGGAACCATCATCGCGCCGTAACGCGCCGTCTCTGTTTCTCTGGCCTCATTTTTGCCGGATGAAACATGATCCAGGCGGCCAAATTTCAATCACTTATGCGCGGACTTTCTTCATGCGGCATATGCGTACCTCCCCCGCGGCATTTTACTTTCGTCCCCGCGTCTTAGCCGTTCTCCTCTTCGGAGCGCTACTCGTGGGTTCCCGGCCAACGGAGGCCGTAGCACAGCCGGCCAGCGGCTCATCCGTGCTTGACGATGTCGTCGTGCAGTATCAGACGAAGAAGGGTCTCGATCACCTCTATAATATGGAGTTCGACGAGGCGCGAGCCATGTTCGAGATGATCGACCAGGCGCATCCGAATCATCCTATGGGGCCCTTCCTGCTTGCGCTCAACACGTGGTGGGAGATCCTGATCGACCTGTCGAATGAATCGCGCGACGAGAAATTTTATGCGGCGATGAATGAGGTCATCGCGCGATCGGATCGGATGCTGAAACGCGACCCCAAGAACTTCGACGCCATGTTCTTCAAAGGAGCCGCGCTCGGATTTCGAGGGCGCCTCCGCTCGAATCGTGGGGATTGGTTTCGCGCTGCCAAAGATGGCATTCGGGCGATGGACTATGTGCTCGGCATCGCTGAACGACGCCCCGACAACGCCGATTTCGCCTTCGGAGAGGGCATCTACGACTACTATGCCGTTGCCGTCCCCGAGAAATATCCGTACGTGAAGCCGGTCATGATCTTTTTCCCGAACGGCAACAAGGCTCGGGGCATTCAGAAGCTCGAGCGGACCGTACGGGATGGCAACTTCATCAGCACGGAAGCGGCGTACTTCCTGCTGCAGATTTACTATCTATTCGAGCGCGACTTCGAGAAGAGCGAGTACTACGCGAAGTGGTTGCGCGAGCACCATCCGCAGAACTCATTCTTTCATGCTTTCGAGGGTCGCGTGTACGCAAAGTGGGGGCAGTGGGACAAGGTGCACTCCATTTATGCCGACGTTCTTGACCGCTACAAAAGCCGCCAGACAGGGTACAACGCGGCCATTGCCGAGCAGGCGCTCTATTATCTGGCGCGCAGCCGAATGGCCTTTGGCGACTACGAACAGGCGCTCACATACCTGGACAATTTGAGAGCGCTCGGCGCTCGCGACAACGAACAGAGCTACTTCGAGGTGCTCGGCAGGCTGCGTCAGGGCATGGTGATGGATGCGCTCGGCAAACGTGGTGATGCCGTTGCAGCCTATCGTGAGGTGCTGACGATGAAGGACTGGTCGGGTTCGCACGATACGGCCAAGCGGTTCCTAGATCGACCCTACTCGGGCTAGAAACCTTACCGGCATCGGATCCTGGGGCGGACTTGCCGAGCGACCATGGTCGCCCATCGGAGCGCGACCCGATCCGTGCATCAAATAGAGGGCACGCGAGTAAGTAGTCGGCACGATGCAGTGAAGACGGTCGACGGCCATGCACATCCGATATCTCGAGTGGGATCCCGAGCGGCACGGCGACGCCCGCCCTCTGTTCGATAAACTCTTCGATCTCTTTCAGCAGCTCCTCCAGCATACGGCGGGCGATGTCGCGGAGGCGCTCAGCTGGCTCACACAGCTCGACGAGCGATACGGGCTCACGGGAGAGGAGGCGGGCATCGGCGATTTCATCGAGGAACTGAAGAAGAGGGGCTACCTCCAGGAGAATGAGATCGGCGAGCTCCAGATGACGCCGCGTACCGAGCGCAGTCTCCGGCAGCGCTCCCTCGAGGAAGTTTTCCGGCAGCTGCGTAAGAGCGGGCGGGGCAATCACAAGACACCGTTCGCCGGGATGGGGGATGAGCGACTGCCCGAAACGCGCGCATGGCGGTTCGGCGATGATCCGCACCTGCTCGATGTCACGGGCACCCTCTCCAATGCCTATCGCCGCGCCGGCATCCAGAACTGGAATCTGTCGGAGGAGGATTTCGAGGTCCACGAAACGGATCATCAGACGAGCACCTCCACGGTGCTGATGATCGACCTCTCCCACTCGATGATCCTCTATGGCGAAGATCGGATCACGCCGGCGCGGAAGACGGCGATGGCGCTCTCGGAACTGATCATGACGCAGTTTCCGAGGGATTCCCTCGACATCGTGGCGTTCGGAAACGATGCCTGGCAGGTGTCGGTGAAGGATCTGCCCTACCTCAAAGTGGGCCCCTACTACACGAACACGAGGGCGGGGCTCCAGCGCGCCCGCGACATCCTGCATCGCCGGAAAAATCCCAACAAGCAGATCTTCATGATCACCGACGGCAAGCCGAGTTGCCATTTCGAATACGGGAGGATGTACCGTAACGCCTTCGGCCTCGATCGCCGGATCGTCAACAAGGTATTGGATGAAGCCGTGGTCTGCCGCCGCGAGGGGATCGCGATCACGACGTTCATGATCGCCCGTGATCCGTATCTCCAAAATTTCGTCCGCGAGCTTACCGCGGCCAATCAAGGGCGGGCTTACTACGCGAGCCTCGACAATCTCGGCGAGTACATCTTCGAGGACTACATACGGAATAGGCGGAAGCGGCTGAGGTGAGCGAGTCGGTTATCGGGGGTCGGATGTCAGAAGTCAGAGGTCGGATGCTGAGCGGCGGGTTAGCATGAATCTGCGGCCGAAGCAGAGTCTCGGACAGAACTTCCTGCGGGATCCGAACATCATCCGGAAGATCCTCGAGTCTCTGCGCGCGCCTTCCGATGCCCACGTCGTAGAAATCGGTCCCGGGGAGGGCGCCCTGACGGAGCCGCTATCCTCGAAGTATCCGCGTTTCACGGCCATCGAAATCGACGAGCGTGCCGTACGTCACCTGCGGGAGCGCCTGCCGGACGCGGACATCCGGCAGCAAGACATCCTGCAGGTGGACTGGCGCACGCTCGCGGACGAGACGGCGGCGCCGCTCTACGTGATCGGCAACCTCCCCTACAACATCACGAGCCAGATCCTGATTTCCCTGCTCGATGCCCGTCACGTGATCGAAGAGGCCGTTTTGATGATGCAGAAGGAGGTGGCCGAGCGTCTGGTTGCCGAGCCGCGTACGAAGGCCTACGGCATCCTGAGCGTACAAACGCAGGTTTTCGCCGATGCCGAGCTCATGTTCACCGTCTCGCCCAAGGTATTCTTTCCGCGGCCGGATGTCATGAGCGCCGTGGTTCGCCTCACTTTCCCGCGCGAGAAGGCGGAACCGAGCGGGCGCGACGCGGCGTTTTTTCGCGACGTCGTGAGAGCGGCCTTCAATCAGCGGCGGAAGACACTCCGCAATAGCCTTCGGGCGTGGACCCGCGAACGGGGCATTGAACTGCCCGGTGGATTGGCTGAGCGTCGCGCCGAAGAGCTCTCCCCCGCGGAGTTTGTCGGCCTCGCACACTATCTTGGGGCCCGCCGATAAAGAGTGGTTGAGATCATCCCACCGTATGGAGAACACGACCCCCATCATCGAAGAGACGCAGCGGCCACCGGGGCTTCTGGAGGTCGACGCGGCTCTCGTGAGTGACATCACCGCGCTCCTGGAGAGCGGCGCGGATGGGATGGTCATGAACCTGGTGGCCGATCTCTACCCGGCGGATCTTGGACTGCTGTTGACCCGGCTGCCCGCCGAGGGTGCCGAGCGGCTCTTCGAGCTCCTCCCGAACGAGAAGGCCGGCCAGGTCCTCGCGGAGCTCGACGACGATTTCCGCGCACGCCTGCTCCACGAGGCCCACACGGAGCGCCTGAAGGAGCTGATCGAAGAGCTCGAAACGGACGATGCAGCGGATGTCCTCGCCGACCTTCCGGAAGACGTCGCCTCCCAGGTGCTACCGCTGCTCGAAGACAGCGAGGACGTCCGCGAGCTGCTCACCTACGACGAAGAGACGGCCGGCGGCATCATGGGCCGCGAATTCGTGGCCGTCCGGGAGACGAGCACCGTGGCGGAGGCCACGGAAGAGGTGCGTCGCATGGCCGACATCGTCCATGACGTTTATGCCGTGTTCGTTCTGGACGAAGACCAGAAGCTTCTCGGCACCATCTCGCTCAAGAAGCTGCTCCTGTCTCCCGCTCGCACGCCCGTCATCGACATCATGGATACGGACGTCATCACGACAACTCCGGACGTCGACCAGGAGGAGGTCGGCCGAATCATGCAGAAATACGACCTTGTGTCGCTGCCCGTCGTGAGCCCCGAGGGTCGAATGCTCGGACGCATCACCATCGACGACATCGTGGATGTGATCCGAGAGGAAGCGGAAGAGGACATCCAGTTGATGAGCGGTATGTCGGGTACGGAGGACCCGAGCGACACGGTCGGCCTCATCGTCAAAGGGCGCTTGCCCTGGCTCATCGTCGGAATGTTCGGTGCGGGTTTATCCGGCGTCGTGATCGGCCGCTTCGAGCACGCCCTCGAGCAGGCCGTGGTGCTCGCCGCGTTCATTCCAATCGTGATGGCGATGGCCGGCAACGCGGGCATCCAGAGCTCGTCGATCGTCGTCCAGGGCCTTGCCAGCGGTCAGCTATGGTCGAGCGACGTACTCCGCCGCCTCGCGAAGGAGCTGAGCGTAGCCCTCCTGAACGGATTTATTCTCGCCGCGATTCTCGGATTGGCCGTACTCGTGCTGCCGATCGAGGGCACCTACATCCCTAGTCTGGCGCTAACCGTCTCGCTCTCGATGCTCACCGTCATCGTGCTGGCCACGCTCATTGGCACGACGGTTCCGCTTCTGCTGAACAAGCTCAACATCGATCCGGCCCTCGCCACGGGACCGTTTATCACGACCAGCAACGACATCGTCGGCCTGACCGTGTACTTCCTGCTGGCGTCGTTGATCTATCTCCGGTAGCCGGAGACTCGCCCTGTCTCCGGGCTGAGCTCAAGCGCCGACCTCCTTGAAAGCCCGCTCATCGTTGTACTTGGACGGGCACTTGACGAGGATGTGCTTGGCGACGAAGACGTCTCCCTCGGCCTGCCCCTCCACGACGAGCCGCTCCGCATCCTCGAAATTCGCGGGCTTCGGGTTGAGATAATGAACGAGGCGCACCTGGCCCGCCTCGTCCTTCATGTAGAAGCTGAAAATGTTGGCCTCGCGATCATAACTGTAGTTCCGCTCCTGGAGCCACTGCCCCACGACGTGGGCACTCGTGCCGGCGGCCTCTGCTTCCTGGAAGCTCATATACCCGCCCACCTGCTCGCCGAAGCTAAAGAACAGTAGGGCGCTGAAGCCCAACATCAAAACAAGCCCGATGATCGCCTTTGGTCTCATGATCTCAGATCAAGTATGGGTGGCATTTTCTGGAATGCGCTCTTCCAGGCTACGTTCCAGTTTCGCGATGCGCCGGTCAGTCCTGTAGATGAAGTAAACGAGGCCCAGCCAGATGATCAGAACCACGGCCAGCACCACGTAGAGCTTATCCTCGGCCAGCATCGTCCGCTCGAGGCCGGCCGGCTCTTGTTCGGGCACGTCCTGGCCGGCCCAAACGGAATCGTAGGGGGTCACCTGTTGCGTGAGCGGCTGGATGTTCATGTGGGCACCTCGCGAAGGAGCTCGTCCGCCCGGAGGCGAGCCAAAGAGAGGCGGACTCGTTGCGTATAAAGCACCCAGAAGAGTCCGATGAATCCGATCACGGCCGGGTAGAAGACGAGACGCATCTCCGGGGCCGTTATCTCCGAAAAGGCGGGATTACCTTCTGCACCGGGATGGAGGCTCTCCATCTGTCGCGGAAGCACATACAGCAGAAACGGTACCGTCGCGGCCGCAAACAGATTGTACACGGCAGCGATGCGGCCACGCTTTTCGGGATCGTCGACGCTCGATCGTAAGGTAAAGTAGGCCCCGTAAATCAGGACCTGCACGGCCGCCATGGTCTGTTTCGGGTCGAAGTTCCACCAGATGCCCTGGCCCACATACCACGTGAAGCGCGCCCAAACGATGCCCGTGATCAGGCCCAGCAGGCCGAAGACGGCGCCCACAAGCGCCGCCTGCATGGCGCGGATGTCACGAACAGGGTCGCCGCTCTGCAGGTAACGAAACGAATGGTAAGCCGACACGATGGCCGCGGCCATCATCGTGAACCACATCGGCACGTGAAAATACAGATTTCGCGCGGTGTGCTCGAGGATGCTGATCTTCGGGATGGGCACCAGAAAACCCGCCAGCACGACGCCTGTCAGCCAGATCACGACTGCCGTTCGAACTATGCTGTACGACTTCCAGGACATGACTCGAAGACCATCGTCCGGCGTCCATCCACCTCCCGGTTGGGTCTCAGGCTCGCTCAATAAAGATGAGGGGATGAGTTACTGGAACTGATGATGGGATGCTTCACGAGAGATGGGCGTTACGGGGCGATGGGGTTTTGCGCCATCCCCGTCGCCGATGGATGAATGACCATCATCATCAATCGTTCCAGACGTGGTCGAACAGCAGAACCGAAGCCGTGATGACCACGCCGCCAAAGGCCACGAGAGTCGTGAGCTCATCGGCCGCAGCCGACCATCCCAGGCCGCCCTCCAGAGCGTGTCGAGATGCCGTCACGACAGACATCAGGAGCGGCACCAGGACCGGAAACATCAGCACCGGTAAGAGCGCCCCCCTATTGGATGCACGTGCGATGATCGCGGCCAGCAGCGTAGTCGCGCCCGCGAGTCCGATGGATCCGAGCAGAAGGGCGCTCGCCAGCAGCCCCGGCTGCTCGATGCGGATGCTCAGGAATACTACCATCGCGAATACGGCGATGACATTCATCACGAGCACCAGCAGCACATTGAAGAGAAGCTTCCCCGCGTAGACCATGCTCGGACGCGTGTTCAGCTGCAACAGCAAAACGGTCCCGCGCTCCTCTTCACTTACGAAGGCACGTCCAAGCCCGATCGAGGCGGAAAATAGAATGACGATCCACAACAGGGCCGACTGGACTCGCGGACTCACCGGTTCGGGACCGATTGCGAAGAGCATGAGCAGGATGGAGGCGATCACGAACATGAGCAGCATGTTGATCGCGTAGCGGCTGCGCAATTCGAGCCGCACATCTTTCTGGAAAACGGCCCAGGTGCCGTTCAGCCAGCTCATGCCTGTGCGTCGTCGACCCGCTGAGGGGCCTGTTTCGTGGGCGGATGAAACTCTCCAATGAAGGATATCTCCGGCTCGAGATGATAGCCCGTCTCTCGCGCGACGACATTCTGCACGAGGTGAATGAGCGCCATCACATCCGCCGCTGTCGCCCCGCCGCGATTTATCATGATGTTGGCGTGCCGTCGCGTGATCTCGGCTCCGCCGATGCGGGTGCCTTTCAGCCCGCATTGGTCGATCAGGCGTCCGGCGCCGATGCCTTCGATTTTCTTGAAGATGGACCCGGCGCTCGGCTCCGCGTCCAGCGGCGGGTGCCGCTCTCTCCGCCATTGCAGGTTTGCGGCCATGATCTCCTTCATCCGCTCGTGGTCGCCCGGCTCGAGCTGGAAGGTGACCGACAGTACGATGTCATCCCGCTCATGTAGAATGGAGTAGTCGTAGCCGAAATTGAAATATTCCGCATCGACCGTCTTGCGATCGCCCTCCGCGGTGAGGATATCAGCCTCGCGGACGACTTCTTCGATGAACATCGTGCGCTCGCGCTCGGGGGGCGGCGAGAGAAAGTGCAGGTTCTGCCAGATCGCGCCGCCGACGGTGGACGGAATGCCGACGTAATGCTCCAGCCCCGACAAGCCTTCTTCAACGGCCAGATGGATGAGGTCTGGATAAATGATGGCCCCGCTCTCCACCCAGATCTGCCCGGCCGCGCGGTCGACCCGCACCCTGTTGGCAGCATTGTGGATGACGAGCCCGCGGAAGCCGCCATCTCCCACAAGAATATTAGCCCCGCAGCCGAGCAGGAAGTACGGGACCGAGAGCTCGCGGGCGAGCGTAACCGCTCGTGCGAGGTCTTCCATAGATCGGGGCTCGTAGAACAAATCGGCCGGACCGCCGATCTTGAACGTCGTATACGGCGCGAGTAAGATGTTGCGCTGGAGGCCCCGCAAGCCATCCTCCAGTTCCTCGAGGGTCGACTTGCTCAGCGATTCTTCAATGTGCATGTGTGTACTCATCGTCTGGCGTCCACTAAACGTGCCGGCACGAGGGCTTGTTGCCGCAAGTGGTCATCGGATAGAACGTCCGGACTCGACTGTGAACCATCACTCCGAATCCTTAGTCATGCCGGATCAACCTGAATCTTATCGCCGTGGAGGTAATGCAAAAGGTGATAGCCCCGCCGATTTCTTCTCTCGCGTGTGGGATGTCGTCGCGCAGATTCCCTTCGGAAAGGTTACCACGTACGGTCACATCGCGGAATACCTGGGAGTCCGCAGTGCGGCACGCACGGTGGGATGGGCGCTGAACGGCGCATCGGCCGCGGGCTTGCCATGCCATCGTGTGGTGAACCGGTTCGGCGCGTTGACCGGGAAGCGACACTTCGAGGGACCTAGCGTCATGGAGGAGAGGCTCCTGTCGGAAGGCGTCACCTTCACCGATGACGGATGCGTGGATCTGGGGAAACACCTCTGGATCCCCGGCAAGCCTTCATCAAGCGGGCTCGACGACTTTGGACAGCTCCTCCCAGAAGCCCGGGAAGGAGACGCCGGAGCATGAGGCCCGATCGATCGTTGTTTCGCCCTTCGCGATCAGCCCGGCCACAGCCATCGCCATGGCTATGCGGTGGTCGCCGTAGCTACTGACTGCCGTGCCCATGAGGGTGGCGGGCCCTTGAATGGCGAAGCCGTCCTCGAACTCCTCGACGTCGGCCCCCAAGGCGCTCAGATTATCCACCATCGCGCGGATCCGGTCTGTCTCTTTCACGCGGAGTTCGCTCGCGCCGCGAATTTCTGTACGCCCCTCGGCGGCCGTGGCCGCCACAGCGAGAATCGGAATCTCGTCGATCAGAATCGGGATGATATCCCCTTCGACACTGATGGCATTGAGCTGAGACGGTTTCACGATCAAGTCGCCCACCTGCTCGCCTGAATACTCGGCTTCGTTGGAGATCTCGATCTCGGCGCCCATCGCCTGCAGTACATCGAGGAGTGCGCACCGGGTGGGGTTGAGGCCAACCTGTTCCATCCGCACCTCACCCTCTTGCGCGAGCGCAGCAGCCACGATAAAAAAGGCTGCCGCAGAAAAATCATGGGGGATGGTCCAGGCTCTGGCCGAAATCGTGGTCCCTTCGTCGAGCATGATGCGTCTCTCGCCGCCGAAATCGAGCGTCGACAGCCCCAGCATTCGCTCCGTGTGGTCTCGGGAAACGGATTCTTCGATGACCGTCGTGGGGCCCTTTGCGTAGAGTCCGGCCAGGAGCACGCAGGATTTCACCTGCGCCGAGGGGATCGGCAGCCGATAAGTGATTCCATGTAGCCTGTGGCCGCCCTCGATGCGAATCGGCGCGTGCCCTTCGGTAAGGTGAAGCGAGGCGCCCATCTGGCGAAGGGGCTTGGCGATGCGTTCCATCGGGCGGCGATTGAGCGATTCATCTCCCTGAATCGTGCTGTCGAAAGTCTGGCCGGCCAGGAGGCCTGCCAGCAGGCGCATCGTCGTGCCCGAATTGCCGGCATCGAGCGGCGCGGACGGTGCCGACAAGCCATGCAACCCACGACCATGAATGCGGAGCTCATCACCCGCCTCTTCGATCTCGATTCCCAGCTGCGAGATGCACGCGAGCGTGGAGCGCGGATCTGCCGATCGTGGGAAGTTGATGATGTCCGACGTGCCGTCGCCCACTGCCGCGAATAGAGCTGCTCGGTGAGCGATGGATTTGTCGGATGGTAAGCTCGGCGAGCCGAAAACCCGCCCCACGGGACGAATGACCGCCCGGTCAAGCGTCGCGTCATAGGAAATCATGGGCGAGACTCCAAATCGTATCGCGTCATCGAGGCTCTATGGCAGAGGTGCTTTCGATGGCCGCCTGGCTCGATGATCCCTGCTGCAGCTCCTCCCGGGCGGTGCGGACGTAGGCCTGCTTGTCCTCCCACGGAAGAAAGGCATGTCGGAATCCGTTGATAACCACCTGCCGCAGGTCCTCTTCCGAGACACCGACTTCCGCGTGAGCCCGAAATAGCTCATCGGTGACCGTCGTTCGACTGAAGAGGCGGTTGTCCGTATTGATGGTCACCGGCACACCGCGCTCGATATACGTCGCCAGGGGGTGAAGATCCAGACTTTCGACTACATGCGTCTGCACATTGCTCGTGGGGCAGACTTCAAGCGGAATCTGGTGATCGACGAAGTATCGCATCAAGGCATCATCCTGGTAGAGCGACGTCCCGTGGCCGATTCGGTGGGCGCCGCAGAAGAAGAGCGCCTGGTGGATGGAGTCGGGGCCCCAGGATTCGCCGGCATGGATGGTCAGGTTCAGCAGATGATTACGCGCATAATAGAACGCGTGCAGATGATGTTTTGGCGGATTTCCCGCCTCACCACCGGCAAGATCGAATCCAACCACACCACGGCCGAAATAGGATACGGCCAGCTCGGCGAGTCGCAACGATTCGCTTTCGTAGCGGTCGCGGAGGCCACAGATGATGACGGCAGTGCGAATGGGGAAGTCCCGCTCTGCGCGCCGGAGGCCGTCCAGGACGGCATCATTGATTTCCTCGAGCGTTAAACCTTCCTCCGTATGCAGGATCGGCGAATAGCGAACCTCCAGGTACCGCACGTTCTCGCGCGCATTGTCCTCGGCAAGTTCATAGGCAATCCGGGAAAGGGCCGCCCGCGTCTGCATGAGCGGAATCGTATATCGAAACCAGAGGAGATAGCTCTCGAGCGACTCGGACTCGTCGATCTTCCGAAGGGCCTCGAGCAGTCCTTCCCTCGAATCAGCCGGAAGGAGCGCGCTCAATCCCTGAGTGCGGGCGAGATCCAGCATGGTCTCGATGCGCAATGAGCCATCGAGGTGACAGTGAAGCTCTGCCTTGGGCCACGCCAGAATGTCTTCGCGAGTCAGGGTGGGCATGCGGTCTCCGATTCTACAATTTGATGACTTACCTTTCGAGACTAAGTCCAGTTTCGAGGGGAGGGATCAGGCGGTTCGAATCGGAACAGACCCTACCCGGTAACGTTTTCGTGCTACTGATCCGGCCAAGATTTCGCTTGCCACCGGCTTCGTCGACTGCTTTCCTATTTTGCCAGGCTCGAGCGGCCGGTGTTCTCAAAATAAGCTCATAGGTGAATCATTATGGGTGGCATTGGAACGTGGGAGATCCTGCTGATTTTCCTCGTCGTTCTGCTCGTTTTCGGTGCAAAGAGGATTCCCGAGATCGCGCGGGGCCTCGGCAAGGGAATCCGCGAGTTCAAAGACGCGACGACGGAGATCAAGAACGAGCTCAATCTGGACGATACGCGGCAGCGGATCCAGCACCCGCGCCCCCCGCAGCACGGAAGCACGGCGCCACGAGCCGACACGTATCAACGGCCGACCGAGACCCACTCGGAACCTCATCCGCATGCCGGCGCGCCGACGGATAGTCCCGCGGCGGCTGATACCGGCGCGGCTGATTGAGCATCGACTTTCCGAGATGACGTTCGCGGAGTCACGGCGCAAGTTGATGGCAGGAGAGACCAGTTGCGAGGCGCTGGTCTCTTCTTTTTTGAATCGCATCGACGCCGAAAACGGCCGGCTCAACGCGTTCATCCAGATCGATCACGAGGGCGCGCTTCAGCAGGCCCGGGTACTCGACGGCCGGCTCGCAGAAGGTACCGCCGGTCCCCTGACCGGCATGATCGTCGCCGTCAAGGACCTCATCTGCATCCGTGGAAAGCCCGTGACCTGTGCCTCCCGGATGCTCGCGGATTTCGAATCGCTCTTCGATGCCACCGTCATCGAGCGCCTGCGGGACGCCGGTGCGATCTTCATTGGCAAGACCAACTGTGATCAATTCGGGATGGGCTCCTCGAATGAGAACTCGTACTTCGGGGAGGTGCGAAATCCCATCGCGCCGGACTACGTGCCGGGCGGATCTTCCGGCGGGTCAGCCGCCGCGGTAGCCGCCGATCTCTGCCACACGGCACTCGGCACCGACACCGGAGGCTCGATACGCCAGCCCAGCGCCTTCTGCGGCATCGTGGGCCTCAAGCCGACCTACGGACGCGTGAGCCGATACGGCCTCGTCGCCTACGCATCCTCCCTGGACACGATCGGCCCGATGGGCAAGACGGTTGCGGATGTCGCCCTGATGCTCAATGCCATGGCGGGGCAGGATCCGCAGGATTCCACCAGTGCTCCCGTAGAGGTGCCGGACTACACCCGAGCGCTGGGAGGTGGCGTCGAGGGCCTTCGAATCGGACTTCCACGGGAGTATTTTGCCGACGGGCTGGACGACGGGATCCGCCGTCTGATCGAGGTGCGCGTGCGCGCGCTCGAGGAAGCGGGCGCCGAAATCCGTGATGTATCGCTGCCTCACACGGAGTATGGTGTCGGTACCTACTACGTGCTGGCCACCGCCGAGGCCTCCAGCAACTTGTCCCGATACGACGGAGTCCGTTACGGTTACCGGGCCGGTCGTGGAAATGGCAGCGACCACTCGATGGATCTTGTAACGCTCTACACACGGTCGCGTACGGAAGGGTTTGGCGAAGAGGTGAAGAGGCGCATCATGCTGGGCACCTACGTGCTCTCGTCCGGCTACTACGATGCGTACTACGACAAGGGGCGGCGCGTCCGGTCACTCATCCGGCAGGATTTCGAGGCGGCATTCGAGGAGGTGGACGTGCTGCTCACGCCGGCGACACCCACTCCACCATTCCGGCTGGGAAGCAAAATCAACGACCCGCTCGAAATGTACCTTGGCGATGTCTATACGGTGAATGCCAATCTGGCCGGTATTCCCGGCCTCGTCGTGCCGATCGGGGTACATCCCGACGATCCGCACTTGCCGATCGGCATGCAGCTTCTGGGACGCCATTTCGATGAATTCCTCTTGCTGCAGGTGGGGGCTTTCGTGGAGAGACAACTAGTGGAAGTCTGAGATCGGATGAACCTGCGCATCCCCGCCTTCGCTGCGGCTCTCCTGCTTGCGGTGCTCGTCGGCCCGACCGTGCCGGCTGCCGCGCAGACTGCGACGGTCCGCGGCTTCATCCAATCCCAGAGCGACGGACAGCCACTTCCTGGCGTGAACGTCATCCTGAGAGCGTCCGGGCAGGAGCCGCGGGGTACGGCCACCGATAGCGACGGCCTCTACTCGTTTTCTCGCCTGCCTTTGGGCACGTACGCTCTGTCAGCGAGCTTCATCGGCTTCGAGACATACGTGGACACTCTGGATCTAGCAGAGGGAATCACCACCCTCAACATCTCCCTGAGAGAGAGTCGCGCTGAGCTGGATGAGATCGTCGTGGAAACGGAGGATGACGCTTCGGGTGTGGCGGGGCTCACGGCCGGTTTGCAGACGGTGCGCTCCGCCGACATCGAGATGGTACCGATGCCGGATGTCTCGGCCGACCTCGCGAACTACCTCACGTCGCTGCCGGGCATCGTCTCACAGGGAGATCGAGGCGGACAATTCTTCATTCGAGGGGGGGAGCCGACGCAGAACCTCGTCCTGCTCGATGGGATGCCCATTTACCAGCCATTCCACTTCGTCGGATTCTTTTCGGCATTCCCATCGGAGATCATCAACACGGCTGACGTGCATGCGGGTGGCTTTGGTGGCAAATACGGGGGACGGCTATCGAGTGTCATCGATATCTCCGCACGCACGGGCGACAAGCGACAATTCTCCGGTGCCGCATCGATGGCCCCCTTCGTGGCAGCCCTTCGAGTTGAAGGGCCCATCGTGCCGAATCAGGTCTCCGTTCTCGGATCGATTCGCCAGTCGATGATCGAGGAGGGCGCCTCGCACCTCGTCGACGCGCCGCTTCCCTTCTCTTTTGCGGACCGATTTGGGAAGCTGCACGCTAATATCGGCCCCGGTGCACGCCTTTCGGCCACCATCATCCACACAACGGACCGGGGTACGATTGGCGAGAATCCACTGGAGAATACCGGGATCGAGGATGAAGTGCGGATGGAGAATCTGGCGTACGGAGCGCGGTTCATCTTCCTACCGTCCAATCTGAATATCTTTGCGGAGATCCTGATTTCGCGCTCGCAGGTGGAGAGCTCAATAGGGCTGTCCCAAAGTCCGGCAAGGTCGTCTCGCACGGTCCGCACCGGAATGGACGCCAACGTGACGCAGCATTACGGAAACCTGGCTATAAACTGGGGCCTTGCCGTCCACACGATCGAGCTCGACACAGACCTGGATGGCCTGTTTCAGAATCTTGAGGAACAGCGGGAGTTCGTCACCGAGGCGAGCGCCTACATCTCCCCGCAGTATTCGATGCGGAATGGGCTGCGCATCGAGCCCGGAGTTCGGCTCCAGGGCTTCCCCAGCAAAGGGCGCTCGTACCTCGAGCCGCGCCTGCGGGTAACGTGGGACCTCGGACGTCACCGGCTCAGTGCCGCAGGAGGGATCTACCATCAGGAGATCGTCGGACTCAACGATCGCCGCGACGTCGGCGATGTGTTCACGGCGTGGTCCTCTTCGCCGCGCGGCTTCGTCCCCGAAGCTCGACACGCCATCCTTGGTTGGCGGATGAATGCAATGCGGTGGCTCGACGTTTCGCTCGAGGGGTTCTACAAGCAGCTGAGCGACCTCGTGGTGCCCGAATGGACGGCATTTCCGCGCTTTACCACACGCATCCATTCAGCTCGGGGAACGGCTGTCGGTCTGGATGCACGCGTCGAGGTTTCACAAGGCCCGATTTATTTTGCGGCCAGCTATGGCTTGTCAGAGGTGACATACTTCGCCGAAATACCGGCATTGCAGTTGCAATTTGGCGAGGAGGAAACCCGATACGCCCCGCCTCACGATCGAACGCACCAGATCAGTGTGATGGCCGCTGTTGATGTCTTGGGCTTTCAGTTGAGCACGCGATGGCAGTTTGGAAGCGGATTGCCGTATAACCAGTCGATCGGTTTCGACCGATTCGTGCTGCTGGATTCGCTCGTAAACGTGCGCGAAGATCCCGGAATGGAGCGCGTGCTCTACCGGCGGCCGTACACGGGCCGGCTGCCGACGTACCATCGCCTGGATGTCTCGCTCGAACGCTCGATTCGCATCGGCGGCGGAGCCTCTGTCACGGCGCAGGTCGGAGCCATCAACTCGTACGACCGGCTGAACTTCTTCTATCTGGACCTCTTCACGCTGCGTCGTGTCGATCAATTGCCGCTGATTCCCGTTTTCGGCTTGAAGCTCGAGTATAATTAGCCAGTATGAGCTTTCCCCGCAGATCTTCGAGAGGATGGTGGCTCGTACCTCTTCTCCTACTGGGGCTGATGACCGCGTGCGAGAACACGGTGGATCCATTCATAGAATCCGATCGCTACTTCACCATATTCGGCTATCTGGATACTGCGTACGACACGCAGTTCGTCCGCGTTATTCCCTTCCGTCGCGACATTGGCGGTACGGAATCCGAGGAGTTGGATGCTGTCGTGACGTCGACCGTGCTGGAGAGTGGCACGGTTCACGAGTGGCGAGACTCGGTGATCACCTTTGAGGATGGATCCATCGGACATGTATTCTTTGCGCCGTTCCGGCCGATACCAGGGAGGACGTATAGATTCATGGTCGAGCGCTCCGATGGCGCTGCAGCGTGGGCGGAAACCGTGGTCCCGCTCGCCGAAGACGCCGAGGTGACGCTTCCTCCATCCTTTGCCGACCCTCCGCTTACGCACTCAGTCACGTGGAGAAACATCGACGTTCCGCCGTTTCGAGTGGAGTTATGGTACCGTTTCTCGGAATTCCCTCCAACGCAGCCGTTCCGCGAATTCATCATCACCTATGACGATGTGGGTGCTCCCGTCAACGAAACAGACTGGAGGATACAGGTGGAGCTGTCCCGCGACATCGGAGAGATCAGGCCTCGCGTTCGTCCCGGTTCCCCGCTGCTGGCCGTGGGAATGCGGCTCACCATGTCGGATGACGCATGGCGGCCTCCAGGAGGCGTGTTCAATCCGGATATTCTGGTTCAGCCCGGCACGTTCTCCAATGTGGAGCACGGATTCGGCTTCTTCGGATCCGTCAACCAGTACACGACCGAATGGGTGCTCTACCCGGAGCTGCTCGAGAAGCTCGGTGTGGCAGGGCCCCGCTAGCGCTCGCAATAGGCCGTCGAGAATATCGGCAGCGGCGATCAGCGGGACCGATTACGTAATGCGGGGCCGGACATGAACGTGCTGATGGTCACGTTTGTGGTGCCGCACGCGCACGCCGTCAGCGGCGCCGCTCTCATCATGTACGAGCAGATCCGTGCCCTGGCCGGGCTGCACTCGCTTACCATGGTGACTTTTGCCGCCGCGGAGAGGGAGGAGGTTCGTGCGGTGTCGCACCTCGAATCGCTCGGCGTCGCGGTGCAGCAGGTCGGAAGTAAGGTACCTCCGAGTTTGATTCGCTGGAAGCGTCGGGTCGAGCATTCCCTTCGCCGATCAAGCACCGGGCGGGCGATGATATCCGAGCTGCCTGTCGATGATCGGATGCAGCGTTGCATCCACGATCTCCAGGCGAGCGGGCGGTTCGATCTCCTGCACGTGGAGGGGATCGGATTTCGGGGTTACGATTTCGGCGATGACCTTCCGTCGGTACTGATCGAGCACGAAGTCGTAAACGACCACCGCGACGACGGCCTGACGGGTCAGGCGGCTATGTGGCGGCAGTTCGACCGCATTCAGGTCTTTACACCGCGCGATGCAGCGGCAATACGGGAGTTGACGCCCGACATGGCCGATCGTGTGCGAGTCAATCCCTTCGGCGTGTCGCTGCCGGTCGAAACCGACAAGGGGGCGGAGGACTCCGATCTGGTACTTTTCGTCGGCGGCTTTCGACATCGTCCGAACGTGGAAGGCGCGCGCGTGCTTGCGCTCGAGATCATGCCGCGACTTCGACAGCTTCATCCGGGAGCGGCGGCCGCCATCGTAGGGAGCCACCCGCCACGAGAGGTGAGGGAGCTGGCGAGCGCCTACGTACAGGTTGACGCCAATGTGCCTTCTGTCGACCCGTACATCAATCGGGCCACTGTGGTCGCCGCGCCGCTATATTCGGGTGGCGGCATGCGCGTCAAAATCCTGCAGGCGATGGCGCATGGGAAGGCGGTCGTTACGACGCCTCTCGGGGCGGAGGGCCTGCCGGCTACAAGCGAGCGGCCTCTGATCATCGTCGAAAGGCCGGAAGACTTCGCTCGCGAAATCGCCGCCCTCCTTTCCGATGTCGAGCGCCGCCGGCGTCTGGGCGCCGATGCGCGGGCCTTCGCTGAGGCACATCATTCGTGGAATGCCTACACATCTCGACTCGAGCGCATGTACGAGGAGGCCATCGATTGTCGGAGAGCCTAGCGTGAAGTCCGCAGTGCCCATCCTGATGTACCACCAGATCGCACCGGAGGCGCCGGCTGCCTTCCGGAAGTACAACGTCACGCCGGGCGACTTTCGCCGTCAAATGGGGTGGCTGCGCCGGTCCGGATATAACGCGGTCTCCATGGACGACCTCGCAGCCGCTCGGCAAGGCAGCTCCGAGCTTCCGCCGCGGGCGATCGTCATCACGTTCGATGATGGTTTCGAGGCGTGTATCCAGCATGCCGTTCCCATTCTGCAGGAGTTTGGGTTTACTGCCATCTTCTACCTCGTGGCCGGTCTGATTGGACGTGAGAGTGCCTGGCTTCAAGCCGAGCGCGGCTGCTCGTTTCCGCTGGCCGATTGGACTTCGGTTCGAGAACTCATGGCGGCGGGATTCCAGTGCGGCGCCCACACGATGAGCCATCCCAGACTCACACAACTACCATCGAATGAATGCCTGGCCGAGCTACGCAAGGGGAAGCGCCTGCTCGAGGATTCCCTCGGAACGGCCATTCGACACTTCGCCTATCCCTTCGGAGACTATGATGCGCGCGTGCGGGGGCTTGCCCGGGAAGCCGGCTTCGAGACGGCATGCTCGGTCCAAATTGGTTTATCCGAACCGAACGACGACCTGATGGCGCTTCATCGCGTCCCTATTAACGGGAGCGAGGGCCTGCTCGATTTCACCTCTCGTGTGAGAACGGCTCATTCCATCGGCGAAAGGTTCTGGGATAAGGCCCGCGCACTGCGTCGCAGGCTCACACCGGCACGTTGAGCTTCGAGGAGGTCCCATGAGCAAAACGTACCGAGTCAGCGTCATCATTCCCACGTATCAGCGCTGCGGTCTGCTGCGAAATACGCTGCTTTTCCTGGCGCGACAGACCCTTTCTCCTGAAGCATTCGAGGTCGTCGTGGGGATCGACGGATCTACGGACGGCACCCTCGAGATGATCGCGAGCCTCGACCTGCCATACCGTCTGGTTGCACACCACCAGGACAACCGCGGGCGTGCATCGGCCTGCAACGCCGCCATTCATCGGGCGGAGGGGGAGCTCCTCGTGCTTCTCGACGATGATATGGAGCCAATCCCGAGCCTCCTGGACGAGCATCTGCGGGCCCACCATGGCCGAGACGGGATCGGAGTGCTTGGTGCCGTGCCCATCCGGATAGAGCCTGACTGCTCTCCCGTGGTGCAATACGTCGGCACGAAATTCAACCGGCACCTCGAAATGTTGGCCCGGCCCGGCTATCAACTCCAGCTGCGGGATTTCTACAGCGGCAACTTTTCGATCCCCCGAGACCTGATGCTCGAAATAGGCGGCTTCGACGAAGACTTCGAGGTCTACGGGAACGAGGATCTGGATCTCTCATTGCGGCTCCGGGATGCCGGTGTCTCTCTCATATATTCTCCCGATGCCGTTGCCTTCCAGTGCTACACGAAGGATTTCGCGGCGCTCGCGCGGGATACGACGGCGAAGGGACGCACGGCCGTCCTCCTCGCGCACAAACACCCCGAGGCCTTTGACGACCTCAAACTGGGGACCTATTCGCACGCGCCGTGGCCTGTCCGGCTCATCCGGGATGGCCTCCTACGGATCAGTGAGGTCTGGCCGGCCATTCCACAGGGTGTGATGCGGCTATATTCCCTGCTGGAATCACGGCCCGGTCTAGCTTTGAGATCGACCTACGTTCACGTGCTCGGTTACTTCTACTGGTTGGGGGCGCGGGCCGCTCTCCGAGAGCATGCCGAGCTGGAGCCGACGAACGTACCGGTAGCACTCCGGGAGCTGCAGAGATGAGGCGAACGGTCGTGCATTTCACCGACTCGAAGGAGTTCGGCGGAGCTGAGCGTGCGCTCGTTCAACTCATCACGGGACTTGATCGGGCGCGTTGGCACCCAGTGCTCTATTTCCATCCATCAGGACCCGAAATTCCATGGTGGATTCGCGATGTGGCGGAGTCGGGTATCGAGGTTGTGGAGGTACCCCCACTCGACCGGCGCCGGAACGCGGCGAATTGGCCGCAATTCGTGTGGCAACTACGCCGTTCAACCCCCGACATCTTCCACGCTCACCTGACGTGGCCGCTGGCCTGTACCGAAGCGATCCTCCTGGCTCGGTTCGCTCGCGTCCCCGTGGTGACCGCGACGATGCAGCTCTTCTGGGATCTGCCCTACAATGCGTTCATGCGTCTGAAGCGGCGACTGGTGTCGGCAGCCGTCGACCGCTACATCGCTGTCTCCGATGAAAATGCCGATCGCATGCGCTCAACGTTCGGCCTCCGTCCCGAAATGATCCAGACGATTCCTAATGCCGTTGATCTATCACACTTCGACACGTCAGGCGGCCCTCGTTCTGAGGATGGGTCGGATGAGGGTCGACCTGTCGTGCTGACCATCGCGCGGCTGGCCGAGCAGAAGGGCATACGATACCTTTTGGATGCCGCTTCGTCGGTTCCGGAGGCCGATTTCTTGATCGCCGGCGACGGCCCCGACCGACAGGCACTGGAAAGCCGGGCACATCAGCTGGGTCTCGCCGAACGCGTTCGCTTTCTGGGTTTTCGCGACGATATACCCGGTCTGTTGGCTGCATGCGATGTATTCGTGCTTCCATCCCTCTACGAAGGATTTCCTCTTTCCATACTCGAGGCCCTTGGGGTCGGTAAACCGGTCGTGGCCAGCGCAGTCGGGGGCATCCCCGAGGTTATTCAGGACGGCCGCACCGGTCTCCTCGTGCCTGCCGGTGACCCGGGTGCCCTTGCAGATGCCATCCGACGCATCCTGAACGATTCCGCCGACGCGCGCGCGATGGCCAGGGCGGGCCAAGAGCTGGTTCGCGAAAACTATTCCGTCGAGGCGATGGTGCGAACGGTGAGCACCCTCTACGATGAACTGCTCGCGGAGGCACGGGCGTGACATCGCTACCCGATCTCAGAGAAGCGTCGCGGAATCAGCTGCTAAGGCGTGTCGACTGGCGATTCCTCCTCCCGAAACCGAATCCCAGCCGGAGCGCATGCTTCGCCAGGGGAACGCTCGAGGATGGCGTTCGGATGATTTCCGAGCATGTGGAGGCTCAGGAGGATACACCGCTGAGCTCCTGCGATCTCGTTGTGGCGGTCGATCCGGACCCGAACACAATACGCCGGGCCTTTGAACTGCTGCGGCCGCGAGGCGCCTTCTATGCGGAATGGCGCGATCCCGGACAGCGTGCATCGATGCTCCAGATGCTGCAGGGGTCAGGCCTCGATGTGCTGGGCTCCTATTGGGCATGGCCCGATCCGGAAAGCGGCTCCACGAGATTGTGGGTTCCACTCGATGCGGTCGGTGCCCTGCGATACGTCCGCGAGGCACCGACTCTGTCGTTCATTCCCGGAAGGTTTGGCGTGCGCTCGCCCGTCCTTGCGCTGCACCGTCTGCGAATGTCGAGGCGCCTGGCTTCGCCCACCCCCATGTGCACGATCGCTTTGAAGGCTGCCGATGCCGCGAGGGGACATAGCGTACCGGGCCATTCTACCCCGAAGGAGCCCGCCTTGACGGCCATCCCCGAGGCCGTGGCGTCTGCCCTGGTCGAATCGAACGTGATCCCACCAGTCGACGGGTCCGGTGTCGTGTCAAAGAAGGCATTTTTTTGGATGCTGCTCACGCCCGGGCGAAGATCCATCAGCAAGGTGGTCGGTCTCGCCTTTAGAGAGCCGAGTACCGAACCCATGGCCGTTATAAAACTTCCTCGCATCCCCGAAGCCATCCCGGCGCTTAAGAAAGAGGCAGACGTTTTGAACGCCCTGCATCGATCTCGAAAGACACCCATTAAAGGCGTGCCCCGCGTGTTATTCAGCGAGGAGCGAGATGGCATGCAAATGCTGGGTCTGACATACCTGCCCGGTGTACCCCTCTGGATCCAATTGCGGCGCAGCACCTATCGCTCCCTGGCGCACCGCGTCACAAAATGGCTCGCCGACCTCGCCGGCGAATCTCAGCCCGTGGATCGATCACTATGGGGAGCACGTCTCGTGGATGCAACGTTGGAAACGTTCTCATCCCAATATGGAGATGTGCTGGAGAAAGAGGATTTGCAGAAGGCCGGAGACGTTCTTAACCGGCTCGATTCGCTGCCGATAGTGTTTGAACAGCGTGATCTCGGTCCCTGGAATGTTCTCGTCGCTCCCGACGGCTCGATCGGAGTGCTGGATTGGGAGTCCGGCGAACGCGAGGGTCTGCCATTGCTGGATCTCGTGTATTTCCTGACCTTTCAGGCATTCTTCCACAAGCGAGCGATGGGGTCCGGGCGCTTTGTAGAGGTCTACCGAAAGCTCATGCAGCCCTCCAGTTTTGTCGGCCGGATATTCAGCGAGTGCCAGATCCGGTATGCGAAACGGCTCGATATGCCTGCCTCCACCATGCACCCACTCCGCCTGCTCACATGGATGATTCACAGCCGATCCGAGTACGTCCATTTGTCTGATGACCTGGGTGGAACACCGCCGCCCGAGGCGCTGCGCGATGGGCTCTTTTATCGCTTGTGGAGGGAGGAGTTGGCGCACGGGGATCGGGTGCCCACACTCTGAAAGTGATCCCGGGGTCGAATACCTCTAGATCTCCCAATCAGCTTCGCCGGCCGATGAGCGATTCATCGAACAATCGGGACGATTTCCGCAAGCGTATGCAGCGCCTTCGACATCCTGCCTGGCTGGGGACGCTTCGCAAAACGCGACCCCTCAGCGATCACTGGGGATTCGATCGCGGTACGCCCATCGACAGGTTCTACATAGAGCGGTTTCTCGACGAGCATCGAAATGACATCACCGGACACGTGCTCGAAATCAAAGACAACGCGTACACGGATCGATTCGGTACGGGTGTAACTCGGCGTGATGTGTTGGATGTCGATCCGGAAAATGAGTCGGCGACGATTTTTGCCGATCTCGCCGATGCGGGGCAGATCGCATCCGATCGATTCGATTGCTTCATACTGACGCAGACCCTACAACTGATCTACGATGTGCATGCCGCCGTAAAGCATGCTCATCGGATACTCCGGCCCGGAGGAGTGCTTCTTGTCACTGTCCCCGTCATCAGTCGGCTCGCTACCCGCTACGGACTCGAGAGTGATTACTGGCGATTTACGCCGGCCTCGAGCCGAAAACTTTTTGGCGATGTATTCGGCTCGAACCGTGTGACCGTGCAGGCACATGGCAACGTGCTCACGGGAATCGCTTTCCTCGCTGGAATGGCCAGGGAGGAACTATCCGGGCGCGATCTCGAGGTCGACGACCCCTACTTTCCGCTGATAGTCACCGTCAGAGCCGTCAAGCAGGACGCAAATGCTCGATGACCGAATCGCAGAAGTCCGCAGCGTCGGTGATCATCTGTTCCCGAAACCGACCTACCCTGTTGAAGGAGGCCGTGCTTTCCATCATCGAGGGCGACGAACTGCCGGAAGAAATCGTCATCGTCGATCAAAGTGACGACCCTGACGCCGCACTCGCATCGGAGACGTTTTCAACGAAGTGCGTAATTCGATATGTATGGACGCAAACGGTCGGTCTGAGTCGAGCAATCAATCTGGGTGTAGCTAAGGCCGCCCACGACCTGCTCGTGTTTACCCACGACGACGTGTTGGTGCGGCAGGATTGGTTTTCGGTCTGCAGGCGCATGTTGATGGAGAAGGGCGACAGATGGGTGATCACGGGGCGAGTGCTTCCCGGCGAACCGGAGGTGGGCGGCGGGTTTAACTTGTCCACCATCACGGACGAAACCCCACGCACCTATCGGGAGCGCGAGGGCATCGAAGTGCTATTTCCGATGAATATGGCGATGTACCGCTCCACATTCGACACGGTCGGGGGATTTGACGAACGGATCGGCCCGGGGACGTCGTATCCTGCTGCCGAAGACAACGATTTTTGTTTTCGGTTGCTGGAGTCGGGCTTTTGCATCGCCTACGAACCGGAGATGGTCGTGCGGCATCGAGCGTGGAGATCGATCGACGACTACGCGGACCTTCGCTACCATTACGGGCGAGGGCAGGGAGCCTACTACGCGAAGCACATGAGCCTTCGCGATCCATACATGCTGCGACGAATGATGCAAGACGTGCGCCAGCGCCTTGGAGCGATACGATCGACGCCGCCATCGCCAAAACGCCGCGGCACGGCCAGGTATCTTCTCGGAATCGCATCAGGCATGGGTCGGTGGTTCTTGAAGGGACGCTTCCAACCCGCTCGAAATCCGTCTTCACGCGAGGCATGAGCCGACGTCACGATACCATCGCGCACTCACCTCTGCCCGTGACGGTCCTCCGACCGATCAAGGGGTGGGTACCGCTTCGGCTGGACGAGCTGTGGGAATACCGGGAGTTGCTGTATTTCCTCGCCTGGCGCGATCTGAAGGTGCGCTACAAGCAGACGATCCTCGGCGGCACCTGGGCACTTCTACAACCCATCTTCACGATGGTCGTCTTCAGCGTGTTTTTCGGCAAATTAGCGCAGGTGCCGTCCGACGGTCTGCCGTATCCCGTCTTTGCATTCGCCGCGCTCGTGCCGTGGAACTTCTTCTCCAACGCCCTGACACAGGCTTCCAACAGCCTCGTGCTGGACACCAGCATGATCACGAAGGTGTACTTCCCGCGCCTCATCATGCCGACCGCAACCGTCGTCGCAGGGCTCGTAGACTTCGCGCTTTCGTTCCTCGTGTTGATGGCCATGATGCTTTTCTACGGCATCATTCCCGGTGTCGAGGTCTTGTGGCTGCCGTTCTTTGTGCTCCTGACGATGATCACGTCGCTCGGGGTGGCGTACTGGTTCGCCGCCATGAACGTTCAGTTTCGTGACGTTCGCTATGTGGTACCTTTTGTCGTCCAGGCCTGGCTTTTCATCTCCCCGATAGCATATCCCAGCAGCCTCCTGTCCGAGCCCTGGCGAAGCATCTACGGAATCAATCCGATGGCCGGTGTCGTGGAGGGATTCCGATGGGCTCTGCTCGACACGAACGCCGCCCCGGGACCCATTGTGGCCGTCTCGGCGGCGGCCGCGCTCCTGGTCTTGTTTAGTGGAGCCTATTATTTCCGGCGTCTCGAAAGAACCTTTGCCGATCTGGCCTAGAGGGATGAGTGAGATCGCCATCAAGGTTGAGGGCCTCGGCAAGATGTACCACATCGGCCGGTTACAACAGCGTCGGGATCGGTTGACGGAGGTGCTGACCGAGCTTGCAAAGGCGCCATTCCGTCGGCTCGGAAGCGTGCTTCGAGGTCGTGCCGCCGGTGTGGCGGAGCTCGATGAGGAGCTCTGGGCGCTGAGAAATGTGTCCTTCGAGGTTGCGCGAGGGGAGGCCGTCGGCATCGTGGGACACAACGGCGCGGGCAAGAGCACACTGCTCAAGATCCTGTCGCGTATCACCGACCTGACGGAAGGGTACGCCGAGATTCACGGCCGCGTCGGTTCACTCCTGGAGGTCGGTACCGGCTTTCATCGCGACCTTACCGGCCGCGAGAACATCTACCTCAATGGTGCCATTCTCGGAATGAAGCGCTCGGAAATCGAACAGAAGTTCGATGAGATCGTCGCCTTCGCCGAGACCGAAAAATTCCTCGACACTCCGGTCAAGCATTACTCGACCGGGATGTACATGCGGCTGGCCTTCGCCGTCGCCGCGCACCTCGAGCCGGACATACTCATCGTCGACGAAGTCCTTTCCGTCGGGGACGCCGCATTTCAGAGGAAGTGTCTCGGTAAGATGAAGGAGGTGACCGGTGAGGGACGGACCGTGCTGTTCGTCAGCCACAACCTGGTGGCGGTACAAAGCCTGTGCGATCGGGCAATCTGGCTGGACGAGGGCCGCATCGCCACACAGGGGAAACCGGCATCCGTCGTTGCTGGATATCTGCGCGCTTCGCGCTCCGCCGGAAATGACCACATCTGGAACGACCCTCGCACGGCCCCCGGCAATGACAAAGTGCGGATACGCCGGGCGCGTGTCCGGCCCCAAGGTGCCGAAGCGGACCATCCAATAGATGTCCGAACCGACTTCGTCCTCGAATTCGAATACTGGAATTTGCAGCCCGATGCCCGCTTGAATCTAAGCCTGTACGTAAAGGACGAGCACGACAGCATCGTCTTCAACGTGGCTCCGCCACAAGATTTGGGACCCTACCCTGCCGGCCTCTTTCGGGATGTTTGCCACATTCCGGGCGATCTGATGAACGATGGCCACTACACGGTGGAGTTGCTGGTCGTGCACGATCATAGTCGGGTCGTCTATTCGCATCCTGAGATTCTCTCGTTCGACATCCTCGACAGTCCAGATCTACGGGGGGCCTGGCATGGCGAGTGGCCGGGCGCTGTGCGACCCATCCTGGAATGGCAGTCGGAATGCCTGGAAACCCATGAGCTCGCCTCTCGCTAGCCCTCTATCCGCGGATGGAGTATCGGGCTACTTGCATCCCGGTTATGCGGAGTCACTTTCAGAGTTCGGAAGCCCGCTCCTACTTCCCCGAAGCAACGGCTCCATTCTGATCCGCCGCATTCCCGACACGGAGTACCACGATGCGACCGCGCCGTATCCGCTCCTCTTTTGTCTCGACTGGTCGCAGTTGCCGGTTGACCTTGACGCCCTCGGAACGGTATCTCCTTCAGTCCATGGTGCGCCCAACCTCGTTTCGATGACGGCCGTCACAGATCCCTTCGCGGATGTTGACGAATCACTTTTCCGAAGGAGTTTTGTGGATGTCGTACGTCCTTTCAAAGAACATTTCGTCGTCGATCTGAAAGGCGATTTTGAGCGCAGCATTTCTTCTCATCACAGACGCAACGCACGGAAGGCCGCGAAAATTCTCGAAGTGACTGCTCACGCCTGTTCGGAGCACCTCCTGGACGATTGGCTGGAATTGTACTCGAACCTTATTCGACGGCACCATATCAGAGGAGTGGCGCGCTTCTCTCGGACTTCGTTCGAACGCCAGTTCAAGGTTCCGGGGCTTGTGGCCTTCACGGCTACCCACAGCGGTCAGACCGTCGGAATGATACTCTGGTACGTGCAGAGTCGGCGCGCCTACTACCACCTCGGCGCCTACAGCGATGTCGGTTATGAACTGGGAGCATCGTTCGCCCTTTTCACCCGGGCCATCGAGCATTTTCACGCCGAAGGCCTGGATTGGCTGAATCTCGGCGCAGGGGCGGGGCTCACGGTTGACTCCGACGACGGGCTGACCCGGTTCAAGCGTGGATGGGCATCATCTACCCGAACCACCTATCTGTGTGGCCGAATCTTCGATCAATCGACATACGACGAGCTTTCACGCGCACACGCACCGGCCGGCACCGACTTCTTCCCGGCCTACCGCGTAGGCGAGTTCACCTGAGCGACCGGCTCCATGAGGGACACCGGAAAGAAATATCTTGGCATTGTGGCCCACTACGAAGACTGCCTCGCCAGGCACGGCGACTCACATCTCGGTGTAGACTGGCCCAGGAAGGAGGATGCCGATACCCGCTACCGCGTCATGTTGGATGTGATCAGGCCGCGGCCCGACTCACCCGTCACGCTACTCGACTTCGGATGCGGTGCCTCACACCTTCTGGAATACATCCGGCGCCACAACATCCCGAACATCAACTATTCCGGCCTCGACATCTCGGAAAAGTTCATCGATCTGGCCAGGCAGAAATTTGCGCAGGTCGATTACTACTGCGCCGACATCCTGGAGACTCCGGAGCGGGTCCCCGTTTTCGACTATGTCATCATGAACGGCGTGTTTACCGAGCGGCGCGACCTGAACTACGCCGAAATGTGGGACTACCTTACATCGATGCTTGCGGTAGTATTCGAGAAGGCGCGTAAAGGCATCGCCTTCAACGTCATGTCCAAGCACGTGGACTGGGAAAGGGACGACCTATTCCACGTGCCGTTCGACGAACTGACCGACTTTATTTCGGCCCACCTCAGTCGTCACTTCCTCATCCGGCACGATTATGGTCTCTACGAATACACTGCCTACGTCTACAGGGAGGCGACGTGAACCTCCACCGTGTGTATGTCTGACGGAAGAATGGGCCACGAAGCCTGCATCACACTGGACGATCCTTCGGGATGGAATCGCGCTCTCGACGGCGTCAGACATGGTTTCGCCCACACGTGGGAGAACGCGTACGCTATGCGTCTTACGACGGGATATCCCACCTATCTGTATGTGTACACAAGTGGTGAGACGCGAATCGTCTGTCCAGTTGCCGAGCGGACCTTTTCTGGATACGTCGACATCGTCACGCCGTATGGTCTTTCGGGCTTCGTCTCCAACGGGACATGTCCGGAGTTTGGACACCATTGGCGTCAGTTCGCTCGGACCCGCGGTTACGTGTGCGGGTACTTTGCCATCCACCCGCTGCTCATGGATGAGTCTCTCTACCCCGTCCATGAGCTGGAAGAGCAGAATGAGATCTACGTGATTGACCTGCGGCGGTCGTTAGATGAGCTATTCGCACGCCTGTCCACGAACAGGAGGCGAGTCGTGCGCGACATGGACAAGTCTATGCGTATCGTGCAGAACCGAGAGCGACTCGCCGATTTCTTCCTGAGGCACTATCACGAATTCATGTCGGCAAAAGGCGCCTCGTCTGTATATCAGTTCTCACCTCAAACCCTATCATTTCTCACTGGACTCGAGAACGTGTTCATGTTTGGAGCGGCGAATGAGGATGACCGGCTCGAGTCCGTCTCTATGTTCGCCTGTACCAGGGATGTTGCTACCTATCTGTTCAACGTATCCATTCCGGAAGGGCGCCGGCATGCAGCGCCGTTGCTCTGGTGCGGCATCGAGCATGCTCGGTCGCTCGATATTCACTGGATGGATCTCGGAGGAGGCATCCGGAAGAACGACTCGCTGGCGGAGTTCAAGCGACGGTTTGGCGGGGATGCGAAGCCGCTAAAGGCGCTCAAACAGATCTACGATACTCCTGTATTCGAGTCGTTGTGTCGGGAAGTGAATGTGGATGCGGCGCGATCTGGCTACTTCCCGCCCTATCGACGACCCTGACCTTCAGATCCAGAACTACCATTTGGAATGTTTACTAAATCCGCCGCGTTCTACGACGCGCTTTACCATTTTAAGGACTATGAGGCGGCGTCGAAGCAGCTCCACGATCTGCTCTCGAGGGTACATTCCCGAGCGAAGAGCCTACTTGATGTGGCCTGTGGAACAGGGATGCATCTGGCGACCCTCCAGAGGTTCTACCAGGTCGAGGGCCTGGACCTGAACCCGGATCTACTCGAGATCGCGCGCCAACGATGCCCGGATGTGCCGTTCCACCAGGCAGATATGATCGACTTTCAGCTGGACGGCACCTTCGATGTCATCACCTGTCTGTTCAGTTCGATTGGGTACGTCCGAACACTGGAGAACCTGCGCCGCGCCGTATCCAGCATGGCTTCGCACCTCAATGACGACGGTGTGCTCGTGATCGAACCATGGTTCACTCCAGAGCAATACTGGGTGGGGCATCTGGCAGTGAATCACGCCGACACGCCGGATCTGAAAATCACGTGGATGTACCTGAGCGAGAAAGAGGAGAATCGCTCGATCTTCGACATTCACTATCTCGTCGGTACGCCGGAGGGTGTCACCCATTTCACGGAGCGACACGAGATGGGTTTATTCACAGATGCGGAATACCGAGATGCTTTCGAACGGTCGGGCCTGCGAGTGGCGTACGATCGCGAAGGGCTTTTCGGGCGCGGGATGTACCTGGGAGTCAAGGGTGATCTCGAGTTGCCGCAGCCGTTTGTCTTCCGACCTGATTCGGCCGCCTGACCCATGAAGCAGAGTCCCTCAGACCTGGCTTTGTTCGGCGGCAATCCTGCATTCCCCGAGGCGCTCCATGTCGGCCGTCCGAACATAGGGGATAGGGAGCGGCTGCTGGAACGCATCAACGATCTCCTGGACCGGAGGTGGCTGACGAATCAGGGCCCCTACGTCGAAGAATTCGAGCAAGCCATTGCCCGGCACGTTGGCGTCGATCATTGCATTGCGATATGCAACGCCACGATAGCTCTCGAGATCGCCGTACGGGCACTCGAATTTACCGGAGAGGTGATTGTGCCATCATTCACCTTCGTTGCTACTGCACACGCGCTACAGTGGCAGGAGATAACCCCCGTTTTCTGTGACGTGGATCGTGAGACGCACACCATAGATCCGGAGCGCGTCGAGGAACTGATCACACCGCGAACGACGGGAATCATCGGCGTCCATCTCTGGGGACGAACCTGCGATGTCGAGCGACTCGATGACATCGCGCGGGCGCACGGGCTGCGAGTCCTTTACGACGCCTCGCATGCGTTTGGATGCTCGCATCGTGGTCGGCCAATCGGCTCCTTCGGATCGGCGGAGGTGTTCAGCTTTCACGCCACCAAATTTGTCAACACGTTCGAGGGTGGAGCCATCGTGACGAATGATGGCGAACTTGCCGACAAGATTCGCCTCATGCGAAACTTCGGCTTCGCTGACTACGACCACGTGATCTATATCGGCACGAACGGGAAGATGAGTGAAGTCGCCGCGGCCATGGGCATTACCTCGCTTGAGAGCCTCGACGAGTTCGTTGCCGTCAACCATCAGAACTACCTTCGATATCGCGAAGCCTTCGAGGGTCTACAGGGGGTGCGTATGCTCTCCTACGATGAGACCGAATCGTGCAACTTTCAGTATGTCGTTCTCGAGATCGACGAGTCGGAAGCCGGACTGACACGTGATCAGCTTCAGGCTTTGCTGTGGGCGGAGAGGGTGATGGCTCGCCGCTACTTCTATCCGGGGTGCCACAGGATGGAACCCTACCGAACGTACTTCCCGAACGCAGGCCTCCAGCTTCGAAATACGGAGCTACTTGCCGGGCGCGTATTGACGCTCCCTACGGGAACGGCTGTCGGGCCTGATGACATCGCCACCATCGCGGGCATCATTCGATTGGCCGTCAGCCACTCGGATCACGTGCGTGAGCTCCTGGAGACCCGGTCTGTATCGACCACGCCCTGATTTCAATCGGCCCGCCATCGCCACGTTTCGATGCGTGTATCCGTAGTGCTCATTACATACAACCACGCCCGATTTATTCGCCAGGCTCTCGACAGTGTTCTCGACCAGAAAACTGATTTCGATTACGAGGTAATTGTTAGCGAGGACTGTTCTACGGATGACACTCGACCAATTCTTTTCGAATATCAACAAAGATTTCCAGACAAGATCAGACTACTACTCTCCCAAAAGAATCAAAACGACAATGAAGTTCTGACGCGTGCCATAGATGCGGCACGAGGTGACTACATTGCTCTTCTTGATGGAGACGACTATTGGACCTCAAGCCAGAAACTTCAAAAGCAGGTCGACTTTCTGGAGGCAAACCGGCACTGTGCCATTTGTTTTCACAACGTCCAGGTGATCTACGAGACGGAAAGCAAATCCCCTCACCCATTCCATCTGGAGAATTCAGCCGAGAAGATTTCAGCGGGCATCCCCAAAACCGTATCGACGCTCGCCGACCTCGTACGAACGAACTTCATGGCAACGTGCTCGGTCATGTTTCGAGCACGGCTCTTCGATGACTTCCCTTCGTGGTTCCGTGAGTTTCCGTTTGGGGATTGGCCGCTCCACATCCTGAACGCAGAGCACGGGGATATCGGCTACATCGACGAGATCATGGGCGTGTATCGCATCCACTCGGGCGGAGTGTGGGCGGCAACGATGTCGAGGTATCGCGAATATGACGATCTCAAGACGGTCATCGACGCACTCCACACCTTCAACCGGCATCTCGACTACCGGTTTGATCGTCTCATCCGAGGAGAGCTCACGACGCTGTACTACCGGGCCGCAAATCTGCTGTCGAACGCAGGCCGGTTTTCCGAGGCTCGATCACATCTCTGGAGGGGCATCGCCCTCGCCGCACCCTTCTTCCGAACGAACGAAGCATTGGCGATGTGGGGTGTCATCGCATCCTACATCAAGCAACCGCTTCGTCGTGTCACTCAACGAATGAGCGAGACTACGGTGAACACGCGGGAGTAAGTCCGAACGGGTACCACTTGATCGCGCAGTCTTGATTCAGCCAGTTCATCAGGAATTGAAACTGTGTGAACTGCCCCGACTCTCCCGTGAGGACGATATCCGCATCTCCGTCCCCGTTGTAATCACCGACGGCCAGCGCCGAGAAGCGATACCCTGGAGCGTCCAGAACGTGCGTATATCCGCCATCCACAAATTCGTAGATGCGAAGCACCGGCTCACCGAGGGCTTCAGAGGTGCCAAGGAGGAACACATCCAGATCACCATCCCCTTCGAGATCTGCCCAGGCGGCGGCTCCATTTCCGATGCCCTCGAACGCGTGGCCTGACTCGACAAGGATGCCCCCATCGTTCCTGTAGACGAGGGTGACACCTAGCATGAGGCGAGGGTCGAGTCGCATTCCACTGACCAGCAGGTCGAGGTCCCCATCGTTATCGTAGTCTGCCCATTGTATGCTCCCGTGTGCGAGCCCGGGAGCGGGCAGCCCAATGTCAACGAAGGTCCCGTCCCCCTCATTTCGATACACGCGCGTGATGTAGGCGCCATCACTCGCATCTCCCATGATGGCGAGATCGGCGTCTCCGTCGCCATCGAAATCGCCCCACGCCACATCGCCCCACTTCACGCCGGGAAGCTCCACCGGCACTTCGACGAACGCATCTCCATCGTTTCTATAAACACGCGTGACTCCCTCCCGCGCGCCGATGGCGGGCAAGCCCGACACGACGATATCGGGATCGCCATCACCGTCGAGATCGCCCCAGCCGGCGGCACTCTGGTAAAGACCCGACAACTCGAATCGCTTCACGAACGGCGAGGTCCAGCCTTCCAGGTCTCGTTCAGGTGGCCAGAGATTCTCATACACATGAACGATCGGCTCGTTGATTCTTTCAAAGCCATCCACGTAATCGACCAGGCCGGTGATCACGAAATCAAGGTCACCATCCTGATCGTAGTCGGCAAACGTCAGCTCGCCGTACGCTACACCCGGCGCCGCCACATTCAGGCTCTCGAATTCCTTTACTATGTAGGGATCATTCTGACCGGCACTGACGAGGTAAGGCTGGTCCACCATCAAGAAGACCCCAACGATGGGTGAGCCATTGACGTTGAGGCCGGTGATGGCGAGGTCCAGGTCTCCATCTCCCTCCAGATCGGCAAGCTCGAGTGAGGAATAGCGAGTTGGTGGAATCACGTATTCAATCGGGAGGAGGTCCGTGAGCTGTGCTGCCGCCGGTGCGGAAGCACCGCTAGACACAATGAGAAGGATCACGGCCACACCAGCGCCGAGGGATCGGTTGATGGATCTCGAGATCGAGGATGCAGGATATCTGACCACGGAAGGAGTCTTCATTATCGTCTCACCGCGATAACACCAGCGTTCTCGCCTCGCGGTGCGTCCCTGCCTCGAAGACACACACATACAGGCCGGAGCTCACGCTCGATCCAGTGGCCGAGCGTGTATCCCATTCCGCGACGTATGCGCCCGGCGCGTGATCTCCGTCGACGATCGTGGCGAGCCGCCGCCCCAGCACGTCGAGAATCTGGATGCGAACGCGAGACGGACGTGCGACCTCATACCGTAGCGTTACGGGACCCTCGCTCGGGTTCGGAGTGGGAGGATGGAGTCGTGTCGAAAGTTCGACATGTGCCTGCGGCTCATCCACGGACGTAACCGAAGCAATGCTAAAGGTTTGCTCCGGCGAAAATTTCGAGCCACGATAGGAGTGATCGATGCTCTGCACGCTCCAGTAGTACGTGCCCCTGGGAAGGTTCTCCAGTCGGATGGAGCGGGCCGCATCCGCATTACCCCGCGCAGCAATGAGGCGGCGGCCGGACGATGCCGCCATGGGTGATAGCACGTCCGATGCGCCCGGCTGCGTGCCGACGCGCACGTTGTACGATGCCGCACCGCTCGTTAGCCCCCATTCTAGTCTGACTGCCGAGCCGTCTACCCGCGCCGACAATTCTTCAGGTGCACTCAGTGGTGTGATGACTTGACGCCGGTTTTCGTACAGATTCAGAAGCGGCGTGCCCGCCGACGGCAATCCGCCCGTCAGAAGATCCAGGTCCCCGTCTCCATCGATATCTCCAAAAGATCCCTCGCCAAACACGACGCCTATCAGATAGGACTTCGGGAAGAAGTCGTCCGGCGTATTCTCGAAAACGGTCGCCCTTCGAGCTCCCAGCGCCGTCGCCCCGCCGATCACGAAGACATCGAGATCTCCGTCCTGATCGTAATCTCCCCATGTCGCGCGGCCGGAAAGGCCACCGAACAGCCCGACCTCGACGGAATCGAATCTCGTAGATCTAGGGGTGTACAGTCGGGTAACGCCACTGAGAATTCGCTCGTCGAGGCGGCCCCCGCTCTGCAGAAGTTCGAGATCATCGTCATCGTCCATGTTGCCCCATTCGAATGAAGCGAAGATGAGTGGTTCGAGACGGCCCCAAATCGTAAACGTACCGGCTGCATTCCTATAAACGGCGGCATACGTCCCGTCCTCCCCGACGCCGGCAAGCGCGAGGTCGAGATCTCCGTCGCTATCGACATCGCCAAAGCGTGCTGCCCCGAAGGCAAGGCCCGGCAGGCCCGCCTCCGCATCGACGAAATCTCCTCCTTCGTTTCTGTACAGGATGGTCCGGCTTCTGCCCTCCACGTCCTCACCGCCAATGAGAAGATCGAGGTCGCCATCATCATCAAAATCTCCGCATTCGGCCGCACCACTGTGAAAACCTTCGAGCGACACGTCAGTGGCCACGAGTCTGCCTCCATCATTTCGATAGAGCATGGTAGCGAGTTCATACGGACGGTCAATCGTGCGGCTGCCGGATGCCACCAGGTCGATGTCGCCGTCGCCATCGAAATCGCCCCACGCCGCCGACCCGTAAACCAGCTCGGTCAGAGGGGCGTCCGCTTGCTCGAAAATGAAAGTGGTGAGTCCGTCGCGCAACTCGGTCTCACGATACAGATACAGGCCGGTCACGATGGCTCCACCCGAGACTCCGCTCAGATAGACATCCAGATCCCCGTCATCGTCGACGTCGCCCAGAGCCAGAGTGGCGTGCGTCACGTGCGGCATCGTATGGCCGACGAGGCTGAAGGTGAACGGCTGGGTGACGGGTTGTGCCTGTGATGGCGAGAGTGGATTGAGAACGAATAGCGCACCGATCGTGCACAGCAGACATCCTCGAAATGCCGAAGCGGCCATCAACCGTTTTTCGTGAGAGGGGATTGGGATGGGAGGAAAGAATGAACTTACCCTTCGTTGGAAGAACCCTCCAGCGTTTCCGGCGATTTAGCCGAACCTTTATTCACCGCCAGAAGGCCTCTTCGTACTATGCTACGGCTCGCGTGTGTGTGAAGAAGCCCATTAATTTGGTTCTAGTATGTCAATTCTCGTCAACCGAGAGACGCGCCTCGTCGTCCAGGGATTTACCGGCTCGGAAGGCACCTTCCATTCCGAGCAGATGATTGAATACGGAACGAATCTCGTCGCCGGCGTCACACCCGGTAAAGGCGGGCAGCGTCATCTGGATCGGCCTGTTTTCAATACGGTCGTGGAGGCTGTGGAGAAGGAGGGCGCGAATACGGCGGCCATTTTCGTTCCACCGGCTTTCGCCGCAGATGCCATCCTCGAAGCCGCCGACGCCGGCATCGGCGTCATCGTCTGCATTACCGAGGGGATCCCTATCGCGGACATGATCCCCGTATATCATTTCGTGCAGAAGAAGGGAGCGCGGCTCATCGGACCGAATTGTCCCGGGGTGCTCACGCCCGGGCAAGCGAAGGTGGGCATCATGCCCGCGATGATTTTTCAGGAGGGACCCATCGGAGTCATCTCTCGCTCAGGAACACTTACGTACGAGGCCGTCGATCAGCTGACGAGGCAGGGCCTGGGCCAGAGTACAGCCGTCGGTATCGGAGGTGATCCCATCATCGGCACCCGCTTCACAGATGCGTTGGAGCTATTCGAGCAGGATGCCGAAACGGAAGCCGTCGTCTTGATCGGCGAGATTGGAGGTACGGCTGAAGAAGAGGCGGCCGACTTCATCAGGGACCACATGACGAAGCCGGTGTTCGCCTTTATCGCCGGCCGAACGGCGCCTCCGGGCAGGCGAATGGGCCATGCCGGCGCCATTATCTCCGGCGGCAAAGGCACGGCCGAGGATAAGTTTGAGGCTCTGGAATCGGCGGGGGCCGTCGTCATAAAGAATCCGGCCGTCCTCGGAGAGACCGTAAGGGAGCATTTCGCGACAGCTTGACTCACCTCTCCGACGGTTGAGGCCCCCATGGCCGTGAAACCGCGATCCGTTACGTTCGTCAAGGGCGCTGTTCGTTGGTCGGAGCTGCCAGATGACGGCCGGCCCGAAGTAGCCTTCATCGGTAGATCGAACGTAGGCAAGAGCTCACTGATCAATGCGATGGTGGGCAGACGATCGCTGGCGCGGACGAGTGGCACACCGGGCAAGACTCAGCAGTTCAATTACTACTTGATAGACGACGCCTTCTATTTCGTCGACCTGCCAGGCTACGGATATGCGAAAGTGGCACGGGACCAGCGGGATCGATGGGGTCGCTTCATCGGAACCTACCTGAGCGATCGCGAACCACTTCGGCTCGTTTTCCATCTCGTCGACAGTCGCCACGAACCCACGAGCCTGGACCGGGACATCATGGAGACCATGCGCGGTGGGCGTGTGCCGTACGTGATCGTTCTCACCAAGGCCGACAAACTATCCGGCAATGAGCGCGTCAAGAGCGAGCGCCGCGTGAAAGACGTACTCTCCGGATATGCGATGGAAGTGCCCGTCATTCTGACCTCTTCGAAGACCGGACGCAATATCGATGAGCTTTGGGATTGGATCCATGCTGTCGTTCGCTGACAAATCACGGGGCCCGTCACGCAGCCGATGATCACAAAAGAAATCTAATAGTGACAAGAAGGATGAAAGTGCTCATTACGGATGCCGTCGATGAGATCTGCATAGATCTGCTCAAAGAGAGCGGCATCGAGGCGGATGTTCAACTGAAGAAATCGAGCGATGAATTGCTGGCGGCGGCGGCCGATGCAGATGGCTGGATTATTCGAAGCGGAACGACCATCACCGCCGATCTGATCGAAGCGGCTCCGAAACTGAAAGTCATAGGAAGGGCCGGCGTGGGCGTCGACAATATCGATCTTGAAGCCGCTACACGACGGGGCGTGTTGGTGATCAATGCACCCGACGGCAACACGATTTCCACGGCCGAGCACACATGTGCGATGCTGCTTGCCCTGGCGCGGCGCATTCCACAGGCTTCGCGATCGACGGCAGAAGGAAATTGGGATCGGAAATCGTTCACCGGCTCAGAGGTGTATGAAAAAACGCTTGGTGTGATCGGCGTCGGCAAAATCGGCCGCGCCGTCGCCGAGCGCATGAGCGCGTTCGGCATGACGATCATCGGCTACGACCCGGTGCTCTCCGCCGAAGCGGCCGATCGAATCGGCGTGACACTCGTGGAGCTCGATGACCTCCTCGCTCGCAGCGACTTCATCACGCTTCATACGCCCCTGAATGATGCTACGCGCGGCTTGCTCGACAGGAACGCGCTTGCGAAGTGCAAGAAGGGTGTGCGGATCGTGAATTGCGCTCGCGGCGGCATCGTGGACGAAGACGACCTGTACGAAGCCCTCGAGAGTGGTCATGTGGCGGGAGCGGCGCTCGACGTTTACTCGAGCGAACCACCACCGCAGGCGCTGCACAGGCTGATCAGTCATCCGCAGGTCGTGGCCACGCCGCATATCGCCGCATCGACGGAGGAGGCACAGGAGAAGGTCGCCATTCAGATCACGGAGCAGGTCATCCACGCGCTCAGGAATGAGCCCGTGCAGACGCCGGTCAATGCGATGGCCATCAAAATGGCCGCGCAGCCGGAAGTACAACCGTATCTTGTTCTTACGGATCGCCTGGGCCAGATCGTTAGCCAGTTGAGCGATGGTCGCGTTCGGAACATCGTCGTGCGATGCCGCGGGGACATCCCGCGGCGTTTCCTTGAAGTGCTGGCGATCGCCGCTGTAAAGGGGGTCCTGGCCCGATGGGTGAGCGAGCCCGTCAATCTGATCAACGCCCCATTGCTTGCCGAAGAGATGGGCGTCGGAATCAGGGAAGAACGCGAGACGGTCGCCCGTGGCTACACGAACCTCATCGAAGTGGTTCTCGAAACCGACGGTGGCAGCCATGTGGCAGCTGGCACCGTCTTCGATCGCGATGAGCCTCGTCTGGTGCGCATCGACGAGTACGGACTTGAGGTTCGACCCGAAGGTCGATTCCTTATATATAAGAATGTCGATAGGCCCGGTATGCTGGCAACGGTTGGAGGCATCCTCGCGCGAAACGACATCAACATAGCCGCACTTGCGCTGGGGCGCACGGAAAAGGGGTCACTGGCCCTTACGGCGATCAGCGTTGATCACGACATCCCTGATTCCGTCCTCGAAGAGATTTCCCAACTGGATGGAATCGAAAACGCCCGGCACCTATACCTGGCGTAACGGAGAACAGAAGGGTGTTCGGTAAAGCACCGACGACAAGAGTGAACCGATCGGCACCGGAATTCGACCATCCAGGGCAGCATGTAACCGTCCGGGGCGAAATCCAATCTTGGGCGTGCGTGAAGAGTGGACGAAGCGAGGCCTGTGGCCTACTTTCGCGAAGCCAAAAATCGGCTCCACGGTCCCAATTTTCGCGTTGGTACCGCTTCCGTGGAGGGCGTCAATAATACCTTGACAATAGAACAGGCTCCAAATATATTCTTCGGTCGCGTTGCAAGAAGGCGACAATTTGACCTACAAACATCGGTGACTGCCTAGCAGACCAGTTTGGTACGGCTTCTCGAATTTGCGTTTCTCAACACGTACGTGGCTCCTGATTTCGTACGGGTTCCTGCGCCGAAGGCCGTCTGTGTTCCATGTACATCGGTACCTGAGGTGCTCTGTACGTCACAGCGAAGGCTGAGCGGTCCCATCTATTATTAGTAACGAAGCACGCACACGATTATTGTTCGTCTCGGCGTTGAGCTCCTGACGTCGGTCGATCAGGCACACACCATCAATAGAGGAGGTAGCATATGTTGCGCAAGTGGGGTACACTCGTACTCTTTCTGCTCGCTACGCCTGTCCTGGCGCTAGCGCAAAACACAGGCAAGCTCTCCGGACGAGTCTTGGACGCGTCTACGGGTGAGCCCTTGCCTGGAGCCAACGTGGTTATCGTGGGCACGCAGCTGGGTACGGCAGCGGACGCCGACGGAAGCTACTTTATTCTTGGCGTCCCGGTGGGCACCTACGATGTGCAGGCGTCCTTCGTCGGGTATCAAGCCCAGACCGTCCAGGCCGTCGACATCAACGCCGACTACACGCGTGAGCTGAACTTCGAGCTCTCGCCGGGCGCCGAGTTGGATGAGATCGTCGTCGAATACGAGCGACCACTCATTCAGAACGACGCTCTTGGCGTGCCGAGGATCACGACGGCAGAAGAGCTGCAGAACCTGCCGGTTCGTGGCGTGGCCGACGTGGCCGCCCTGCAGGCTGGAGTCGTCAAGCAGGAAGGCTCCAGCGCCCTGTACGTTCGAGGCGGCCGCGACGAGGAAGTCGCCTACGTCGTCGACGGTGTGCCCGTTCTCGGACACATTGCCGTGCCCGACCAGGCCATCCAGGAGCAGGAGATGCTTATCGGCGCCATCCCGGCGAAGTATGGGGGCGTGATGTCGGGTATCATCTCCGTGACCACGAAGAGTGGCGCGCCGGAGTTCTTCGGCTCGATCGAGGCCATTACCTCCGAGGTTCTCGATCCGTACGGATACAATAATGTACAGGCGACATTAGGCGGCCCCATCCTCAAGGATCGGCTCAACTTCTTCATCTCCGGTGAGTACGGGAATTTTGTCGATCCGAGCCCGCGGGCTATCGGTTATCCCACGCTTTCCGATGAGAAGCGACAGCTGCTCAACGAGTCGCCGCAGTCCGTTCGCATCGTCAACGTCGAGGATCCGTCCGACATTCGCTTCATTCCTTTTCCGACGGACATCGAGTCCGGGACGCACGTAAACGACGTCGTCGCTCTTCTCGAGCAGAACATCCCTGAGGGCTACCAGCTCGCGAGCCAAACGCCCTCCCCTCTATACACGGCGAATACGTTTACGGCAGAAGACTTCTCTCGTGAGGCTGCGCGCCCCGGCGATGACCAGAACAATCTCATCTTCAACGGTAACCTGACCTTCAGCCCTGCCCAATCGATTCGGCTCCGCGTCGGTGGCGGATACGAGCGGGATCGTGGTCGGGAATACAGCTACCTGTACTCGCTGTATGCGCCTGAGATGTATCGTAACGACGATCGCAACACATGGCGCATTTTTGGGTCGTGGACACAGTACCTGTCCAACAACACGCTATTCCAGATCGACGCCAACTACTCGGACTACGATGGCGTGATGTACGACCCGCGTTTTTCGGATGACGTTCGCGATATGCTCTTCTATGGCGACGTCGATCATCCGGCGAACGCGTTCGTCCGGAACTACTTCTCCTACAACCCGCAGGACTCGACGTACGTCCATGCGTACGAAGACGGCGATGCGCTCGGCTCGCGAGACATCCACAATAGTTTCGCACCTCCAGGCATCGACGCGACCGGAGGGTACACGAAGTGGCACTACACGTCCATGGGGCTGCGCGCCAACGCCACGACGCAGATCGGTCTGCATCAGATCGAATTCGGTGGCAGCTACTCGAAGCAGACGCAGCGCTACTTCAATATCAATAGCCGAGGACTACCGCTGGCCTTCGCCCGCTACTTCGCCGACGACCGTCCCGAGATCGGCGGTGGCGTTCAGAGGTATGAGGACATCCCCTTCGGTGAGATGAACTCTGCGGTGTTCTACTATGGCTACAACTACCTGGGGACCGAGGAGGTCGACGATCAGAACATCGCCAACTTCACGGATCCGAATTACACAGGCGCCGACAAGTACAATATGGCGCCGTACGAGCCGATCTACTACGCCGGCTACATCCAGGACAAGATCGAGTATCGCGACCTCGTCGTGAACATCGGCTTGCGTCTGGATGTCTTCGACAACAACGCACTCGTGCTGCGTGACCCATTCGCGCTCTTCCCGATCGTACGCGCGGGCGAGGTGGATGGAACCCCGAATCGGATCGGCGACGACTTCGCCGTCTACTACAACACGACGGACCAGATCGTCGGATACCGCGATCTCGATGGGAACTACTACAACCCACAGGGACAGGACGTCGATGCGAGCGTAGTTGAGTCAGCCGGTCGGCCGCGAGCGAAGGTTCAACGCGTAACCGAAGAGGTGTTCACGGACTATGATCCGGAGGTGACCCTCCAGCCGCGAATCGGTATCTCGTTCCCCGTAACCAACGAGGCCATCTTCTTCGCGAGCTACAACGTGGTGAGCCAACGGCCGGCCACCAATCAGTTCGACACCCCGCAGCAGTGGAATCTGGCGGCTCAGGAGTCGAAGCTGAACAACAACCCGGCGCTTCGTCCTGAGAAGACGACGACCTACGAGCTCGGATTCCGCCAGCGAATCGGCGCACGCGCCGCGCTTCAGATTTCCGGCTTCTACAAGCAGATCGAAAACCTGATCAGCCGCCGGATCATCCAGAACGTGTTCCCGAGCAACTACCAGACGTACGGTAATGTTGACTTCGGCACGGTCAAGGGCGTCGAATTCGAATTCGACCTCCGAAGGACGCGCAACGTAGCGTTGAACGCGAACTACACGTTGTCCTTCGCCGAAGGAACCGGGTCCGATTCGGAGTCGACCTCCCAGATCGTCTGGCGAATGGAAGAGGATCCGTTCTACCCGCGGTTCATCAGCCCGCTGGACTTCGACCAGCGCCACCGCGCGAACATCACGCTGGATTATCGCCTCGGCGAGGATGAAGGCCCGCGGCTCTTCGGTGGCTATCCGCTGTCGAACTTCGGCTTCAACGTGGTCGGGACGTTCGGAACGGGTCTCCCGTATACGCGCCGGCTCGACACATCGCCGATCTATACGGCATTCAACGGCTTCCTCCTGGGCGAGATCAACGGCGAAAACATGCCATTCACCTCGTCGGTCAATCTTCGTATCGATCGTCGCTTCGCTCTGGGTGGCACCAACCTGGTCACCTTCCTCTGGGTGAACAATGTGTTCAACCAGGACAACGTGACCAGGGTGTACGCTCAGACCGGACTACCTGACGACGATGCCTATCTGACCAATCCGGAGGGCCGCGACTACGTGAACGGTCTGGCGCAGAATTCCGGCAGCCAGGTGGCACAATCCTTCATCGATCACTACAGGATGTCGCTGCGGAATCCGGCCAACTACGGAATCCCGCGCACCATCCGTCTCGGTGTGCGCCTGGACTTCTAAGCAGGAGCAGGATCGGAGCCGTCCCGGCCAGGGGCGGCTCCGTGACTCCGATAGCCGTTCTTCATCGACTTTAACTCTGGAGCTTCCAACTCATGAGAATCTCGAGCACGATAAAACTGCTGCTTCTGGCCGCTGCCCTGCTCTATTCGGTGCCGGCATCTGCGCAGAACTGTAATACAGGTTCGGCGGAGGTCGATCTCCAAGCCAACAACGTTCGGGCGCGGATCTACAACAATGGTCACCTCTTCTGGAAGGGGTCAGGTAACGTCTATACGGTACCGAAGAATGGAAACGCCAACGCCATCTTTGCCTCGGGTATCTGGCTCGGCGGCATGGTCGGTGGCGAGATGCGCTTCGCCGGTACCGACTACGGTCCATTCGAATTCTTCCCCGGTCCTCTGGACGACAACGGCAATCCGCCAAGCGATTGTACTCCGTACGACCGGATCTACAGCATCACGCGAGCCGATCTTGAAGCCTTCGAGGCCGGCGAGCCCACGACGTCGGATATCGTCGACTGGCCTTGGCAACTTGGCGCCCCCGTCGTTGACGGAGACGGCAATCCGGATAACTACAATCTCGAAGGCGGCGACCGTCCAGAGCTGACGGGCGATCAGACGGTCTGGTTCATCATGAACGACGCAGCTGGACCACACGGCTGGTCGAACACGTCGCCGTTGGGCCTGGAAGTGCAGGTCACGGCCTTTGCCTTCCGTACGGCCGATGCGCTCAATAACACAACCTTCTACAAGTACACGCTGATTTACAAGGGCAACGAGCCGCTTACCAACGCCTACTTCGGCATCTGGTCCGACCCTGACCTGGGTAACGCTGCAGACGACTTCGTTGGAGCAGATACATCGCTGGGTATGGGATTCGTCTACAACGGCGATGACTTCGATGATGGTGCCGTGGGTTATGGCAGTACGCCACCCGCCCTTGGTTACGACTACTTCCAGGGTCCGCTCGTCAATAACGACGGAATAGACAACGACGGCGACGGGGAGATTGACGAGGAAGACGAACGAATCGCCATGACGAAGTTCGTCTACTACAACAACGACAGTTCTCCCCAGGGCAACCCGTTCAACGGTGCAGAGGCGTACGGGTACCTTCGAGGAATCTGGCGCGACGGGCAACCCATCACATTAGGCGGTACCGGCTACGGCGGCAATACCCCGACGGACGTGATGTTTCCGGGTGACCCCGTAACTGGTGCCTACTGGAGCGAGGAAAACGTCGACGGCTCCGGATCGCGGAATACGCCGGCGGACCGGCGCTTCCTGCTTTCCTCCGGTCCTTTCCGAATGAACCCGGGCGATGTGCAGGAAATCGTGTACGGAATCGTCTGGGCTCGAGCAGGGGATCGTCTGGCCTCCGTCGCAAAGATGAAGAGCGACGACGCCCTGGCTCAGGCCGCATTCGACGTAAACTTCCAGCTGCCGCCTCCGCCCGATGCTCCGCAGGTGACGGTCGGCGAATATGATCGGACGGTGACCCTCACCTGGGGATATCCGCCGAACTCCAACAATTACCTGGAAAGCTACGACGTGCTCAATCCGTTCCTCGTCGACGTACCCGACGAAGATGCTCCGGATAAGACTTACACCTTCGAGGGGTATCGCATCTTCCGGTACGACACACCGCAGCAAGGTGATGCAGACGGAACACTCGTGGCCACGTTTGATGTGCCGAACGACGTCACGACCATCACGGATACGCAGTTCGACGAGGTTACGGGCGTACCGATTACCGTGGTCGTTGCTCGGGGTACGGATTCCGGAGTGCGCCACAGTATCTCGTTCGAGAATCTCACGAACTATCAGGAGTACTACTACGGCGTCCAGGCCTATGCGTACAACGAGTTCTCATCGCCCAAACTCCAGCAGAGCCCGGTCACACGTGTAACGGCCGTGCCTCGAAAGGTAGGTACGCTCGCCGGCGGAACCGACATCCAGGAAGAGGAGATCGAGCGCCGCAAAGCCTCGGGCGAAGCTCATGTCGTGGGCGTACGCACCGGCGCAGGAGAGGGAGAAGCATATGCCACGATCGTTAATCCGACGGCACTGACCGGCGATACCTACGAAGTTCGCTTCTACGAGCACTGCTGGGAGGAGGAAGAGGAAGCGCACAAGGCCGGCTCGATGACGGAAGAGGAACGCGCTTCTCGAGAGGAGAAGCTGTCCAAGTCGGCCGCCGTAGAGGTCTGCGGTATCTTCTACGATATCGTCAACGCGACCACGGGAACGAAGGTCTTCGACGGGGTTCGTGCCTTCGAGTCCACCGGAGCGCCGCCTCCACAACGGGACGATGTGGTCGTGATCGACGGCCTTTCCTTCTCCGTTCTGGGCCCCCCCAAGCAACTGGTCGACATCGATCAATACACCGCGGAGGGCACCCGCCAGAATTCGCTCGACTTCGCATTGAGCGGACCTCCTTGCGGTGCGGGTAGTGACTGCCGGTTCTTCATTACGGCACAGGGGGCCGGAGACCCGGCTTCTATTCTCGGTCGCGTCGACTGGCTCGGTAACGTCGCCCTGGAAGCTCCCGTCGAATACGAGCTTCGCTTCGTGGAGAATCCTGAAGTCAATGGACAGATTGCGTTCGTTTACAACGCCGTCCCCGGCGACGCAGACTACCTCATGAAGGGATGGAAGCAGGGACCGGAACTCAACGAGGACGGCAGCTATGCCGAGATCGAGATGGGCAATGGTCGGCTGCCCTTCCAGCTTTGGCGACTCGATCCGCTGGCCGGCACGGAAGAACAGGTACACGTCTCCGTCCTGGACGATGACGGCGACTTTTTCTGGGGCCTGAACCCCGCCCTAGCGCCGGCAACGTTCGGGAATGCGCCGGCCACGTATGAGCGCATTTACGGGACGAACATGCCCTACAGCGAGGAAAATCTTGAAGATCAATTCGTGCAGTTCTACAACGATTTTCCCGATGCGTACACCTTCGGGCGCGTCCTCTTCGTACCGTTCGGCGGACATGCTATGCCACCGGCTCCTGGAGTGAACGTGCGCTTCGTGACCTCGAAGCCAAACCTTCCGGGTGACTTCTTCACGCTCGACACCGATGGGCTTGGGACCGAGCGTGGTGTCGCTGAGGAGCTTGAGGCCAATCTCGACGCGATCGGAATTGTCCCGAACCCCTACAAGGGAGCGTCGAATTACGAAGTCTCCGTCACGGATGATGTGGTTCGCTTCACGAACCTTCCCGATGAAGCGCGTATCCGGGTGTACACGGTTAGCGGAACGCTCGTCTGGGAAGCCGTTCGCGGCGCAGCCAACAACTCGTGGGATCTCACCACGAGTGAGGGCCTCCCACTCGCCAGTGGCATGTATCTGGTCGTCGTGGACGTCGAAGGCGTCGGCACGAAGACCATCAAGTTTGGCGTCGTGAAGAAACGAATCCAGCTCGACCTGCTCTAGACTCCTTGCGCCTGGTCGCCGCTCCCGCCGGGGAGCGGCGCCGGGTGCCGAGAGAGGCGATCGAGTACTAAGCCAAGGAACCTAGAGATACCAGAGAACCAGGAGATTAGATATGAAAACCAAACTACTCGTTCTGTGCGTCCTGGCCGTCGGATTCATGACGCTGACGTTGGACGATGCACAGGCCGGTGACAAGGATCGCCGCGGCACGGCCGGCTCGGAGCAGCTCCTCGTCCCCCTGACCGCTCGGACGGTGGGCCTCGGTGGCGGCTTCGCGTCAGGACTCACGGGCGCGAGCGGACTCGAAGGCCTTTGGGCCAACCCTGCGGCGCTGACGGTGAATACGGGCACGAACGCCCTGTTCAGCCACATGGCTTACGTCGCCGAGATCGATGTGAATCACATCGGTATCGCGCAGCGCTTCGGCGCGAACCAGATCGCCCTGACCATCACCAATTGGGGGTTTGGCGATATTCCGCTTCAGACGGAGGCAAATCCAGAAATCACCGACGTCACCTGGTCCGCATCCTTCTACACGGTGGGCGCCACGTACGCGCGTGACTTCACCGACCGCATTGCGGCCGGCGTGACCTTCAAGGTGGTAAGCGAACGCATCGACGACATGAATGCCACCGGGGTCGCCTTTGATGCCGGAATGACTTACACGGTCGGGGAGTCGGGCCTTCGCTTCGGTGTGAGCCTGAAGAACTTCGGACCGCAACGCGCTTACGACGGCACCGGCCTGAACCGCAACGCGCGTGTCGGCGGCATGGACGCCACCATTTCTCTGGATGGTGCCGACTACGAGTTGCCGTCGCTGCTCAACTTCGGAATCGCCTACACCAGGCCGCTGGGTGCTGCCGCCGAGGTTACGCTGCTGGGGAACTTCCGCTCGAACTCATTTGCGAGCGACCAGTACTCGGCGGGTCTCGAGTTCGGGCTGCAGAACCTCGTCTACATCCGGGGTGGCTATCAATTTGAAGAAGACATGGACCTCACCATGTTCAGCGGTGCGAACTTCGGAGCCGGCCTCAACCTGAACGCCGTAGGCACAGCACTAACAGTTGACTACGCCTACCGGACGACCGACCCGTTCGATGGTGTGCACGTCATCACCGCCAGTGTAACGCTGTGAGGGCTTGCCGCTAGAACATGGACGTGCATCGAAACGAGCACGTCGAAAGCAACATGACGGGTGGCTTCCCTCGCGGGGAGTCACCCGTTTTCGTTTCGGCTCCACCATCTCCCGCGCTTTGGAGGTCGCTTGGCGTACAGAACGCGATTGTCAGTATCGGGTAGACGAAGTAGTGCGCCCACTTCTCTCATATCTCCTTCTTCTCTCCCTGGCCGCAGGGCTCACGGCCTGCACCGGCACGGATCGAGCGGATCTCACGACATCTGACTACCGCAATCTTGCGCAGGGAGTCGCGTATGTAGGTGCAGAGACGTGTGCTTCATGCCATGCCGACAAATTTCAGACATTCTCCCAGTCCCAGATGGGTCGTTCCTTCAAAGAAGCACGTCTCGTACATAGTGCGGCCCAGTGGGATAACGTGGATCCGGTCTACGATGAAGCTCTCGACCTCTACTATCAGGCCTTTCGGGTAGGCGAGGAGCTGTTCATCATGGAGTATCGCGTGGCCGGTGGGGACACCATCCACAAGCGAGTCGAAAAAATCGACTACATCGTAGGGTCCGGCCAGCACACGAATTCGCACATCATGGAAGAGAACGGGTATCTCTACCAGATGCCAATGACGTGGTATGCGCAGGATGGTAAATGGGACCTCCCTCCGAAGTTCGCCGGCGGCAACAACTACCGATTCAGCCGCCCGATAACAGCGCCCTGTATGACGTGCCACAACGCCATCCCAGGCTTCGTAGACGGCTCGGAGAACAAGTTCTCGTCGGTTCCTCACGGTATCGATTGTGAGCGATGCCATGGCCCCGGCGAGTTGCACGTTGAGGAAAAGCTCGCGGGTATCGTCGTCGACACGGCCAGGCAGATCGACTACTCGATCGTCCATCCCGGCAAGCTTCCGCTGGATCGACAGTTCGACATCTGCCAGCGTTGTCACATGCAGGGTGCGACAGTCTTCGCGGATGGCCGAAACGCTGATGACTTCAAGCCGGGAATGAATCTGACTGAGGTGCTCAACGTCTTCTGGCCGCGATATGCGGACAGCACCAGCCGCTTTATCATGGCCTCCCATCCTGACCGCCTGAAGATGAGCGACTGCTTCATCGGTACCCACGAGGCCGATTCAGGCTTCGAAGGGATGACGTGCATCACCTGCCACGATCCACATCTGCCCATCGAGACTCTGGGAGCGGATCATTACCGAAGCGTGTGTCAGTCGTGTCATCTTGCGGATAACGAAGCCGTCATCGCACGATTTGTTGACGCTCCTACGCATCCTGTCGTGAACGCCGCGCTCGTGCAGGATCTCCAGCAGGGGAAGGGGTCTTCCGGGGACAACGGATCAGCACCGGAAGCTCAGCCCCGATCGGCGGCGACGCCGAGCGCGGGAACGTGCTCGGCGCCTCTGGAGCTGCGAGAACGCAACGGAGACAACTGCGTGGCCTGCCACATGCCGATCTCCGGCTCGGCCGACATTCCACACGTTCGCGTAACCGACCACTACATTCGCGTGCTCGATGGCGAGCCGACGGACGTGTCAGGCAGCATCCGAGCTAGTGATGTCGCTGTGGATGATGGAGCGGCGCACGAGTTCGCGGGACTCGCCAGCCTGGTAGCGGCCCGCGTCTCCGAAAGGGAAATGGCCGATGGCTACATGACGTACTATGAGGAGATCTCCGACGTCCCGTACTTTCTGGACTCGGCCGCCGTTCACCTCGAGCGTGCACTTAGAGAGCACTCCGAGCAAGATCTTGCGCCGTCACTCGTCCGCATGCGCTATCTGCGGCGCGAGTATCAGGATCTCGTTCAGCTGAGCCGTAGACTGGATGTGTCGCGAATCGCTGATGCGTGGACGATCTATCGGATCGGCGAGGCTTACGAAAATACGGGCCGGCCCCAGGAAGCCATGAACTACTTCCGGATGGCCGCCGAGCGGGCGCCACACCATCTCAGATTCTGGAATAGGCTGGGAATGTCGTATGTCTCCAATCAGCGATTCCAGGAAGCGCTCGCCACGTTCGACTACGTGATCGCTGAGAATCCGAAGTTTGAGGAGGCTTACAACAATCGAGGCTTTGCCCGTGCCATGAGTGGAGATTTCGACGGAGCCGAAGCTGACCTGAAGAGGGCCATCGAGCTCGATCCGAATGCCGAGCAGGCCATCGCCAACCTGGCGTCGCTCTACCTCAACACGAACAGGCCGGCCGAGGCTCGGCCGTACGCCCGGCGCCTTTTGCAGCTTGCTCCGGGCAACGAGAATTACCAGCGCCTGTGGGAGCTCGTGAATTGACAGCAACGGCGTGTATCCGATGGGTCCTCGCCTTCGGATGGAGTCTCTTGATGCTAGGGTGCGGATCCGATGGCGAGACCCCGCAAGCGATCGACGAGTCCTCCCTGTTTCGAAACGTGAGCGAGCAGGCCGAATTCGTCGGTGATGCAGCTTGCTTCGACTGCCACGAGGACGAATACCGTGGGTATCTGGACCACGGGATGGCCAACTCCCTCTATCCTCTGTCGCCCGAAAGTGCCGTCGAAACATTCCCGAGCCCCGTGATCCACGACGGCCGTGGAGACCTATACTATCGCGCCTACCGGGAGGGCGATCGGTATTTTCAAGAAGAGTTTCGGCTGGATGATCAGGGCAACCGAACGCACCACCTGGTCCGCGAGATGGTGCTGGTCATGGGGAGCGGCACGGCGGCTCGCACCTATCTCGCCCGCCAGAACAATCGCTACTACGAGCTGCCGCTTACGTGGTATACCCAGGAGGAACGATGGGCATTCAGTCCGGGCTACGAAGTCGCCAATAAGCGATTCGACCGCATCATCCCGGATCGATGCATGAACTGCCACAACAACTACCCGGAACCAGTGCCTTTCGCCGGCGGGGTATACCTCGAGGTGCCACACGGCATCGGGTGCGAGCGCTGTCACGGTCCCGGATCCATCCACGTCGACGAGCGATTGTCATTTCCGGAGCCGGCGGACAGCATCGATCGGACGATCGTCAATCCGGCCCACCTCAGCCTGGAACGGCGTCTCGATATCTGCCAGCAATGTCATCTCAATGCCACCGTCTCAATTCTCCGGGAAGGGCGGACGGCATACGACTATCGACCGGCTCAGCCCTTGCAGGAGTACATGGCCCTTTTTGCGGCGGCCGGTCAAGACGACGAGATCGAGGTGATCTCCCACGCGGATCGGATGCGGCAGAGTCCATGCTTCATCCAGACACAATCGTGGGAGCGTCCGATGGACTGTCTGACGTGCCACAACCCCCACGAGGGCTTTCGAGACGCAGGGCCGGCCTACTTCGACGACACATGCCGCTCCTGCCATGCCGTCAATGAGCTTCAGGCATCGATGCCGGATCTGGAACTACGGGAGGAGCACACGGCAACATCGAATTGCTTCTCCTGCCACATGCCGAAGTATGAGGGCACGCCGCACGCATCTTTTACGGATCATTTTATCCGGGTAGTGCGGCAAATTCCCGCCTCTACGGGGTCGGAGCCCCTCGAAGCGGCGCCGGGTGAGTTCGATCGCCAGGCTTCGCGCGGCGGGAATGTGGCCAGGGAGGCCGCCTTGCTCGAAGCCTATTTCGATGAGGATGACGAGGAGGAGGATGTCTATCGCGGGATGGCTTACATCATCTACGGTCGCCAGCGTAACGACTCTACGTCGTTGCGCCAGGGAATCGCGTTGCTCAGCCGAAGCGCCCGAGACGAGCACGGGGAGGCACTGTTCCTCCTCGGTCTGGCCCATCTGGATCTCGGCGAGGTGACCCAGGCTATTCCTCCCCTCGAGCGTTCCGTACTCAGAGACGCGGGCATTCCTGAAAGGCTCAACGCCCTGGCGCAGGCGTACGAAGCCGACCGGCGTTCGCCGGAGTCCATCGAGAGGCTGTATCGTCGGGCGCTCGACATCCAACCGATACTCTCGCGCGTTCGGATCAACTACGGACGCTTTCTGGAGGCGCAAGGGCGCATCGGCGAAGCGATCGCTCAGTATCGCACGGCTATAGAGGCGGACGCATGGCTCGAAACGGCGCACTACAATCTGGGCACGGCGTTGATCCGCCAGGGCCAGTTTGAGGCCGCCGAGCAGTCGCTGCGCGAGGCCATCCAACTGAATCCGGATTACGGCGATGCGCTCAGCAATCTGGGGCTACTGCTTGCCGGCCAGAATCGCGAAGAGGAGGCCCGCACCTTCTTCGAACGAGCCGTTGAGGCCGAGCCGGATAATCCTATCACACTTGGCAACCTCGGAGCCTTTTATCTGAATCACGACGAGCTCGAGGAAGCCGTACGCATGCTTACTCGCGCCGTTGAACTCGCTCCGGGTTACGTGGATGGGCTTGCGAACCTCGCCCTCGCCTACTTCCGGCTCGAGGATTACCAGCGCGCGCGGTCCTACGCAAATCGTGCGCTCCAGAGGGATCCGGGAAACGCGCTCGCAGGCGAGATCCTCGGAGCTATTTGAGGCGTCGTCGCTAGGCCTCGCTTCACTCCGCCGTCTTCCAGTGGATGTGGTCGAAGTCGACTTCGGCCACCTCACCTCCGGCTATGTGCGTGACGATCTGCCGGGCGTGGAAGCGGCCGTTCTCGATGAACCATCGATTCGTATCGTAGCCGCCGCACACGGTCCCGGCAAGATAGATTCCGCGTCGATTCGTCTCGAACGTCGCCTCGTCGAATACCGGCGTACGGAAGGCATCATCCGTGATCTCGATGTCCAGGGCTCCGAGGAATTCGTAATCCGGATGATAACCCGTCATCGCCAACACCCAGTCGTTCGCCAACTCATGGAGTCCGTCCGCGTCGCGAATCACGATGACATCCTCCCGGATTTCCTCGACGACAGCGCCAAAGTACGCGTCGATGCTTCCTTCCTTGATGCGATTCTCCAAATCCGGCCGAATCCAGTATTTGATCTTCTCGGAGAGGTGCTCGCTGCGCACGATGAGCGTGACCGACGCGCCGTGGCGGTAGCAATCGAGCGCGGCTTTTGCGGCAGAATTTCGCGCACCAATCACCGCGACTTTTTGCTGCGCATACGGGTGCGGTTCCTTGTAGTAATGGGTCACTTTCGGAAGGTCCTCACCGGGCACATTCAGGAGATTCGGCCGATCGAAAAACCCTGTGGCCACGATGACGTGCCGCGCCGCCAGCCGGCCCTTATCGGTTACGACTCGGAAATCCCCTTTGACGCCGTCAACGCGGAGCACCCGTTCATAGAGCCGCAGGTGCAGCCGCTCGACCTCGGCCACGCGCCGATAGTATTCGAGTGCCTCCTCGCGCACCGGCTTGTACCCGGTCGTCGCAAAGGGATGGCCACCGATCTCGATGAGCTCAGGTGTCGAGAAGAACTCCATGTTGGTCGGATATCCGAGAATGGAGTTCACAATGGCGCCCTTCTCGATGACCACGGCGGAAAGGCCACGCCGCCCGGCCTCGATGGCGCACGCCAGGCCCACGGGCCCGGCGCCGATGACGGCCACATCGTAGGGGCCGTGCGAATGCTGCTTCGTCAAACTCGTGTCCTGAAGAGCCTCCACTATAATCCCACCCGCCGCTCTCTGAAGAACGCCTGCATCATGCCGGATGCCTCGTCTGCCAGGACGCCGGACACCACTTCGATCCGATGGTTGAGGCGGCGATCCTGCGGGATATTGTAAAGTGTCGAAGCGGCGCCGGCCTTCTCGTCGAATGCGCCGAAGATGAGCCGGTCGATTTTCGCCCATACCATCGCGCCTGCACACATCGGGCATGGCTCGATCGTCACGTAAAGGCTGCATCCACGGAGCACCTTCGTGCTGAGCGTTTCGCACGCTGCGGTGATCGCCAGGATCTCCGCATGCGCCGTCGGGTCCTGCAGGCGTTCGACCATGTTGTGACCCCGTCCGACGACCTCGTCCGCATGGACCACGACGGCTCCGATCGGCACCTCGCCTTCATCGAACGCCCGCTCGGCCTCCTTGAGGGCCACCTTCATCCAGCGGCGATCCGGCTCGAGAAAAGTTGACAGACTCATTTTATAGGGTCGATCGTCGTTCCTGCATCGCGCCTGTCGGACTCGGGGACCTGACGTGAGAGCGGAAGCGTCATACAACGAGGTCCGCCGCGTCCGCGTGAAAGCTCATTGCCCTCCAGTTTGATGGCAACCTTCTCGCCGGCCACGAAATCGCTCTCTTCGTAGTAGGAGAGGAAGCCCTCCGCCGTCACGATTCGATAGCCGTGGTCGCGTAGCGCCGAAAATGTGCGCTCGTTTCGCTCATAGCCGATCACCACGCCGGGCGCGATGGCAAACAGATTCGCACCATCGGTCCACTGCTCGCGCCGTTGGCTGAGCGGATCGTCCCCTCCGCAGGGAATAAAGGTCATCGGGCGGCCCAATAGATCCTCGAGCGCCGGCCGGAGACTCGGCCTCACCTCGCTGAAAAACCGACCAGGCTCATCGCCTCGCGTGTAGTGAACGATGTTGCCGTAGCTGTCCTGCGCGAAGATCGGCGGAAAGACCACGCACTCGTCTTCGCTCGTGAATGTGAACACCGTGTCGAGATGCATGCAGTAGCGGGCCTTGGGTAGATCCACCAGCAGCACGTGCTCGACGGGTGTCCGCTCGAAGAGCTCGTTTGCGATGCTCATCACGCCGCTGAACGTGGTGCGTTCTGAATGCCCGACGATCACCACTTCGGGGTCCGGCGCCAGGAGATCCCCTCCCTCAAACGTGACACCCTTCGGGAGGATGATGATGTGGTCGCGATAGGCCTGGAAGCGCGGATGATACTCAAGAACAACCCGTAGGATGACGCTTTCACGGGTGCGCACGGCCGTAGCGGCATGGCTCAGGATGATATGGTCGTGCACGACCGCCCCCACATCCCGCATGAAGATCAGATTCGGGAGAGGATGCATACTGATGGGAAGCGGTGAGCGCCCCGTCAGGGCGAAATCGAACAGTTCCTCCGGAGAGAGGCGCTTCAGGTCATCCTCGAATCCGCGAAGATTACGCTCCTCGGAGAGCCGGCATATCTGTTCTATGAAATCGAGACGCGCGTCTTCAAGCGCAAAAGCGTCGCGGAGTAGATCCGTGACCTGGAGGGCAGCATCCGGCGAGGCCACGATCTTCTGGAAGACCGCGCACATGGTGGCGTGCTCTTCACGGGCGTGGAGTACGTACAGGATGTCGTCGAAGAGCAGCTCGAGACGGTTCTCCGGAAGGACGAGCTCCATCTCGGCACCCGGGGTGTGCACCATCACCTGCTGGAGCAGCTGAGTCTCCGAAGTGATCGAAAGACGAAGCTGTTGCTCTACGGGCGGAGCGACCGAGTGCTTGGACATGTAAAACGCGCGTGGATTGGCCGAGGATCGGTCTACCTACGCGCATGGGGTAGGATAGGATCTCCCGGAAATATGAGAGCCATCCTACAGAGACACTTCCTACTTAGCGGCGCTCTCGTACGACATCGACGAATCTCAAGATGATGGCGACGAGCAGGAGTACAAGGAGGACCTTCAACGAAAGCTCAATGAGCGCCGCGCCGATCTGCAGAATCACGCTGAGAACCGCAATCGCGACGATGAGCACGATAGCGATTACGATCCACCTAAGAATGATCTGAATATCCATTTCAACTACTTACAATTAATCGTTTAGGCGCTCATCCGGCGACGCGCGAGTTGGCAGCTCGGCGCGAGATCGCTCCATTTTCGCAAGGCATCGCTGGTCAAAGGAAAGGAATCTGAACGATGGAGCTGGCTGCCGATCCTTGTCCACCGGAGAAATAACCGCCTACCAGCAGTATTCGACCGTCACGCAAATTAGTTGCGGTATGTCCAAACCTTCTCAAGAAAATGCCCGACTCCGGAAAGATGAAGAATCGATCGGCTTCAACCGAGAAGATTTCTGCATCGTTGATGGGAAGCGACTGCGCACCCTGATGTCCTCCGAAAAGGCCGATGAAGCCCTCTCGGACCCTCGTGGATGCGTGGCGCACGCGAGGCACATTCGGCGAAGGCAGGGGCACCTGGATGATGCCTTTGGTCGGACTGTACCTCATCTCGAAGGTGGTTCCGTGCGCCTCGCCATTTTCGATGGATAGGCCCGTGATCAGGAAATGCGGGCCGGCCGAACCCGGGAATCGATAAGGGGCCGTTTGGCTATGTCCCCAGAGCGCATAGTCGAGACTGGCCCCGAACGAAGGGCTCAACGCGATGAGAGAATCGCCGCGAACGAGGAAGCGACGGATATCATCTCGAATGCCGAGGGTTGGATTCGACCCATATCGAATGTCGCCGATGCCTCCGTAGAGATCGACGAAGACCTGTGAGCCCTCCGTGTGCACCGTAGCCGTGTGGTAGGCACGCCGGATGGGGGCGCCCTCGAAAGCCACAAATCGAAAGGTCTCCGTCCCCGGATCGAATACTTCGACCGTCTCGACGAGATCCTGTACGGACTCGAGCGGCTCGCGCCTGCTCCCTCCGAGTAGGAGAATTCGGCCATCGGGTAGCAGGCTTGCTGTATGGCCTGTGCGGGCTGCGATCATCTCGTTGGCCAGCGGACGCATCGCTTCAATCAACGACTGATTCCAGACCGCGCCGGTCCGATGCGCGCTCGACGTCAGCGTCGGCGTTCCGCCAATGAAGTAAATAAGCCCGTCGTCGGTGAGCGTGGCAGTGTGGCCGCCTCGAGGCTCCGGCAAAGAGGGGGCATTCCGATCCACATTCGGCGTACCGTGCATCGCATACACGGTATCGAACGTGACCTGGCCGTCGATGTCGATGGCCGCAAGCACGATCCGGTTGAGGCCGAATCGGAGGGCATGGTCGAGCACCCAGACTTGCTGTACGGGGTCGAAAGTCAGCGAGTCGTCATCGACCAGGATCCGTTCGATGGTCCGCTGACCTCGTGCGCGAATGTGTAACTGTATCTTTGTGTTCGGGTAGATGATCGATAGGTCGGGGCTGACGACCTCTATCTCGGGCCGCTCGGCCTCGATGAACGGTCGTTCGCAGGCACCGAGTAGGACGATCAGGAGTATGGCCACGAGGGGATAGGCCACCTTCTCGAGAACGAGCCCAAAAGCCGGGGCGGCGGGACCGGCTTCTCGCCGATCCTTTCGAGCGAGAATGCGCTCGATGTCGTTGGATGGTCGCTTGTCCTGACCAATCTCCACGAGCGTGCCCACTATCGCCCGGACCATCCCGTGAAGAAATCGATCGGCGACGATCTCGAACCGCCAGTCACCGTCGTCAGACTCGGGAACCCAGCCGGCATCCTGCACGGTGCATTCTCGGTTCTTCGTTTCGGATTGCGTAATGCAGAAAGAGTCGAAATCGTGGTGGCCGACCAGATCGCGGGCAGCGATGTTCATCCGGTCGAAATTGGGTGCCGGCCTTACGCGCCAGCGCATATGCCTGTCCAGCGCACGAAATCCGGTGGTGACGTAGTAATGGTAGCGGCGAGAGATGGCATCATAGCGCGCGTGAAATCCATCGCGGACGGGTTCGATGGTGCGAACGGCGATCGATTTGGGCAAGATGCCGTTCAGAGAGGCCAGTAGGCGGTGCACATCGATGGGAGTATCCACGCGAAAATGCGCCACCTGGCCACGGGCGTGCACTCCGGCGTCCGTCCGGCCGGAGCCGACCACGTCGATCTGCCTGCGCAGGGCCGTTCTGAGCGCATCCTGAATGGCTTCTTGAACGGTCGGTTGCTCCGGCTGAATCTGCCAGCCGCAGAACTCCGTACCGTCGTATTCGATGGTCATTTTATAGGTCGGCATCAGATTTCGCGCCGCTGCCTACACTGACGTATCTTCCTGGATGCAAACGGATGGGATCCCGCTTATTCGTATGGCTTTTCCTACGCGCATCTATCTGACCGGTTTTATGGGCAGCGGCAAGACGACGATCGGGCCGCTGCTGGCACGGCGTCTCGGCTACGACTACTTCGATCTGGACGAGGCCATCGAGTCGGTTGCCGGGAAAACGGTACAGGAGATCTTTGTGGTCGATGGCGAGGAAGCGTTCCGCCGTCTGGAGGCGTTGAAGCTGCGGGCCGTATCACGGCGGGCTCGCGAAGTGATCTCGATGGGCGGTGGGGCCGTCACCTCCGGCGACAACCTCTACTTCGCTAAGACCAACGGGGCCGTCATTTATCTGCGCGTGGAGCCGACCGTGCTGGCTGAGCGCCTACGAGAGAGCGCGGTTCGGCGTCCGCTCCTTCAGGATGCTCAGGGCAAGCCGCTCGAGGGCGGCGCGTTGCTTCGTCGGATCGAAAAGATGCTCGAGGAGAGGGAGCGCTACTACGAACAGGCCGACATCACGCTCGACATCGGCTCACATAGCATCGACGAGGTGGTCGAAATGACGCTCGAGGCGCTCAAGCGCCACGCCGAGCGCTCGCACTGACTCACGCCAGCCGGAAGGATCGCCGGTGATAGGGCGTGGGGCCGTGCTGCGCCAGAGCCGCATAGTGCTCCGGAGTCGGATATCCCACGTTCGTGTTCCAGGCATAGTTGGGGTATCGTTCGTGTAAGCTCCGCATAAACCGGTCACGATGGACCTTCGCCACGATAGATGCGGCCGCGATGCAGTGGCAGAGCTGATCGCCCCGAACGACGGTCTCCAATGGCCAGGCTGAATCAGGGAAGCACTGATTGCCATCGATCAAAAGGAACTCCGGCTCCGGTGAAAGCTGCGAAACGGCCCGGCGCATGGCCTCCATAGACGCCCAGAGCACATTTAGTTCATCGATCTCCTCAGGTGTACAGACACCGACACCGATGCACAGGGCCTTCCGTTCGATTTCGATGAGGAGCGACTCTCTCGTATTCGAATCCAGCAACTTGCAGTCGGCGACGCCCTCGATAAAAACCTCTCGCTCGAATATCACGGCTGCGGCGACGACCGGACCGGCAAGGCACCCACGGCCCGCCTCGTCTACGCCTGCGATGAGGTGCTTGCCACTGCTCCAGAGTTGGCGCTCGTAGTCAAGAGTTGGGCCGACTTCCACGGGTACTAATTGATCGCCAGCGGCATCCGCCGAGTACTGTGTGGTCATTGGCCGCTAAACTAGCCGCCCCATCGCACAAAAATCGATAGGTGTGGATAGATCGTTGAAAATCCTCAACCGTATTGATCCGGTAAGTCGTTCTCGTACAGGACGACATCACCAGGTTTCAGGTAGGTCTTTAGAAAAGACTGCGCATCCCACAAGGAATCCACGACACGGACACGATCCTCGGGAAAGTTTCGAGCTCGCAGGCCTTCCAGGATAGGCGCCGTCTGGCGTGCACCGACGAGAACGGCAAGATCTACATGATCGGCGATGTGTTCTCCGAAGGCGCGATTCTCCTCCTCCTGTCGCTCTCCCAGCTCGATCATTCCGGGAGTGACGATAATTCGCCGGCCCTCGCGGAACTGCCCAAGGATCTCCACGGCGTTTCGGGCGCCCACCGGATTCGAGTTGAATGCGTCGTCGATCACGGTGATGGGGCCTTCCTCTCGCAACTGAAGCCTGTGCTCGATGGGCTCCAGGCGCTCCACGGCATGTGCGATCTGCCGCAGACGCAGGCCAAGTGCCCGGCCGACCGCGACACCCAGGAGAATGTTGCTCACGTTGTGTTCGCCCAGGAGCTTCGTCTTGAAGGAGCGCACATCGCCCGTGTCGTCCCGCACGTCGAACTGGGCACCCTCCCTCCCATAACGTACCGAGCCGGCTACGATGTCCGCCCCTTCGCGACCGTGAACCGAAACCGTCCACACCTTGCCAGGCGCCCGGTCGGCCATGCGGGAGACGTGCTCGTCGTCGATGTTGAGCACGGCGATGCCGTTCGGCTTCAGCTGCTCGATCATCGTGCCCTTTTCCTGCGCTATGAGCTCCATGGAACCCATGGTCTCCAGATGGGCGATGCCGATCGTCGTCACCACACCTATGTCCGGTCGAGCGATGGAACAGAGCTCGGCCATGTCTCCCGGATGCCGGACGCCCATCTCGAGCACAAGCACCTGGTGCTCCGGCTGAAGCATCTCGTTGATCACGATGCACAGGCCCATCGGTGTATTATAAGAGGACGGGCTGGCCAGGACGTTGAAGCGCTGCCTCAGAATCTCGGCGACAATGAATTTCGTACTCGTCTTCCCGTAGGAGCCGGTAATCGACACGATCGTCAGATCAGGCCGCTCGGCCAGGCGCATACGCGCGCGGCGCTTGAAGCCGGATTGAATCGAGCGCTCCACCGGTGCCATGAGATGGGCGGCGAGGTAGACCCAGAAGGGCGCCAGGAAGTCGGCAGCGAGAAATCCACCCAGGAACCAGCCTAGCCAGGGCAGCCCGCCGCTCATCCACATGATGAACCCCGCCAGCACAACTACCGTAGCGAGCGCGGCGGCCGTGGCAAGGAGCCGCTTCAACCGGTTCGTATACCGGAGAGGCTTCTTCTGCCGTTCATTCCTGTAAATTCGCGAGGAGGCGAAGGTGATCGCCCACAACGGCAAAGCGATGACCGCGGTCCAGAAAGGAGACCAGTACGCCATCCCGATGATGACGAGGATGAGCTCGGCGATGGCCAGCCTGTGCGACAGCCGGAAGAGAACATGGCTGCGCCTTTCCCACACCCATGACAAATACTCGTCCGGCTTGTAGCCTTCCAGCTGAAAGATGTGGAGGAAATATCGAAGCCGCCGCCATGCCCGCCAGCCGGCGAAGAGGGTCGCGATGACGGTGAGGACAACAATCAGCCACATAACGATGGGATCGGCGGCATTCAACTGTTCTCTAAGAAGTATCGCACGGCGCCGATGAAGGTCTCGAAATCGTCGAGATATCCATAGTGGCCCGCATCCTTCAGGACGACCATGCCGGAATCCGGAATTCGGCTCTCAAGGATCTCCATTTGTCTGCGCGAGACGGCCGTATCGCGGTCTCCCCAGATGAGGAGCGTGGGCACGCGGATTCGGTCGAGACGATCATCGAGATGGTAGGATACCGTCTTAACGAAGGTCTCGCGCATGGCGCCGTCCAAACTCCGGTAATCCGATGAACCGAGAGCGCGCCATACGAGCGAATGCCGTAGCCAATCGAGGCCGAATTCACGAAGGGGTTCGGGTAGGATCTGGAACGGGGCTTTGAGGGAAGCGGCAATCGAACGCTTCACATAGTAGCCAGCCGATCGACGGGGAGTGACACCCGACGGGCTGATCAAGATGAGCCTTTTGATCAGGGGCTGATACGCCGGTTCCGAAGCCATGTAGAGCGCGATGCGCCCTCCATTCGAATGCCCGATGACGGTGACGGGAGCGGTCATTCGATGTCGGATGATCTCGGCGACGAGCTGGGCATGCTCCGGCACACCGAGTCCCACGGATGGAGCCGGCGAGTGCCCGTGTCCGGGGAGGTCGACGTTGACGACGTGGTACTCGCCCTCCAGGGCTCGCGCGATGACGCGCATATTAGCCGAACTACTGCCCCAGCCATGAAGCAAAAGAATGGGTTCTCCGGTCCTGGGCCCGCCTTCCTCCACGTAAAGCCGTTCATAGCTGAATCCGCCATCGACAGCCGAACTGGAGGTATGCTCGGATAGACTTGATCCGTGGTCGGAAACCATCTACTTTAGGAACCGTTGTACCAACGTAGTCTGATCGCTCCTCTCCTTCCCGGCATACATTTTGCCCGTTTATTGTTCGTCCGTCGGACGAACTTTGACCTACAGACGACCAGGCTGTTCATTATGATAGCCGTTCGCCCTCGACGCGGCCTAATGTACGAAGGCAGCATTTGAGCGTTCTCTGCTTTCCGGCGTCATGAACGGGTCGTCTGCAGCATTCGCGGGAGGATGAACGAGGCCGTTTTGCCTTCTGCATGCCGCTCCTGGATGTTTAGCGAAATGGACATCGACGGTAGGAAGGAAGGACGATATACTAATCGTCATTTCCTTCCAAAAGGAAAGGACGGTTAGACATTATGTGGCCGCGGCATGTCGCTGCGGAAATGGTCCGAGCAGATTGTGGTGTGCGGAGCGATGTGGATCGCGCGCAGATGCCGATGTGGAGGTCTGCGAAGTCGCATGCGATGCGATCCCTAAGCATTATCGGGTTGGCTCTTGGTTGGCTCGGTCGTCTACATCGATGCACACAAGCGGCTCTGTTGCCGATGCAGCATGAGCGCCGTTCTTATCAAGTTCATCAATAGTCAATAACCCCATCCAGGAAGTCATTCAAGGGGATGGATTGGATTTCCTCAAGTCGTGCGAGGACATCACTCATGTCTTGCTACCGGCGAGTGAATGATTTAGCCCGCCGGGAGCACCATCATTGTTATCACCAAAAGTGGATCTATGTCAAACAACAAAACTTTTGAAGGAGTCCTCGAACTGATAGGGGACAAGAAATTTGGATTTATCCGGGAGTTTCGTCCGGACCTGCCCAAGGGGGACGATGATCCCTTCGTTCCCCCGCCACTCATCAGGAAGTTTGGTCTTAGAGACGGATGCCTTCTCGAGGGAACACTGAAGCCGGGGCGCAAAGGCGCCATGCAGGTCGCACATCTGAAGTCCGTCATGGGCATGGATCCGGCGGAATGGGCGAAAACGGAAGACTTCGACAAGGGTCAGATCATCTATCCGGATGAGAAGTTGAATCTCGTCACCGGCCCAACCGATGTCTCCATGCGCGTCGTCGACCTCGTCGCGCCGCTGGGGAAGGGCCAGCGCGCCTTGATCGTCGCCCCTCCTCGGACGGGAAAGACGATTCTCCTCAAGAAGATCGCAGCGGCCATTACGCAGAACCATCCGGACGTCGAGCTCGTGGCACTGTTGGTCGATGAGCGACCGGAGGAAGTGACCGACTTCAAGCGATCGACGTCTGCGCAGGTGTTTGCCTCCTCGAACGACAGAGAAGAGGACAACCATGTCCGCGTTTCGACCCTGGCACTCGAATATGCACGCCGGCTGGTCGAGATGAAGAAGGATGTGGTGCTTCTTCTCGACTCGCTGACGCGGCTCGGCCGGACCTTCAACCTCTACCAGTCCGGCAGCGGCCGTACCATGTCGGGCGGCCTGGATGCGAAGGCACTGCAGGTGCCGCGAAGAATCTTCGGGTCAGCCCGCAACATCGAGGGCGGTGGGTCGCTGACCATCATCGCGACGGCACTCATCGAAACCGGAAGCCGGATGGACGAGGTCATCTTCGAGGAGTTCAAGGGCACGGGCAACTCTGAGATCGTGTTGGATCGTGAGATGGCCGACAAGCGAATCTACCCCGCGATCAACCTTCGCAAGAGCGGAACCCGAAACGAGGAGCGCCTCATCGGACCGGCCGCCATCGACCAGCATCATCGACTTTTCCGGGCGCTCAATTCCCGTCCGCCCATCGAGGCGATGCAGGCGCTCCTGCGCCATATCCAGCAGTCTCCGACCAACGAGCACTTGCTGAACGAGCTAATTCCGGCTTAGCGGTTATATTTTTCGCCTTTCGGTGTCTATGGTAGAAGAGGCGCGAACGAGCGCGACTCAGCGATTCGCGAAAGACCTTCTACATGATGCCCAAGGACCCGCTTTCGCCTATTCATCCTGCGGGCGAGCCGGAGATTAGCTACGAGGTTCCCATCCATGCATGGGACGAGGCCGAACGACCGCGGGAGAAGCTCCTACACCGGGGCGCGGCAAACCTGTCGGATGCGGAGCTCATCGCCCTGATCTTTCGTTCAGGAACGCGAACGAAGCGCGGATCCATCTCGGCCGTGCAACTTGGCCGGGCACTGCTGCGCGAATACGGCTCGATGGCGGGGCTAGCCCGCCGTGACGTGCGGGAGTGGATGCGCATCGTGGGAATCGGGCCGGCGAAGGCCGTTCAACTCGCTGCCGTATTCGAGATCGGTCGACGCGTCGAGGCCGGACAGCACGATGGCCGACGAGTTCAAGTGTGCTCGCCGGAAGACATTGCGGCCGTCTACGTGCCGCAGATGCGGGATCTCACCCGGGAGGTGTTCAAGGTCGTACTTCTCAACACGGCCAACGTCATCATCACCGATTGCACAGTAAGTGAGGGTGGGCTGGCCTCCAGCATCGTAGAGCCGCGAGCCGTGTTTCGGTTGGCGATTCTCGAGCATGCCGCCGCGATCATCTGCCTCCACAACCACCCATCCGGAAATCCGGAGCCGAGCCGCGAAGACATTCGCATCACGCGCCAACTCGTCGAGGCGGGAAAGCTGATGGGCATACCCATCCACGATCACCTGATCGTCGCGGGCAACGGGTACACGTCGATGGCCGAGCGCGGGCTGATGCCGCCGTGACTAGCGGATCGGTTTGGGCGACAGATAGATCTCCTTCTGGCGTGTGCTCTGCTCGCCCGCACGTTCGTTGGAGGTCGCAGCGCGGTCGGCGGACGCCGGGATTTGCGCGGGTCGCAACCGGGATTCCGTCTGGCCGATCTTTCGTCCCACCGGTCGCTCTGCACCTATATCCATCCGCCGCATCGAAGGCGACATGAGGTCGCGCAGATCGGACTCGTAGCGTTTGTAGGCCTCTCGTTGGAAGGCGTCGTACGACTGCGCGAAATGCCCGCCGAGTTGCTCGACCATACCGTGGCGCTCGTTGTACAGGTCCTTGTAGGTGCGGAATTCGTTCAGCAAGTCCCACATTTCGATACTCCTGATCTTGTAGAAATTGCTTTCGTACTCCTCGTTCTGCCGGAGAATAGAGTCGATCTGTGCGAGACGACTGTCAATTTCGCGGTGGGCACGGGTGGTCTTGAAGCGGTCGAGATACTGCATGGCATCCCAGCGAATTGCTCCGGCAATTATGGGAAGCAGCATCGAGAGCGCGATGAACCCAACGTAGAGAATGCCGCTCTCCTGGACCGAACTCAACTGGTCCGCCCGGCTCTCGGTGATTCCCAGGATGCCGAGCTCGATACCGATCAGCAGGATGCTCCAGAGGACCGCGGTTTCCTTTCTGAGATCTTCCGGATGGTTGTCAGAATTGCGTCGTGATCCGATGACGCTCTCGACGAGCCGCTCGGTAATGATGAGGCCACCACCCGTCATCACGACGGCCAGCACGGCCGCGACGCTCCACTGGACGAAGTCGTTGATCTGCGTGTCGGCATCGAGGAAGGCCGAGACGGAAATGAAAATGATAAATACCGAGGCCAGGATGGCCGCGGCGATAATGAAATTGTTTGCCCAGATGCGTCGCCGCACGATGAAGAAGCGGCCGGCGCTGAGCATAGGCTGTTCATTCAGCTCCTCGGCCCGCATCCGAAGATTCGCCTTCTCGACGAGAAGGTTTTCATTCATCTCTCGATAGAAGGCCGACTTCTTCGTGACCTTCCGAATGAGCTGGCCCATGGCCATCTCCGCAAATTTCTTGATCCCGTGTTCGCTGCGGAGATAGGGTCCGTAGAGAGTCTGAAACTTGAGATAATTCAGCATGGTGGATGTCCAGGTATTCGAGCCTTGAGGCTAATGCAAGTCACGGGCATAGATGTCACGCTCGAGGCGATCCGCCACGTGCGCGACCTTCTCGACCATCTCCCAGACTTCCTCGAAGTCGAGCGTGGAAACCTGGTGAGAGGCACGTAGCGTGATGTACGTGACCAATTCGTTGTCGTCGTTTCGGAAGTCCTCGATACAGATCGCGCCTACGTCCAACTCTGCATTCTTTCGCAGCAGTGACTCCAAATCTAATCGGTGCGGACGCGGTCCGATCGGGCTATCCACAACGATGCGGGCACTCTCATCAGCGTCCATCGCATCTTTGTAGATCAGGTGGACGAGCTGCGAACGTTGATCTCCCGTCATCACTTCGAATACCCAGTGGTTTGGCTCGATCTGCTTCGAGTTCGGGCCATACCGCTCTCGGAGCGAGGACGTAAGACGATCGAATCGCATTCTCTCCGATTCATGAAGTCGTTCAGCAGGTAGCATTCGCGCTCACCAATCAGCGTAACAAGCAGCGCGCGTTCCGCCCCGTGCTATGATGCACTTCGGTGGAAGCGGGATGGCAAAGATCAGTTCCACTCGAGAATTCCCTCTCACAGGAATATTACCGGACATGCGATGCGCGTTCCCGCCGAATGTAGGTGGATAACCTTTTGCCCCTTGGCATCGCTCGACTTCGACCGTCCATGCTCCCATCATATTCCTCGCGAACATAGCTTTCAGCACTACGTATCGGCCCTCCCGGCGCAACACTGCGCCCGGCGGCAGAATCATCGGACATGAACCTCAGTGCGAGATACCCACCCGCGTTGAGGCACGACACACCAGCCCCAGATTTATGGATCTACTTGATAAGATCGTCTCACTTTCGAAGCGGCGCGGATTCATCTTTCCGTCCTCTGAAATCTATGGAGGACTCGGCGCCACGTACGACTACGGCCCGCTCGGCGTGGAGCTGAAGCGCAACGTAAAGGAGCGCTGGTGGCATCACATGGTCTATCGGCACGACAACATCGAGGGCCTCGATGCTGCCATTCTGATGCATCCGACCGTGTGGAAGGCATCGGGGCACGTGGATGCGTTCAACGATCCGATGATCGACGATAAAGCCTCGAAGCGCCGGTATAGGGCGGATGACCTCATCGAGGCGCACATCCGGAAGCTCGAGGAGGCGGGTGAGACGGATCGAGCCGAATCGCTTCGAGAGCAGTTCGTGGAGGCGTTGAATAGCGACGATATGCCTCGACGGCTTTATGACATCATTATCCAGGAGGAAATCCGTAGTCCGGATTCCGGCGCCTTCGATTGGACCGAAGTCCGCCAATTCAACCTGATGTTTGAGACGCACATCGGACCGATCGCGGACGAGGAGAACCGCATCTATCTGCGGCCGGAGACGGCACAGGGGATCTTTGTGAATTTCCGCCTCGCGCAGGAAACAGCCCGGCAGCAGGTCCCCTTCGGCATCGCGCAGATTGGCAAGGCTTTTCGGAATGAGATCGTGGCGCGGCAGTTCATCTTTCGGATGCGTGAGTTCGAGCAGATGGAGATGCAGTATTTCGTGAAGCCGGGCACGCAGATGGAGCATTTCGAGGCATGGCGCGAGAAGCGGATGCAGTGGCATATCGACAACGGAATCCGAGAGCGAAAACTGCGTTGGCATCAACACGAGAAGCTCGCACATTATGCCGACGCGGCCTTCGACGTGCAGTACGAATTTCCGATTGGATGGCAGGAGGTGGAGGGTATCCACTCACGGACGGATTATGATCTCCGTCGACATCAGGAATTCTCCGGAAAGAAGATGGAGTACTTCGATCCGTTCACGAAGGAGAAATACATCCCATACGTCGTGGAAACGTCGGCCGGATTGGACCGCACCATCCTGATGCTGCTCTGTGAGGCGTATGAGGAAGAGGAGGTCGAGGGTGAGGAGCGCGTCGTGATGAAGTTCCACCCCGAAATCGCGCCCATCAAGGCGGCGGTTTTTCCGCTGGTCAAGCGGGACGGAATGCCGGACATGGCGCACGCCATCGAGGCCGACCTGCGGCATCACTTCAATGCGTTTTACGACGACAGCGGGTCTATCGGAAAACGGTATCGCCGGATGGACGAAGCCGGCACGCCGTTTTGCATCACGGTGGACGGCGAGACGCTGGCGGATGGGACGGTCACGGTGCGCGACCGCGACACCATGGCGCAGGAGCGCGTCCCGAAAGAGAATGTAGTGAGGTACGTCAGCGACCGGATGCGGGCGTGGGAGAGGGCTGCGTGAGGAGTATGCGGGAGGGTTTCCTTGACGAATGACTCGGGAGAGAGTGCGCTGAACAGAGGATTGGAGCGCTACTGGGAGGTTATGTTTTCGGCCCCCAATGTGTCTAGTATAAGATACGAGGGCGCACCCCGTCCGGCCGATGTGCCGCAGTCTTCTTCTTCCGATACCGCGCAGAGGTATGGCCCATCCGATTACACTCGATTTGTACCTCGATGTGCGGGAAACGCGGTACACACTGGAAGAAGCCATCGACCTCATTCATCGCATTCAGCTGCAGATCCAATCGCTTGAGGATTATCGGCTCAAGTTGAAGTGGTGGATGGGGTGTATTCTCGCGCACACGGATCGGACGGACTGCTCGCGTGAGCAACTGGTCGAGGAAGTGGCCGACCGGCTTCGAACGAAACACGGCATTCGGGCTGGCCGGACCGTTCTACTTAGGTGCCTCAAGCTTTACACCGTGCTGAACGGAGATTACAAGTGTTACTTGGAATGGATCGAAGCGCGCAAACGGCTCTTCGCGCGGCCTGTCTACTGGTATGACGTGGTGAACGACTTGCTGGGCGGCAAGAATAATCCTGCGGTCATTGGCCGGGAGGCGGCAGACCAGGCGGACTTCCGCGACGCGGAGCTCGCGATCGAGGCACTGGAGCGGGTGATCGTAAGGGCATCCGAAGGCAGCGAGGAGGCGCAAGGCGTCGTTGAGGGTATACGCCAGTCGATGGTGGGGCTGATGCTCTTGGCCGGCGGATCGAAACGAACGGCGCGAAGCAGAGCGTACCTAGAGTTCGTGGCCTCGTGTGGTTGTTTCGTGTGCGGACGCCCGGCCGAACCGCACCATGCATTAGGTCAGCGTGGGACGGGTATAAAGCCCAGTGACTTCGGATGTGTGCCCCTCTGCCGTCTGCATCACAGACAGCTGCACCAGAGCGGATTTCGACACTTCGAGAGGTTTCACGGGGTCATGCTGACCGAGGTGGCCCTGAACCTGCTCCACCGATTCGTGACCGGCAACTGGTTGACGATGCACGTAGGGCGAGACGAGTGAGGAGCGCATGCAACACGAGGTCTGTCGCATGCATCACGAGGCAATTGTCCCATGCAACACGAGGTTTGTCGCATGCATCACGAGGCAATTGTCCCATGCAACACGGAGCGATTGTCCCATGCAACACGGAGCGATTGTCCCATGCAACACGGAGCGATTGTCCCATGCAACGCGAGGTTTGTCGCATGCAACACGAGGCAATTGTCCCATGCAACACGGAGCGATTGTC
>CBFGRV010000009.1:0-84183 GCA_965651265.1 uncultured Rhodothermales bacterium
GGGGGCCCGAAATCGCCTCTCGCATGCCTTGACATTGTGGTAGCGCTTCTATTATTTCGTGCAAAGTAAACGGTAACTTTACCGATAAAGACCGCTAGTATTCTAGCCTTTATGGTCAAGCGCTTCGGCTCATCGTTCATCCGCATTGCGAAGTCCTGCCTGTGTGTGTTGGGCTTGTGGATGCTGTTCTGCTCGAGCGCTCAGGCGCAGAACGTGGGCCGGATCTCCGGTACGATCGTCGATGCCGACACCGGCGAACCCCTGCCCGGTGCCAACGTGATCATCGGGGGGACGACGCGGGGGGGCGCCGCCGATGTCGACGGGTCGTACTTCATCCTGAACGTGCCCCCGGGGCGCTACCAGGTTCGGGCCAGTATGGTCGGCTACGAGTCCACCCTGGTGGTCGACGTCATCGTCAATGCGAACCGGACCACGACCGTCGACTTCGAGCTTCGGGCCGAAGCGATCGGTGTCGAAGAGGTGGTCGTCACGGCCACGCGCCCCGATGTCGAGCGCGACAAGACCTCGACCTCGTACATCGTCCGCGCCGAAGAGGTGCAGGCGCTGCCTGGCGTCCGCGACATCGGGGATGTGCTCAGCCTGCAGCCGGACATCATCGACGGGCACTTTCGCGGCGGCCGAGAAGGCGAGGAATTTTGGACGCTGCAAGGGATGGGGATCGTCAATCCCATGAGCAATACGTCGGCCTTTATGCCCATCATGAGCGCCGTAGAGGAAGTCGAGGTCATCACGAGCGGATTCGGGGCCCAGTACGGCAATGCCCAGTCGGGCGTGGTCCGCATCTCGATGAAGGAGGGAAGTCGCACGCAGTGGCAAACGCACCTGGAAGCCCGATTTCGGCCCCCGGGTCGCAAGCACTTCGGCCCCAGCGTCTTCGATCCGGATGCGCACGAATACCTCCGCCTGCTTCTCCAGAACGAGGAGATCTGGCTGACCGGCGATCCAGGCGCCGACGACCCACAGCCGTTCTACGGCTCGATGGCTTCAGGCCTCACGAGTTACTTCGCGGGCGACACCACAGCTCAGCTGGCCATGGCGCGCGCGCTCTACGCTCAAATGCGGCGAGATGTAGGGCGGAGCTACGGCAACGACATCGACTACTCCGTCGAAGCCGCGACCGGCGGACCGATCAACGATCGGATGCGGATGTTCCTGGCGCTGCGCTCGCTGGAGCAGTACCCCTGGCTCCCTACGGATCGCCCCAACACGCAATATCAGGCGATGGGGAATATCGTGCTCGACGTCACCGGCGGATCCTCGTTACGCGTGAGCGGCGCCGTCACGCTCGAGCGCAATAATGTCTTTCCGTCCTCGAACAGCGTGAGCGGCTATCAGCAATGGCTCTGGGACCGAGTAGTCGGCCTGCGCGATCAGCGCGAGATCAATGCGCAGATCGGCGCCCGCTTTACGCACGCCCTGAGCACCAGGACCTATTACGAGCTACAGCTGAACACCCTGCTGACGAACAACTACATCGGGTCCGCGCCCGTGCCGGGCTTCATCCCGGATACCCTCGACATCAACTGGGTGATCGGGACGATCGCCTACCCGAGCAACAACGCGCCTGATCGCATTAACTACCAGATAGGGCAGCACAATTTCACCGACCAGCGGAGCCGCACCATCTCTTTCGACGGTTCCATCACGAGCCAGGTCACCGATGCCCACCTGGTGAATGGCGGTATCCAGATCAACTCGTACCTCATCGACGTCGGCAACTTCCTAAACGTCCGCACGACGCGGCTCGAGGAGGACTACAGGGCGCGGCCATTCGAGGGGGCCGCGTACCTGCAAGACAAGATGGAGTTCGAGGGATTGGTCGCGAACATAGGTCTACGATTCGACCTCTGGTATTCCGGCGTCGATCAATACGTCGACCTGTACACGCCCTTTGAGGAGCCGGACTCGCTGGGAGTTTTCGATCCGCTGAACGGCCCCCGCGAGGCGGCGCCCGTGCACATGCGGGTCCAACCGCGGTTGGGCGTGTCGTTCCCGGTGACAGCGAACACCGTCTTCCACCTGAACTACGGCGCGTTCATGCAGCGCCCGCCCTTCCAGTACATCGTTTCGCGGCGGCTCGGGCAGCGGCTCAAGGATCCGGTCATCCTCGGCAACTCGGCCCTCGAACCGCAGACGACGAACAGCTACGACATCGGCGTTATGCAGGGGCTGGGCCGCGGTTTCACGCTCGACATCAGCGGCTACTACAAGGATGTCAAGAACCTCATCCAGCAGGCCAGTTTCATCGACGACCGCGCCGGCTATCAGGTCAATTCCTACTTCAACCTGGACTACGCCGACATCCGCGGATTCCGGATCGCTCTGAATAAGCGACGCGGCTCTCTGCGCGGCTCGATCAATTATCAGTACAGCTACACGACCGGCAAGAGCCCCAACGTCACGGCCGCTACGCCGCTATTCAGCCGCGACACCACAGGCACGGTTACTACCGACCTGACGAACGTTCCCACACGGGACATCGTGCTCGACTTCGACCGCAAGCACAATCTCGTCATGACGGCCACCTATGTCACGAGTGAGAATACCGGACCTCAGGTCGGCGCCACGCACCTGCTGGGAGGGCTAGCGATCTCCATCCATTCGACGATCCGAAGCGGCCGCCCTTACACGTCGCCGTCGGATATCCGACTCATCAACACGGAACGCACGCCTACCGAATACAACACGGATCTACGCATCAGCAAAACCTTCCGCGACGTCTTCGGTGCTCCGGTCGGCCTTTACTTCGAGGTGTTCAATCTCTTCAACAACCGGGTGCTCAACTACGATTATCTGTTCCAGCGCCCGACGCCGACGAATCCGAACCTTCCGCTCCAGTACTACGAGCAGTTCGGCATCGATGACCCTGAAAACGGCGTTCGGTACTGGTGGGACAAGGGCCGCCAGGGTCCATTCGCCGTCGATCAATCCTTCCTGATATATGACAACCAGCCGAGGTCGTACAGCCTCGGGGTTATCGTGGAGTTTTGAGGATGGAGGGCCGGCGAACCATAGCGACCCTATTCGCGCTCCTGCTGTTCTTGCCGCTGGGGGATGCGGCAGCACAGCAGCGTGACTGGCAGGTGCACCGCCGCGGGATGCTGCATCAGACCGTCTTCAATACGGGCGAGCTTGGCCGGCCCTACAGTGCCGGTGGGACTGTGGTAGAGGACAGGCCGTCCCTGGAATGGCCGCCTAACTCACGCATCATCCTCGATCGGCAGAACTTTCCGGGGCACCACAACTCTTTTGGCTCGGGCATCTGGTTGGCGGCCACAGGACCTAACGGGCGTCGCTACGCCTTCTCAGGGGCCGTTTCCAACGACAACGGCGAAGCCGTGCCCGTTGTCGGCGTGCACAGCATTCCGATCGAGGTGCGGCGCATCGAAAATTACCCCGTACTGGCCGACGGTTCACTGAACCCCACCTTTGATCCCGATGAGGCAGAGGAGATCATCATCTCGAGCTGGGATACGCCGACGGGGATTCGCGTTCGGCGCACGAGCAGGGCGTGGAGCTATCCGGGGTATGACAGCTTCATCATCTACGAATACGAGTTCGAGAACATCACGCAGGATGTTCTGCGGGATGTGTTCATCACCTTCGCGGGGACGTATGCCCCGTCGATGTTCGGGTACCAGCGCAATCATGGCGAGTGGTCGGAGGCTTCGTTCCGCGGCCAGCCGCCCGCCGGTGTGGGGGACCACTTCGCGAGGTTCGACCTGAAGCGATGGATGTCCTACAACCACGAGCGCGAAGGCCTGCCCGAAGATGCCTTCTTCGATATGTGGTCGCAGCCCGGCGGTCGCGGCGGCCTGAATGCGCCACAAGCTGCCGGGATGCTCATCTTGCACTACGACTACGAGCACCTGGCTTCGCGCGCGGAAACCCAACAGGTATTCCTACTTCCGGCCGACAGCCTGTGGATGTGGGATGAAAACGGGAAGGCCAAGCAGCCTTTCCTCCTGCGATACGAGAATGGCAACCTGTACGAAGGGAAGATCCAGCAGTGGATGGATCCCCTGCTGCGACGCAAGACGGCAATCTGGCAAAGCCCTCTCGATTCCATGCGGTTCTCCGAACAGTTCGAGGCGGATCTGTGGGGCTACTGGAAAGGCCGAACGAGCACATCGTCGAACCTTTCCTGGTGGCAGCCTGTTGCGCGCGGTTATGGATTCTTCCCCTACGTGCTCGAGCCGGGAGAGGTCCTACGGTTTGCGATTGCGGAGGTGGTCGGATATGGTCCGGGCGGGGAGGGAGATCACATCTACACCGATCTGGGCGGCACCGTGCGAGCCGGCGCCGACGCTGGAGCGCTATTCAGCCCGGTGCCAAGCTGGTACGACCGCCTCGAGTATCCTCACGTAGGCGGGCCCGGTTACATTGGGAGCACCTATCTGCGAGAGCATCCTCTGCCGTGGTACGTCACGCCGGGCGTAGTGTCTATTCGTGATGTCGCGGATCGCGCCATCCAGATCTACACAGGCCGCGAGCTCGTCAAACACGATACTCTTCAGTATCGTCCCGAAGATGCGCCCGATACTGGTCGGTATAACAATGTCGAGCTTCCGGTTCCGGCTCCGGCGATTCGCATCGAGAATACGCCAGCGGCGAGCAACCGCATCGTCTGGGGATCCCAGGTGGAGGCGTTCCAATCCCCGCGACTGCGTGCTCCACTAGGTCATTATGAGGTGCTGCGAGCCCCGCATCCTCTTGGGCCGTGGAGCTTGATCGCTGAGGTGGCCATTGGCGATCCGGCCTACTTCGAGGATGGCGAATACCGCGTCCTCGATGTGGAGAGCAATCTAGGTGATCAGGTAGCCTATGCCGTCGTCTCGGTCGACGTTGAGGGAGGCCGGAGCGGCATCACCAACCTTACCGTGCACGAGACGCAGGCTCCGCCGGCGGAGCGGCTAGGCGAGGTGTACATCGTGCCGAACCCGCTGATCGTAACGAGCGGGCTCACCGGCTCGGATTCGGGCGGCGACATTGCCGACCGCGTCCAGTTCATGGGGCTCACGAGCCGATGTACGATCCGCATCTTCTCGTACACGGGGCAGCTCGTTCAGACCATCGAGCATGACCAGGATTCCTACGGCGATCCCTGGTACCAACTCACCTTCAACAATCAGATCATCGCGTCCGGGATCTACTACTTCGTGGTGGAGGATCACGTGAGCGGCGAGACGGCGAGCGGGAAGTTCGTCGTCATCCACTGATGCTATGAGAAGGCCGGCACCATATAAAGCAAGACATGTGCCGCTCGTGGCGCTCCGGTCTGCGCTGCTCGGCTCCGCGCTGATGCTTTTCGCGAGCGGACCGTTTGTCTTGTCTGCTGCGGCGCAGAAAGTGGGGAGCACGTCGATGCAATTCCTGAAGGTGCTGCCGTCTGCCCGCGCCGCTGCTCTCGGCGATGCGTACAGCGTCTGGGCGTCCGGCGCCGAGGCCGTGTTCTGGAATCCGGCCGGGGTCGCCCTCACGGAGAGCCACGAGCTCTCGCTAACCTATACGGACTGGCTCTTCGATGCGCGCCAGGGGGGATTCTCCTATGCCCTGTCGCTACGCCGTATCGGAGCCGTCGGGTTGCAGGTGCAATATGTCGATTTCGGCGTCTTCGAGGAGACGACGAATGAAAGGCCCTACATCAACGATCCGAATCGGCCCGGAATGACGGGACGGACCTTCCGGCCGTTTAGCTACGTCGTCGGCGCAACGTACGGCCGGCACCTGACCAACCGCTTCGCGCTCGGCATCGGCATGAAATACGCGTTCGAATCGCTCTTCGACTCACCGACCGTTCGGGCCCAGGTGCGGCAGGGCGTATTCGACGACGTCAGTACACGGGCCTCGGCTGTGCTTTTCGACTTCGGCATCCGATACACGACCGGTTTTCGCTCCATCCAGATCGGATCCGCCGTGCAGAATTTCGGACCCGACGTGACCTATGCCGTGGAGTCCTACCCCGTACCACTCGTTTTCCGCGTGGGGATCGCTGCGGACCTCGTCGGGGTGGACGGCCTCTTCATCGGGGGACATCAGGCGAGCCAGGTACGCGCGGCCTTCGATCTCTTCCATCCTAACGATTACGATCAGCAGTTCCACGCAGGCCTCGAGTACGAATTCCTGGAGGTCCTCTCACTGCGAGGCGGCTACAAGTTCAACTACGACAGCGATGGATTGACGCTGGGAGGCGGACTTAAGTACGCAATCGGCGATTTCGCCCTCGCCGTGGACTACAGTTTCGGCTCGATGGGTACTTACCTGGAGGATGTGCACCGGTTTAGCCTATTGATGTCACTGAAATGAGGGCGCGGTGGACCATAGCAACCGGAGCCGTGAGGATGGTTGGACTAGCGGTTGTCTGTGCCCCCCTTTTCATCGTGAGCCCGGCGGCATCACAATCCCATCCCGGACCACTGACGATCGAGGGGCTCAATGCGCGGCTGGATGCCTCGGCTGATGTTCGCGCTTTCGGGGGAGTCACCATCGGCGCGCAAAACAGCCTTAGCTCAATGTTCGTGCATCCAGCGACCCTCTTCTCGCTCGAAGGGCCGCAGATCTCCATCGCGGGAGCTCACCGCGACCTGAGCCTCCGGCAAGAGCAGCATTTCGCGCCGGTTCGATACTACCCCAATCTGAGCCTCTTGCTGGAGGGCCTTACGGACCAGATCCCCGACCCCGACCCCACGCTCATCGGTTTCACGCCCGCCGACAGCGTCCAGCGGACGCTCGATGACATCCAACCGAATTGGTCACGAGACGATGCACAAAGCCTGCCGCTGCACGCGATGGTGGCCGTCCCATTTTCCGCCGCCGGAGTGCGATTGGTGGCAGGCGCCGGGTACGTACGCTATGCGGATCTGCATCACTACGACCAGAACAACAACGTGATGGAGCCGGGCGTACTGGCTGTGCGCCCACTTCCGATTCTGCGCCCGACGGACAATAATCCACTTGAGGTCGACTGGCAGCAGTCCATTCGATCGAGAGAGGGAATGATCCACGGCTACGGCGGTGCCCTGGCCGGCCATGTCGAGCAAATCGGTCTCACTCTCGGGATCAGTGGGCTCTTGCTCAATGGTTCGTCGGACGATTTCGAGCGGCTCGAGGATCGTGGACGACTCACCTTCTTCGCCAACGAGTTTCGTGTCCAGCCGAGCAGTAAGCGGCACACTCGCCGGGGTACCTCCGACTTCTCCGGCTTCGAGCTAACTCTCAGCGGCTTGTTGAGCAGTGAGTTCGTGAGCATCGGGCTCGCGCTGCACGCGCCAACCACCATTACCCGCGAGTTCGCGACACAGGTGGAAATCGACACGGCAGGGACGACGATGACCAGCCGTATCTCCGGCGAAGATGAGCTTCGCCTTCCCTGGCGTGGTTCGGCGGGACTTCTCCTGCGCCCGCGCCCGCAGCTTCATCTCGGCCTTCAGTACGAATGGCGGCCGTTCGGCCGCGCGACGTACACGGATGTGGATGGCGTCGAGTCGACACCGTGGGAATCAGCGTCCGTATTCGCCGTGGGGGCTCAGTATACGCCGGCATCATGGGTCGTCGTACGTGCCGGACTACGTCGCGAGGCGGACGTCTTTGTGCCAGACGGTAGCCCTATGGACATCGAGCCGGTAACCTACAGAGTCTATTCTGTCGGTTTGGGGCTGCGATACCAGGGCATACGATGGAGTGTGGCCTATGAGATGGCGCGAATGAGTTATCAGGACATCTGGAGCAGCGCATTCAGCGACAATGAACATCGCATTCATCGGATAGCAACCGATCTCTCGTACACGCTGCCATGGTGATGACATTGGGATGTCACATTGTTCACGGAACCAAGTCAATGCGAAATGACCGCCATGTGCGAATAAGGGAAATGACCAGATTAAACCGATCAACAAGAGGAGGGCGATTATGAGATACTTGCTTACTACACTGATTTGCCTCGTGGTGATGTCGATAGCGACCGCACCTGCGTTTGCACAGGCAGAAGGCGATTACCGGTCGCGCGACTCGGGCGACTGGAGTGATGCCCAGATCTGGGAGCGGTTCAATGGATCGACGTGGGTGGCCGTTGCCACGCCTCCGACCGGGTCGGAGACGATCACAGTGATGGCGACCGAAGATCGAACGGACTCCGTATTCGTGGATGTGGCAACGACCATTTCGGGCCACCTTGTCCATCAGGGCATTATTGCAACCGAAGGTAACCTGTCGGTCGGGGACGGTGGCGTCTACGAATATGCCCGCGATGAGGGCAGTATGCCCATTGTGAACTGGGAAGAGGGATCCACCTTCCTGATCACGGGGGTCACGGCGACCGCGCCGGCAAACAGAAACCAGAACTATTACAACATCACGTTCAACACGCCGGGCCTCCTCTCGAATCTGAATATGGATCTCGTCGGGGCGACGATTGGCGGCGACATCCACGTCATCGAAACGGGTGTGTCACGTTGGTACCTGACGTCGGCTCTCGCCAACGATACATCCATTGTCACCATCCAGGGCGACGTCATTGTTGAAGCGGGTGCCTTCTCAGTGCAGGGAACGAGCAATGCCAATACCACCTTCATCGTGGATCACTACGGCGACATCGTCGTGACCGGCGGCAACTTCTCCATCAGCCGCGGATCGCAGGGCGGTGGGACCACGCGCTGGTACCTCCACGGCGGCAACTTATCCATGGAGAACGCTACCACGCAGAGCTCGACGGCAACTCCTGGGGGCGCTCGCTTCATCTTCGCAGGAGGCGGCACCCAGATGTTGATGCTGGGTGAGGGCAACACCATCACGGCATTACCCATCGAAGTCGCGGCGGGGACCACCCTCGACGTGGGATCCAGCGTGCTCAGCGGAGGCGGTGACTTCGTGGTGCGCGAGGGGTCGGTGCTTGCGACGGCCAACCCGGGCGGCATCACCGGCATGTTCGATGAGCTCTACGTCGGAGCGGATACCCTCGAGGCCAACTCCAGCTACATGTTCAACGGTACGGAGGCGCAGGTCACGAGTAACCTGATGCCCACGGTTGTTCAGGACCTCACCATCAACAACGCCGCAGGCGTCGTGCTTTCGCAGGAGACCACCATCAACGGCGTGCTCCATCTGGTGGCCGGGGTGTTCGACAACACGATCCCCTTCACACTCGGCGATGGCGCCAGCATCAGCGAGGAAGGCGGAAGCCTGCTCGTGCCTGTGTCGAATGAGTCGGCCGGTGAGCTTCCCGTGACCTTCTTTGTCGAGCAGAACTACCCGAACCCCTTCAACCCGAGCACCAACATTCGATTCGGCCTGCCGTCGCCGGCCGACGTGACGGTTTCGATCTACAACGCGCTTGGACAGAGGGTTCGCACGCTCGCACTGGGCCATAAGCCGGCCGGGGAGCACGAATTCTCGTTCCGGGCGGATGGTCTGAGCTCGGGGATGTATCTGTATCGCATCGAAGCCGGCGAATTCATCGCTACCCGGCAGATGGTGCTGCTCGAGTAGGCATCCGAAGCAAAGAATACTCTTCTCATTCACCCAATCCACGAGCCGTCATGAAGCACACACACAAGAAGAGCCTTGGCCTATTCTTACTGGGATTCCTACTTGCCACCTCTGCCTTCGCCCAGGAGGAAGGTGACTACCGTTCTGCCGCTGATGGGGACTGGAGCAATGCGGCCACGTGGGAGGTGTTTGAGAGCAGCGCGTGGGCCGCAGCAGCTGCGGCTCCAAACGGATCGGAGGTCATTACCGTGACGGACTCCGTCTCGGTGGATGTCGCCGTGAGCATCAGTGGAACGCTGGCCGTCGCAGACGAAGGCTACGTAACCGAGGACGAGGGCGCACTAGAGATCGCCGACGGAGGCGTCTACGAGCATGCCCGCGACGGCGGGCGAATTCCCACCGCGACGTGGGCATCCGGGTCAACGCTCCTGATCACAGGCGTCACGCAGACCGCGCCGGACAATCGCAACCAGAGCTACCACCACGTGATCTTCAACACGCCCGGCCTGCTATCGAACCTGAACATGGCGTTCAACGAGGTCACGATCGGCGGGAACGTCACCGTTCAAAATACGGGGTCGGCTCGATGGTATCTCACCTCGGCTTCCGCGCAGGACACCGCGAGAGTGACCATCCTGGGCGATGTCATTGTTGAGGATGGCCAGTTTGCCGTGCAGGGCACGTCGAATGCCATGACGGGCTTCGAGGTCCATCATCACGGGAATCTGACCGTGACGGGAGGCAACTTCTCTCTCGCCCGCGGCTCACAGGGTAGCGGAAGCGGCAGCACGATCTGGTACCTCTACGAGGGCGATTTCATGCTGTCGGATGCGGCGATGCAAAATTCGAATCCCACGCCCGGGCAGGCGGCCATTGTCTTCGCGGCCGGCGGCACACAGCAGATGTCCGTTCAGAACGTCGACTATGCCGGCGGAGACATCCATTTTGAGGTGGCCGACAGCACGACGCTCGAGATCGCGGATGGCTTCACCGCGAATGGCCAGATCCTCAACCGCGGCGAGATCACGCCGCTTGGCGCGCTCACCTTCCTGGAAGGCGGCGTCTACGTGCACGCGCGGGATGGGGGCACGGTGCCGACAGCAACGTGGGAGGAGGGCTCGACGGCTCTATTCGCCGGCATCGTGAGCTCGGCTCCGGCTAATAGAGGCCAGGACTACTACCACCTGACTCTCGACACGCCGGACATGTCGTCGAACCTGGATCTGAGCCTGGGCGGCCACACGATCGGCGGTAACCTTAGCGTGCTCAGCTCCGGTTCGTCAAGATGGCGCTTCGTGGGCGGTAGCGATGCGGAGATCACCATCCAGGGGGATGTCGTCGTGCAGAATGCCTCGCTGGAGACCCAGGGCACCGGCAGCGCGACGACCGTCGTCGTTCATCACTGGGGCGATGTCGTCGTCGAAAACGGCAACCTTTCGGTGAGCCGCGGATCGCAGGGCGGCGGAACGGGAACGACCCACTGGTTCCTCTACGAGGGCGACTTCACGATGACGAACGCGGAGTCGCAGAATTCGAATCCTACGCCGGGCAGCGCCCGTTTCGTCTTCGCGAGCGGTGGGACACAGACCCTCACCATCGAGGAAGGGGAGAATATCTCCAATCTGTCCATCGAGGTGAGCGACTCGACGACGCTCGATCTGGGTCTCAGCGAGATCGTCGGTAGCGGCATATTCTGGGCACAGGATGGTGCCACCCTGGCTACGGCCCATCCCGATGGGCTAGCCGGCAATCTGCAGACGTCCGGGGATATCAATCTCGGAACGGCACCGAGCATCACGTTCAATGGAACGGAAGGCCAGAGTGCGGGCACGCTCTTCCCCGACACCTTGCAGACCCTCACCATCGCGAATCCGGATTCCGTGGTGCTGGCCGATACGAATTATGTATACGTGCTTCACGTCGCCGACACGGGCCGCGTCTTGATTGACGCGACGGGCTCGCTCACGGTGGGGGCAGGCACCGTCGACGGGACCGTCATCAACGCGGGTGAGCTGATCGCCGAGTCACCGCTCGAATTCAGTGGCAGCGCGACCTACGAGCACGCACGCGATGGCGGCAGCATTCCTGATGGCCTCTGGGGCGAAGGATCGACGGTGCTGATCACCGGCGTGATGTCGGAAGCCCCCGACAACCGGAACCAGGGTTTCCATCACCTCATCCTCAACACGCCGAATCAGTCCTCCAACTTGAACATGGCGTTCGATGAGGTGACCATCGGCGGCGATATCCGCGTGGTGAATACAGGCGGGTCTAGATGGTACCTCACGTCGGCCTCCGCGGAGGATACATCGGTGGTGACCATCATGGGCGATGTCATCGTGGAGGACGGTCAGTTCGCCGTGCAGGGCACGTCCAATGCGTTCACGGTCTTCGAAGTACATCACTACGGGAATGTGGACGTCACGGGCGGCAATTTCTCGATTGCCCGCGGATCCCAGAGCGGCACGGGGACGACGACGTGGTATCTGCATGCCGGCAACTTCTCGATGTCGGGTGCACAGACGCAAAACTCGAATCCCGGAAACGCCAGGTTCGTCTTCGCGGCGGCCGATACGCAGATGCTGGCGATTGACCCCGCCATGCTGGAAGACATCAATCACCTCCCCATCGAGGTGGCCTCGGGGACGACGCTCGACGCCGGCCTCAGCGAGATCGGCGGGTCCGACCTCTTCATCCTGAACGAGGGCGCAACGCTCGCTACGGCCCACCCCGGCGGCGTGGCCGGCACCATCCAGACGAGCGGCGACGTGATGCTCAGCGACGGAGCGAGCTTCATCTTCAATGGTGATGAAGCCCAGGTCACCAGCACGCTGATGCCGACCGTCGTCCACAACCTGACCATCGATAACGAGGCCGGCGTGACGCTCTCACAGGAAACGACCATAAACGGCACGCTTCGTCTTTTGGCCGGCGTATTCGACAACACGATCCCGTTCACGCTCGGGCCGGAAGGCGAGATCGTGTACGAGGGCGGGAGCCTCCTCGATAATGTAGCGGCGGAAGGCGAATCCGAGATCCCGGCGGAGTTCGCCCTCCATCAGAACTATCCGAATCCGTTCAATCCGTCGACGCTCATTCGGTACGACATCCGCGAGCCGGTCCATGTGACCATCACACTCTACGATGCGACCGGACGCCGGCTGCGCACGCTCGTCGATGGCCGGCATGCAGCCGGCAAGTATGAGGTGCAATGGAATGCCGTGGATGAGGCGAGCGGCGTGTACTACTACCAGATTCGGGCGGGCGACTGGACTGCCACCAGGAGTCTATTGCTCGTGAAGTAACCGGCACCCTGGACGGGGAGTCGCCTGGTGGCCGCCGTCAGCCACCGGGCGATTCCATGCCGTCTACGTCGGCGAGAGGTGTTCATGAAACGAAGTGTGCTCTTCCTTTTGCTACTCTTGTTCGCGATGCCCGCCATCGCGCAAGAGGACCCGACCCCGTTGAATGTCTACAACGGCCCCATTCCCGAGGGTAAGAACGTGTACTTCGTGGCACCCGAGGGAGACGACGAGGCGCCAGGAACGGAGGAGGAGCCGTGGGCGAGTCTCGCCTTTGCCGTCACACAGGTATCGAGAGGGGAGGTCATCGTAATGCGAGGCGGCATCTATGAACACGACGAGACCATCCGCATCCAGACGCCGAGCGGCTATGTTGGGGAGATGATCACCGTCGTTGCCTATCCGGGCGAGGTGCCCATCCTGGACTTCTCCTCACAGCCAAAGGTGCGTGACGTGCACGGGATCCGGCTCAACGCCAATTGGTGGCACATCATCGGCATCACCCTGCGATATGCCTCGCACAACGGGATCCGCATCGACGGCAGCTACAACATCCTCGAGCAGGTCACGGCCTATGGCAACCACGATACGGGCATCCATATGGCCGGTGGGGCATCGCACAACCTGATCAAGAATAGCGACAGCTTCCGAAACTTCAATTACGACCCGGCACGCAACAACAATGCGCCCATCGGAGGTAACGCCGACGGGTTCAGTGCGAAATTCGAGATAGGACCCGGCAATCGATATGTGGGATGCCGTGCGTGGGAGAATTCCGACGACGGGTGGGATTTCTGGCAAGCCGCGAACACCATCGTGATCGATAGCAGCTGGGCCTTCGGCAACGGGGATGCCTCGGTGTTCGGCGACCCGGCGGGATTCAATGGGAACGGCAACGGCTTCAAGCTCGGTGGCAACTTTGTGGTGGCGCCCCACATCGTCCGGCGCTCGATGGCCTTCGATAATTTCGGCACGAGTGGCAACGCCAAGGGATTCGATTACAACAACAATTCCGGCGCGATGACCCTCATCCACAACACCGCCTTCAATAATGGGAGGAATTACATCTTTCCGATCAATCCGCCCGAGGGTCAGCCCGTTTTTCTGAACAACCTGAGCGTCTCGGCGAGCGTCCATGCCCAGTTGCCGTCGTCGGCCATTGTGGCCGGAAATAGCTGGCAGCTTGATGGCGAGGTGACGGAGAACCTCTTCCTGAGCGTCGATACGGAGTTGGCCAAGGGCCCCCGCAAGGCCGACGGCTCACTCCCCGAGATCGATCTGCTCGTCCCGAAATCGGGCACTTATCTGGTGGATGGAGGAGTGCCAATCGGTATGCCTTTCTTCGGCGCGGCGCCCGATGTGGGGGTGTTTGAGGTAGAGGAGGGTGGGTTGACCGATCCATGGCTGGATAGGGGCTCGGGTACCGCCATCGCCGAGCTCAGGGTTTTTGACCTGGAGAATGCAGAGGAGTGGACGATCGAGGCGGAGTTGATGCTCGGTGGTCCTGTCTTTGCCGGTAGCGACGAGATCCTCACATCGCTCCCCGAAGGCCTGACCGTTGATGATTGGATCGTGCCGGCGGCTGCATCACGAACGACGAACTATCTGTTCGAGACGGCGAAATTCATCTTGACGGAGGACGCCCACGTCCTCGTCGCCCATGCCGAGGGGATCACGCCGAAGCCGGACTGGCTGTCTGACTACATCGAGACGGGGGCTGCGCTAACGCTCATGGCTGGCGAGAGCGCTGACCACCAGCTCCGCGTCTACCAGCGCGAAGCCGCCGCCGGCGACACCATCACACTTGGACGCAATTCCATCGACGGACGCCACGACGTGCCGATGTACCTCGTCATGGTGGGTGGCCCGGCAAACGTGGCCGCCGAGCTCGATCGTCCGATTGCGCACGCATCGCTCGATCCCATCTACCCGAATCCTGTAATCGAGACGGCGACCGTGTCGTTCAGCCTCCCGGTGGGGTCGGATGTGTCCGTCGTCGTCTACGATGCACTCGGCCGCGAAGTCGCCGCACTGGCCGATGGCTACCACATGGCCGGCAGCCATGCCGTGCGTTGGAACGCAGCCGCATTCTCATCGGGCGTCTACTTCTGCCGGCTCCAGGCGGGATCGTTCACGGCCACCAGACCGATCGTGCGGCCGTGATGAGTGTTCGATCATCGTGCCTTGGATGCACGGCCGGCCGCGCGGTGCTCATCGCTGCGATGATCGCTGCGGCTACATCCCCTGCTGCCCTAGCCGGCTGCGCCCGTGAGTCCGATGGAGCGCAACCCGGCGATGCTCTACCCTCCGACAGCGTCCTGGAGCCTGACGGCGCCCGTGGGCTTGACGACATCCACCAATCAGATCGCGTTCCGGCCTTTCCGGGCGCTGAGGGATTCGGAGCCTTCGCGCGAGGAGGCCGCGGTGGCGACGTGCTCTTCGTGACAAATCTCGACGACTATCAGGCTGACGAATCGCCCATCGAAGGTAGCCTCAGGTTGGCCATCGAAGCGGAGGGTCCTCGTACCGTGCTGTTCCGTGTCAGCGGGAACATCGACCTGAGCCGCCCTCTGGAGATCACCGAGCCGTATCTCACGATCGCCGGACAGAGCGCCCCCGGCGACGGCATCACCCTGAAGAACTACGGGATCGACGTGGCCGCGGATGATGTCGTCATCCGGTATCTCCGGGTGCGGCCGGGCGACGTTGCCGGCGAGGAGCTCGATGCCATCAACATCCGGTCATCAAGCGTCATTGTCGACCATTGCTCGGCGAGCTGGGCAACCGACGAAACGATCAGCGTGATCGGAGACGCCACGAACGTCACCGTTCAGTGGTGCATTATCGCCGAGAGCTTGAACGAATCCGTCCATCGCAAAGGCGAGCACGGCTACGGATCCCTGATTTCGACGCCGGGCAATGTCTCCATCCACCACAACATCTACGCGCTGCACAAGAGCCGAAACCCCCGACCGCGCGACGTCACCCTTGATTTCCGGCACAATCTGATTTACGGATGGGGCGACCGCGCCGGTTACAACGGAGATGATGCCGTGCACATCAACTATGTGGGTAACCTCCTGCTGCCGCTCGATTTTAGCCGAAATGATGAGGTGGCCTTCACGGTCGGCGGGCCCGATACCCGGCTGTTCGTAGAAGGCAACGTTCTCCGGAGGCCGGATGGCCACGAACTGCGCGACTGGGAGCTGATCGTGATGGAGGAGGGGCCTCTGACGGAGGCTCAGAGAGAGCACCTCCGCCGCGAGGACCCGTTCGATGCGCCTCCCGTACAGAGGCAGCGGGGTGAGGACCTCCTGGCGGTTCTGATGGACAGGGTCGGAGCCACGCGCCCGGCGCGCGACGCCGTTGACCGGCGCATCCTGAAACTCATCCGCAACGGGGCCGGCGAGATCATCGATTCACAGGCAGAGGTTGGCGGATGGCCTCATCTCGCCTCTGCGTCTCCGCCCGTGGACGCGGATGAGGACGGGATGCCCGATGCGTGGGAGCTCGAGCACGGCCTGGATCCGAGTGATGGCTCCGATCATGCAGCCGACCTCGACGGCGATGGATACACGAACCTCGAGGAATATCTGAACCAGACGGATCCCGCCCATGTCGATCGCTGAACGCCTTTCGGAACGAATGCGACGCCTGAGGCTGGATACCGCCGCGATACCACTAGTCCTGGCCTTCCTGCTGTGCGGCTTGACGAGCGCTGCCGCGCAGCCGGCTGCCGACGAGCCGTTGTCCGTCCGGATGGCCGAATCCGTCATGGCGCGGCATCCTGTCGTGATGGAGCGCTGGCATTACGAGGTCGGATTGATGATGCTGGCGTTTGAGCGACTCTACAAACGAACCGCCGACGAGCGCTACTACGACTACATCCGGCACAATATCGACCAGTTCATTCTGCCGGATGGAAGCATTCGCACGTATGATCTGACCGATTACAACCTGGACCAGATAGCCTCTGGAAAGTCGCTCTTCCTGCTCTACGAGCGCACCGGAGAGCAGCGGTATCGAAGCGCGATGGACACGCTTCGGCGGCAGCTCCGAGAACATCCGCGCACCAGCGAGGGAGGATTCTGGCACAAGAAGATCTATCCGCACCAGCTCTGGCTGGATGGCGTCTATATGGCCGGTCCGTTCCTGGCCCGTTACGGGGTAGCGTTCGACGATCCGCAAGCCGTCGAGGACGTCGTGCACGAGATCCTTCTCGTCGCTCGCTACATGCGCGATCCCGCCACGGGCCTGTACTATCACGGGTGGGATGAATCGCGCGAGCAGGCATGGGCGGACTCGATCACGGGGTTATCAGCGAGCTTCTGGGGGCGAGCCATGGGCTGGTACGGGATGGCGCTCGTGGACGTGCTCGATTATCTGCCGGCCAGGCATCTGGACCGAGGTGAGGTCATCCGCATCCTGCAGCGATTCGCCCAGGCCGTCGCCAGCGTGCAGGATCCGGTGAGCGGCATGTGGTACCAGGTGCTCGACCAGCCGCAGCGACCCGAGAATTATCTGGAGGCCTCCGCAACAAGTATGTTCATATACACTTTTGCGAAGGGGGTGCGGATGGGGTTCCTCGATCGGCGCTTCCTCGACCTGGCGCACCGAGGTTTTGACGGCGTGGTGGAGGAGTTCGTCGACGTGCAGGAGGACGGAACGCTGGATCTGCACGGCACAGTCTCCGTCGGCGGCCTGGGAGGAAAGAATCAGCGGGATGGCTCTTTCGAGTATTACATGAGCGAACCCATTCAAGTAAATGACTACAAGGGAGTTGGAGCCTTTATACTTGCCGCCATTGAGCTAGAGCGCGTTGCCGGCGAACGTGCCGCGGAGGGATCGTGATCGGGTTCGGTGAGCCGCCCTGCTTCCCGACCTCTGCGACGAAACTACGCCGGGCTTTACCGGTTAAGTCGATCTTTGTTACTCATCCGATTTCGTACCTGTCGTCATGGCTAAACGCGTCCGATTGATCGACATCGCCGAGCGCCTCAACATCACGAAGGTGAGCGTCTCGAAAGCGCTGCGCGATCATCCGGATATCTCCCGCCAGACGCGAGAGCTGGTCAAGAAGACGGCGGCGGAGATGGGATACTCGCCGAATCTTCTGGCCCGCTCGCTCTCGTCGCAGAAGACGAACACGCTGGGCGTGGTCGTGCCGAAGATTGCCCATACGTTCTTTGCGACGGCCATCGACGCGATCCAGGAAGAGGCAACGCGCCTCGGCTACGGTATCGTGCTGGCCGTTTCCAACGAGCACTCCGATCTGGAGCGGCAGCACATCGAGCGCCTGCTCGCCATGCGCGTCGATGGGCTGCTCATCTCCGTCTCCCAGGAAGATCCCGATCGCGAGATCTACGAGCGCATCCAGTCGATGAAAATCCCTCTCGTGTTCTTCGATCGCCGCATCGCCGATCTGCCGTTCTCGAGCGTGACCGTCGACGATTTCGGAGGGGCGCTCCGAGGAGTTGAGTATATGATCGAGCAGGGGTACACGCGAATCGCACACATCGCCGGCTCGCTCGACACCGAGATTGGGCGCGCACGCCTCGAGGGATACCTGGAAGCCCTCAAACGGCACGACATCCCGCGGCGGGACGAGTGGGTCATAGACGGAGGGTTTGATGAGCGGCACGGCTACCGCGCCGCCAATCAGCTGCTGAGGCAGGACGTTCGGCCGGAGGTCATCTTCGCGGCCACGTTTCCTGTGGGGCTCGGAGTTCGTGCCGCCATTCGCGAAAGCATCGATTCGGAGGACGTCGAGATCATCTCCTTCGGCGTCGGCGGATTCGACGAGTTCTTCCTCTATCCGCACTTCTGCGTCCGACAGCCGGCCGGCGAAATGGGCCGCCAGGCCGTTCGCCTTCTATTGGAAGAGGTGGACGCCATCGACGAAGACGACGACCCGATCGAACCGCGCCACATCGTGCTGGAGACCTCATTGATGCTTCCGACGGACGAGCACGGGCTGGATGGCAATGATGTCCTCAACGTGCCGGCCCGGAAAAAGGCCGCTCATTCTGGCTGATCGACGCGATGCCGACAGCCTCATCCATAGACCGCCTTAGCCGCACTACTACGGTCGACGCCTCTCGTGTCGATCCTCCGATTCCGGGTCATGCCGAACTTCCGGAGCGCATCCTGCAGTTCGGCACGGGCGCGTTCCTGCGCGGGTTTGTGGATGCCATCATCGATGAGGCGAATCGCCAGGGACACTTTGCGGGGAGGGCCGTGGCCGTGTCGTCGACGGGAAGCGAGCGCACACAGCTTTTCAACGAGCAGGACGGATTGTTTACGGTGTGCATCCAGGGGATCGAGGATGGAGAGGTCATCGACCGCTGCCGCGTCGTGGGCTCCGTCAGCCGCGCCCTTTCGGCCGCTACCCATTGGTCGGATGTCCTCGGCGTGGCGCGCAGCCCCCACCTCGAGTATGTGATCTCCAACACCACCGAGGTGGGGATCAGCCTGGATCCGGCCGATAGACTCGATGCCAATCCGCCACTTTCTTTTCCCGCCAAGCTCACGGCGCTGTTGCACGAGCGGGCTATCGCTTTCGACTTTCGTCCGGACCGCGGCGTCATCGTGCTTTGTTGCGAGCTCATCGAGAACAACGGCGATCGACTCCGCGATCTGGTGCTGTCGCTCGCCGGGCAGTGGGCGCTGGGCACGCGATTCGTTGATTGGGTACAGGACGCGTGCGCCTTTTGCAACACGCTGGTTGATCGCATCGTGCCTGGCGCTCCTGCGGATCCTTGCATCCTCGAAAAGCGGCTCGGCTTTCACGACGCGCTCGCCGTCCACGCCGAGCCTTATGCCCTCTGGGTCATCGAGGGGGACGAGGCACTCCGTGAGCGGCTGCCGTTCAGCGTGGCAGATGATGCCATCGTGGTCACGCCCGACATCACCCCATTCCGCGAGCGCAAAGTCCGGATACTCAACGGCACGCATTCCATCATGGTGCCGATTGCTTTCCTCAGCGGGCACGATACCGTTCGCGACTCCCTGGAAGACGAGCTCACGGGTCGTTTCGTGCGCGAAGTGATGCTCGAAGAGATCGTGCCGGCGATGGACATCGACCCGGAGGCCGCCGAACGGTTTGCCATGCAGGTGCTGGATCGATTCGCGAATCCATTCATCGATCACGACCTTCTCACCATAGCGTTGCAGCAGACGAGCAAGATGAACGTGCGCGTACTCCCGTCGATTCACTCGTATTTTGCTCGCTTTGGCAGGCTTCCGAGCCGTCTCACATTAGGTTTTTCGGCGTTCTTAGCCATGATCCTGCGGGCCGGAAGGGCGGACAAGGCCGAGTTTCCTCCCGATCAAGGAGCGGATCGAGTTCGTACTCATTGGAATGCTTCGAGCGGGGATATGCACGACTTCGTCCAGCGCGTCGCGAGCGATCCATCGATCTGGGATGCACCTCCTGCCAGGCTTCACGGGTTCGTCGATGCCGTGCAGACACATGTGAACGCAATACTTGAGGATGGCGCTATTAAGACGCTGTGCGCCTTGTATCATTCGACCAATACCCGGGGCTGATGTGCGATGGTGGATGTAGTTAGAATACACGCCGATGACAACGTATGTGTGGCCGTTCGCCCCTTGCCCGCAGGGGCCACGGTGCAGATTGGGGAGAGGTCGATGATGCTGCGAGGCGACGTGCCGGCCGGGCACAAGATCGCCCTGAAGGACGTCCCCATAGGTGCCGCCATCATCAAATATGGACACGTAATCGGGCGCGCATCGGCGCCGATCGAGGCGGGCGCATGGGTGCATTCCCACAACCTCGCCACCACCCTATCGGGAGAACTCCCGTACGAGTACCGGCCATCAGCCATCAGAAAGGCACAGAACGGCTCGCCGCGAGGCCCGAATGGCGAATCCCGTCCTACCTTTCGAGGTTACCGGCGACCGAACGGTCGCGTGGGCACACGCAACGAGATCTGGGTGATCAACACGGTCGGATGCGTCAATCGCTCGGCTCAGCGCATCGCACGGATGGCCAACGACACGTTTAGCGGCGTAATCGACGGCGTCCACGCCTTCGCACATCCATTCGGTTGCAGCCAGCTGGGCGACGATCTTCGCTACACGCAGCGAATTCTGGCTGGACTCATGCGGCATGCGAATGCCGGCGGCGTGCTCGTGATGGGGCTCGGATGCGAGAATAACCAGCTGGATGACCTGTTGCGGATCGCTGGTGATGTGGATGAGCGTCGCATTCGGTACTTCAACTCGCAAGAAGTCCTCGACGAGGTGGATGTCGGGCTCGAGAATATCGAGGAGCTGGTCGACGTCATGCGGCAGGACGAGCGGGAGGAATGCGACGCCTCCGAGCTCGTCCTCGGGATGAAATGCGGCGGATCAGACGGCTTCTCCGGCATCAGTGCAAATCCACTTGTCGGCCGGATTGCCGATCGGTTGGCCGCTCTCGGCGGCACCTCCATCCTGACAGAGGTCCCCGAAATGTTCGGTGCGGAGCAGCAACTGATGGATCGATCCGCAGATCGCGAGACCTTTGATCGCCTCGTGGCGATGATCAATGACTTCAAGCACTACTTCACGAGCCACGGCCAGCCCGTCTACGAGAACCCGTCGCCTGGCAACAAGGAAGGAGGGCTCACGACGCTCGAGGAGAAGTCTCTTGGGGCCATCCAGAAAGGTGGACGTGCGCCGGTTCGGCGGATACTCGACTACGGCGAAGCCGCACCGACGCGCGTCGGCGGTCTCGCGCTTTTGTATGCGCCGGGGAACGACGGCGTCTCCACGACGGCTGAGGTGGCGGCCGGCGCTACCGTGGTGCTCTTCACGACCGGCCGCGGAACGCCCCTCGGCTTCCCTGCCCCGACGCTCAAGATCTCGTCGAATAGCGACATCGCCGAGAAGAAGCCGCACTGGATCGATTTCAACGCCGGCCGACTACTCGACGGTACGGCGGACTTGGCCACCCTCGAAGACGACCTTTTCGATCTCATACTTCGCGTCGCTTCCGGGCAAGAGCTCGCGAAGAACGAAATCAACGACTACCGCGAGATCGCCATCTGGAAAGAAGGAGTGACACTCTGAGATGCGCACCTCGACTACGTTCCTGATTCTGGTCCTGGCCCTGTTGGCCACAGGCTGTACGCGCCAGAGCGACGTCGTCGCCATCAAGCTCGGGCACGGTCTGGATGTTTCGCATCCCGTCCACAAGGCGATGGTGCGAATGAACGAGCTGCTGATCGAAAAGTCGGATTCGACTATGCGCATCGACGTCTACTCGAGCGGCCAGCTGGGCTCGGAGCGGGAGACGCTCGAGCTGCTGCAGATAGGCAGCCTGGGCCTCACGAAGGTGTCCTCGAGCGCGCTGGAAAGCTTCGTTCCGGAATTCCGGGTCTTCGGCCTACCGTTCCTCTTTCGGGATGAAGCGCACCGATTTGCCGTTCTGGACGGACTCGTCGGGCGCGCGATTCTTGACACGGGCCAGCAATTCGGCCTTCGCGGACTCACCTACTATGATGCCGGCACGCGAAGCTTCTATACAAAAGATCGCCCCGTTCACACGCCCGACGACCTCCGCGGTTTGAAAATCCGCGTCCAGGAAAGTCCGGTGGCGGTGCAAATGGTCTCCGCCCTCGGCGGATCACCGACACCGATCTCCTGGGGAGAGCTCTATACGTCGTTACAGCAGGGGATCGTGGATGCCGCCGAAAACAATCCACCCTCGTTCTACCTCTCGCGGCACTACGAGGTGTGCCGCTACTTCATCCTGGATGAGCACACGGCCGTGCCGGATGTCGTCATCGTGAGCACGACGCTGTGGAACGATCTTACTCCTCAGCAGCGGCAATGGCTTCAGGAGGCTGCAGACGAGTCAGCCCTCTATCAGCGTGAACTCTGGGCCGAATCGGTAAGGGAGTCCCTGGCGGCCGTTGAGGCCGCCGGCGTCGAGATCATTCGGCCCGATAAGGAGCGATTCAGTAGTCGGGTTGATGCGCTTTACGATTCGTTCCGGAATGACCCGGTTGTGTACGATCTCATTCGCCGCATTCAAGACGTAGGAAGGGATTCTTCCTCCGTGCCCGTCGGCACGCAGGTCGAAGAGCATCCGACGGCAGGCGCCGATCGCTCAAGTGCCGGCCCGAAGGAACGGGGCGTCTGATGGATAGCCTTCGCCGCATCGTCGACCGCGCGCTGGCCTGGATTTTGATCGCGCTCATGTTCATCGCCGTGGTGAACGTGCTCTGGCAGGTCTTCACCCGCTGGGTCCTCGATAATCCGAGCACAATTACCGAAGAACTCGCTCGCTATCTCCTCATCTGGATCGGGCTGTTGGGTGCCGGATACGCGGCCGGCCAAAAGATGCATCTGGCCATCGATCTGCTCCCGAATTACCTCGAGGGCGCACGGAAGCACGCGCTGGAGATTCTGATCCAGTGCATCATCCTCGGGTTCGCCGTCTCGGTGATGATCGTGGGAGGGTACCGGCTCGTTAGCTTGACCGTGCTCATGGGCCAGCGCTCGGCGGCGCTTGGCGTTCAGCTAGGGTGGGTGTACTCCGTTCTTCCGATAACCGGAGTTGTCATCTCGTTTTACGCCATCGTGTCGATCATCGAACGGATTCGAGCCGCTCGTGGGGAGGCGGATAAGACCGTTGAGCCTGAGCGGAGCACGCACAAGCCCATTGATTGAATGACCGGAGTTCTCGTCCTCGTCATCGTTTTTGTCATCCTGCTGCTGATCGGTGTTCCGGTTGCCTTCAGCATCGGAATCTCGGCCATCTGCACGATGCTCGTGAGCATTCACACCGGGCCCGCTCTCACGACGGTGGCCCAGCGCATGGCCACGGGTCTCGACAGCTTCGCACTTCTCGCGATTCCCTTCTTCATCCTCGCCGGGCAAATCATGAATCGCGGCGGAATTGCGAGGCGGCTGATCGATTTTGCCAAGAGTCTGGTTGGATCGCTACCCGGCGCGCTCGCGCATGTGAACATCGTAGCCGCCATGTTCTTCGGAGCGATCTCGGGCTCGTCCGTGGCCGCAGCCTCCGCCCTTGGCAGCATAATGGTCCCGCGGATGGACGAAGAGGGCTATGACCGGGCGTACGGTGCGGCGGTGAACATCACCTCATCCACGACGGGGCTCGTCATCCCTCCATCCAACATCCTGATCGTCTACTCGCTGGCAAGCGGGGGCGCTTCCATTGCGGCGTTATTTCTCGCGGGCTATTTGCCGGGGCTCCTCGTGGGCCTGGCCCTCATGGGCGTTGCGGGCGTAATCGCCTACCGTCGGAAGTATCCGCGCGCCGAGCGTGTACGACTGGGCACGGCCTTGAGAAAGCTTCTGGATGCACTGCCCAGTCTATTTCTGTTGATCGTCGTCATTGGCGGCATCGTGGCCGGCATCTTTACGGCTACTGAGGCATCCGCCGTCGCCGTGGCCTATGCCTTCGTTCTGTCGATGATCTATCGGGAAATCACGCTGAAGGACCTCCCCGGCATCCTGCTGGACACGGCGTCGACAACCGCCATCGTGATGCTGCTGATCGGGACGTCCATGGCCCTCTCCTGGGTGATGTCCTATGAAAACATCCCGCAGAATGTCGCGACGGCCCTGGTGTCGCTGAGCGACAATCCGATCGTCATTTTGCTGGTGATCAATCTGCTTTTGCTCTTCGTTGGGACGTTTATGGACATGACTCCGGCCGTCCTCATCTTCACGCCCATCTTTCTGCCGATCGTGATGGAGATGGGCATGGACCCCGTACATTTCGGGATCATCATGGTGCTCAACCTGTGCATCGGGCTCTGCACGCCGCCGGTAGGAAGCGTGCTCTTCGTCGGTTGCAGCATCGCGGACGTGACGATTACGCAAGTCATTCGGCCGCTCCTTCCGCTGTTTCTTGCAATGATCATCGTCTTGATGATCGTCACGTACGTCCCGGACCTAACTCTGTGGCTGCCAGGGCTTTTTGGCTTTTAGTTCCAGTTGCGATAGAACATGAATTCTCTCGAATTGCACCCCGACCGCTACTTCGATCCGGAGCCCCAGACTCGGCGCATCGCCCGGGAACTGTATGAGAGCGTCAAGGACCTGCCGCTCGTCTGTCCGCACGGGCACGTCGACCCGCGCCTGCTTGCCGAGAACGAGCCCTTCCCCGAGCCGACATCCCTCATCATTACGCCCGATCACTACATCTTCCGGATGCTCTATTCGCAAGGCATCCCCCTGGAGGACCTTGGAATCCCGGCCCGGGATGGAACGCCGGTCGAGTCCGACGCGCGACGCATCTGGCAGATCTTCGCAGACCATTACCACCTTTTCCTGGGCACGCCGACTCGGGCATGGCTGGACTACGAGTTCCACGAAGTCTTCGGGATTCGTATTGCGCTCGACGGCCAATCGGCCATGAAGATTTATGATGAGATCCTTGAGAAGCTTCAGTCGCCTGACTTTCTGCCCCGGGAGCTGTTCGATAGGTTCAACATCGAGGTCTTGACGACAACGGACGCTGCATCCGACGAACTCCGACATCACGCGGCCATTCGCGCATCGGGGTGGGGCGGCAAGGTCATACCCTGTTTCCGGCCGGACGCCGTGTTCCGAATTGCCTCCCCCGGTTGGCTTGATGAGGTGCAGAAGCTGGAGGATGTCTCCGGTATCTCGATCTCGTCCTACGATGATTTCATCACTGCCCTGGAGAATCGCCGCGCCTTCTTCAAGGAGATGGGCGCCGTGTCCACAGATCATGCGGTTGTGGAGCCGTACACGCGTCGACTCGATCGGAGAGACGTGGAATCGATCTTCCGACGGGCGCTGGCCGGGGAGGCCGATTCGGCGGAGCAGCGGGCCTTTGAGGGGCACATGCTCATTGAGATGGCTCGCATGAGCACGGAGGATGGGCTGGTCATGCAGATCCATCCGGGCGCTCTCCGCGATCACAACAGGGTTATCTTCGAGCGCTTTGGTCCCGACAAGGGGGCCGACATCCCGCTGCAGACGGAGTTTACCCGAAACCTTCGCGAGCTATTGAACCTCTACGGAAACGACCCTCGGCTGAGGCTCGTGCTGTTTACGCTCGACGAAAGCACGTATTCGCGCGAGCTGGCTCCGCTGGCCGGCCACTATCCGGCTGTGCGCCTCGGGCCTGCGTGGTGGTTCTTCGACTCCATCGAGGGGATGCGGCGTTATCGCGAACTGACGACCGAAACGGCCGGAATCTTCAATACGGCCGGCTTCAACGACGACACGCGGGCTTTCCTCTCCATCCCGGCGCGTCACGATCTTTCTCGACGCGTCGATGCCAACTACGTGGCCGGCCTCGTCATGCGGCATCAGGTGGGCATGGTCGACGCTCTTCGGATGGTCCGCGCCCTTGCCTACGATCTCGTCAGAGAGACCTATCGCCTCGATGATCAGCCGCGAGCTTCGAATCCTGAAGCCAGGATGGGGAAGCCCGAGCGGGCCGTCTCCTCGGAATAGAGAACACTGAGTCGGCGCGTCATTGGCCCGACCTGGCCGTTGCCGATGGTCCGGCCGTCCAGCTTGGTGACGCCGGCCAGCTCACCCATCGTGCCCGTGCAAAACATCTCGTCGGCCCGATACGCCTCCGTCAACGACAGGTCCTTCTCGCGGCAGGGAATATCATTCGCCTCGCAGAGGTCGAGAACTGTCTGACGGGTGATTCCCTCCGGGCAGGCCACGGTGCGGCTTGTGTAGACAACGCCATGGTGCACGATGAACACGTGCGTTGCATTCGTTTCGGCGATGAACCCGTTTACATCGAGCATCAAGGCATCATCCGCTCCGGCGGCGTTCGCCTCGATCTTGGCCATAATGGACTGGATGAGATTACCGCTGTGGATTTTCGGATCCAGGCAATCGGGCGGGAAACGCCGGATCGAGCTCGTGATGAGCGACAGGCCCTGCTTAGAATATACCGGCGGCTTGAACTCCGCCAGCACGATGAGCGTGGGGCCCGATTGATTCAGCCTCGGGTCCATTCCGGAGGTGATTTTCACCCCTCGGGTGAGCGAAAGGCGAATGTGGACGCCGTCGCGCATCTCGTTGGCTTCGAGCGTGCGCCGAATCTCGGTGATGATCTCCTGATCGGATGGAATCCGACGAAAAGCCAGAGCCTTGGCCGATGACCGAAGTCGCTGAAGGTGCTCCTCCAGGCGAAAAATTCGGCCGTTGTAGAGCCGGAGGCCCTCCCAGACGAAATCGCCTCCCTGCACGGCGCTGTCGAATGGGCTGATGCCGGCCCGGTCTCGGTGCACCAGCTCGCCGTTGATGTTGATCAACAGGTTCCGGTTGCGCTCGTCGAACGTCTGCTGCATACTCGTGCCACGTCAATTCAGCTCAGGCCTGATGAAACGGGCTGATGTTGGCGCGCTTCACCCGGCCGGACACAAACAATGGCTAGTTGGAATCAGAAACTATTCGATGCTGATACAGGCGCTCGTAATACGGGAGACATTGCTCGTAGACATCCCGCAACCCTGCAGGAAGCGCCTCAGAGTGCGAAATGTAGGGTCTGAAGCCCGAAGATGCCTCCACACTGGCGTACCAATACTTGGCCCAGATTCCATCGGACGAACGAGGACCAGGCGCCCAAGACAGCATCTTCGGGGAGAAAGGCACGTCGAGGCGTTCGCAGAGTCGTCGAAGCATGATCTCCGGAGCGCGGAGCACGTCGGCCGCATCGACCACGGCGGGCTCTTGATGCTGCTGCAGGTACTCGAAAAGCTCCCATTGCTGTGGAAGCCCGGTATCCTGAAGGCTCGGTTGTGCCGTCACGCGCGCGAGCGACACCAGCATCTCCTTCGGATCGCGGATGAGGAAGGCGTTCCTGAGGCTGAAGAGCCACGGCCCTACCATACCCGGAAGCAGATGGTGCGCCATGTGCTTCTGATAAAAGATGCGCCGATCGCCGGGTATCGGTCCGGTCAGCTGATCGGCTATGCGGCGCCAGTCCGTCTCGTACGAACGAATAATCTCCTCGCGACCGGGGTGCTCTCGCCCGGTCACGAGGAGATAATGAGCGTAGAACGGCTCGTCCCAGACGCTCGTGTCGCCGCGCGCTTCCCACGAGCGCATCAGCGCCGTCGAAATGTTTCGCGGCCCGGACCACATTGCCACGCGAATCGGGCCGGAATCTGTCGTCAAGGTCGTCCGCGGGTTCACAGGGGATGCATCGAAACATTTGCACTCCCAAAATAACCCGAACGCCCCGAAAATCGCTCCTGGAACATAGGTCCATGAGCACCATCCAGGAGCAGCGGCGCCGCGAGCTCAAACGACGAGTCGCGACGCCCTGAGCTCAGGCCTAGAACAGCGGGGCCACGAACTCAGAAGTTCGATTCGCGGAGATGATCTGATTCAGATTGTGCTGCAGCACCACCTGCTTCGCATCGAAATCGATCGAGGCCCATGCATCGAACTCACTGCCGGGGGGCAGGAAATCCGGAATCCGACCCTGCGTCGCCGGGCTTCCATCCTCGATGTTCGGATTGTTGAGGACTTCAACCTCGGGAATCGGCCACTTGATGCCCAGATCCGTCATGCGGCGCCCTTCGGCAATGAAGATCTCCTGCCTCAGGCGATACAGCAGTTCGACGGCTTCGTCCATGGACGTTACGGCATCGATTTGATCCTCCGTGACGGCCGTACCGGAAATGACCGGGATCGAAGCCGACTCGGTGCGCGGGATTACGAGGCCCTCGTGGAAATCACCGCCCGGATTGAAAGCCACCATCCATCCGCTGCCGGTCGGACGTGACCCCGGAGCGAGCTGCGTTCGATTCTCCTGTGCATCCACAAGGGCTCGTGTCGTGCGACCGTTGACGACATCGAGCAGGGCCTTCATCGACTCCTGCGCGGTGCCCACGTCGCCGTTCGCCAGATGCACCTCGGCTTCGATGAGGTATGCCTCTTCCGCCTTGATGTAGGCGATATCCGCGGCCTCATCATCCCCGGGGCTCGGCTTCGCATCCGTAAAGTACTTGGGATCCAGGAAGTCGAGCCGCACGAGGGGCTGCAAATCATCAAATGTGCCGCGCGTGTACAGCGCCGACTGTACCTCGTTCAGCGGGCCGTTCACATTGTCGAACGGCGCAAAACGCACGTAGGTCGGATCCATCGAGATGGCCGTCTGTGCGTGCTGAAGGGCATTCGCCGCGTCGCCCAGATTGCGATAGGCGCGTGCCAGCGCGATGTGGTAGCCGACCTCGTTATCCGGATCGGTCGTCAGGTCGATCGCAGTCGTGAGGGAGCTCACGGCCTCCTGGAACTGCACTTCGGAGGGGACTGCCTCACCGGCCGAATCGGCCGGCGCGAGATGCCACAACTCGCCCAGAAGAATGTGCGCGAAACCCTTGTAGAAATGCAGCTCCGCGAGCTGGTCATCCGTGGTCTGTTCGTCGGCCTGTGCCACGACGGTCAGACCGAACTCGGCCGTCTCACGCAGATCCGAGATCCCCAAAAAGGCATCCTCTATGTCTGCGTCGGTATAGTCGAGCACCAGGTTGTCCATGAACTGATTGAAGAATGTCTGGGTGTTGATGTAGTTGTCGGAGGCAATCTCCGCCGTTACTACGTACCCCCTCTGATTCCCCTCGCCGGCGAGAGCGATGGCAACCTGCCGCTCCATGCCGATGAGCCACGACTGCATGGCATTCTCGAACTGCAGGAAATCTTCCTCCAGCACGTCCGGATTCTTGGTGTTCGTGGGGTCGAGCAAATCGCACCCCGCGATGCCGAGTCCGAGAAAGGCGACGGCGAGGCTCAGGATGATTAGGCGTTTCATGATCTATCCGATAAAGTCAATTGGCTACTTCGGAACGTGACCCGTTCAGGCCTTAAAAGCCGACGCGAAGGTTGAAGAGGAATTGGCGTGGCGGCGACTCCGTACCGAAGCCGAAGGCACCGACATTCACGCCACCCTGGGCCGACGCATTGGCTCCGGTGATCTCCGGGTCGAAGGTCGACGAAGCCCAGTTGAACGGATTGACCACGCGAACCCCGACTTCGAGCGTCCGGAGGTTGTTCACGGGGAAGAAGCGCTCGGGGACCGTGTAGCTCAGCGAGATCAGGCGCACTTTCAAGTAGTCGGTATCCTCGACAAACACGCCGGCAAGGTCGAAGAAGCTGGCCTGATCCAGTGCCGGGATCTCGCCTTCATCGTTCCTCGGGAACCGATTCGGATCCTGCAGGCCGCTGAAGAACCGCAGCACGTCGTCCGTGGCCACGCCCTGACCACCCCACTGGTAATCGGCCACGGTCGTGAATCGCAACCGATTCCGGAAGGTCAGGTTCAGGCTGAGGTTGCCATACGCATCCGGAAGCGGGCTTCCGAGGAAGGCATTCCGCTCGATGTCGACCACGTTGCCTTGATCGTCGAACGTCGGCTGCGCGCCACGCAGCATGCCCACCGGGAAGCCTTCCACGACCCATTGACCCAGGAACGTGAAGCCCCCGATGGCGAACGGGGCCGCCCCACCCATGTTGACTACCTCATTGTCGAGCGTGTTCAAGGAGGCGCCGATGCGCAGATCCAGATTCCGTGTGCTGACCGGGAAGAATTGCGAGTTGATCTCCCAGCCCTTGTTCACGATTTCACCCACGTTGGCGAGCTGCTCGAAGCGGCCCGCGCTCGGCGGAAAGCGCACGTCGAACAGCGCGTCGAACGTCCGCGCGTTGTAATAGGTGATCTCGAAAGTCGCCAGATCATTGAAAAGCGACAGATCACCACCAACCTCCCAGGTGCGGACTCTCTCCGGCTTCAGGTCCACGTTGCCAAATTGTCCGAAGGTGACGGCCGTCTGGCCGAGCAGCGGCGCCGTCTGCACCTCCCGGAAGTTGGCGAAGGGAGTGGGGAAGTTGCCCGCGAAGCCAAGGTTGGTGCGGAGTTTCAGGCTCGACAGGATGCTCCCGCCGAGTCCCAGATTCTGACGCAGAAACGGCTCGTCGGAGATGCTGTAGGACGCACCGATCTTCGGATAGACCACCGCGCCGATCTCCTCACCGAAGGCGGAGTTGCCATCGATGCGTACGCCGCCCTCGATGAACAAACGATTCCAGAATCCGATGTTCTCCACGAGGTAAACGCCGTAGTTTGCCACGATCCGCTGGAAATCTTCGGCATCCTGCGTGGCGGCGTTGTTGATGGATGTCGTGCCCTCAGCGATGTTCTCGGCAGATACGAAGGTCTGCATATCCTCATCCCTGAAAACCTGTCCGCCAAAGGTGGTCACGAAGGAGAGATTTCCGACCTCCGCCTGGTGCTGTCCGGTCGCCTCCAGGGTCAATCCCAGGAAGCGGCGGTTCGTGCGCTCGATAAACGGGAGGGAGGCACTTCCGATTTGCCGGAGGAAGCCCGCCGACGTCACATTCTGCTCCTCCGCAACGCGATAGTCGAGGCCGGCCGTAAACCGGCCCGTGAGCGAGGGATGCGGGTTGATTTCGATGTTGTGCGACGACTGGAATCGCTTGACGTCGCCCTGGATGTCGGTCAGCCGAACGGCATCGCGCACGAACTGACGGGTCTCCGCCATCTCCTCCTCGTCGAGCTCATCCAGCGGGCCGAAAGCACCGCTCTCCAGATTGCCGAACTGTGCCCAGCTCGTGTTTGCATTGTAATCGCGCGTGAACCGATTGCTGGAGAAGGCCATCGACCCCGTGTACCGCGTGATCGGCGTAAGCGCGCCAGAGACGCCTGTGCGGAAGCCATATCGGATCTCCTCGTTCCCCAGGCGGAATCCGTTGTCCTCGTACATCATCCCGGAGAAGCTGTACGTGAAATCCTCGATGCCGCCGCTTCCACTGAGGCGATGCTGTTGCACGAGGCCGGGCTCGTAGAGGATGTCGGCGGTCTCCTTGTAGAACAGGAAGTCCTTCGTGCCCTGCATCCAGCCGAGGCTCGTTTCGTAGGTGAGATTCGTTCGACCCGGCAGGCCGCGTTTCGTGAAGATCTGCAGGACGCCGTTGGCCGCATCCGAGCCGTAGAGCGTCGTCGCTGCACCGCCCTTCGTGAACTCGATCCGCTCTATGTTCTCGAGAGGGATGTCCGGAATCGCGCTTGACTGCGCGCCGCCGGTGTCCAAGCCCAGGGCTGCAGCCGTATTCAAATTGTCGACGCGGACTCCGTCGATGTAGATGACCGGCGTCGTTGCGCTGAGGGCCGAGAGCACGCCACGGGATCGAATCATCGAAGCTGTTCCGGGCTGACCGGACGTGAACCGTACCTGTGACCCGGGAAGCTGCGCCTGCAATAGTTCATCGATTCGCGTGGCCGGCGTCTGCTCGATCTGTCGCGGCGTGATGACTTCAATGGTTGTCGAAAGTCGCCGCGTTTCGACGGCGGCACCCTGACCGGTTACGACGACTTCATCAAGGCCCAGGCGGTCTTCGACCAGCTCGATATTCTCAACGACCGTCTCGCCGGCCTCGACGCTAACTTCGGTCTGATATCGCCGGAAACCGACGAACGAGACGGTCAGCGTGTAGACGCCCGGATCAATGTTCTCAATCTGATAGAATCCGTCGATGTCGGTCGCCGTCCCCTGACCCGTCTCTTCCAGGAAGACGTTGGCGCCAGGCACGGTCAACCCCGTCGTGGCCTCAGTGACGGTTCCCTGAATAGTCCCCTGCGCGCCGGCCTCGGAGGTGAGAGCAATGGAAGAAACGAGAGCCAGTGGCAGTAGCAGTCCCACAAATCGTCGGCACATGTCCTTCACAAACTGGTGAATCACGATGAGGAGTTCGATTTGACAATCTGGGGCTGACACTACATCATTGAGGCATCGTTTCCTCTATGATGTGTGATCAAATCATCATCCAGGAGCTACATTTGGACTTTGCACCATTGGGCCTCATCATTCTTCCATTCGGCTTCGCTTTTCTACCATTCAGTTGAATTCGAAAATTCTGGTAACGTCGTCGGATTTACCAAACCTTCACTTTCTAGTTCATCCTCCATCCAGTTTTGCGTGTCTGCACAGAGCGCTCATCAACGCACAACAAAAAAGCCCCGGCGCCAATCGAGGCACCGGGGCTTACAAGAGTGGAGATGGCGGGAGTCGAACCCGCGTCCGAATGGACGCACCAACGAGCGTCTACGTGCGTAGTCGATCTTTGAAAGCTCACCTACTCCATTGGCCGATCGACTAGGGCCTGGAGCAGGCAAAGGCTGATCGAGTTTCGCCGCGACTTATTCAGCCGGCATGGTCGCGACTAGCTTACCTGAGTCGATGCCTTGTGCACGCCGGTAAGCGAGCATCACACAAGACAGATGGGGCGCTTACGCCGCCATCGCGTACGAGTAATCGTTCGCAGTTACTGTTTCCCAGCACGGATTTACGAGCTATGCTGAGAAGCTCGACACGCAGCTCGTGACACGTTAAGCCACTCGTCGAATCCAGAACATCCCCATACTTGGCAAAGAACAACGGCTTCTGCAGCCGAACATATTGAATGCGTCTGAGCAGCGTGGTGTTCCGTCAAACCCGGGTCATCTAGAGCGTGTGGAACCGTAAGGCTGACCACCCTGGCCCTATCGCAGTCTACCCTCATCTCGATCGAAAACCGTGCCGGCCACGATGAACCCCTGCCTCTCGAAAGCATCCCGAAGGTCCGGAAGCAGGCGTGACCGAAGCGCGCGCGTCAGGAACGGTATCTTTCCCTTACCGCCGAAGATGTATCGTCGGTAGGGGTGAATGAAGACCCGCACGTGGTTGCTTCCGAGCGGTGTTATTTCCAGGTTCGCCGTCACCCGATAAATGCCCCAGTGACTGAGTACGCGCTCCTCCGTGGCAATCGCGTTGGGGATACGGGTATCCACCGTATCCCACCCGGCTTCCTGCAATGCGGCCACGATCCGATCGTCCAGCGAGCTTGAGTCGGGCTCGACGGCGTAGTCGCGGTACAACGGCGAAAGGGATGGCGCGCAGCCCGACACCACCAGCACCATCGCGAAAAAGACTCCGATCAGGAAGCCGGAGGCCGTGACCCTCCCGGAACGATTGGGTGTGGAGACGACGACGCTAGCTCGTGTAGCCATTTTGATTTCGGTCTAGACTCAGACTTTGTATCCGCCCTGCCGAATTTCGTTCACCTATCGGAGGGCAAAAACGACCCCCGAACTCCACGAACGACCTTCACGAACCGAGTGAACAAAAAAGCCAGGTAACGCGCTCACCCAAACACGCTACCTGGCTATGCGGAGAATTCTCCGCGGGTTGTACAGCCAAAGAGATGTGAGCTGTACAAGTAGCTTCGGTCAAGGAGGCGTCCCGAAGCTACCCGGCAGAATGACAATACCCGTGCCAACAAATATTCGGCCGACTTTCGCCCGATCGTTTCCTCTTCCTTTTGGGCTAAGTGTAGGATTTACAAGACACTTACGTCCAGTCTCGTCGCCATCCCAGATCGCACTGGAACTAGCGCGGCCCCCGTCCACCACGGGTCAGCAAGGACAAATAGATCGACGACGCCCGCCTCTATGCGCGTCTCAAAGAGGGACCGTCTCGGTACCCACGCGCTCGCGCAGAAAGGCGAGCATGAGTTGATTGAACTGCTTCGGGTGCTCGATCATCGGGGCATGTCCACACTGCTGGATGTAATGCAGCTCGACATCCGGAATCCGCTCTCGGAATTCTTCGGCTACGGCCGGGGGCGTGATACGATCGTTTCGGCCCCAGATGAGCAGCGTCGGCGCGGTGATCTCGGAGAGCCGGGCCGCGACCGTCTCCTGCTTCGTGGACCGTGCCATCTTGATGAGACGCGAAACCCTCGCGCGGTCACTAACGATTTCAAACATCTCGTCTACGAGCTCGTCGGTCACGTGTCTTTCCTCGTAGAAGGTAAAGGCGGCGCGCTCCCGGATGAACTCGCGGTCCCGTCTCCGGGGCGTTCCCGAGCCCATTTCCACCTCATATAACCCCGACGAACCGGAGAGAACGAGGGCGGAGACCCGCTCGCGGAACTCCAGCGTGTAGAGCAGCGCCACCTGGCCGCCCAGCGAGTTGCCGACGAGCGTGGCCGTCGTGACGCCGAGTTCATTCAGGAAATCGTCCACAAATCGAACAAGCCCCTGAACACTCGTCTCCTTCAGCGGCAACGCATAAACGGGCAAGACCGGTACGAGGACGCGGTATTGATGTGCGGCAAGATCCCCGATCGTCGCATTCCAATTGCTGAGGTCTCCCAACATGCCGTGCAGCAGCACAATGGGCGGTAGATCGCTCGCGCGGCCCTCGTCGATATAACGAAAGCCCGCACGCTCTACAACGTCGAATCTCATTGCACCCATACGGCTGTTACGCACTCCTCTCAGATGGGATCGGAAAAAAACGTTGCAAAGATACGCGCCGCGGCCGCCCAAAACCAAGCTCGAAACACCGGACGACCGGCCGCGTTCTAGGCGACCCCTACGTCCAATCCATCACACTCTGAAATCCGAGGTTTAGCCTATGCCATGCGGACGCAAGCGGAAGCGCCATAAGATCGCCACGCACAAGCGGAAGAAGCGCCTGCGTAAGAACCGTCACAAGAAGAAGGGCAAGTAGTCTGCCCCTCCTGCAGATTAATTCTGCTCAAAAGCTGCGGTCGGTGCTTCCGGCGGTGGCTTTTTAATTTTTACACATTTTTTCTCGATCACGGAGGGATGCGGACGAGCTACTGGCGCACGTATGTTTATCTTCACGACGATCGGCGCCGCGTCTGCCGCCAGATCGAAGAGTTCGATAGTCAATACTGAAGTGCGACGAAGCACATGAAGGATTACTCACTCGGTAGCGTCATCCGTGCAAGTGCCTTTGGGTTGGTGATAGGAGGACTCGCGGGTTTCACGGTGGGGTTGTTTCTGGCTCCTGAAGAGGGTCAGAAGCTCCGGCGGCGCGTAGCGTATCAGCTCGAACACCTGGCCGATCAAATCGGCGCATTCGTCGACCAACTTTCGAATCCGGAAGAAGGGAGCCAGGCGCGTCGCACCGGCGACCAGCTTGTCGAAGATGCGCGCGAAAAGGCGGAGCGCATTCGGGAGGACATCGACGCCCTGCTCGGCGAAGTGCGAAGCAGCACGGGGCCTCGATCCTCATCTGACTCATAAGCTGCCACCTGCTGGTACTCACCAAAGGCCAGATCATCCCCGCGAATGCCGAATTTTGCGATTCTGCTACCTCCGTCGGAGGACACCCAGCCAGGTGGCAATCCCTTCGCGCCGGATATGTTCGACTACCGAACGTCGAACACCTTCAACTACTTCAATGAGCTCAATCCCGAGCGGCGAAAGCTGATTGGTGCGCTCCAAAAGGCCATCGAGGACGGCAAGAACCTCGATGCCATCTTTCAGCGAACCGGCGACGAACTTGAGCGCGTCGTGGAGATCAACTCCGAGATCTACCACGCACCTCTGATGTCGACGCTCGATCGGTTCAGTCCCGGTGTGATGTACTCGGCCATGGACTTCGCCGGGCTGCCTACGGGCGCTCAGCGTCGTCTACTCGAGAATGGAATCATTTTCTCCGGTTTGTTCGGCCTCTTGAGGCCCGACGATCTCATCCCGAATCACTTCCTTCCGATGGACGCCGAGCTACCGGAAATCGGAAAGGTTTCGGAATACTGGCGGCCGATCATCAGCCCGGTCCTCAATCGGGTTCTCCAGGGAGCCTTCGTTTGGAATCTGCTTCCGGAGCCACTGATGAAGGCGTGGGATGACAATCGATCCTACGAGCGCATGGTACGTGTCAAGTTTCACTCTCAGAAGGATGGCGAGAGGAAAGAGGCCACGGACCAGCTTCCCGTGCTGCAGGGCAAACTCGTCAACTTCATCGTGCGGGAATCCCTCGAAGATGTTGAGCAGCTGAAGGAATGGCGGCATCCCGAAGGCTATACCTACGACGAAGAGGCATCCGACGAGGACGTGGATGCGCGTCTAATCAACGTCGTTTTTGTGAAGCGGAGCTGAGGTCGCCTTCGTAGTTCATCTCCCCGATCGCTCGAGCCCCTTCCAGAACCAGATTCGGTTCGAACGCATCGATGCGCTCCAGATGGCCCCGCAGTGAGGGGCCCCAGCCACCCGTCACTACCACGGCCGGCGATTCGCCAAGCTGTTCCGAGATTCGACGGAGCATGCCCTGGACGCTGTCAATGAACCCGAGTAGAACGCCCGCCTGAATGGCTTCCCTGGTCGTACGTCCAATCGGCGTTTCGGGCACGTCGAGGGGAACGTCCGGGAGCTGAGCCGTCTCCGTGTTGAGGGCTCGCTGCATCAGCGCTGGACCGGGCGCGATGGTGCCGCCCAGGTACGTACCGTCCTTTGTGACGACCTCGCACGTGACGGCCGTTCCTGCGTCGACGGCGACTACGCCTCGTCGTCCGGGATGGCCATGGCGCAGCCAGGCTCCTGCTGCGGCCGCAATCCGGTCGGCTCCCAGGGTCTCGGGAGTCTGGTAGGCAATGCGAAAAGGCAACCGCACGGCGTGATGGACCATCTGGATCGGCACGCCGTGCGATTCGAGGACCTGAACGACGTGGTGCGCCGCATTCGGGACGACGGAAGCGATGGAAGCCCACGCCACGGTCTCTCGGGTGACGACGTTCTCGATGAGAGCTGTCGTCTCGGACGACGAGAGGCCGGCGCGCTCAGATCGGACGAGTTTCGATCCGTTGTAGAGGCCCATCTTCAGGGCGCTATTCCCGATGTCGAAGGCGAGCTGCATCATTTCCCGACGCTCGTGACTTCGCCGGCATGAAAGATGCGCGGCCCACCATCCGTTTCGAGCACCAGCCCGCCTCCCTCGTCGATACCCACTGCGACACCCTGAACGGCGCCGTCCCGAACCGATAGACGAAACCTCACAGGCTTGCCCAGATCGGGCATCCGGGCCATATAGTCGCGCCGGACATTGCGCGGACTTGTGTGCACGTCGCCGAGGCGCCGCTCCAGATGGGCACAGACGACGGCGAGCAGGTGCGCTCGATCCATCCTCCGGCCGGCTTCCAGGAGGATCGAAGTAGCCTGATCGGAAAGCTCAAGAGGGAAATCGGCTTGATTTACGTTCATTCCGATGCCGAGCACCACGGCCTGCCGCGAATTCGTCAAGGTGCCGGCGAGGGATGATTCCAGCAGCATCCCACAGCACTTCTTGCCCGAAAGCAACACATCATTGGGCCATTTGATGGTGGATCGAATGGGCGATGCCACCTCCTCGATGGCCTCGGCCACGGCCAAAGAAGCGGCAATGATAAGGAGGCCGAATCTGTCCGGCGGGCAATCCGGCCGAAGTATGATAGAAAATGTTAAATTTTGTCCGGCGACCGCTCTCCAGGTTCGGCCAAGCCGACCTCGTCCCTGTGTCTGGTAGTCGGCGATCACCAGGGCGCCGTGCGGCGCGCCCTCTTCGGCCCATTCGGCGGCGATGGTGTTCGTGGATGTCACCGATTCGAAGACCCGCAGCGGCCGGCCGATTCGTTCTGTGCGGAGGAGGGCTTCAACGCGCCCGAGATCGTGGTCCCCGCCATCGAACAAGCTCATTGAATTGCCCACTGTGTCATCCTGAGGTCGCAAGTGGATTCAAAAATGAACGCTTTCCGGTCCTGTAACGGCAGGGCACGGCGATTCGGATCCGTGGAACGATCTTTGTCCTGATCCGGCCAGGAATGCACTTCAATCGATTAGCTCCCAAGAGGTTTGTCTCAATGATCGCCAGAACGTTCGTTCTTGGTCTTCTGGCGCTGCTGTTCGCGCTTACGGGAGCTCCTGATTCTTCGGCGCAAGACCGGCGCCCGCCTCGGCTGGATATCGAATTTCATCGGGCCGAGAGGGCATGGCGCAGTGGTGCGAGCGTTCTCGAAGCAAAGATACGCGTGGATCGTGTGCTCGACGAGGTGCCTGCCGATGCGGAGGCCCGCAAGCTACGGGCTCAGATCCTCATGTCGATGGACCGCCCCGAGGAGGCACTGGCGGATGCTCGCAAGGCTGTCCAGGCTCGTCCTCAAGACGGTGAAGCCTACCTCGTGCTCAGCGAAGCCGCCCGCATGAACGGCGATACCTATCTCGCTATCGAGGCGCTGGATGCGGCCGCCGAGCGCGTGCTCGAGGATGCCGATTTCCACGTCCGTCTATCCTGGAACGCCTTGCTTCTGGGCCAGCTCGATCGCGCCGAGGCCTTTGCCCGCATCGCACTCGCACTCGCTCCCTCGCGTGCTCCTGCCTACTATCAGCTTGCGCGCGTTTTCGTACAGAAGAATCAGCTTGACGATGCCGCGGCGGTCTTGTCGAGAGGATTGAGAGGCGACGTTCTCGATCCGACCACCATCCGGAACGATTCCACGCTATCGCGCCTCGCGGGCCACGAAAGCCTCGTCGATTTGATCCGATGACACGGTGGTAGTGCGCATCCCCGTGCCGGAAAGCCGCACATCCGAATATTTCGTCTCCGTCCTGAATCGCTGTAGAGGCCTGAACGGCATGCGGATCCAGGTTTCGACCTCGACCCGTGCAGGGATCCAGTTTCCCGAGGCGTCTGGTTGGATGCTCACGAAAACCCGCGTCGCTTCGCGAAACCACAGCGCCGCTTCCCTTCGCTCGAGATATTGCGCAATCTGGCGCGTCGAACCCTGCTCCAGGTAAAGTTGCGCCCGTCGCAAGGGGTCGCGCTCTCCATGCTCCGGGTGTGCCCGGATGTCGATGACGTCCACCGTGTCAAATCCAGGGAGGGATCCCACCCTTTTTCGATACACGTAGTTCTCGCGGGTCCGGGGTTCTGCATAAACCGGATCGTCCGGAATGATCTGCATAGGCAGTTCCCAGGGTCGGGATGCTCCGCCGCTTTCGAATCTCAGTCGCTGCAGGTATCCATAGTCGAAGGTGCCCGACGAATCGGCCACGCGCACAACGATTCGCCCGTCGCTCACATCCTCCGTGCGGCTCCGCATTGCGATCCGTTGACCCAGGCGGTCAAATTGTTCGGTGACGACCGTGCGCGAGTAGGCAGCATCCCTGAGTGCGTCAAACGCGGCGAAGATGGTGGAGGCATCCGCTTGCCGGACGAGCGCAAAAATCGAGTCTTGCGCGGACCGGTCAAGATATTCATCCTCCGCCCGGCTCCCGTCCGCCCCGGCTCCTTCGATATCCCCGTCGAACGAAGGAACCTCTGACCCACCAACGCCGCAACCGGCGAATAGAAACAGGATCACCACAACCCTCGGAAGGCACAGCCGCAAACCTGATGCGTAGGACGGGCACATTCTTGTTGGATGTTCTCTACTCGACTTTCTGGCCGTCGTAATTGACCCGCCACCATCTAGACGGAATCCCACAGTGTCCCAGGAATTTACCGGCCCCTACCACGAGGAACTTAGCGTAGCTATACGCGCGGCGCGCGAAGCGGGCGAGATCATTCGCCGACGTGCAGGCAGGATAGGAAGCGATGACGTACGGGCAAAGGGTTTCAACGACCTCGTGACTATCGTGGATGAGGAAGTCCAGGAGCATATCATACGCACCCTCACCGAGACGTTTCCAGGCTCCCGTATCCTCGCCGAGGAGGGCCAGGCCTCGTCACTTGTCGCCGGGGATGGCTATCTGTGGATCATCGACCCGATCGACGGAACGACGAATTTTACACACGGTGTGCCACCTTACGCCGTGAGCATCGCGCTGCACGATGGCAACGATCTGGCCGTGGCCGTCGTACTCGACGCGGCCCACGGCGAGCTTTTCACCGCCACGAGAGGTGGTGGACTTTTTCTGAACGGAGAGCGGCAACGAGTGAGCGACACGGACCGGCTGCAAGATAGTCTCATCACGACCGGATTCCCGTATCGGGAGATGGCCCATCTCGAAGTCTATCTGGGCGTACTTGGAGAGTTCATGCGACGCACGCGCGGGGTACGCAGACCGGGTTCCGCGGCCATCGACCTGGCGTACGTGGCCGTCGGTCGATTCGATGGCTTTTTCGAGACGGGCCTGAATCCCTGGGACGTGGCCGCCGGCATACTGCTAATCGAGGAGGGCGGCGGCCGCGCCACAGACTACATGGATCGTGAGCGCCCGATCTTCGAGAAGCAGATCGTGGCCTCCAATGGACGCATCCACGAGGAAATGCTTGCCGTGCTCGAGCCCATGAAGGATATCCGTCTGTAGGTAGCAGATCCCACTTTGGATTGCTAGTTTTGGGCCACTCCACGCTGACCGAACGACTTGGACGACGACATGGCATTACCGGGCGCTGGCCTTCTAAAAGATAAGACGGGTATCATTTTCGGTGCTCTGAATGAGTCCAGTATCGCCTGGGCCATCGCCGAGGCCGCTCATCGGGAGGGGGCTCGGTTCGCGCTCTCGAACGCGCCCGTGGCCCGGCGGCTGGGGACCGTCGACAAGCTGGCGGAAACGACCGGCAGCCCCATCTTCTGGGCCGATGCCACGAGCGACGACGAGCTCCGCAAGCTGTTCGAGGATGTCAAGGCGGAGTTCGACGGCATCGACTTCATCGTGCATTCGATCGGTATGGGTGTCAATGTGCGAAAGGATCGGCCGTACGAGGATCTGAATTACGATTGGTATCACAAGACGCTCGACATCTCGGCCATCAGCCTCCACCGCATCGTCCACCACGCCCTGGAGGCCGGTATCCTCAATGAAGGCGGATCGATTATTGCTTTGACCTATATCGGCGCGCAGCGCGTCTTCTCGAAGTACTCGGAGATGGGGGATGCGAAGGCGTTACTCGAGAGCATCGTCCGAGCATTCGGCTACCGCCTCGGGCGAAAGAAAATTCGGATAAACTCGATTTCGCAGAGCCCGACGCGGACCGTTGCGGGCTCCGGAATTGCCGGGTTCGACGCCATGTTCGAGTTCGCCGATAGGATTGCACCACTCGGGAATGCGGACGCTCAGAGTTGCGCCGACTACGCCGTGACCTTACTCAGCGATTACACTCGGATGGTTACCATGCAGAACCTCTACCACGATGGAGGATTCAGCACGATGGGTATCTCGGACACCCTGATCGAAGATCTGGCGAGTTCGCTGGGTGGCTCAGCGGAAAGCTGATCGGCGTACCCAGGTCACGAGAGCCGCCTTCACTACGATACTTACCGATGACCCGATTGTCGGAACTGGTCCTGAAACTCCTGTGCGGATGGATGTTGTGCATGATCCTCGTGCGCACGGCTGCCGCGCAGGCTTCAGACGAGGCCCTGCCGATCTATTATGCGATCGAGCGTGGCGCGATGATTTATTCGGCGCCGGATACCAAGCGCCCCATGATGGCACTGGAGTTCCGCAAGCCTGTGTTCCTACTGGACCAGAAAGATGACTGGCTGAAGATCAAGACGGAAGGAGGCGATGTGGGGTATGTACCGGAGAGAAGCGTTTCGAACGTCTGGATCCGCGTATCCAAGTCCGAGAAGAAACTCTACGTCTACAGGGGAACTGAGTTGATCGAGAAGTTTCCCGCCGATTTCGGCGTGAACGCGTTCGCCAACAAAGAGAAGCGGGGCAGCGTCCTGGAACCGGACCACTGGCGCACACCGGAGGGCGTTTTTTACATTATTTCCAAGAATCCGAAAAGTGCTTTCTACAAGGCGCTCGTCCTGAACTATCCCACGGCTGACGACGCCGAGCGCGGTCGACGTCTCAAACTGATCAGCCAGGCCGAATACGACGCCATTGTGAATGCGGAACGCACATTCCGAATGCCGCCGATGCATACGGCCCTCGGCGGGTTTATCGAAATTCACGGACATGGCACCGGTGCCGGCGTAAACTGGACGCAGGGCTGCGTGGCCATCCACGACCATCAGATCGACGAGCTCTGGAAGATCGCGCACGTCGGGACACCCGTTCTGATCGAGTAGTGCACGATGGCACTGATCCGTCTGCACATTCTGGCCCTATCTCCGCTCCGATCGTGAGGGACTATGTCTGATCCGCTAGCGGCAACGACCTACGAATCGAAAAACCACGACAAGCACACTGCCGACAACTGGCTCTACCGAAAGCACCTTGAGAGCTTCCTGGAAAAGCTGGTCGATATCGTGCGAAATACCGGCTGCTCGACGCTTCTCGATGCGGGATGTGGCGAAGGGTTCGTTGTCGGTTACATCTCGAAACGGCTACCGGAGCTGAAGATCACCGGCGTCGACCTGAGCGAAGATGCCATCGAGTATGCAAAGTCGCATTTCGGCGATCATGCGCGGTTTCGGACGGGAAGCGTCTACAAGCTGCCATTTTCCGACAAATCGTTCGATACCGTGCTATGCAGCGAAGTGCTCGAGCATCTGGACGATCCGAATCGCGCTGTCGGTGAATTGAAACGAGTGGCACGGCACCATGTCATCATCACGGTGCCCCATGAGCCCTATTTTCAGTGGCTGAACAGCCTCGGTCAGCTGGTTGGTGTGAGCTCGGACCCCGGTCATGTCAATTTCTGGACGTCGAACACATTTCAGGCCTTCGTCAGGGCCCACTTCCCCGATGCGACGTTCGAATGGAAGCAGTTGTACCAGATCGCACTCGCAGTCGTCTAGTCTGTGAATCTTCGACTCATCGAGAGCCGTACGATAGACTCGATGCCGCAGTCGGCCGGCCCACACGAGGTCGCCTCCGGTACATCATGCACAGAATCCGACCGTGTATCCTGAGCGTGGTCGAAGCAAACGGTATAGCGATGAGATTCCGCCCCCTCGTCTCCGTTCTGTTCAGTCTGTTCCTGCTTGCCGCCGGACTCAGAGTGGCTTCCGCTCTGGCTCAGGAGACGCCTGATAGTCTTGCGCTCCCCATCGCCGGCGAGGGTCCGATATACGTCGTGCCGGTCGAAGGGATGATCGATAATGTCCTGGCAAGCTATATCAGCCGTGCGATTTCCGATGCCGAGGCGAACGGCGCGGGATTGATCGTTTTCCACATCGACACATTCGGCGGACTCGTCGATGCCGCCGACGCTATCCGGAAGTCCATTCTCGATGCCGACCCGACGACGATTGCCTTCATCGACAAGAACGCCGCGTCGGCGGGCGCGCTGATTTCATATGCCAATGACCGCATCGTGATGGTGCCGGGTGCGTCGATCGGTGCCGCCACAGTGGTGGAAGGTGCGGGGGGTGAGGCTGCGCCTGACAAGTACCAGAGCTATATGCGGGGACTAATGCGATCCACCGCCGAGGCGAATGGCCGAGATCCGAGGATTGCGGAGGCCATGGTCGATCAGGACATCGAGCTAGAAGGGATCTCGCCGGCGGGTCAGGTCCTGACCCTGTCGTCGTCCGAGGCGCTACGGCTTGGCGTGGCGGATGCCGTGCTCGAGACGGTGGATGAGGTGATCGAGTACGCAGGAGCTTCGGGAGCGCAGATCGTTCAGCATAGCTCGACCCGCACGGAACGGCTGCTTCGCTTTCTCAGCTCGCCGATCCTGCAATCGCTGCTCATGCTCATGATGATGGGAGGGTTGTACTTCGAGCTCCAAACGCCGGGGGTGGGCTTCGCGGGAGCGATCGCCGCCATTGGCGCGACCCTCTTTTTTGCTCCGCATTATATGATGGGGCTTGTGGAGAGCTGGGAACTCGTCCTCTTCGGTATCGGCGTCCTGCTGCTTCTCGCGGAGATTCTCATCATTCCGGGTTTCGGGGTGGCCGGAATCACGGGCATCATTCTTGTCGTCGGCTCCCTGATGGCGGCGCTTATCGGAAATGTAGGGCTGCAATTTCCGTCGAGTGAGTCGGTGGCGTCCGCGGCCATCACTATGGCTATCACTCTCGTCCTGCTCATCGTGATGATCTTTTCCATCGGACGCTACCTCCCGCGATCTGAGCGTTTCAATCAGCTCGTTTTGTCGCCCGATCTTTCGAGTATAGCCGGATTCACGTCGGCCGATACCATCGAGGCCCTGGTTGGCGCGATCGGCACGGCGATCACGCCTCTACGGCCTTCGGGCACGGCCGAAATAAACGGGGAGCGCGTGGACGTCATCGCATCCGGAGAGTTCATTCCGGCCGGCAGCGAGATTCGCGTGGTCCGCGTGCAGGGCAGCCGGGTCGAGGTTCGGAGTGCGCCTGTATCGTCAACGAGCGAAACCTCACCAACGTAATCCGTACACGCTGGCACTGACGTCCTTCGGTCGGGGCGCCGAGATACCCTTACTTCTCTTTGGACCTCCTCCTGCCCATAGCGCTCATCATTGTCGGTCTCGGACTGATCTTGCTGGAGGTATATCTGGTTCCGGGCTTGAATGTGGTTGGCGTCTTCGGCTTCGTGGTGATCCTGTTTGGGATCGGATACGCATTCTCCGAGGGAGGTGCAATGGGAGGAGTCTACGCGGTGATCGGAACGGTGGTCGTGGGCGGCGGGATGTTCTACTGGCTGTGGACGTCCGGCGCGTGGGACCGGTTTATTCTGGCCACCAATCTCAAGGGCGATGAGGCGGATGCTGTGCGCGAGAGCGAACACCGGGCCCGGTACCTTGGGAAGACTGGCACTGCCGTCACCCCGTTGCGCCCTACCGGCGTGGCCGAAATAGAAGGTGAGCGGATCGAGGTAGTGACGGAGGGAGAGTTTATCGCCGCCGGAAGCCGTGTACGAGTCGTGGCGATGGATCGGCGTCGTTATTTCGTTCGGCTGGCCGATGCGGTGACCGTCGATAGCCAGTAGCGGTTGGGAAAGCGCCGATCGTCCTCCGACTTAGCCGAACGCCACGTCGAGCACCATCATCACGGAAAAGCCCGCCATCACACCCACCGTAGCGAGATCCGTGTTTCCGCCCTGCTGGGATTCGGGAATGAGCTCCTCCACGACGACGTAGATCATGGCACCGGCGGCGAAGGCGAGGGCATAGGGCAAGATCGGCTCGATGGCGAGCACGGCCCATGCTCCCAGCACGGCAGAGATAGGTTCGACCAAGCCGGAAAGCTGGCCGTACCAGAAGCTTTTCGGTGCGCTCATGCCCTCTCCCCTGAGCGGCATCGATACGGCGATTCCCTCCGGAAAATTCTGGAGCCCAATGCCGATGGCGAGGGTGATTGCGGCGGCCAGTGTTGCGCCCGACGGACCGTCAACCGCCATCTCGGCTGCTGCGAATGTGACCCCGACGGCGAGACCCTCTGGAATGTTGTGCAACGTAATGGCCGTTACCAGCAACGTCGCGCGGCGCCAGGTCGAGGGCAGACCTTCGGCCTCGCCGAGCTCCTTGTACGGGTGAAGATGGGGGAGGACAGCATCGGCAATGCGCAGGAAGGCGCCTCCTAATAAGAAGCCGATGAGAGCCGGCACCCACGAGATCATCCCCTGATGCTCGGCCAGGTCAATGGCGGGCACGAGAAGTGACCAGAAGCTGGCGGCGATCATCACGCCGGCGGCGAAGCCGAGCATGACATCGACCAGCCGGCGGCGAACGGAGCGGGTAAGAAAGACGAGAGCCGCACCGGCCGCCGTGATCGCCCACGTGAAGCATCCCGCGATCAGCGCCTGAACGATCGGCGAGAGGTTCTCGAACCACTGCGGGATCATGGCGTCAGCGTGGCAATGTCATGAGACCAGTACACCTGCGATCGTGGCCGTCATCATGTTGGCCAACGTGCCGCACAGCACGGCGCGCAATCCAAGTTGAGCCAGCTCAGACGTCCGGCTCGGCGCTAGCGGGCCAATACCGCCGATCTGAATGGCGATGGACGAGAAATTGGCGAAGCCGCAAAGCGCAAAGGTTGCCATCACGACTGCCTTCGGTGAGAGCACGGCCGCCTCGATGTTTTGAGCGAGTCCGAGATAGGCCACGAACTCATTCAGGACGACCTTCGTGCCGAGGAGCGATCCGAACTGAACGGCATCCTCCCAGGGGACGCCGATTGTCCAGGCGAGCGGCGCGAGCATCCATCCGAAGAGTTGCGCAAGGGTTAGCTCGCCTCCGAATAGACCGGCCATCCATCCGACGATATAGTTGCCCATCGCGATCAGCGCGATGAAGGCGATGAGCATAGCGCCGACGTTAAGGGCCAGCTTAAGCCCGTCGGCCGCACCGTCTGCGGCGGCATCGATGACGTTCACCGAGCGCTGCTCGGCCGCGACGGCCACCTTCCCCGTAGTTTCGGGTGTCTCCGTTTCCGGAATCATAATCTTCGCCAGCAGTAGTGCGGCGGGTGCGGCCATCAGGCTCGCCCCCAGAAGCTGCTCGGCGAAGGCGAGCCGCGCCGCGTCGAGCGGTAGTCCCTGCGCCTGCGCGAAAGCATCCCCCAACATCTGAATGTACGCCGCCATCACGCCCCCGGCGATCGTAGCCATTCCACCCGTCATGACGGCCAGCAACTCTGACCTCGTCATCCCGCTGAGATAAGGGCGGATGACGAGCGGCGCTTCCGTCTGACCGACGAACACGTTCGCCGTCACGGAGAGCGACTCCGCGCCGCTCGTGTGTAGAAAACGCCGCACGAGCCAGGCCATCCCGACTACTATGCGCTGCATGATCCCCAGATAATAGAGGATCGACATGAGCGAGCTAAAGAAGATGATGGTGGGCAGCACCTGGAAGGCAAAGAAACTCCCGAGGCTGCCATCCTGGCCCGGGCTGATGGCCAGATTCCCAAAAATGAACTTCGCCCCCTCGGTCGTAAAATCGAGGACCAGCACGAAGAAGGAGCTGATCCACGAGAAGAAGGCCTTTGGCCACGCGAGAGGCGCGAAGAACTGGCCCATCGCCTCACCCTTCAGGATGAGAACGGCGAAGGTGATCTGGAGAAAGAGGCCCGCGCCGACCATTCGCCAATCGATCTGGCGGCGATGTCGGGAAAACGCATACGCAATCCCGATGATGACGCTTAGTCCAAGTATGCCGCGGAGTAGGGCGATGATGAACATTGTCCGGGCGCCCTATTAGTGCGACCCGGAAGCGGCCGTCCAAACGTTGTTTGCACGGTCGACGTCGGGCAGCACTTGCCGCGGATCCAACGTTACGCTCTGAATGCTTCCCTCGAGTACCGTCGTGAAGGAGTTGGAGTGGATGAACGCCTCCACCGGCATCCTCCGAGATTCTTTTCGGCCATCCACGTAGACGATCTCGAGATCGACAGGCAGGATCATCCCGCCGGCTTGCTGCTCGACGGTTACGCGAGCCTGGCCATCCTCATGCGAGACATCGGCAATCCGTTGATCGAGGACATTTGTCTCCAACAGCCAGGCGCGCCAGAACCAGTCCAGATCCTCGCCGGTCACGTCCTCCATGGTGCGGAAGAAGTCTGCAGGCTGCGGATGCTTGTAGGCCCAGCGAACGGTGTATTCGCGCAAGGCCTCGTCAAATCGGTCGGGCCCGAGCACGTATTCGCGGAGCACCCGAAGTGCCGCACCAGGCTTACGGTAGGCGAGAAAGCCAAGGTCCGAGCGCGGGATGAGGTCGGGATGCGTGTAGACGGGAGCCTTGTCCACGCTCTGCGTCATCATCCCGGAGATGTAGTCGCTGGTGAGCGCGACCACGTATCTGTTTTGATCGGCGGCGTCCCCGTAGTAATCGAGCGCGGAGTAGTAGTTGATCATGGTGTTGAACCCTTCGTCCATCCACGCGTGGCGGCGCTCATCGCTACCGACGACCATCGGATACCATTCGTGTCCGATCTCGTGCGTCGTTACACCGAAGAGCGCGTGATCGCGCGCCCTGACCGAACAGAAGACGATCATCGGATACTCCATCCCACCCACGATACCGGCCACATTGATGGCGACCGGATACGGATACTCGTACCACATCTCCGAGTAGTGGCGGATCGAGTGGAGGACGTACTCGGTCGACTTCTCCCAGCCCGGGTTCTCCGGAGTCCCGAGGCCTTCGCGCGGATAGTAGGACATGTTCAGCACGTGCTTCCAGCCGGCGGCATCCCAGATGAAGGCGTCCGACGCGGCCCAGGCAACATCCCGCACGTTCTCGGCCCGGAATCGCCATGTGAGCATGTCAGGACCGGAAGGACGCGTGTTTGCCGAACCCACTTCCTCGGGGCGGATGATCATGACGGTCTCGGCGCTGGTCCGGGCTTCATCCAGCCGATTGCGTTGCTCGGCGGTCAGCACCTCTTCCGGATTCTGAAGGACGCCCGTCGAGGCCACGATGAAGTCGCGCGGAACCGTGTACTCGATGTTGAAGTCGCCATACTCGAGGTAGAACTCGCCCTGTCCGAGGTAGGGCATCGGATTCCAGCCGTTCACGTCGTCGTAGACGTACATGCGCGGGTACCATTGCGCCAGCTCGAAGACGGTACCCTGCTCCACCTCGAGCCAGCCCATGCGGTCCGCGCCGTACTCGGGGATGCGGAAGGAGAAATCCATCGAGATATCGACGCTCGATCCGCCAGGGGGCATGGGGTTATCCAGATCGATGCGCAGGCGCGTGTCGGTGATCAGGAATTCAGGTGCGACCCCGTCCACGCGCAGATTGATAATCTCGATGCCACCACCTTCGAAGGAGCCTCGCCAGCGGGAATCCGGTGGCTGGATTTCCGCACCGCGGCTGCCCGGCCTGAAGAGGTTCTGATCCAGCTGAATCCAGAGGAATTCGAGCGTATCCGGACTGTTGTTCGTGTATCGAATGGTTTCCGAGCCCGAAATCGTCTTGGCCGCCGGGTCAAGCGTCACTTTGATGTCGTAGTCCGCTCGCTGCTGCCAGTAGGCGGGGCCGGGCTTGCCGGAGGCCGAGCGATACTCGTTTGGGGCCGGCAAATCCAATTGCTTGAATGCATCTCGCTGCGGCGCCACCTGGCCGTGTGATGCCCTGGCCAGGGGCAGAAGAAGGAGGACGGCGACACATACCGCGCATGCGCGAATGGTCTGGGTACGAATGATCGGCACGCAAACAGTCATGACGCTGAGGAAATGGGGAAAAGAATTGCGGATCCTGATTGGGATAGGACTCTATAAAGTCGGATGGGAAACTAGGCACGTCAGCGGATTTAATCCAAGGAGATCCGTTTAATCACGCCCTGTCGGCGGTCCGCTGGTTTCCTCCCGTATGAAGTTCGTCTTTCGAGGGCGCGCATTTCGTTCTCGTGATTCTCCTCATCCCTCAGGCATGCGTCAGTTCCAGCTCACGTTTGAAGCTCCCGAGTCCGCCATTTCCAGTCCTTCAGCGGAAGAAATTCTTGCCGGATTGAATCCATCGCAGCAAGAGGCGGTCCGGGCCACGGACGGCCCCGTGTTGATCGTGGCGGGTCCCGGTTCGGGGAAGACGCGTACGCTGACGCACCGGATTGCATACCTCATTGCGACCGGACGCGCACGCGCCCACGAGATTCTGGCACTGACCTTCACGAACAAGGCGGCGCGTGAGATGAAAGAGCGCATTCAGCGCCTCGTGGGCGAGGATTCGGGGTCTCTCTGGATGGGCACTTTCCACTCGACTTTCGCCAGGTTGCTGCGCATCGAGGCGCCACATCTGGGGTTCACATCCGATTTCAGTATCTACGATGCAGACGACTCCGAGCGGATCGTACGGCAGCTGATGGATCGATTTTCGATCAGCACGAAGGATTATAGCCCGCGAGCCATCCATCATCTCATATCGAGCGCGAAGAATCGGCTCGTCAGCCCCGACGAGTTCGAACGGGTCGCCGCCTCGCTGCTGCAAGAGAAAGCGGCCAAGATCTACGGGCCGTATCAGGAGATGCTTCGAAGCTCGAATGCGCTCGATTTCGACGACCTGCTCATCAAGCCGATCGAGCTGTTCGATGAGCATCCGGATGTCCTGGAGAAATACCAGCGCCGGTGGAAGTACGTCCACATCGACGAATATCAGGACACGAACCACGCGCAGTATCGCCTTGCCAGGCTGCTGGCGAGCCGGCACAAGAACCTGTGCGTCGTGGGGGATGATGCACAGAGCATCTATGCGTTCCGGGGGGCCGACATCGGCAACATCCTGTCCTTTCAGCGGGACTATCCGGAGGCTGAGACCGTGCGCCTGGAGCAGAACTACCGTTCGACGCAGCGCATTCTGCAGCTGGCCGACTCCATCATCAAACACAACAAGGATCAGCTCGAGAAGACGCTCTGGACGGAGAACGCCGAGGGGGATTACGTGCTCTTGATGGAGGCGCTATCCGAGAAGGATGAGGCGCAGAAGATCGAGCGCGCGATTCGCGACCTCCACGTGCGGTATGGGTACGGCTACGAGCACTTCGCGGTGCTCTACCGCACGAATGCGCAGAGCCGTTCGATCGAGGATGCGCTCCGTCGCGGAGGGATTCCATATCGTGTGATCGGTGGCGTGTCGTTCTACCAGCGCAAGGAGATCAAGGATGTGTTGGCGTACTTGCGGCTCATCGTGAACCCGAATGACACGGCGAGTTTGCGGCGGATCATCAACTATCCGACGCGGGGGATCGGCGAGCGGACGCAAGATCGGATCATCGAGTTTTCGCGCGAGGAGGGGGTGACGGTTTGGGAGGCGTTGCAGCGGGTGGACGAGCTGGGGCTTCCGACGCGGACACTGAATGCCGTTATTGCATTCCGGGAGATGATGGAGCGTTACATCGATGCGGCTCAAAGCGACACGCCGGGGGAGGACATCGCCCGCGCCCTCGTGCAGGAGACCGGTGTCATCCAGGAGCTGCGCAAAGAGCAGACGACCGAGCACCTGATGCGATGGGAAAACGTGCAGGAGCTGTTGAATGCCATCGCCGAATACACGGCCGGCGATCCGGGCAATCGCACGTTGAGCACGTTCCTGCAGGAGGTGTCGCTGCTGACGGATCTGGACGAGGCGGACTACGAGGAGGCGCGCGTGACCCTCATGACGCTGCACGCCTCCAAGGGGCTGGAATTTCCGGTGGTGTTCATCAGCGGGCTCGAGGAGGGGCTATTTCCGCTCGCGAAGGCTGCGCAGGACGTGACGGAGCTCGAAGAGGAGCGCCGGCTTTTCTATGTCGGCGTTACTCGCGCCGAGGAGCGGCTCTTCCTGTCCTATGCACGGAGCCGGTTTCGATTCGGCCAGCACGAATCCAGCATCCGCAGCCGCTTCCTCGATGAGGTGGACCCGGAGGTCATCCGGACGGAAGCCGGCGAGGAGCATCGGCCGCAGTCGGGCCGCTTCGTGTCACGGCCCGGAGGAATGCCATCCTACGAGGATATGGATCCTTACTACTACCGGCAGAGCCTCAATACGCGCTCTAAGGGCGAGAGGACGGTGGTGTACGACGAGGGTATCGGGGAGATCGTGCCCGGAGTGAGGGTTGAGCATCAGCAGTTCGGCGAAGGCAAGGTCATATCCATGGAGGGCGCCGGAGACAATGCTAAGGCCGTCGTCTTCTTTCGATCGGTCGGCCAGAAGAAGCTCGTGCTGAAATTTGCCCGGCTCCGGATCGTCCAATGAGATGGAACCGGCTCGGGGCTTGGGCATCGGACTGGCGGCTATTCATCTTCCCTTTCGCTGATATGCTTCGCACGCTCCATGCCGCGCTGATCGCTCTGGTGTTCGCTTTGCCGGCGTTCCTCCTCGGCTGCGAATCCGACGATCGCATCCGCATCGTCATCTACTCACCCCACGGAAAGGAGATGCTCGGGGCCTACGAGAAGGCTTTCGAGGCGAGGTATCCGCACGTCAACGTCCAGTGGAACGACATGGGGGGGCAGGATGCGTACGACCGGATTCGCACGGAGCGGGCCAACCCGCAGGCGAGCCTCTGGTGGGGCGGCGCGAGCATGACGTTCGATCAGGCGGCGCGAGAGGGATTGTTGGAGCCGTATCGGCCGAGCTGGGCCAATGCCGTGGATTCGAGTGCCCGCGGGGCCAACGATACCTGGTACGGGACCTTTCTCACGCCCGAAGTCATCACGTACAACACCCAGGCGATGGAGGGCCGCGAGCCGCCACGCGACTGGGACGACCTCCTCGATCCGGCTTGGCGCGGTCGAGTGCTCATTCGATATCCGCTTGCATCGAGCACGATGCGGACCATTTTCGGCGCCATGATTCTGCGCCAGCCCACCGTCGAAGACGGCTACGCGTGGCTGGCCCGGCTGGACCAAAACGTGGGCACCTACACGGCCGACCCGACGCAGCTCTACCTCAAGCTGGCCCGAGGCGAGGGCGACTTGACGCTCTGGAACATGCCCGACACGTACATCCAGGCCGAAGTCGTTGGGTACCCGTTCGATTACTTGATTCCCGAGAGCGGGACGCCGCTTCTCACCGATGGCATCGCACTCGTGGCGAACGGCCCGAATCTGGACATCGCGCGGGAGTTCTACGAGTTCGTGACCTCCGACAGCGCGCTCATCGATCAGGCCCGAAACTACTACCGAATACCGGTTCGCAACGACATCCCCGAAGACCAGCTTCCGGACTGGATCACGCGCGTCGACATCCAACCGATGGAGATCGACTGGATGCGCCTGGCGGAAGAGGGCCCTGAATGGATGCGCTATTGGGATGAGAACATCCGCGGCCGCGGCGCGGATTACCTGCGAGCGCGCGGCGAGCAGGTCGCCGTTCAGGACGAACCGTAAAACGCCGTCCCGACTGATTAGAGGGCGAGTTGCCGGCTGAGCTCGTCGAAGGTGTCGACGACCAGGTGTGCACCGGCTTCCGCAAGCAGATCCGCTTCAAACGATGTCGTTATGCCCGCCACCGTACACCCCGCCGTGTGGGCAGAACGCACGCCGTGCAGCGAATCCTCCACCACCAGGCAAACACCCGGCTCCACATCCAACTTCCTGGCCGTCACGAGATACGGCTGAGGATGCGGCTTGGGGTTTGTGATGTCCTCCTCCGTCACGACGGCCTCGAAATACGAATCGAGACCAAATTTCCGGAAGGCGAGCTCCTGATTGCGCCGAATGGATGACGTCGTCAGGGCGAGCCGGTAGCGTTTCGATGCCCGCCGGATGAATTCCAGCGCTCCCGGCACGGGTTCGAGCTCGTCGAGAAGAGAGCGGTAAACCCTCTCCTTCGCATCGACGAGCGCATCGATGTCGTGATGATTCGAGCCATATTTGAGAAGGATGCGCTCGAACACCATCCGCTCCGTCATGCCTTTGAAAGCAGGAAACTCCGATTCGGGAACGTCTAGATCGTGGTCCCGAAATACGATACGCTGTGCCTTCTCGTGGATCGGTTCGGAGTCGATGACGACGCCATCCATGTCAAGCAGGATGGCCTTGAGGTCCGCGGTCACGTTCACGATTATCGCTGTGCCACTGCTTTGCGGAGGATGCCTGTCAGCACTTTGGCGTCGCCGTCGTTGGGCGCCGGCTCGAGACCCAGCAGCTCGCACATCACGTCGTACAGGTGCACGATTTCGAAGGCGTCCACGGTTTCGCCCGATTTGAACGCGGGCCCGTGCGCGATGAAGATGCCGCCCATGGATTCGGCCAGATTGTCGTAGCCGTGGGCGCCTCCCCTGAAGCGATCCGGGTTCTCCTCGTGAGAAGCTCGCGTCGTGATTACCCATCCCTCATCGGCAACCGCGATGAGGGGCGGAGTTCGAGGATGGTCCAGATGGAAACGCTCCGGCAACTCGTCCTTGCGAAAGACTTCGAGGTGGGGATTGCGGCTCAGCGCATCGTAGATCTCGTCGGCATGACCTTCCGGTGGATACATCATTAGAACGGGACTGAAATCAACGATGTGCGCCTCGTCCGGATCAAAATAGTCATCCAGAATGATGACCCTCTCCGGCGACGTCGCGGCCATGCCATGATCCGAGGTGATGATGAGATTCACTTCGTCCAAAGTCCCTCGATCCTCCAGTCCCGCCACGAGCTGACCCAGATAGGCGTCAACTCGCTCTATCGCCTCCTCCACTTCACGCGAATCCGGCCCGTGCCGATGGCCGGCCCCATCCACATCACTGAAGTACAGCGTGATGATGTCGGGGCGTTCGTCCTTCGGGGCATCCAGCCACGCGAGAACCTGTTCGATGCGCTCCTCGCCCGGAATGCGGCCATCATACTCGAACCAGTAGGTCGGCCGGATGCCCTGGATCGGCGCCTCCGAGCCGGGCCAGAAATACGTGGCGGCCGTGCGGCCCTGCTTCTCGGCCGTCACCCAGATCGGCTCGCCGCCCCACCAACGCTGATCGATAATGGCCTCGCGCAGGGAAAGGCTGAAGCGCGCGTCCATCTCCGCGTCGTACATCGTGTTCGAGATGATGCCGTGATGCTCCGGATAGAGGCCCGTCACGGCCGAGTAGTGACTGGGGAAGGTCTTACTGGGAAATACGGGGATCAGCCGATCCGCCTGAACGCCGCGTGCTGCCAATCTCTGCAGCGTGGGCGGCGCATACCTTTCGATGTAGTCCCATCGAAAGCCGTCGAGGGAGATCAGGATGAGCGGCGGATGTCCATCGGAAACATCCGGAGTCCTCGCGGGCGGGCGGCCGCAGGCGGATAATCCGAGGATCAGGAGGGCGAGAAGGGCCGCCAGACGGCGGCTGAAGATGTCGTCCTGGCGAAACATGAGGCACGTAATCTGCAAGTCCCGCGCCGTGTACGGCCAAGACAGTCGGCAGATCCAGCTTCGGCGACCTCCGAATCCGGAATGTCAGTCGCGCCGCGAAAGAAAGAGTGTCAGTCGCGTCCGAAGAAGTAGTAGAGAATGCATCCCAGAACGGGAGCCAGGATGATGAGCAGCATCCAGAGCACCTTGTTGGCCGTCGATCGCGTGCTGCCGGCCAACTCAATGATTGCCACGACGTCCAGCACGACCACCACGACCCCACAGCAGCTCAACGTCCAGAAATTACTCACGCGCTCGAAGAGATTCGGTCCGCAGCCGGCAAGCATGGTGCCGAGCACGAAAAGGGTGAGCACGCCCAGGATCCGGCCGGTAGCGCGAGGAATCGAAGTGGTGTAATCCGTCATTTGCATCGATGGCTAAAGCTTTCGCGGTGGCTGATACCGAGGCGCCGGTATTTACGAACCCGGCTACAAACGTGCACTACGCCGCCACGGAAAGACAGGTTACGTTCGATCCTGGTCGAGAATGGATTGATGCTTCACGTCCGGGCGGCGAGCTACCGAGCGGAACCGCTCCTGAACCGCCCCTGTTCTACAGCGCCCTGTTCAGGAGAGCCGCCGGTGGCCGAACGCCGGCGTCCTGACGAGGCCAATCACGCCCCTAGCTTGCCGAAATGAACATCGGTCCCATCACATTCGAAAAGCGACCGCTCTTTCTTGCTCCCATGGAGGACGTGAGCGATCCGCCGTTTCGCATTCTGTGCAAACGGTACGGGGCGAATATGCTTTACACCGAGTTTATCTCAAGCGGCGGGCTCATCTACGATGCAGATGATTCACTACAGAAGCTCGACATCTTCGAGGAGGAGCGCCCTGTCGGTATCCAGATTTTTGGTGGGGATGTCGAGCAGGTTCGCGAGGCCGTCAAGCTCGTCGATCGCGCCAACCCCGATGTAATAGACATCAACTTCGGTTGCCCGGTCAAGAAGGTGGTGTGCAAGGATGGCGGTGCGGGGATTCTGCGCGACGTGCCGAAGATGCTTCGGATCACGGAGGCCGTTCTCGAGGAGGCCAACCGGCCCGTGACGGTGAAGACGCGGCTCGGCTGGAACGATCAGTCGATTCGCATTCTGGATGTGGCGCGGATGCTGGAGGATGTGGGAATTGCTGCCCTTGCCCTGCACGCGCGCACGCGCGCCCAGATGTACAAGGGCGATGCTCGATGGGAGTGGCTGCGGCGCGTCCGGAATGAGGCCCTCCGCAACATCCCTCTCGTCGGCAACGGGGACGCCTCCACGCCCGAAAAGATCAAGGAGATGTTCGATCAGACGGGTGTGGATGCCGTCATGATCGGGCGCGGTGCCATCGGCAACCCCTGGATTTTCCGGGACGCAAAGCGCTACATGGAAACGGGTGAGCTTCCGCCGCCACCGAGTTGGGAAGAGCGACTCGCCGTCGTAGCCGAGCATCTTACCTTGAAGTGCGAGTGGCTGGGCGAGCGCAAGGGTGTCATGGAAATGCGCCGCCATTACGGAGGGTACTTCAAGGGTTTCCGCAACGCGAGCAGCCTGCGGGCGGCGCTCATGGACAAAGAAGGCCGAGATGACGTGCTCGAAGTGCTGCTGAATTTCCGAGAGGACGAGCCGGAGATCCACGTCCCTGTGCGGTCGCTCGCCGAGCGAAAGAAGGTGAAGCCCGTCAAGATCGCCGGTTTGCCCGCCGGCGTCGTCTGAACAGCGTCTCGTCGATCAGAAATAGGGTTCCGCCGATAAGAAAGAAGGTGCCGAGCGCGAGAAACGGACGCCAGATGACGAGGCCACCGATCGCGCCCAGCACGCCTCCCAGGTATTTGATGTAGTTCAGCTGCTCGTTGGAGGTCGATTTGATGAGCACTTCGAGCTTCCGTTCGTCGTACTCGCGCATATTCCCGACAATCATCTCGTAGATGTCGAGATTTCCGACGAAACCGAGAACGGCCCGCGTGACCCATTCTTCTATGTCGGCGGAGCGAGCCTCGATTTTCTCCGGGATGCGATCCAGGAGCGCATCGATCTGATCCAGGGCCGCATCCAATGATCCGGGTAGCTCCCGCACGGCATGCTCGATGCGTCGCCGATAGTCCTCCTCGTTGATGAAGCGGTAGGCGCGGAGCGCCAGGCCCCCCAGGCCGTGCCCGGCCAGATCCTCCAGCTTCTCCTCGATGAACGTCATGATCCGCTGTCGTACTTCGTCGGACGACAGGATCTGGTCGAGATAGTCGGCCGTCAGTGCCTTGAGCTCCTGCCGAAACTCGGGATCCTCTACGACCCCGCGCGTGACCGTCAGCGAGATGTCGCGATATCGACCGATGATGCCGCTTTCTTCGATCTTCTCCTTGATGATTTGCTCGTTGATGAGCTCATCCGAAACGGCCCGGGCCAGCCGATAGATCACGCGGTCGCGCTGAGCCGGTATCAGGCCCTGCCCGAAGATCGGCCGCCGCTCCCGCGGGTTGAAGAGCATCGTGATGGCCAGCCAGTTCGTGATGAACCCGATCAGACCGCTCACGGAGATGATGCGAAGAAGTCCCTGGAGACTGAGTGAGCTGTCACCGGCTGCGAGGGCGACGCCATTGAAATCCCAGAAAAAACTGACGACGAAAAGGGCGACAAGCAGTATAGGAACGAGGCGCAGATAGGGTAAGAGACGCGCGTGAGTGCCAACCACGCGTGGAGGCTCGGGCACACCTCCCTGTTTCTGCGGCAGCGGGGGCATGTGCCGCCGCACATAGCGTCCAAGCATCTGTCGGAGGTCCCGCGCCCGCGTCCTCGTCAGCACCTTTGCCTCTTCGACGGAGGCCTGATTAGACCCATGCTCCGGTGAGGACGGCTCCTCGCCTACCAGGTGATCCCGGCCTTTGGGGAGCCCCTCATCCATCATCCACTTCGCTGTCTACTACGACTGTTCGGAAGTGAGTCCGAGGCGATGGGCCTGCTTCTTCATCCCATCGATCACATTCTGGATGTGTTCGTTGAGATCGACGCCCAGCTCCTCGGCACCACGCCGGATGTCCTCACGGGAGACGGCGGCCGCAAACGCTTTGTCTTTCAGCTTCTTCCGAACCGATTTGCTCTCCATCCCCTCCAGCTTCGTGGGCCGCACATAGGCGACCGCCGTGATGAACCCGGCGAGCTCGTCCACGGCATACAGGGCCCTGGCGAGGAGCGTCTCGCGCGGCGTTCCGGAGTAATCGGCGTGGCCCAGGATGGCCTCCAGCATCACGTCGGGGTAGCCCAGTTCGCGCAGTACTCTGACGCCTACGAACGGATGTTCCTCGAGTGTCGGATGCTTCTCGTAGTCCAGGTCGTGAAGTAGTCCCGTCATCCTCCAGAGTTCGACATCCTGATCGAAAAGGCGGGCATAGTGCTCCATTCCGGCCTCCACGGCATAGGCATGCCATCGGAGGCTGGCCGTTTTCGTCCATTCATGGAAAAGCTTCAGGGCGTCTTCGTAGCCGGGCATGGCTCAGAAGATGTCTACCAGAGACATGTGGCGAAGATATCGACCGGGGTCTTGCCGGATCGCCTCCAGGAGCGCATTCAGATTCATGGCCGCGGAATCCAGGCGGGCGTACAGGCCTGGATCGTTGACCAGCCTGGCAAACGTTCCCTCGCCCGTGTTCATCTTAACGAGGATCTCGTCGAGGGTCGAGGCGGCTCCCTCCAGAGCGGTCAGGCTGGTTTCGAGCTGCTGCAGGGACCTGTTCAGATTCCGGACGGCGAGCGCCAGAGAGTCGCGATTCTCCGTGGAGAAGGCGCTCATGTCTCCGGTGAAGCGGCGCAGGTTGGCGACGGTTTCGGTGACCTCGACCTGTTGTGCTCGAATGAGCGCCTCGAGCGATGTGGCCGCCTGCTGAAAGGAGCGGAGCGTCTCGCGAACGTCGGAATTGGCGTTCTCGAGCAGAACGTCCGCGTTCTCGAACGTGCTGTTGGCGTTCGCCAGCACGGCTTCCACGCTGTTCGTCAGGGCCGGTGCTCGGTCGGTTACCATATCGAAGATACTCTCACCCGGCTGCCCCGGGATAAACCCGCCCTCCGGGACAACCTCTGTGCCGGGCGTGCCAAGGTGCACGGTCATGTGCGGGCTGCCCAGGGCCGCGAAGCCGCCGACGGTGGCGTAGGAACCCGCAGGGATCGAAATGTCACCATCCACATGAAAGCGAACGTGCACTCGGCCGGACTCCGAGTCGAGCTTCACGTCGTCGACGCCGCCCACGCGCACGCCGTTGATGCGCACGGCGCTGCCGGGTTGCAGGCCGCCCGCATCATCAAAGGCTGTATTCAGAGCGTACGTGCCGCCGAAAAGGGGCAGATCCCGGAAGTAACGGACGCCCAGAATCAAAATCACAGCCGCGACAACGAGCGAGATTCCTACGGTGATCTCCTTCGAATATTTCACGATGTCGTGCTGTTAAGTGTTGATTTGGGCGGCATACCGATCGGCGCTGCCGATCTTGTACTCGTTGGCGCGAACGAACTCAAGCAGGATCTCGTCGTTGCTTTCGTGCAGGTCGTCGACGGTCCCGGTCCAGTGGATACGGCCCCGATAGACGAACGCGATGCGGTCGGCGATCGAAAGAACCGAATGCATGTCGTGGGTGATGACGATGCTCGTGACGTTGAGGTGATTGTTCAAGGCGTTGATGAGCTCATCGATGCGGTTGGATGTCTCCGGATCGAGGCCGCTAGTCGGCTCATCGTAGATGATGTATTTCGGTTCGAGCGAGATGGCACGGGCAAGGGCCACGCGCTTTTGCATCCCACCGGATAGCTCCGAGGGTTTCTTGGTTTCGATGCCCTCGAGCTGCACCATCTCCAGGCACTCGCGCACGCGGCGCCGAACTTCCGCCTCATTGGCGTCGGAGAAGGTGCGAAGCGGAAAGGCGATGTTGTCGAAGGCCGTCATCGAATCGAACAGCGCTCCCCCCTGGAAGAGCACGCCGAACTGGCGCCGAACGCGGCGCAGCTCCTTGTAGGAGACCTCGTTGATGTCGACGTCATCAACGATGACGCGGCCACGATCGGGTTTGAGCAGGCCGATGATGTGTTTCATGAGCACGCTCTTGCCCGAGCCCGACCTACCGATGATGGCGAGCGTCTCCCCCTCGTGGATGTTGAGCGAGACGTCGTCGAGAACGACCTGGTCCTCGAAGCTTTTGTATATGTGATCGACTATGATCATGGGTCGCGGATGCTCGAGCTAGAGGAGCATCATGGCCAGAACCAAATCAGCAACCAGGATGAACACGCAACTCGTGACGGCTGCCTGCGTGGTGCTCTTGCCGACGCCCTCTGCGCCTCCCGCGGTAAAGTACCCCTTGTAGCACGAGATCGACGTTATCAAGAACCCGAAGACGACGGCCTTGATCAGGCCGAATACGGCGTCAAACGGCCTGAAAAAGTCACGCGCGCCCTGCACAAACTCACCCGTCGTCAAGTAGTTGCCCAGGTTGGCGACCAGCAAGCCGCCGCTGATGCCCACGAAGCAGGCCGCCACGTAGAGCATCGGAAACATGAAAATGCCGGCCAGCACACGGGGCGCGATGAGATAGCTCACCGAATTGAGGCCCATCGCTTCGAGCGCGTCGATCTGCTCGGTCACCCGCATGGTTCCGAGCTCGGCGGCAATGCGCGCGCCGACGCGCCCGGCCAGGATGAAGCCCGTTACCACGGCCCCCAGCTCGAGGATCATCGACGGAGCCACTATGGCGCCTATCACGGTCTTGGGGATGAAGGGAGACACGAGCTGATACGAGGCCTGCACCGTCGTCACCGCGCCGGAGAACGCCGCGGCGAGCGTTACGATCGGCAGCGACTCGATGCCGATCTTCATCATCTGATCGATCACATTGATCCGGTAGGTACGAAAATCGTCGAGCGATACAAACGCATTGACGAGCAGGAGAATATACCTGCCCAGAATCCCGAACGGCTTGAGGATCCAGGTGATCGGATAGGTCATGAAGGGCCAACTGCGAATGGGAGAGGGGCGATATGAGCAGATGCGCGGAATGGTTCCGCCATGGGCGCGGAGTCAGCGAGCTTGTGAATTCCCCGATGCTCAGGTTATATCGGACGACGGCACGGTGTCATATGGTGTAGCGATCCTTGACGAAAGCCTCGAAAAAATCGCGCTTGCAGGATGTAGATGGCAAAGACCCGAACACGTTTTGTATGTCAGGAGTGCGGACACTTGGCGCACCGGTGGGCGGGGCAGTGCCCACAGTGTGAGTCGTGGAACGCCTTCGTCGAAGAGATTTCGCCGAACGGGGTGAGGGCCCACGTCTCGACGTTGCAGGCCGAGGCGAGCACACGGGTGCACCCGACGCCGCTTCATGAGGTTGAGCTCGGGATGGAAACCCGCATTCGAACAGGCGTGATCGAGCTCGATAGGGTGCTCGGAGGAGGCATTATGCATGGATCACTCGTCCTGATTGCGGGCGATCCGGGCATCGGCAAGAGCACTCTGATGACGGAGATGGGCAAGTACCTGCCAGACCACCGGATCCTGTATGTTACGGGCGAAGAATCCGTGCGCCAGGTGCGGCTAAGAGCGGAGAGGCTCGGGGTGGAATCCGAGCGGTTTCTTCTGCTTGCCGAAACGAATGTGGAAGCGATCATTGCAGCGGCCCAGGAGACGGAGCCGGATGTCATGATTGTCGACTCCATCCAAACGGTATTCCGGCCCGACGTGCAGAGCGCTCCGGGTTCGGTGAGCCAGGTGCGCGAGAGCGCCGCTGCGCTACTCCAGCTCACGAAGCAGATGGATTTTCCGACGTTCCTGGTCGGACATGTCACGAAGCAGGGCTCGATCGCGGGTCCGCGTGTTCTCGAGCACATGGTCGACACGGTGCTGCACTTCGAGGGGGATCGCCACCATGCCTACCGAATCGTTCGCAGTGTCAAGAATCGGTTTGGCGCCGCGAATGAGATCGGAGTGTTCGAGATGAGCGAGAATGGACTCCGGGAAGTGCGCAATCCGAGCGAAATCTTCCTCTCCGAACGCGGCTACGACATCAGCGGGACGACCGTCGTTGGGGCGATGGAGGGCACGCGACCTGTACTGGTCGAAATCCAGGCGCTCGTCACTTCTGCATCCTACGGAACGCCACAGCGCACGACGACCGGCTTTGATTCGAAGCGATTGCAGATGTTGCTCGCCGTCCTCGAGAAACGAGAGGGGATGCCGCTGTCCACACAGGATGTGTTCGTGAACGTCGCCGGAGGTGTCCGTTTGGACGAGCCTGCCGTGGACCTGGGCGTAGCCATCGCTGTCGCCTCTTCGTTTCGTGACCGCGAGATCGACCGGCAGACACTCTTCGTGGGCGAGATCGGGCTCGGAGGCGAGCTACGAGCGATCGGACTCGTAGAACCGCGGATCAAGGAGGCGGCCAAACTCGGATTCCGGCGTATCGTATTGCCGCGGTCCAATGCAAAGAATGCACGCTTCGACGGCGTGGAGATCATAGGAGCCGAGCGGCTACACGATGTTCTCGACTTGATGCTGTGAACTGTAAAGAGCGACTCCAGCTTCGCCTTGATATTCCGAATCAATGAAGCGCGGATCGGAGCTCGCCTCGATGCCGCGAACTAATACCACCGCCGGGCTCTTTTCGAAGTGATGATGCCGGTGTTCATGCCGACCCAGTGCATCGAGCCGTTGTAACGCCCATGCTCCATCTTGATGCACCGGTCCATCACCACCTTGAGTCCGGCTCGCTCGGCAATCTCGGCGGCCTCCAGGCTGACCACTCGCAGCTGCATCCAGAAGACGCGAGCGCCGACATCGACCGCCTGTTCGGCTAGAGCCGGGCATTCAGGTGCCGGTCGAAAGACATCCACCATATCGATCTGCTGCGGAACGCTGGCGAGGTCCGGGTATGAGGTTATCCCGTGCCACTCCTGGATCGTCGGGTTGACGGGGATGATTTCGTAGCCGGCGTAGCGCAGGTAGGTGGCCACGAAATGGCTCGCCTTGCTGCGGTCGCGCGACAGGCCAACGATCGCAATCGTGCGCGTTGTGGCGAGGACCTCACGTATTACGGCGGTGTTCTGATACTTCGCTCTGAGCTCCGGCTCCAGGACGGAGTTCAGCGTGAGATCGCATGCAAGGCTCGGTCCAGATCCCATATCAAATCGTCTACAGTCTCGAGTCCGATGGATAGCCGCACCATCTCGGGAAGCACGCCACTCTCCCGAAGCTCCTCATCGGAAAGCTGCTGATGCGTGGTGGATGCAGGGTGGATGACGAGGCTCCGCGCGTCTCCAACGTTGGCCAGGTGAGAGAAGAGCTGGAGGTTTTCGATGAAGGCCTTTCCAGCCGCGCGCGGCCCGTCGATTCCATACTTCAGCCCGAACGAAAAAACAGCGCCCGGCCCGCGAGGCACGTATTTCGTTGCCAGATCATGGTAAGGGCTCTCGGGCAGCCCGGCGTAGTTCACCCATGCGACACGCGGATGGTCCCTCAGGTACTCAGCCACGGTGCGAGCATTCTCGACGTGCCGATCCATTCGCACGGATAACGTCTCAAGGCCCTGAATCAGCAGAAAGGCGTCGAACGGAGATTGGGCTGCGCCGACGTCGCGTAGCGTCTCCGCTCGCACCTTCATCAAGAAGCCGTGGTGGCCGAACGTATCGAAGAAGCGGAGGCCGTGATACGACGGGGACGGACTCGCGATCGTCGCATAGCGACTGAAATCGAAGGTGCCCGCATCGACGATGGCGCCGCCAATCGTCGATCCGTGACCCCCGATGAACTTCGTCGCCGAGTGAACGACGATCTCGGCGCCCCAATCGATGGGGCGGCAGAGATAGGGCGTCGCAAAGGTGTTATCGACGACGAGGGGTATTCGGCGGCTTTCGGCCATCGCCGCGAGACGCTCGATATCCAGGATGCTGCCCTGGGGATTTCCGATGGTCTCTCCATATAGGACCCGCGTTTTCGGGGTGATCGCGGCTTCCCAGGCGTCGAAATCGTTGGGCTCTACGAAGTGCGTCGTAATGCCGAGCTTCCGAAAGCTGTGAACGAACTGCGTCCGAGTGCCTCCGTAGAGGTGAGCGGATGACACGATCTCATCTCCCGGATCGAGGAGCGTCATCATCGTGATGAACTGGGCGGACATCCCGCTCGATGTGGCCACCGCGCCCGTGCCGTTCTCCAGTGACGCCAGCCGCTCCTCGAAGACCGCCGTCGTCGGATTGTTGATGCGGGTGTAGATGTTGCCGTACTGCTTGAGCTCGAAGAGCTGCGCGGCAAAATCCGTGTCGTCAAATACGTACGAGGTGGTCTGGTAGATAGGAACCGCACGCGCGCCCGTAGCTATGTCGGGGATGTGCCCGGCATGCAACATGCGCGTCTCGAAGCCGAATACGCGCTGAGCCTCCGTTTCTGACGAGTCCGGCGCAAAGGCCGAATCATCGAGCGCATGCTGATCCTCCATTGGTCTAGATCGGATTGGCGTGAAAGGAATCGCTCGGTGGGTCGGAAGGGCCGGCGTTTTACCTGAGGTGTATCCAGATGTTCGATGCCACCTCCGACATCCTGGATTGGATGGAGGGTTTTTTGGCGTAAGCGCAATAAACCCGCCTGGAGCGGCGTTAATACCTTGCAACAGGTGAGTTCGCTAGCTCGGATGCATCTAACAGACGAAGCCCTCGCAGCGGCATACATCGAAGAGAATGACCAGCGGGCCTTTAGCCTGCTGATCGAGCGGCATCAGGAACGCGTTTTCGGGTTTCTCTTCGGAATGGTGCGCGATCGCGACGTGGCGAATGATCTCTTCCAGGAAACATTCCTCAGGGTCATCCGCGCGATGCGCGACGAGCGGGGGTCGTACTCGCATCAGGGAAGGTGGCTCGCCTGGGTGATGCGCATAGCCCGAAATGCGGCGCTGGACTACCTCAGGAAGCAGAAGAAGTGGCGTGATGTGGATGATGAGGAGAACTCGTTCTGGGACCGGCTGCCCGATGGAAATCAGCCGGCCGACGATCGCCTCGACCTTAGCGACAGGATGCGCCTGCTCGAATCCTGCCTGCAGGAGCTGCCTGAGGAGCAGCGGGAAGTGCTTCTTCTGCGCCACGATGCAGAGCTGACTTTCCGCGAGATTGCGGAGCTGACCGGCGTCTCCATCAACACGGCACTCGGAAGGATGCGATACGCATTGCTGAACCTCCGCAAACTCATGGAAGCGCGGATGGTGGTCCCGGCTGACCGGGTAAGAACCACGTGATACGTTTGACGGCGTCTACGGATGAGAGAAAAGGGTGAGATGATAGATCGACTGCGGCGTTTGCACGAGCTCTACGAGCCTCAGCACACGAACGGTCGGCATCGTGAGGAAGCGGACAATGCGGACCCCGGTGCCGATCATGAGTTGGCGGCTCTCCAGCAGATGAAGCAGTTGCTGGAGCGGCGACCCGCCCGTCGGCCCGAGGCGGGTACGATCCAGGCCATTCTGGCGGCCGCCCGTGAGGCGCCGGCGCCTGAAGCGCACGGCATGAATTCAGCGGCGGCAGGGACGTCGATGGCCGGGTCCTTCGATGATGCCAGCCGCGAAATCGAGGGTGCTCGGGCCGATAGGCCGCCCAGGCAACGACGACGGTCCATCGTGCTTCGCATCGGATCGGTGTCGGCCCTCGTTGCCGCGCTCGTCGCTGTTGTGACGTTATCCCAACTCGAGCTCATTAGCGTCGACCTCGGGCCCTCGGCCGAAGATGCGGCCATCGAGAGCACGAGCGGAAATGAGAGCGATCTGGCGCAGTCGAAAGGAGAGCCGTCCGCCGGCCAGAAGAGAGAAGGGTTGACCGCCGCGCCCCGCATGGAGGAGCAATACGCAGACGCCGCTCGAACGGGCCCTATCCCGCCCGGCGCCGCCCGTGACGCGTCCCGGGAGGTACAGTCGCCCGTTGATGAAGACATCGAGATCGTTGCCGAGCGCGAGCCCGTCCAACTCCGGGGGATGGGGGCGCCGAGTGTTTCGCAGCCAGAGCGAATCGCGGAGGTAGCCGAAGATCAGCTCGATGAACAGCCCGAATTGACGTGGGATGCTCGAGCAGAGATGATGATGGTTTTCGAACACATCGAAATGGTGGGTGACGGCGTGGCAGCCGAGTGGGGGCCTCCGCCCGTTCCACTGGAGTCGCTGCCTGCTGGAGATGGTGATCCGTTCTACCAGCAGGTGCGCGATGGGCGGCCCTAGACGACGTAACTGACTTTTTCTTGAGAAAAGAGATGAAGCGCCTACGAATCGGATTCACATCGCTCCTGTCCATGCTGCTGCTGGCGATCATGGCAACGCCCACGCAGGGGCAGGACTCGCACTCCATCCGCATTGCCGACGGTGCCGTTTATATCGACGGCCGGCAAGTGCCTGACGACGAGCTCCCCGAAGGGTTGGATGCCGAGGGAATCGAGCTTCAATACGTCTTCTCCGGCGATGTCGCCCCGGTCATCCGCATAGGGCGCGATTACTTCGTCCTGGACGGTGGCGAGCTCAGGGAGGCGACGCCGCAAGAGCGGTCGGATGTCGCGGTGATCTTCAGAAATCGACCTGAAGTTGCCCGGCTCAGAGATGCTCAGGCGATGGAGCGCATGACAGCCGCTATGGCCGCCGAGAATGCGGCACTTGCACATGCGTTGGAGGAGGCGTCCGCGGCAGTGGCCGCGAACTCCAATCATGTCATGTCCGTGTCGCCGGCGCCTCACATCGCCATAATGCAAATGAAGGCGGAAGAGCTTCAGGAGCGAGCCAAAAAGCTTCAAGAGCTTCAGAACCTCGGGGCATCCCTTGACCCCGAACGCATCGAAGCCCTGGAGCGGGCCGCACGCGAGCTCACGCTTCAGGCGGAAGAAACGGCCCGTGCTGCCAGAGCCATGCCACAAATGCAGGTGCAGGGGTATCTCAGCACCATACGAGAGCACAACGAGGCGCTGTTCGACAAGTTGATCGACGAGCGCAGCATGGAGCATGAGACCTACAAGCTGGCGTCCGAAATCCGACAGGAGCGGAACGAAGATCTGCGCGCTCAAATGACAGATCGCCTTCGAACTCGCCTGCATGAGATCTTCGACCTCAAGCAAGACAACCGGCGGCGCGAGATCAACGAGCTCGAGCAGCGGCTCGACGAGCTCCAGGACAACCTGGCCGAGCGCGAGCGACGGCGCGATGACATCGTGGAGCGTCGGCTACGCCAGCTGCTCGGGGAAGACGGCCCGGACAATTGGTAGTGGATATCTGCGTTCGGCAAGCGCGTAGGAAAGAAGACCATGAACACGAATCAGACAAGACACATGTACGGATTACGCCTGGGTCCATCACTGCGAGTCGTTGCGCTGCTCGCTCTCGCATGCATGCTCGTAGCTCGCTCATCGCCTGCTCAAGACACCGATCGGGACGACACCAAGCGCAGGTATCACTTCGAATTTGAGTTCGATGCAGATTCCCTCTCGGGAGCGCTGTCGGATCTTATGATCGATCCGCCTGACCTATCGGCTCTGGAAGACCTGAAGTTCGAATTCAACATCCCGGATTACATGCGGTATCTCGACCGTCCTCGAATCCGGGGGATGGAGAGCAGGAAAATCGCCGGTCTGGAGCGGGAGTCACGACAACTCGCACGGGAAGCGCGTAGGGCAGAGGGCGCAGAGCGGCGCCAGCTAGAAGCCCAGCTCCGGTCCAAACTCGAGGAGATTTTCACCGAGAAGCTGGAGGTTCGCAGGAAGCACATCCAGCGCCTGGAGGAACGCCTTCAGGAGCAACGATCTCAACTTCAGGAGAGAGAACAAAAGCGAAACGAGATCATCGATCGACGCTACCGGCAGCTACTCGGGGAGGATGACGCCCTCGACTGGTAGGCAGCCCTGGCAAGTTGTTACTTAATGCTTTACTTTAAGTCATCCTGTTCGGCCCCCCGCCGGGCGGGACGGCTTTTTGTTTTCGTCGGCCGGCCGATACTCGTGACAGGATCATCCAGCCCGTTCTCCAGGGAAAGGGAGATCCGCGGTATCGGTATGGATCGCGAAGTATGGACGTCGGACAAGAACCAGGGCGGATTAGTCCGTGACGCATGGATCGTAACTTCACCACTCAGGCGAAATACGTCGGCTGCTGCATCGCGATCGCGCTATTTGGGTGCATGACGGTGCAGGCGCGCCCAAGCGTCGAGCGGATCACCATTCACGAGCGATCCGACGGCGACGGATACGTCATTCGCTTCCACATGGATGGCTCAGTGGCCGCGTACTCCGAACCGGAATATCGTGGGGATGAGGTCCGGATGATCCTGTTCAACGCAGGACTGTCCCCATCCTATGCGCGACCCGAGCCGGAGGGGCCCATTTCAGGGGTCCGGGAAGCGGTCTCCGCGGGGCACGTCGTCTTCACGTTTGCGCTCGCTACCGCCCAGCTGCTGGAGGCTTCGGCTTACCGGGACCGTGACTCCAACGACATCCTTCTGGGGCTGTCCTTCGCGGATGGTTTGATGGCAGACGCTGGATCCGACCTCTCCGCGCCGGTGCGCCGCGCGTCGCTGGATGGATCAATGTCGGGGGGCACCGGATCACCGACGGCCTCATCCGCACCCTCCGTAGAAGGGAGCCGATGGCTTCTGGATACGGTCGTCATCGATGCCGGGCATGGCGGGCGTGATCCTGGGGCACAGGCCAACGGAGTTCGAGAGAAGGATGTGACGCTCGCCGTGGCGCTCAAGCTGGGGCGCTATCTCGAAGAGCGGCTCGGCATGAACGTGATCTATACGCGCAAAGATGATCGCTTCATCGAGCTGCGTGACCGAGGTCGCATCGCGAACGAAAACGGCAGCAAACTATTTATCTCCATCCATGCAAATGCGGCTCGAAATCGGACTGCAGAAGGCGCGGAAACGTACTTTCTCGGGCTCCACAAGTCGGATGCCGCCCGCGCCACGATGGAGCGGGAGAATTCCGTGGTCAAGCTCGAGGACTCGCAGCACGTCTACGAAGCGATGACAGAAGAGGCGCTCATCCGCATGGAGCTCACTCAGAGCGCCTATATGCGCAAGAGCCAGGAACTGTCCGAGCTCATCCAACGCCAGTTCGAGGAGCGGGCGCAGCGCACGAATCGTGGCGTCAAGCAGGCGGGATTCTACGTACTCTGGGGCGCCTCGATGCCCGCTGTGCTCGTAGAACTGGGCTTCATCACGAATCCTCGAGAGGCGGCGTACATGAGGAGCGAACAAGGACAGGACTACCTGGCCAGCGCGATCTACCGCGCGGTGCGGGAGTTCAAGGAGCGATACGAGCGCGGCCTGGCCAGCTCCGTAGTCGACTAGTCACCCAACCTACAGCTCATTTCGCCTTGTCAGCAGACCACTTCGTCGAGCGGCTGCGCGCCGCCGTCCGGAGCATCCCGGATTTTCCCTCACCCGGCATCGTATTTAAAGATATCACCCCGATACTCAGCGACAAGGATCTGCTTGCTGAGACGATCGACGCCCTCGCCACTCCGTTCGAAGGACTCGGTATCACGAAAGTGGCGGGAATCGAGGCGCGGGGCTTCATCCTGGGTACGGCGCTCGCACACCGCCTCGGCGCCGGATTTGTGCCGATTCGGAAAAAAGGGAAGCTGCCCTATGAAACGCACGCAGTGGATTACGAACTTGAGTATGGTACCGACAGCGTCGAGATGCACGTCGATGCCGTGACGGAAGGTGATATCGTGCTGATTCACGACGATGTCATCGCGACGGGCGGGACTGCATCGGCCACGGGTCGGCTCATTCGCCTGGCCGGCGGCCGAGTGCTCGGCTATTCTTTTCTGGTTGAACTGGCGTTTCTGTCGGGGCGTGAGCATCTCGATCGGGACGTCCAGATCCATTCGCTACTGACCTACTGACGCTTGTTACGGCTCGACCATGCGATTGCAACGACTCGCCCCGATTTCCTTTATTCTTGCGCTTCTCGTCCTGCCCGCGTGTGACTTCGCCGGAGATGACGAAACCCTGGCATTCGACAAGGAAGTGCAGTTCCGGTTCGAGTTCTCGACCGATGAAGGGGAGGAGGTCATCGTGACGTCGACGACCAACATCAACATTGATGATGTGCTGTTTGGCGAAGGTTACGAGCGTGCCGACATAATGAGCGCCAGCATTCGATCCGTCACGGTGGAGCGCGTACAACCCGTCGGTACGAATCTGGATGTATTCGACAGCATCAGCATCAGCCTTCAGGCCGGGGGAGCATCACCCACGCATGCCAGCTCGAACAACTTGCCGGCATCGAGTACAGCCTCGCTAAGCGTGGCGTCGGCGGGCGTGACGAACATCGTGAAGTCGCCCACATTTGGAGCACGCTTGACGGCACTTCCGACGATCACGGAGGATTTCGTCCTTACCGCGAGAGTGACGCTGAGTATCAGCGTCCAGGGGATATAGCCGCGCCGAAAGCGATCAGAGGACGGCTACACAGGAGATCTCGACGCGTGCGCCGCGAGGAAGCGCCGAAACCTCGACGGCCTCACGTGCAGGAGGGGCTTCGGAGAAGTAGCGGGCGTAGACTTCGTTTACCTGGGCGTAGTCGTTGATGTCCGTCAGGTACACGGTGCAGCGAACGACGTTCTTGTAGTCCATGCGGGCCGCACGTAGGACGGCTCCGAGGTTGTCGAGGACCCGTTCGGTCTCTGCCTCTATGCCGCTGGTCACCATGCTACCCGTCTCAGGGTCGATCGCAATCTGGCCGGAGCAGTAAAGGGTATTTCCAACCAGAATGCCCTGGCTATACGGCCCTATTGCGGCCGGCGCCAGCGGCGTCTTTATGCGAGTACGTGTTGCGTTCTCCCCGGACGAACTACTCTCCATAAAACTATTGCTTTAAATAGTTTAAGCGAGGGCATAACTTCCGTCGGCAGATGGAATAAAGACAAGCGAATATTTATCAAAGACCTATGGATCTTGGATTGCGCGGAACGGCCGCATTTGTTGCCGGCGCAAGTAGCGGATTAGGTTATGCCGTAGCGCGAGAACTGGCATTCGAAGGATGCCTGGTCGCAATTTGTTCGCGCAGTTACGAACGCATTTCCAGGGCAGCAGAAAAGATCATGGGTGAAACGGGAGGAGAGGTGCATGGAATTGCGTGTGACGTCTCTATCGAGGCCGACGTACGCCGCGCAATCGACGATGCGGCCGGCGCGCTCGGCGGGTTGAACATCCTCGTGACTAACGCGGGCGGGCCTCCCTTGGGACGCATGGACGTCCTCACGACCGATCAATGGAGTGACGCCATTCAACTGAATCTGATGAGCACGGTCAACCTCTGCCGGGCGGCGCTGCCCCACCTGCGTGAGGCTGCCGCTTCCGCGGATCCACTGGCGCGGATCCTGATGATTACATCCATCTCCGCCAAGCAGCCGATACCCAATCTGATGCTTTCGAATGCGGCGCGGGCGGGCGTGCAAGGTTTCGCGAAGACGCTCGCCGAAGAATTGGGGCCGGAAGGAATAACCGTGAATACCATCCTACCCGGGTACACCCGCACGGATCGCCTGACGCAGTTGGCCGAAGGCATTCGCGAGAAGACCGGCCAAAGTCTAAAAGACATCGAAGCCGACTGGGCGTCCGACAGTGTCCTCAAGCGTATTGCCGATCCGTCGGAGTTCGCTGCCGCCGCCGCCTTCCTGGTTAGCCGGCGAGCGTCGTACATCACGGGAGTGGCGTTGCCTGTCGATGGGGGCCGGTCGAAACATCTTCTCTAGGCGATACTCCACGGTACGGCCGCATCCTCTCTGTCTGGAACGTCACCCGGAAAGAGGCCGTTTGAGGCGGCGAGCATGAACGGCCGCGAATGATGCCGACCTGTGAAGGCATCTCGGCGGCGAGCTTGAAACCAGGACCGATGAGCAGGAAAGGACGCGTACTGGTGGCCATGAGCGGGGGTGTGGATTCATCCACGGCCGCGGTCATGCTGCGTGAGGATGGATACGAGGTCGTGGGCATCACGATGAAGACCTGGGACTACGCTTCCAGCGGCGGCCGCAACGGAAAGGAGGTGGGCTGTTGTACGCTCGAGTCGATGAACGACGCCCGCTCTGTCGCAATGAAGTACGATTTCAAGCACTTCATCGTGGACATCCGAGAGGAGTTCGGAGACTGGGTGATCGAGCGCTTCACGGACGAATACCTCGCTGGCCGAACCCCCAATCCGTGTGTGCTCTGCAACACGCACATCAAGTGGGCGGCCCTCATGCGACGGGCTGACAACCTTGAGTGCGATTACATCGCAACCGGACACTACGCCCGCCTCCGCGAGGAGGACGGTCGAATCGTGCTCATGAAAGGCCGTGACGTCCGAAAGGACCAGAGCTACGCGCTCTGGGGGCTGCCGCAGGAGCACCTTCGTCGAACGTTGCTTCCGCTTGGGACCTTCGAAAAGCCGGAAATTCGGCAAGCTGCCTCCAATTTGGGATTGGACCGGGTGGCTGATAAGCCCGACTCCTACGAAATCTGCTTCATTCCGGACAACGATTATCGGCGGTTTTTGAAGGATAGGGTCGAGGGGCTCGGGGAGCGCGTAGCGGGTGGACCGTTCGTCACATCCGACGGCACCGTCGTCGGGCGTCACAATGGCTATCCATTCTATACGATCGGTCAACGGCGCGGGCTCGGGCTGGCGCTCGGATACCCGGTCTACGTGACGGAGATCGACCCGGCCTCGAATACGGTCACGGTTGGATCACGTGAGGACCTCCTCAAGAAGAGCCTCACCGCGCGCCAGATCAACCTCATCAAGCTCCCCAGGCTCGAAGGAGATCATAGGGTGACGGCGAAGATTCGCTACAACGATCCAGGCGCTCCCGCCCTGGCATGGCAGGAGGGACCGGATGAGCTGCGCGTCGTATTCAGCGAACCACGAAGCGCCGTGACGCCGGGCCAGTCGGTCGTTTTGTACGAAGGTGACGACGTGCTCGGCGGCGGCTGGATTCACAGCGTCGGACACGGGACCGAGATGGAGGTCGCAACCTCCGCCTCCAGGACCGGCTAGAAGCGGTCCCTGCGTTGTCCCGACCGCCAACGTAACGGTTCCGTAATCCACCTCTGTATTTTGCAGCAGAATTACAGTCTGACCGGACTCTTTTGATAGGGCGTAGTACCATGTCGATATGTTGCCGGTGAGGCGAGGGCTAACGATGAGTTTGGCCCTCGTTTTTGTTTCGTGAGATTGGCTGCGAGCGGCCTGCACGACCGGAATTCGCCGGCTAATCTCAGAACAAACCAGGCTCGGCGTTCGCATGCCAGCGGTGGACGCAGTTCCGCAAGGAGAGGGGAGGGTATATGACATGGTTTCTCATCGACATGCCTGCCGCCAGTCTTACGGATGGAGGCTATCATCGCCTTTGTCGCAGTTTCCAGAAGGCATTCATCGATGCCGGAGCACCGGCAGACCTGGCGTTGTTCGCTACGCGGGAGGCGTCTGAAAAGCGCCACCTGTACCTCTCACCGTGCAGTGGGCTTTATATGGCCGATCTCATACACGAGTATGATGGCCGACCTTGCGACAGGCCCGACGCTGCCCTGGTGACGCTCGTTTACGGGGTGCCCGGCGCCGTATCCCTGCTGGATGCCGGTGGCGGCACATCGGCGAACGGCGGCAAGGACGACTCCATGCTTTCGTTCAGAACCTCGAATGAAACCGCATCCGCTGGATAGTAACGTTTCATCTACGGCCGACTCGTTTCTGACCCGATCCGCGTACTTTCCCTGCGCCGGTCGGTCAGGTGTTCTACGATCCAGATTAGTCTACCCGGCTTAGTGCGTCTTACGAGCTACTCCAACCGATTTTCGAACACTCGATAGGTACTCCTACATGTACTCACAGACACCATTCATTGCGAGTGGGCGACAGTCATCCCCGCACGACATGAAGACATCCGACAAACGAAATCCGCGTCTCTTGATTGTGGAAGATGATCCCGAGCTCAGCACGGGACTTCTGCTATATCTCGAATCCCAGGGCTACGACGTCACTCTCGTCAACGATGGGGAGAAAGGCCTCCAGGAGGCCATTGCCCTGCCGGGATTCGATTTGATCGTTTTGGATGCTCGCCTGCCCGGGCGCAGCGGGTTCGACATTCTTCGCGAGGCACGGGCCAAGGGTGTCAGTACGCCGGTGTTGATGCTTACCGGGCTGGGCGGGCACGACGACAAGATGCGCGGTTTCGAGCTTGGCGCGGACGACTACCTGACGAAGCCGTTCTCGACGGAAGAACTTCTGGCGCGAGTCCAGGCCATTCTCAGGAGGAGCCAGGAAGATTCGGAAGACGCCCAAGGCACGTACCTCGTCGGCGGGCTGCGAGTCAACCTTGCGGATCGCTCGGTCACCCGCCAGGGTGAGGACATCTCACTCACCGACCTTGAATTTCGCCTCCTCCGTTACCTGTTGCTGCATCGGGGGCGCACCGCAACACGAGAGCAGATCTTACGGGACGTCTGGGGCCTCCCCAGCGACGTGGAGACCCGCACGATAGACCGTCACGTAAATGCTCTACGGAAAATCATGGACGGCGAGGACGAAGATTCCTGGCCAATCAAAAGCGTTTACGGGATTGGCTATAAGCTTGTGGGCGCCGAAAAGGTCGACGCAGAGGGATCACCCAGCAAAGGGTAAACGCCGAGTATCTCGCTTTCCCGCCCAGTAAGGGTAAACACCGAATAGTTCGCTCTCCCGCCCATGGAGGGAGAGCGGCTGATGCGGCAGCTTCTGCTCAGCCGCGGGCAGACCCCTCCGCATACTCAGCTCTTGAAGCGATATCCGAGGCCGTACACGGTCTCGATATGTTCCGGCTCGTTCGGGTCGGACTCGATTTTCTTTCGGACGGAGGCGATGTGACGGTCTACCGTCCGCGTGATGATTTCCTGCTCGATGCCCCAGACGTCTCGGAGGAGTTGTCGGCGTGTGACGGTTCGGCCGCGATTCTGGATGAGGTAGCGCAGGATGTCGAACTCCAGAGCGGTGAAGTTCACCTCGTCTTGGCCTCGAGTGGCCTGATGTGTCGAGAAGTTGATCTCGACGTCACCTATTCGGTAGACGTTCATCGGCGCACGATCAGGGGGCTGGGTTCGATGGAGAATCGCCTTCACCCGGGCAGCCAACTCCTCTGCATTGAACGGCTTGGTGACGTAGTCCTCGGCACCGAGTCCGAAACCCCGCAGGATATCCTCCTGCTCACCCTTGGCCGTTAGCATGAGCACCGGCGCCGTTATGCCGAGCTCCTGACTCTCCTTCAGCACATCGAAGCCGTTCTTCTTTGGCAGCATGATGTCGAGTAACACGATGTCGAAACTCTCCTCCCGCATCCGCTGCATCGCCTGCTCGCCGTCGGGAGCGAGCCTGACGTCGTAACCCTTCAAGTCGAAGAAGTCCTGCAGGCCCTGGCCAACATCTGGATCGTCTTCGACGATGAGCATTCTGAAAACCGGTTCGTTCTGTTTCATGCGCGTGAGAGAACGTCTGTGATTAGCTCGTGAGGGTTGGAGCGGCTGTTGCCTGGAATGTGCGTGACGTTACCGCGAGGCGATCACGGGGAATGCCGCCCGTCGACGAGCGGAAGGCTGATCATATTGGCGAAGATGCGGTACGCACCCGGGTGAAACTCTTTCAGCTGGCGATACCAGACCAGTGCCGTGTAAAGGTACGTCCCTCGACCGACCTGTGCGAGGAGCGTCGAGCCTGTCTGAGGCTCCTCGCCGGGATCGTTGAGGGTGAAAAGCTCCATATAGCCTTCGTCATACCGATCGGGAAAGTATAAACCGCGCTCCTGTACCCAGCCATCCCAGGCACCCTCATCGATGCGATTCGGTGCATTCATGATGGGATGCTCAGGAACCAGTCCGGCAACCGGCGCAGATTCATCTGTAACTCGTTCGCGTCCGATGTGAATGGGGAGGGGCGCGAAGTTTCCGGGATTGTTACGGGCAGGATTCAGTGGATCGGAAAGCTCGGGATTCCACTCGAACGTCTTCTGATAATTGACGACCAGATGCCCACCTCGCTCGACCCAGCGGAGGAGCCGATCGTTATGTGCTCGGAGGTCGGGCCGCACGAGGTACGCACGGATGTCCACGACAATAGTGTGGAGGTCGTCAAAATTCCCTCTCGCAAGATCGAGAGAGTCGAGCACAACGGCTTCGACATTCATCTGGGAGAGAGCCTGCTCAAGCGTGTTGTCGTAGCTCCTGACGACGCCCACTCGAAGGCCCTCCGGCACGTCCACACTGAAGAGCCGGCCCGCTACGAAATCGTCGTCCATTGAAGGTCCGTTGATACCGCCGCGCGCAAACGCCGCCAGCGAGATCGTATAGGATCCCTCTTCAGCGTCGCCGGGCATATTGAGCGTCACCTCGCCGCGGGTTATGCCACCCGTGATCGGACGGGACTCCTGATTCTGGTCGAAGATGCGCTCGGCCGCGTCACCGGCCAATGCAGTCGCGAGTGTGATTTCGTCGATCTCTTCATCAAACACACGCATCGTGTAGCCGAGGAGGTTCGGTCCCGGTCTAAGCCGCACGACATCCTCCGTGGCCTCAACGAAGATGGGAGGGGCGATCTCCGCCGCGAGGTAACCACCCGCCTCGAGGTCGCCTGAAGGAAGTTCGTAGACTGCGTATCCGATGGGTGCGTGATTGAGCATATGCTCGTACTGGTACGCGACTTTCGGGATGGTGGGAACCGCATCCCGGTTCACCGACAAGCTGGCGCGATCCGGCATGTCATCCCGAATCACGATCGTCGTGTCCACCGCGCCGAAAAGCTTCAGGCGGAACGGGCGGTCGGGAAGCTGCGAACGAACCCAGCGCAGCTCGACGCTCTGACCTGGGACCAGGACCGAATCAGAGAGGGTGAACGCATCCAGCGCGGGGAGACGGCCGGAGTCAATCCAGTATGTGAGGTCCGGTTCGGCTTGAACATTGGCAGGCAGCCCCCCGGCCAGGTCGTCGTGCGGGATGGCCGCATCGGAAGCGGTCCGATAAATCTCGAAGTACGTAGAATCCCAGCCCGCCACGCGATCGGCAAATAGGTCCATGCCCTGTGACGCATGTTCGTGCAGTGCTTCCGCGGCGATTCCGGCAAAGGTAAGGCCGGCATTCCGGCTTTGTCGGACGCGATCACCGACGGGAACGGCAACGTCATGAGAGCCGTCCGTCGTCCACATCCGCCGGAACAGCCGTTTCGGCTGCCAGACGTCGATCCCGGGTTCATCGAGCTGTTCCGGATGATATTTCGGATCGGCCGCGAGTTCGAAGGCATCCCACGCCGTCAGCCCGACGACTTGATGGTGCCCGTGTTGCCGGCCCGGACCGACGGTCACCGTGTCGTGGTTCGTGAAGAGCACATCCGGCTTCAGCTTACGAATCAGATAAACCAGGCGTGAGGTCACCTCGTCGCGGCCCCCCCAGCGCTCGAACGTCTCCTCCGCAGACTTCGAGAATCCGAAGTCCATGAAGTTTAGGAAGTAGACCTGCGTCCCCAGCCGCCGCGCGGCCCGTTCCGTCTCGGCCGTGCGGATGACGCCTAACTCCTCATACAGCTCGGGGCCGATCTCATTCTGCCCGCCTTCACCGCGAGTGAAGATCACCGAATACGCGATCGCGTCGCGTCCGTGGCGGAAATATGCGAGGGTGCTTCCATCCTCGTCATCGGGATGTGCAGCCAGGTTCATCACGACGAGAGGAGCGGCCTCAGGCTGAGCATCGGCCGTACCCGCGAGCAACACGAAAAGCACCGGAATCAATCGAAAGGACCGATGCGCCAACGAATGATGCATGGCAGCGGCAGGGAGAAGGACTTCGGAAGAGGTTCGGTTCGGTACCGTCGGACCGCAGCAGGTGAGGAGGGTTCCGTTCCTATCCCCTCGCAGCCAACGTCCTCTTCTTCCGTACGATCAGGAACGCCATCTCGAGCGCCTGCTCGTAATTCAGTCGTGGGTCGACGTGAGATCGATAGGCGTGTGTCAGATCCGCATCCTCAAGGCCGCGTGCTCCGCCTGTGCATTCCGTGACGTCCTCGCCGGTCAGCTCGAAATGCACGCCCCCGAGATGGGAGTCCTCCGCGTGGTGAATCTCGAAGGCCTGCTCGAGCTCGGAAAGGATGTTCTCAAACCGGCGGGTCTTGATGCCGGAGCCGGTTACCTCCGTATTGCCATGCATCGGGTCGCAGCTCCACAACACGGTCCGGCCTGTCGCGCGGACGGCCTCGATCATGCCGGGCAGTAGGTCGCCGATGCGATCGGCGCCGAGGCGGTGGATGACGGTGAGACGTCCCGGCTCCCTCTCGGGATCGAGGAATTCCGCGATTCGGACGAGCTCCTGCGGCGAAAGCCACGGGCCCACCTTTACCCCGATTGGATTTCGGATTCCGCGAGCGTATTCGAGATGAGCACCATCCAGGTCGTTCGTGCGCGCTCCGACCCAGGGAAAATGCGTCGCCAGATTGTACGCGCCATCCTGGTGAGGTCCGAACCGCGTCAGAGCCTCTTCATACGGGAGCAACAGTGCCTCATGGCTTGAGTAGAACGCTGCCCGCTCCAGGCTCTCAATGGGAGCATCCGAAACGGTCTCCATGAACGAGACGGCGTCACCGATCGATTCGACGATACGCCTATACTCCGCCGCCAGCGGTGCGTGCTGGACGAAGTTCAGATTCCAGTATTCGGGATGATGAAGATCCGCGAAACCGTTCTCGGCGAGGGATCGAACCAGGTTGAGGGTTATCGCCGAATGCGAATAGGCCTCCAGCATCCGCTCAGGATTCGGTTCGCGCGCTTCCGATGTGAAGGCTACGTCGTTGATGATGTCGCCCCGGTAAGAGGGCAGCGTCCGATCACCGCGCGTCTCCACATCCGAGGAGCGCGGCTTTGCATACTGGCCGGCAAACCGGCCGATGCGCACTACGCGAGTCTTCATACCTACGATCAGCACGAGACTCATCTGCAGGAGAATCTTCAGCCGATCTGTGATCCGCTCGCTGGTGCAGTCCTCGAAACGCTCGGCACAGTCGCCGCCCTGCAAAACGAATCGCTTACCGTGTGCTGCTTCGGCGAGCTGTCTTTTCAGATCGCGGATCTCCCACGGGGTGACGAGAGGTGGAAGCTTGCGTAGCCGATCGAGCATTTCCGAGAGCCGGATTTCGTCGCTGTAGACCGGCAGCTGGTGGGCCTTCTTGGTCCGCCAGGAGCCCGGGCTCCAGGTTGGCAATGGGCCGGGAGGTACGTGCGACGCGCTCGCGTTGGAACTTCGCGCCGATACGGTTTCGGTCAGATGCGAATCAGACACGGAAATGCGGAGATGTTCGAGTCTGTTCTCAACGCCCGGATCGGCGCCGCGTTTCGGTCGATTACGCGCCCCCCACGAAGGCGAAATAGAGAATGAGGAGCGCCGTGAGCACGTACAGGATGACATGCACCTCCCGATGCCGGCCGCTGAATAGTTTCACGATGACGTAACTCACGATGCCGAATACGATACCGTTCGCGATCGAATAGGTAAGCGGCATCGCCGCGATCGCGAGGAAGGCGGGCAGCGCTTCATCGATGCGCATCCAGTCGACATCCATCACACTGCGCATCATGAGCGCCCCGACGATGATGAGTGCCGGCGCCGTTGCCACGCCAGGCACGGCGGTCATGAGCGGCGTCACAAACAGAGCCAGCAAAAAGAGCGCTGCAACGACGAGCGTCGTGAGGCCCGTGCGCCCACCCTCCTCGATACCCGTGGCCGACTCGATGTAGCTTGTCACCGTGCTCGTGCCGAGAAGCGCACCGACCGTCGTTCCCAGCGCATCGGCCGTGAACGCGCGGTCCGCCCTCGGGAGGTCCCCCTTCTCATCCAGAAAGCCCCCCGCCTTGCCCACACCGACGAGCGTGCCGGCCGTATCCAGAAAATCCACAAATAGAAACGCCATCACCACCATGGCGAATTGTGAGGAGAGGAGCATCTGGAAGTCGAAAGCTGCGAACGTCTCCTGCGGGAATCGCGGCACAGCGACGATCTCATCCGGCAGCGCCGCAAAACCGGTGAGCCATGCAAGCAGCGTAACGGCAACGATCCCGATCATGATGGCGCCCGTGACTCTGCGGGCTAGCAAAATACCCATCAATCCGAGACCAAGGAGGGAGAGGAGGACGCTCGTCGACGTGAGATCACCCAGGCCGACGAGAGTTGCCGGATTGGCGGTGACGATCCCCGCATTCTGAAAGCCAATGATCGTGAGGAATAGGCCAATCCCGGCTGAAATGGCCGCTTTGAGCGTCATAGGGATGGCGTTCAGAACGGCCGAGCGTACTTTCGCAACACCCAGCAGCAGGAAAAGCAGTCCCTCGATGAAGACGGCGGCGAGCGCGACCTCGTATCCGACGCCCATGCCGTGAACCACGCCGTAGGCGAAGTAGGCATTCAGGCCCATTCCAGGAGCGAGCGCGAAGGGATAGTTGGCATAAAACGCCATCACGACCATCGCGACGGCAGAGGCTACGGCTGTTGCAAACACGACGTCCGCTTCCGGCATGCCTGCGTCCGCCAGAATCTGCGGATTCACGAGCAGGATGTAGGCCATCGTGAGGAACGTCACGAGGCCGGCGCGCAGCTCGGTGGCGAACGTGGAGCCGCGGTCCGAGACGTGAAATGTGCGGTCGAGCCAGCCGCTGCTCATGAACCTGGCGGGTAGATTTGATCGTATTTGCGCCGAACGTACGCCAGCCAGCTACTCGCACTCAAACCCTGGCCGGTGGCGCGCTCGAGCAAATCGAGGGCATCCAGTTTCCGGCCGTACCGGTGGATGTGCTCCCGCAGCCAGGCCAGGAGCTCGCCGAAATTCCCCTCGGCGATGGCCTCGTCCAGATCGCCCAGGTCGCGCCCGGCCTGCTCGAAAATCTGTGTCGACATCAGGTTGCCGAGAGCGTAGGTCGGGAAGTAGCCGAATGCACCGAGCGACCAGTGGATGTCCTGGAGCACGCCGTCCGCATCGTTCCGCGGCTGGATGCCGAGGTATTCCTGCATCCGTTGTCGCCAGACTGCAGGCAAATCCGACGTGTCAAGGCGTCGCTCGATCAGCTCCATCTCGAGCTCGAAGCGCAACATGATGTGGAGGTTGTACGTGACCTCGTCGGCCTCGACCCGGATGAAGCCTGGCTCGACTTTGTTGATGGCCCTGTAGAAGGCATCGAGCGGGACGGCCCCCAGCTGTTTCGGGAAGATACTTTGTAGTCTCGGATAGTATCGCTGCCAGAACGGCCGGCTTCGGCCGACGAGATTCTCCCACAGACGAGATTGAGATTCGTGGATGCCGAGTGAAGCGCCGTCGGCGAGCGGCGTCCGCTCGAGCTCGGGATCGATGCCCTGTTCGTACAGGGCGTGTCCGGCCTCATGCATGGTGCCGAATAACGCGCTCGGGAGGAAGTCCGGCGTGATGCGCGTCGTGATCCGGACATCCGAGATGGAAAAGCTCGTTGTGAACGGATGCGCGGAGAGGTCTTGTCGACCGCGCGTAAAGTCATAGCGGAAATCCTTGAGGATCTCCATCCCGAAATTCCACTGGAGATCCGGGTCAAAATTCTGATGCAGGATTCGATCATCGACCTGCGGCCGGCCGGCGATTTCTTCGACGATAGGCACGAGGTCCTGCCGGAGATCGTCGAAAATCTGCTTCACGAGCGCCGTCTTCATGCCCGGCTCGTACTCGTCCAGGAGGGCATCGTAAATATGCTCTTCGTAGCCAAGTGCCTCCGCTTTCTCGACGTTCAGGTCGATGAGCGAGCGAAGGTGGGGTTCGAAGTGGGGGAAATCATCCTCGGCGCGCGCCCGCTTCCAGGCCTGCTTCGCGCGACTGACCGCCTCGGCGAATCGGGCTACGAGCGACGTCGGCAGCTTGCGTGCCTTGTCATAATCCCTCCGCACGATGCGAACGAGTGCCGCCTCGGTCGAGATCGGATCGAGCTCCTCGACCTCCGGCTCGAGATCTTCCAGGAGCCGGCCGATCTCATCGGTCGTGAAGTGCTCGTGCGCCAGTGAGCGAACCGTCGCGATCTGCGCGGCCCGAGCCTCGGCGGCGCCATCCGGCATGTAGGTCTCCTGATCCCACTCGAGCACGTTGGCGGCTGCGCGAAGGTCCATCACGCGGCCGAGACGTTCCCGCAAATCGACGAGCCGAGCATCAGAAGTCGTGAGTTCCATCGCGAATACAGATGAGTGATGTGCACTTTCGGCACTCTGGGACGATGTAGCGAGGTTCAGGTTCGGGAGTTTGCTCCCACGGGATGTGGCTGCTTCGCGGACCGCCACGAGGGCCCTCGCCCCATCATGCCGATGAAGAAGAAATGAGATGCGGGCGCACTCGAGAGCGCCGGGGATCATGCGCGTTGACACCGCGTTGAGCGCTGCGTAGTTTTCGCGCTCCTTTCCGCGTACCAGCCAACGTAGCTCAGCTGGTAGAGCAGCTCACTCGTAATGAGCAGGTCGCCGGTTCGAGTCCGGCCGTTGGCTCCCCGAGAAGCCCCTCCTTGCCAAATTGGCGGTTGGGGCTTTTGTTGTTTCCGCCCTGCAACGAATAATCGTACTCGTATGCGCCCCTTCGGGAGGATGCTGTCTCCTGGCCTGGTACTCCTGCTCCCCGTGCTCTCGATGGGCTGGATTCAGTGCACGAATTCCGAATCTGAGCAATCGGCAGGTGGACCGGGGGACCGCTCGTTCGAGCTGGCTTCGTCGCCGCGAGAATCAACACCCTCCATCAACCTCCCTGAGTACTACTTCGGGCCGCGCACGGGCCTTCTGCTATTCATCGACGGGTCCGTCGACGGCGACGAAGCCCGCAACGTGGCCCATTGGGATGGAGGCCACCTGAAGCTGCGCGACGGCGCGAGCCAGGTGCCCGGCAAATACGGAGCGGCCATCCGGTTCACGGGAGGCCGCGGTGCCGGTGGGGATCATCCGCAAATCTACCTCCACCGAGGGGACCGCTACATTTACGCGCTGGTCCAGCCGGAGGGAGCGGGCAGCCTCATCCAGCGCTGGGATAATCAGCCCTCCGCCCGGGAGTACCGCCTGCATTTCACGGGCTCCGAATGGAGGTTCGAGTGGGTGAGCGCAAACGGGCGCCATGCGCTCGCGGTCCGTGGACAGGCCGGGCAGCGGCAGCTCGTCGAGCTCATCCATCGCGACGAAGGCCACCCACGATGGGAGCTCTGTGTGGACGGTCGGTGCGAGACATCGGACGGCCCTGACATCCAGCCCATGTCGATCTGGCGGACCACCCGGTTCGGTGAGGGCTTCACGGGAATCATCGATGAGCTCGCCGTGGGTTATGTCATTCCGACCGATGAGGACCGGGCATTCATCGTCAATGATGGGGCAGGGCGGCCGCTCGCAGAGTGGTCCGGACCGATCCTCCCGACGACCTCTCCTGAGGCTCGCGTGATGTACCACTATCTGCAACAGAATACAGAGGAAACCCTCCGGCTTCCGGAAGGCGCAATTCGTGTCACCGTGCCGAACGACCCGGACGTGCGCGCAACGATCTATATGCGAACCGTCCGCGGCCCCCTACGCATCCCGAACACGGCATGGGAGCTTTACACCCTCGAACACATGGAGCAGCACCGCGACCCGGCGCGGATTCTCGTTCCAGATTATGCGCGGATGAACACGTACACATACGGCATGCGCGTTTCGCAGCTCACGAGCCTGTCTTTCCCCGGCATCGACAATCCCTTTGCCGACGACGAGGCCCTGTGCCGCCGCAGCTCAGCCAAAGTCTTTCCGTATGTCATGGTCGTCGACTATGGAGGCGAGGTAAATCTCTACTACTCTCTCGCAACACCGCACTTCGCGTCCGGCTACCTCGAGCAGCTCGGGGAGCTCTACTTCGAATGTCATGAGGCCTGGCCGGACGAGGTGCGGGATGCGGTCCGGT
>CBFGRV010000010.1:0-83024 GCA_965651265.1 uncultured Rhodothermales bacterium
GTCGAGGATGAGTAGCAGGTGCCGTTTGTTAGAATCCATGTGCGCTCCGGAATGCAGTTCTGTTGAAATCGTGCGGATGTCGGATGTCGGATGTCGGAATCTCTGACCTCGGACCTCTGACCTCTGACTTCCTCCCATATCCTATCTCCCATCTCCCATCTCCCATCTCCCGCTACTCAAACCCTATAATCCCTCACCCTCCTCACCGACTCCCCGGTCCGGGTCGAAAATACGTTCATCGAGCCGCACTTCGGGCAGCAGATTTGCTCGACGCCGTGTCGATCTGTCTGCCGATCGCCCTCCTCGAAATAGTGCCTCCGCGTGCGACAGTAGTACTTCCCGCGCCGCGGGTCGAGGCCTTCCATCCGTCCCGGTAGGCGTGCCAGGCTCTGATGGGATCGGCAGAAGGCCGTCAGCGGACACGCACCGCAGTTGGGTTTGCGGGCCGTGCAATTGTACCGCCCGTGAAGGATGAGGTAATGATGTGCATCACTCCACTGAGCTTTGGGAATAATACGCTTTAATTGAAGTTCTACTTTAAGTGGAGTATCGGCGCGGTAGACCAGCCCGATTCGATTCGCAACACGAAAGACGTGCGTATCGACCGGCAGCGCGGCCCGGTCGTACGCGACGGAGGCCACGACCTGCGCCGACTTGCGTCCGACGCCCGGAAGCGTCATCAACTCCTCGATCGTGTCAGGGATCTTCCCGCCGTACTCATCGACGACCTTTCGCGCCATCGCGACCAGGTGCTTCGATTTGTTGTTCGGGAAAGAAATCGAGCTGATGTAGCGGAAAACGTCGGGTGGCTCGGCGCGGGCAAGGTCAAGCACGGTCGGGTAGGCGCGAAACAGCCCGGGCGTCACCAGATTCACGCGGGCATCCGTGCACTGCGCCGATAGAATCACGGCGACGATGAGCTCATACGGATCCTCGTGTACCAGTTCGGTGGTGGGCGACGGGATGATCCTGGAAAGCTCCTCCAGGGTGCGGCGCGCGAGCTCGGTCCGGCTCACTCGTCTCGTACGGCTTTCAATGAAACTCACTGCGATTAGCTACATTCGGAAGTCGCCATAGATGGCAGCGCAGCCGATATGTCCCATCTACAACATCTATCCATTTGTCCTTTCCACTAAGCGCTCAGATGCTCACGTCTGCGGCACCGATCGCGCTGCTGGCTACGCTGCTGTCAACCCTCGCCCCGATCTACACGAAGGCGGAGCCGCGGTTGCAGGAGCAGGGGCGGCCGGCGTCCGATTCCATCCGCATCTCCCTCCTCACCGTGCTTCCGGGCGATGCCATCTACTCGCTCTGGGGCCACAGCGCCGTGCGCGTGACCATCCCTTCGCAGGGGGTCGATGTCTCTTACAATTACGGAACCTTCGATTTCGAGGACGAAGCGTTCGTACCGAAATTCATGTACGGCAGCCTCGACTACCGCCTCTCGCGCCACGACTTCGCCCTCGCCGCTCGCGCCTATCGCGAGCTCGAGCGGCGCCCCATGATCGAGCAGGTGTTGAACCTCTCTGCGACGCAGAAGGCGGCCCTTGTTCAGTTTCTCGAGACCAACTACTTGCCCGAGAATCGATTCTATAGATACGACTTCCTCTATGACAACTGTTCGACACGCATCCGCGACGCGTTCGAGATCGCGCTCGGCGAGGCCGTTCGTTTTGCGGACCGGCCGGATCCCGGCGTCACTTTTCGGAGATTGCTCGATCCCTATCAACGTGCCTGGCCTTTCCTGGATGCCGGCATCGATTGGCTGCTCGGTGCACCTGTAGACCGCATCGCACGGCCGTATGAGACGATGTTCTTGCCGGACTATCTCATGGAGGCATTCGATCACGCCACCATCGAGATCGAGGGTCGCGAGATGCCCCTCGTCGCTTCCACGGACACCGTCTTCTGGGTCGAGGGCTATGCGCGGCCGGCAGATCCTTTCCCGTGGGCGGCCCTGGCTGGATGGCTCCTTTTCGGCGTGGGCATCGCGATCACTGTGCGTGCTGCAAAACAAGGCCGTAGCGTGGTTCGCGTTCTCGATCCCGTGCTGTTCATCGTCGTGGGCATCGCGGGCCTTTTGATCGCCTTCCTCTGGTTCATTTCCCTCCACGACGTCACTTCGAACAACTGGCACCTGCTCTGGTCGTGGCCGACGCACCTGATCGCCGGCGCTCTGCTCTTTCGAGCTCGGCCGCCCTCTCGTTTTTTACGTGGCTACTTATTCGCAGCCGCCCTGCTCGCGCTTGTTGCGGCACTCGGCTCGCCTTTCTGGCCGATGCATTTCCATCCAGCCCTCATCCCGATCATGCTGACGGTTGCCGTACGCGGGGGCTGGATCTTCTATGCGCAGGCTCTCAGCAGTCGCTCCTGACGGGTCTCTATTTCCAGCCCGGCACTCGTCCTGCCTGTTCGATCCACTGGCGGATCTCGGGCGCTTTTGCCTCCTCGAGGGTCTTCAGCTTGATGTAGCGGGATCGGTCGGTGTCGCCAAGCGGCGGCGGATTCTCGAAGTCGGCGCCTCCGAGGAAGACCACATTCACAGAAACGTCGTAGGCGACCAACTCGATGATCCATCCGAGATCCGGCAATCCGTAGTAAGCCTTTCGCCACTTGACGGCATACTGAAGGCCGGGATGGGTTTCGCGGATCGTCTTGTCCAGCTCCGTGACGATGGGATTCAGATCCGGCATCACCCGCCGAATCCAATCGGTAATTTCTTTATGGCTATCGGAGGGCTCGGGTGGTCTCCTGGTTGCGTTTGGCTTGCGTGATTTCGCCATAACACCTCGTCGTTTGGTTGAAACGCTGCCAGGTGAAAATCAGGCGCTTGTTGATGCCGAGCTTTCGAAAAAGGTCCGCCTAGTCGTCCGCAACCAGGTCGCGACGCGCTTCGCTGCCGAGGATTTCATCGCGCCCTTCGCCGTTGGTTTCCGGTTCGGTGGTGGGGGCGCGCCGCGCGCGGAGCCGGTGCTTCTGCTGATCCACCAGCACGGCTCCCACGATGATCGCCCCGATGATGATCTCCTGCACGTAGTTCGGCAGGCCCAGCATGTTGCTGCCGTTGCGGAGGACGGCCATGATGAGCGCGCCGATGATCGACCCCACCGCGCTGCCTTCGCCGCCGCTTAGCGAGCCGCCGCCAATGACCACAGCCGCGATGATGTCGAGCTCCAGCCCCACGGCCGCGGTCGGGTCGCCCACCGTCAGGTAGCTGTACTGCATCACGGCGGCGATGCCGGTCAGCAGCCCGCCGAGCGTGTAGATGATGATTTTCACCTTGTCCACCTTGATGCCGCACAGGCGAGCCGTCATCTCGTTCGAGCCGATGGCAAACATGTAGCGGCCGAGGACGGTGTACTTCAGGAGAAGTACCGAGAGGATGAGGAGCACCAGGCAGATCCAGACGCCCGGGCCAACGAGCAGCCAGGCAGGCTCCGGGTCGACGAGCATGAGGTCCGTGAGCCAGTTGCGCGGCGTCGGCACGGTCTGCTCCTTGCCGATCCACTTCGCCACGCCGCGGACGATCTGCATCGTGCCGAGGGTCACGATGAACGGCACGATGTTGAATTTGGTGATGACCAGGCCGTTGAAAGCGCCCACGAGTGCGCAAGCCACCACCCCCGCTACGAGCGCGGCCAAAGGCACCCAGACGCCGGGTGCGACGCCCGTGGCGTTCAGGATAACGGCCACGACCACCGTGCCGAGCGCGATCTGCGACCCGACGCTCAGGTCGATGCCTTCAGATATAATGATGAAGGTCATCCCGAACGCCGCGATCCCGATGATCACGCTCTGCGTGAGAATCGTCTTCAGATTGTACAGCGACGTAAACGACGAGGGCGCGAGCACCGCGAAGAGTGCGAAGACGAAGACGAGCCCGATGAGCGGCCCCAGCTCCGAAAGCAACCTGCGATAGTCTCTCATGCGGCCACCGCGTCGTCCACGCCCGAAGTCGCAAAGCGCATGATGGACTGCTCGGTCCACGCATCGACAGGCCGCACCGCCGAGAGCCGCCCCCTGTACATCACGCCGATCGTGTCGCACACCCCCAGCAGCTCCGGCAGATAGGAGGAGATCATCACGATGGCCTTCCTGCGCTCGGCCAGCCGATGGATGAGCCGGTAAATCTCGGCCTTGCTGCCGATGTCGATGCCGCGTGTGGGCTCATCCAGAAAGAGGATGTCGTTGTCCTGGTTCAGCAGGCGGGCCAGACAGACCTTCTGCTGATTGCCGCCGGATAGCTCCACGGCCGGCTGCTCCTCATCGCGCGTGCGGATGCCCAGCGCCTGGATCCACTTTCGCGCATCGCTCCGCTCCCGTCGCAGGTTCAGAAGTCCACGGCGGGTGTAGCGCTTCAGGTCGGAGAGTGTAAGATTGGCCGTCAGCGGGAGGCCAAGGGCCAATCCTTCGTCCTTCCGGTTCTCGCTCAGCAGATCGATGCCCTCCTGCAAAGCCCGACCGGGGGTGAGGTAGGCCGCTTTGAGCGCCGGCTTCCCGGAGATCCCAATGCTCCCGTCGCCGGCAGACTCGAGGCCGAATATCGTGCGCACGGCTTTCGATCGCCCGGCCCCCACGAGGCCGGCGATGCCCAGGATCTCGCCGCGCCGCAGTGAGAAGGAGATGCCGTCCGGGTATCCCACGCGCGCGGAGAGCGAATCGACGCGCAGCACCTCCTCCCCCATCTCGTGCTTGCGCGAGGGAAAGAGCTCCTCCACGGTTCGCCCCACCATGTCCTCGATGAGCTTGTCGATGCTCGTATCCTCAACCCGACCGGACGAGACGGTCTCCCCATCCCGAATCACCGTATAGCGATCGCAGATCTCGCGTACCTCCTCCAGGAAGTGGCTGATGTAGATCACGGCCACGCCGCGATCGCGTAACCGCCGGATAACTTCGAACAGCGCCCGCGTGTCCGCCGCGGCAAGAGAGCTCGTCGGCTCGTCCATCACCACGACGCGCGCGTTCAGGAGCAAGGCCCGCGCAATCTCCACCAACTGCTGCTTGCCGATGGAGAGCGCACGGACGCGCTCCGCGGGGTCGATCCCCTCCTGCCCCAGCCAACCCAGGACCTCGCGGACCTCCTCCGTTCGCGGCCGCAGCCAGCCTAACCGTGACCTCTCGGCGCCGAGCGTCACGTTCTCCTCCACCGTCAGGTGCGGCGCCAGCACGAGCTCCTGGTAGATCATGCTGATTCCGGCACGCCTCCCGTCCAATGGCGAGTACGGCTCGTACCGCTCACCATCCAGCCACATCTCGCCACGATCCGGTCGATACACGCCGGCGAGGACTTTCATCAGCGTGCTCTTACCGGCCCCGTTCTCGCCGATGAGCGCGTGCACCTCGCCGGGATGCGCCTCCATCGACACGCCGCGTAGCGCCTGCACGGGCCCGAAGGATTTGTGGATGTCGAGCAGCCGAAGAACGGATTTAGCCATGGCGGGCCTTCTCTTCACGCCGGCCGGCACCCGACGCCGCACGTCCCTCGTGCGCGTGCTCGGCGATGAACGTCAGACGCCGTGCAACCACCGCTCCAGATCCGGATGGATGAGGTCCTGGATGTCCGGATCGTCCACGTTGTCGGGCGTCACGAGGACCGACCGCGTATCGACCTTCTCGTCGAAATCCTCGCCCTTGATGATGCGCACGGCCGTTTGCACGCCCTCGAATCCCATCGTGAAGGGATCCTGCACGACGAGTCCGTCGATCTTGCCCTCCCGCATGCCGTCGAGCAGAGACTGATTGATGTCGAAGCCCACGAGCCGGACGTTCCCGGCGCGGCCCGCCGTCTCGAGGGCGCGCAGCATGCCCTGCGTCGACGTCTCGTTCGGGCACCAGATGCCGTCCACCTCGGCAAAGCGGTTCAGGAGATTCTGCGAGACCTGGAGCGCGCTCCCCATCGTGGCGCCTGCGTAGATGTTGTCGACGAGCAGGGTGGCATTCGGGGCGTGCTCTCGCAGAGCATCCAAAAAGCCGCGCTCGCGCTCGGTGGTGCTCGCCGAGCCTTCCTGAAATCGGAGCATGATGATGCGCCCCTCTCCGCCGAGTAGCTCGGCGAGATGGCGGCCTCCCATCCGGCCGCCTTCGTAGTTGTTCGTGGCGATGAAACTGGTGTGGGCATGCGACTCGAGCCCCGAGTCGATGATCACGACCGGTATTCCGCGCCGGACGGCCGCCTCGACAGGGCGGGCGAGGCTGCGCGAGTCGAGCGGCGCCAGCACGATGGCGTCGATGCCGCGGCTGACGAAGTTCTGGACGACCTGGATCTGCATCTGGCGGTCGTCCTCCTTCTGCGGGCCCTGCCAGACGATGTCCACGCCGAGCTCTTGTCCCGCCTTTTCGGCGCCCGCATGGATGGATTTCCAGAACTCGTGGGTCGTGCCCTTGGGGATGACGGCGATCTGGAGGCTTTCGCCTGCGGCTCCGGCATCCTCGGCGGAGCTCCGGCAGCCGACCATCAAGAGCAAAACGAAAAGCAGGAGTAGGAGGCTCGTGCGCATGAAAAAACGACCGAGTGATGAACGGATGCGGTCCGCCTCCAAGATACGCGAAATGAACGGCGCGTGAAATTGCCGCTATTTCGGCTCTGCCGTCAGCCGGTACACATTGCCGTCGAACGCCAGAACGTAAAGCTCTCCATCCTCATCGATCCCGAACGACGAGATATTCAAATTCGTGTCGAAGAGGTCCTCATTTTCCGCCTGACCGTTCTCGTAGGTGAGGGCCCAGATCCGGCCTGAGACGAAGTCGGCATAGACGTACCGCCCTGCGAGCGATGGTGCCGACGGTCCCCGATAGACGTATCCTCCCGTCACGGAGCCTCCTTGAGAGTGCGGATACTCCCAAACGGGCATTACGAGGCCCGTTTGATCACAGTTCGTTCGCGGCTCGAAGCAGTGGAAGCCCTCCATCACATCCCATCCGTAGTTGCCGCCCTTCTCGATGATGTCGATCTCTTCGTACGCGTTCTGCCCGACATCGCCGGCCCACAGCCTGTTCGTCTCCGGATCGAAGCTGATCCTCCACGGATTCCGCAAACCGTAGGCGTAGATCTCTTCGCGATACCCGTCCGGGTTGCCCACGAACGGGTTGTCCGGCGGGATGGCGTACGGCGAACCTCCATCCACATCGATGCGCAGAATCGACCCCAGAAGAGTCGCCGGATTCTCGGCATTGTCCTGCGGATCACCTCCGCTGCCCCCGTCCCCAAGCGTGATGTAAAGGTACCCGTCCGGCCCGAAGACGATCTGGCCTGCGTTGTGATTGCTGTAGGGCTGTGCGACCTCGAGGATGATCTCCTCGCTCGCACTCAAGGCGCGGTTCGGATTCTGCGGATCCACGTGGTATCGTGCGATGACGGTGCGCAGCGGCCCCGGTGCCGTGTAATCGACAAAGAACGCACCGTTCTCAGCAAAGTCTGGATGGAAGGCGAGCCCGAGCAGCCCCTTCTCGCCCCCGAAATCGACGCGGTTGCGTATGTCGAGGAATACGGGTGCATCCGTCACGGTCGGATCGTTGTTGAAGACGCGGATCACACCCGCCTGCTCGACGACAAAGACCCGGTTCGAGCCGTCATTGGGGATCTGAAAGTCGACGGGGCGATCGAATCGAACGTTTGGAAAGGCCACTTCGAGCCGAAGCTCCCCATCCACCTGCTCGAGGCCGGATTGATTGCAGGCCGAAGCGAATATCGCCAGGAGCAGCATCGTCGGCCCGGCGAAGAGGTGGCGTCCAAGAAGCGGAACGATTCCCACGGAACAAGCAGCGAACAAGGTCAGGTTGTCTGCAGCAGGTTCGTGACCGTCTGCATCAGCTCTTCCATCGAGAACGGCTTTACCAAGAAGCCCTGGATGCCGAGTTGCGCCGCATTTCGGCGAAGTTCGAGCTCGGGATCCACGGTGATGATCACCACGGGCGTGTCGGTCAGCCCCTCGGTGCTGCGCAGCGCGTTCAGGAACTCCACGCCGTCGAGCTCCGGCATCCGATAATCCACGAGGATGAGGTTCGGACTATGCTCGGATGCGGCGGCGATTCCCTCGAGACCATCGCCGGCGCTCAGCACGTCGTATCCACGCTCCTCGAGTGCCATCGTAACGCTCGCTCGGAGGTCCTCCTCGTCGTCGACGATGAGCACAGACTTCTTGCTCCGGGTGGGTGGTTGCATGGCTCAGGTACAGGACAGGGTCAGCACAAAATAAATGGACGCGGAGAATGGTGCCGGGTTCGATTCATGAGCTCTCGCGGACCAGAACATTACGATTTTCGGACCCGGCCGCGTTTCTGCTCTCTTGCTCGCGCTACCCGTGGATCGTCTAGTGGCAAGAAATCGCCCGCGCGTCGTGCCCGGTGCGCCCGGCAATCTCAATCTCGAGCGTCGCATGCGCGATGCCGAAATCATCCCGCAGCTTGCACTTGACCCGATGCTTGATCTCCTCGATCGCGCTCAAGTCATCCTCCAATACGGCCACATGCGCCTCCAGTGCTACACGCTCCTCATCGAGTCGCCACAGGTGGACGTGGTGGATCGCGTCGACACCCTCGAGCGCCTCCACCTCGCGCACCATCCTCTCGAAGTCGAAGCCCTTTGGCGCGCTTTCCATCAATATGCGAATGGCCGTGCGGATCTCGAGCGCGCCATGCACGATGATATACAGTGCGATCGCCAGCGTGATGGCCGGGTCGATCCAGAAGATCTGGTATCTGAGGATCAGGAACCCTCCGACGAGGACGCCGAGTGTGGCCAGCGTGTCGCCCATCATGTGGATGAAGGCAGATCGGATGTTGAGGCTGCTTTTCGCGCCCTGATAGAGCAGCCACGTGGAGATGGCATCCTCGACGAAAGCGATGGCGCCCACAATGAGCATGGTGCTGCCGGCGACGTCGGACGGTTCGAAAAATCGGTGAATGGCCTGAGAGATCAGAAAGACGGCAATGACGAACAGCGTCGTCAGGTTGATGAGCGCGCCCACCACCTCGGCGCGGTTGTATCCGAAGGTGCGGCGCTCGTCCGCCGGTCGTCGCGCGATGCGCCGCGCTGCGTACGAGACGCCGAGCGAAGCTGCATCACTGCCATTGTGGGCGGCATCGGCCAGGAGCGCGAGACTTCCCGAGAGAAGTCCCCCGACGATCTGCGCGGCCGTGATCCCGACGTTCAGAACGAGCGCGATCAGGAGGTTGCGGCCGCCGGTATCCTCGCCGTGCCGATGCAGACCGTGCCCGTGTCCTCCGTGGCGATGAGCCCCGTGTCCCGGCGCAGCAGCTTCCCGCGCACGGGAGGTAGCATTGGATTCCTGTTCGATGATGTGGTCGTGGACGTGCGGCATGCCTCACTCACCCCTGGGCGGCCAGAATGTTGCCTTCGCCATCAAAGGTCAGGAAGCCCCGGGGTCCTGCTCATCGAATAGGTCGGCATCAGCCGGATACGTAAGTCGGCCGTCGTGCACGCGCGCAAAGTGAGTTAGCTCGTGAGGCTCCGTCTTGCCCGGGTCCATGATGTCGTAAACTCGCCATCCTCGCACCGTCAGTGCGTCCGCGATCAGGCGTCTGTGGCATCGCCACGGAACGGCCTCTGCACACATAATCGCGGTGCGCCGCTGACGAGCCTCTTGCTCGAGCTCGTGGAGGGCCGTCCGGAATTCATCGGTCCCCATGAAATCTGCATAGGCGGCGAACGCTTCGACGCGCCACCCCCGGCTCGGCGAGTCGTCCGCCGGCTTGCCGCGACGTCCACCGAGGGCTTCGAAATGCCTGTACGCGATCCCGAGCTCGGAAAGCGATTCGTTGAGCGCACCGGCATTAAAGTGCGGATAGCGTCGGGAGCCGGGAAAGCGACGCACGTCGGCCAGCAATTCGATACCGTTCTCCTCGAGTAGCTCGGTGAACGACTCGAGTTGGCGCGACGAATGTCCGATCGTATAGATCTCGTTCTCGATCGACCTATCTCCCACGTCTTACTTTGATTTTTTGTCGATACCCTCTGTCAGACCCACCAGAGCATTTTGAGGTCCTGGCTACGTACCGGCCGAATAAATCCAAAAAGCAGTTGACTTTTTAGAAATACCACTTAACTTTGAATGCAAACCTCACAAGCACTCCGACACAATATGTCACAACCCGAAGTCTGGCTGCGTGGACCCATCAATGGTTTTCTACCGCAGGTGATGCCGGTCGCCCACGCGCTCCTTCAAGCGCGCGAAGACCTAGAGCGCCACGTTCCCGGCATCTCCCCCTCTGAGCTCTGGATTCGTCCGGGCGGGGCCGCCTCCATGGGGTTTCACCTTCGCCACCTGGCGGGCAGTATGGATCGCTTGCTCACGTACGCACTTGGTCGATCGCTCGACCGGACGCAGCTGCAGGCCCTGGCCGTCGAATCGGAGCCCGGTGATCCGCCGGCAGAGGCCGGCGCACTGCTGGACCACGCCCTGAGCACGATCGAGCGTACGCTGGATACAATCCGATCCATCCCGGAGGACGAGCTCTTCGCCGAGCGCCGCGTCGGGCGAGCGGGCTTGCCCAGCACCACGCTAGGTCTGCTCTTCCATGTGGGAGAGCACACCACGCGTCACGTCGGTCAGTTCATCACCACTAAAAAGGTCGTGCGTGGCCTCGATCTCGATGAGCCGTTCTGATTCCACCCTTTATCCGGCAGCTGGAGCCTTAGAATCCGATATCCTCCGCCCTCTGAACGGCGCCGGTCTTGATCCGGTGGGTGTTCTCCGCGCACAGCGTTACCCGTCCAAATCGGGCGAGCTCTTCCTGATGCGCGACATCGATTTTCGTGCGCGGTCCGAGCACGGCGAGTTCCTGTTCGCCGGGCGCGTCCACGCCGCCATCCTTCCGCGACGGTACACCATCCCCCCGGGTGCACTCGCTCGCCTGATCGATACTCTCGCGGGCCACCAGCAGACGCAGGAGCGGCTCACCATGGAGATCCGGCGCGCGATCGATGCCGCGCTCGCGCCTCGCGGCGTCGCCGTGATGCTCGATGCGCACCACGAGATGGGTCGCGGCAATGGGGCGCACAGACACCGCCCATCGATCGTCACTTGCTCGACCAGCGGGCTTTACCGCGATGCCGGGCCCTTCGGCGAATTTGTCCGACTGGTCCGGAACTAATCCAACATCCTCACCCAAATTCATGGAGGAACGAACTATGCGCAAAATCCGCCTCGTACTCGCCTACCTGATCGGCGGCAGCGCCCTACTCGGTGCACCCATGGCCGCCGCTTCGACCGCCGGACTCGCCCAGGGCGACAGTCCGGCATCCTATGCAACGCTGGGCGACCAGGTCGCATCCCCGGCGGCGATACTGTCCGTCCGAGCGGACGATCCAATCAGCCCCTCCGACCTTCAACTCGCCATGCGCGACCTGTGGACGAACCACATCTTCTGGGTTCGCTCGGTCGTCCTGGCCGCCAATCGCGACGATTCTGGCGCCGCCACAGCGGCGGAAGCGCAGGTAGTTGAGAATGCACGTGCCATTGCCGATGCCGTCATCCCCTTCTACGGTCAGGAGGGCGCCGATGGGCTCTTCGAGCTGCTTGCCGGCCACTGGGGCGGCATCAAGCAGTACATGGAGGCCGCGTTCGACAACAAAGATGGGGACAAGGATAAGGCCTCTCAGGCGATCGTCGACAACGCCGAGGCCATCGCGGACTTCCTCGACGGGGCCAATCCGAACCTGCCGAAGGATACGGTGCTGCCTCTCTTGATGGCGCATGGCGGTCATCACATGCAGCAAATCGAGTTGGTAAAGAAGGGCGATTTCACGCAGGAAGCCACCGTCTGGCGCTCCATGCTCGATCACATCTATACCGTCTCGGATGCGCTTGCCGGCGCCATCTCGAAGCAATTCCCGGACCTGGTGAAGGCAGAAAAGTAGTCGACCGCGCCAGTGCCCGGGTACGCTCGTTAGTGTCGGGCGCTCAGGGTTGACGTTCGGAGGGTGGCTCGCCGAGACTAATTCATGACTCCCGTAGCGCGGCGAGCTCACCGTCCGAGCAGCGCCCCGAGCGCCTGTTCGAGCGCCTGGCGGAGCCTATCCACGTAGCCCCGGGTGGCCGATTCCGTTAAGCGTCCTGAGGCGCGAGTTTGCACGACAGGCGCCAAAACGTTATAGTTTCCTTCACGGCACACAATCGAGAAGGCCCATGATCGAGAATCTTGCCGGGCTGCCGCTGAAGGAATTGCTCGAGAAAGCCCTGGAGTTGGGCGTGGTCGACGGATGGGAGTCGGTGGACGAGGCTGTCGTGGTGGAACTCGCCACGATGCGGATCACCCTCGAGAAGCGATCCGCCAGACCCTTCGTGCGAGGCCTACTCCGCGGCTATGAGCGTGCGCTGATGATGGAGCGCGAACACCGCATCAGCAACGACGCGCGGATGGCGCGCCGAAACACGGCGGCTACGTGACCTGGTTCTCGCGTCGCCCGGTTTTGGGCGTGGGATGTTCCTGGATGCTGCCTTTGTGCAGCGTAATGACGGTCACCTCCGGCAACGCGCCGATTCGAAGAGGAATCCCCCAGTAGTTGGTGCCCGGACTGATGTAGAGGGTCGCTTTTCCCGACCGGTGCGTACCCATCGCGTGCTCGAGGAAGATGGAAGCGACGCTCCAGTTCAGCCGGGGAATCGCCACTTGTCCATAGTGGGTGTGACCGCTCAGCGTCAGGTCGACGCCACGATTAGCCAGCTCGGGCCAGAGAGACGGATTGTGCGCCAGAGCTACGGTAAAGTCATCCCGTGGCACCCGTTCTAACGTACGCTCCACGTCGGGGATGACGCTCTCGTCGGCACCTCCCGGTCCACCTTTTCCCGCCGGATCTCCGGTTCCGGCGATCCAGAACCTGGCTCCCCGATATTCGAGCGGAATCGCCTCGTTCACCAGGACCGTCCAGCCTAATCGCTCCATCCCGCTGCGCACATCGGCCCAGCCGGCATAGACGTCGTGGTTACCCGGCACGGCAATCACCCCGAGAGGCGCCGTGAGATGCCTCAGGGCCGCACCGAGCGGCTCGACGTCCCGTGCGAAGTCGTCCACCTGGTCGCCGACCAGCGCGATGAGGTCGGGGCGGGCATCCTGCACCGCATCCGCAATGCGCTCGAGCTGCCGTCGAGACGTATGGGGTCCGACGTGAAGATCCGCGAGCTGAACGATGCGCATTCCGTCGAGCTCCGGCGGAAGCGTGTCGAAGCCAAGATCCAGGTGGCGGACGACGAGCCTACGGGTCCCGATGTAGCCCCAGATCGACATCCCTACCAGAACCACGCCGGCGCAGGCCACCGCCATCTGCCCGACCTCCCGCGCCGCCCCGAGCGGCCATCCAGCAACGAGCCCGACGAGGCCCGCAATCGCCAGCAGCGGAAGGAAAAGCTGGGCATACCAGAAAGGTCGAAGGGCCAACAGTCTCGCCGGCCCCGATGGGTAAAGTCCTCCGCGAAATCCCTGGATCAGGATAAAGACGGGCGCGATGAGAAGCAGCGCGGCCACGAGGATGCCTCCCCATCCACCCGGAAACACAGGAGAGAAAAGTGCGCCGAGGACGAGCCACACGAGGGCATTCCAAGCGAACAGCACGCTGAGGAAAATCCACATCTTGCCCTACGGAATCGGCACACCATGCCGTTCATCGTCGAGATCCACCCTCCGGAACAGGCCGGGATAATCGGTCACCAGGTAGTCCTCGTCGACCACGATCTCGGATCTGAATCCGCTCCCGTCGAGGCTCTCGAAAAGGTAGACGCGTTGAGCCAACCTCGTGTAGCGTTGCGTCTGTGGATGCACCGACAAATTCAGCGCCGAGACCCAGGCCATTCGGAACTGCCGCTGTTCACCGATAGACATGTGGGATCTGCGAATCGGGAAGCTGTTCGTGAACGGGGTCGGCCAGATGTCGATATCGATGCAGCCCTCGAGCTCGGGGATGGGTTCACCGTCCGCGTGGTGCCAGTGACCTCGACCGTCGCTTCGTAGATGCAGTGATCCGGCGGAGCGTTCCGTTTCGAGAGTCAGCTCCGCCTCTTGAAGCTGCCAGGATTCATCCCAGGCGAGGCGATAGGCGATCCGGAATGCGCCGTGGATCTCATCGACTCCGACCACGATGCTGTCCGCCTCGCCGGGACCCAGGAGCAAGTGCTCCAGCCCAATGCCGGGAAGCTTCTCGTTCCAAAGAGGAATCCAGCAGATCGTGCGGCGTTGCGCATCCGGCATGAATGCTCCATCTACGAGTGCTTGACGGCTCCCTGGTCAGCGGCCGAGAACCAAAAAGCGAAGCCCTCCGGCCATCCCGCGAGGTGACGGGAAAACGTGGAGGGCATTCAGCGTACCGCGTACGGGATTCGAACCCGTGTTACCGGCGTGAAAGGCCGGCGTCCTAGACCCCTAGACGAACGCGGCATTTTGACAATCATCGCCCCGGAGGCGTTTTTGGGCGCCGATTGACGCGAGGGGATCTGTTGGAGTTCCGACTTAACCGATTCCGCAAACGCCCGTCCGCCTCAACGTAAGACAAAAAAGCAGCGTGCCGCCTGTCGGCTACCACGCTGCTCCACCGAGAACCGGTACGTACCCAGAGCCTCTGAAGGCTGCATGCGTTCCGATCGCCTCGGCCATCGAGGGGGCGATCTCAAGGGTGACCGATGGGATTTGAACCCACGGCCTCCAGGGCCACAACCTGGCGCTCTAACCAGCTGAGCTACGGTCACCGTGTTCATCGTCAAACTACTTCGAGGCATCCTTAGTTGCCGTGAAGACTCGATAGAACCCGAATCCGCACGAAGTCCGCAATTTCATCGAATCACGGCCAGCTTTCCGTGCGCGGTCCCCTCACCATCGTCGCCGACGGCCACGACCATGTACATCCCCGACGGGACGATCTCGCCATCCAACCCGCGTGCATCCCACCGGGCGCGGCCGCCGCGCGTCTGCATCCTCGCCACTACGGCTCCCGAGAGCGTGAGCACACGGAGCTCCGTCGCCTCGACGAGGCCCTCGATGAATACCGACACGTCCTCGACTTCGCCTACGCGCAGGGGATTCGGATAGACCTTGAGGTCCCCGGCCTCCGGCGCGGCCGCAACCGCGTCACCATCATAGCTGAGGAGGCCCTGGTCGGTCGCGATGTAGACGCGCCCCGAGATGGGGTCGATAGCCAGGGCGACAATCGCATCCGAGAAAAGTGGTGAGTTTGCGCTCGTGAAGTTCTCCGCAATCGCGTAGCCGCCCTCGACCTGCTCCACGATGGAAATTCCCTGATCCGTCGCCACCCAGAGCCGATTGGCGGGGTCGACGGCCAGGTCGTTGATCCTGATTCCGTTCAACACGAACGTGCCCTGCGTGCGGTCGGCGAACTGCGGCCAGATGGGCGTGGACCGCGCGTCTTGCGCAACGATCCCATTGTTGATCACGAAGGCCAGCCCGCGCTCCGTCCCAATCCACATCTGACCGTCGCGGTCCTCGACGACGGCGGTCACAGCCGTGCCGGGCAGTCCCTGGCCTCCGGCACCCTCGGTCGCAAAGTAGTTGCAGAAGTCATCGGCCGTGTCGGTCGGGGTGCCATTCGTATCCAGCACAAGCAGCCCGATCACGCGGGCGAGATTTGCGCGGGCTACAACGGTGATCCACTTCTGCCCGAATGAGTCGATGACGATCTCGTCGAAGGTAAGGCCCGTTTCATTGAAGTCGCTGCATCCCATCGATGTGAGCTCGGTCCAGCCCGCCCCCGGCTCGTAGATGTGGAGGTTGACGCTGCCCCCGCGATTCGTGACCCATACTCGCCCATTCCGGTCGTCGGCCATCCCGCTGACGATCACAAAATCACTGGTGCCTGAGGCCGGCCGCAGCGTCGAGTTTTCCTGATTCCAAAACAGAAATTCGCCGTCGGGCCTGACCTCCACCATCCCCCTACCTTCATTGCCGGCGTACGCAACGCCGTTGTCATCTACATGGAGTCTCGGATACGAATTCGCCAGCTCAGGAAAGAAGTGGCGTGTATAGTTCGTCCACGCATCAGGCGGATGCAGCCTGTAGAATCCCGTTTCCTCTCCCTGGACGAAGACACCTGAGGCCCAGAGATTGCCGTCGCCATCGACCTGAAGGCCGGAGAAGTCGTTGTGATACGGTCCGGATGGATAGATTTCCCGATGCACGATTTCGGCGGTAGCCGTCGATGGATCGGGTTCACGGATGGCGATGAGTCCTCCCTCGCGATCCCCAATCCAGACGAGCCCGTCTGCACCCAACGTCATGGACACTGGATCCTGGAAACCCTCGATGTCGACTCTACGCACACTGCCGTCCGATCCGATCACGATGGGGTCGAACCGATCGAGGGCAAGCAGTCGATCGCCGTCCGGGAGCAGGGCGTGCACTTCGCTCGAGGTGGCCCCGATCGTCGTATAACTGTCCGCACCGTCGCGTCTAGCGACATCGGCGATCGTCCCCACGTAGATGCTCCCCCCGAAGTGGGCCATGGAGCGAGTCTGCGCGGAGGGCAATCCAGCCGATTCGACCGTCCATGAGGCGGGGTCTTTAAGGTTGATGGCGTCGAGCGAAGCGTACGCCACTCCTTCGTTCGTCGCTACCCAGATCTCGACCGCATCCCCGGGCACGAATGCGATATCGAACACCTCCGTCCCGGGCGAGATGCCGCCCAGCTGGCTGTAGGTGTCGCGTACTTCGCCTTTGATCGGATCGAAGACTACGATGCCGAAGGACGTGGCCACGAAGAGCGAATCGCCGCGCGGGATGATCCGATTTACCTGCCTCGATGCGAATCGTCCGGCGCGCTCGATGTCACGGAACGACTGTACGATGCCGGTTGCCGGATCGAGCCGGTCGATCACACCCGAGCGGTACCCGATCCAGACGACCTGCCGCACCGGATCGTAGGCGAGAGCGCGCGCCTGCACGTTGTCGAGCCCGTCACCTGCCGTGTAGGCGGAAAGCGAGCCGTCCTCGATGCCGTACCGAAAAACGCCACCCGTCGTGGATGCCCAGATTGCATCTGGAGAGGCCGCGACGTCGGTGACCTGCCGCATGGAGGTGTAGGTGCGCCAACGGCCGTCCTGCGCGGCGCTGTCAGGCGCACCCGTGAGCAGCGCGCCCCAGAGGGCAAGAGTTACAAGCGGCGAGACCGGAAAACGCATCGAGGTCGGAGAAGGACCGGGACAGCAGAGGCAAGTAGTAGCGTTCGGTCGATAGATGCCTGCCGGAGATTTAGATTGGCCGCGTGGAGCAGGCCGCCGTGGTTCAGAGCTGCCGCATCAAGTTGATCATTTCGATGGCCGCTACGGCAGCGTCAGCGCCTTTGTTTCCGGATTTCGAGCCCGCGCGCTCGACGGCTTGCTCGACCGTTTCGGTCGTGATCACGCCGAAAATGACCGGTACCCCTGAATCGAGTGCCGCCTGCGCCGTACCGTTCGCGACGATCGAGCAGACGAGATCGTAGTGCGAGGTCTCCCCGCGAATCACCGCACCCAGAGCAATCACGGCCCCGTATCGGCCCGACTGTGCCATCTTGCGAGCCACGATCGGGATCTCAACCGAGCCCGGACACCATGCGACCGTGACGCGATCCAGGTCGGCGCCATGCCGGCGCAGCGCATCGAGCGCACCATCCAAAAGCTTTCGCGTGATGAACTCGTTGAAGCGGCTGACGACAATACCGATCTCGGCATCATCGGCGATGTGATTTCCTTCGATGATTCGGGGCATACCTCAGGCGGCGGCACGGCGCATCAGCTCGACGCGCCGATATGGAATGCTGTAACGTACGAAGTTATGGTCTTCCTCGGAGCGGAGTCCATGATAATCGGAGCCGCCCGTTTCGAGCAACCCGTATCGATGAGCCAGATCTTCGTAGCGCCGGGTCAGGGCGGAACTATGGGATGGATGGATGGTCTCGATGCCGTCGAGCCCGGCCCGGATGAGCTGCTGGATGACCTCGCCCTCCACGCGCGTCCCCGGATGCGCGAGGACGGCGAGCCCACCGGCGGCATGAATCAGGGCGATCCCCTGCAAAGCCGGAAACAGCGGCTTGGCAACGAAAGCCGGGCCCTCGTCACATAGGTATCGCGCAAATGCATCCTCGTAGGAGGCCACGAGCCTCCGTTTCACGAGCGCCTTCGCCACGTGTGGCCTACCAACAACGCCGTCGCGCGCGAAGGCGAGCACGTCCTCCATCGCGAGCGGAATTCCGAGCCCATTCAGTGCCTCCACGATGGCGCGACCTCGCCGCATCCTGACATCGCGGAACCGATCCAGATGCGCCTTCAGGCCCTGGTTTGCGGCATCGAAGCCATATCCAAGAAGATGGATCTCCTGCCCCCCGGCCGTTACACTCAGCTCCACCCCCGACACGACCTCGATGCCGAGCTCCGACCCTGCGGCCATGGCTTCCGGCAACCCGTCGATCGAATCGTGATCGGTCACCGCGAGCGCACTGATCCCGGCAGCGTGGGCCCGCGCCACCAGCTCGGCGGGCGTCAGCAAGCCATCCGAATAGCGGGTGTGCGTATGTAAATCGGCTCGGCGCGTGTCCATATATTTCGACTGGGCGCGTACTCAGGGGGTGACGCGCATTCGAAAGCAGTTGTCAACCCGGCAGGCACGGTATTGTTTTGATGGAACGGATGTGGAGTCCCTGGCGATCCAGGCACCTCGCCGGCATACTGGAAGGCGGGTTCGGCCCTCAGGATCGCGAGCGGCTTTTCGAGCGCATCGGCCGCGAAGACCGCGACGAGGAGAATCTCGTCGTCTGGCGAGGTGAGCTCGTTTACGTGGTGATGAATCTGTTTCCATACAATAACGGACATCTGCTCATCGTGCCTTATCGTAAGGTGGCGGACTATGAGGACCTGACCGATGAGGAGCAAACGGCAATCGCACAGACCATCGCCCGCTGTATCGGCTGGCTTCGTTCGGCCCTTCGTCCGGAAGGTTTCAATGTCGGGATGAACCTGGGCGCCGCCGCCGGCGCGGGCGTGCCGGAGCATCTGCACGTCCATGTAGTGCCGCGGTGGAGTGGTGATACCAACTTCATGCCGACAACGGCCGACCTCAAGGTCATACCCGAAGCCATGGAAGATACCTACCGGAAGCTTCGCCGGGCCGCGACGGCGGACTCCCCCTGAAGCCGGCCGGGCGCCCATCACCCTACAAAGGTGAACCTTGCTCGCCGGCCGTGCGTACCGCCACGCAATCACATCCCCAACTCACCCCTCACCTATGTCCCACCGGATCGAAAGCGCCGGAGGCCGCTCGCCGCAGAGGATGGACCCTGCCAGCGCGCGCACGTCGTTTCTGACGCCGCGAAAGATCCTCTGGCCCATCCTGCTGAGCCTGGTCGTGCTCGTCGGCATCGGCGTTGCCACGTTCGAGCCCGATGAGTTCGTGCAGGTAGTCGATCGGATCAATGTGTGGATGCTCGGTGCCGCCCTGGCGATGGTCTTCTTCCGGGTCTATTTCGGTGGACTGCGCCTCAACTACATCTCGCGAGGACGACTCGGGTACGCTACAGGCATGCGCGGGCAGCTGGCGTGGGACTTCTTTTCGAATGTGACACCGTCAGCGATAGGAGGCGCGCCGTTCGCTGCCGTATACCTCGCACGAGAAAAGCACATCGGCGTGGGTGAGACGACGGCCTTCATGCTGTTCTCGATGCTGCTGGATCAACTCTGGTTCGCACTGACCATCCCCATCGTGATCATCGGATCGATGTACCTCGAGGTGATCCCCGCCGCCGTCGGGCACGTCGGCCTGGCCGGTTTCATGCTTTACTTTTTTGCGATGTTGGCCTGGGTCGTGCTCTTCGGGTACGCCACGATGTTTCGCCCCGACATCCTGCAGCGACTCGCCTCGCGCCTATTCCGTCTGCGCTGGCTCCGGCGTTTCCATGATCGCGTCGAACACTCCATGCGTCAGCTTCGGCGCCGCGCCAAGATCCTCCGCTCACAACCGCCCATCTTCTATGTCAAGGGTATTCTGCTGACGATCGGCACCTGGGCCAGTCGATACCTCCTGCTGCTGTTCGTCGTCTGGGCCTTCTACGAGGATTTCGACAAGGCACTCCTCCTCCTTCGCACGGCGGCCATGACGCTCGGCTCGCTCATCATGCCGACGCCGGGAGGTGCCGGAGGCATCGAGGCGCTTTATGCTCTCTTCATCGGTACGCTGATCCCGGCTGCGACGGTCGCGCCCACACTGCTCGCCTGGCGATTTCTCGCCTACTACCTCTTCGTCGGGCTCGGCATCTTTCTGACTACCCATCACGTTCAGCAGTCGATCTCGAGATCCAACGAGATTCATGAAGAGCCCGCTGAAGAGGAGCCCCTCCTTGCCGAGCTCAACGAAGAAGTAGGATGAAAATGCGAGCCGACGAAACGCTGGATGAGCGCCTCCAGCAAATCGACACCTTTGACTTCCGGAGCATCCACCCGAACGTGCGCTTCGGTACGGCGAGCGACCGCTACGCCGGCTGGATTGGCCAGATCTACCCGGAGGAGTACGCCACGCGCGTCAGTTCGCGCAAACGCCGGCTTGGCGGCCAGGTCTATGAGGAGCGAACTGTGCCTGTCGAGTCCGTGCGCGAGTACTTCCAATGCTTCGGCGCGCTGGAGATCGACTTCACTTACTACCGCCCTCTACGCGATGAAGCCGGTGAGCCGACCAGTAATTACTGGCTGCTGCAGAACTATGCGGAGCACGCGCCAGACGATGCCGTCTTCTTTCTGAAGGTCCCGAAGACGTACTTCTCGCGGCGGCTTCGACAGGGTAAGGGCAAGGACGTCACCTACCTCGAAAATCCGGAGTTTCTAAACGCGGACCGATATATCCGCGAGTTCCACGAGCCCGCCGTGGAGATTCTTGGAGAGCGTCTGGACGGTATGCTCTTCGAGCAAGAGTACCAGCGCAAGGCGGACAGCCCCTCGCCGGAAGAGAACGTGGCCGAGCTGGATGGCTTCTTCGCTCAGATTCCGGCCGGCGTTCAGCCGCACATCGAGCTCCGCTCCGAGCATCTGCTCGCGCCGCCTTACTTCAACTGGCTGGAGGATCGCGGACTCGGATTCATTTTTAGCCACTGGACGTGGCTTCCGCCCATTCGCAAGCAATGGAGGATGGCGGGTGAGCGCTTTACTGCGGCGGACGGAAACGTCGTCGCGCGCCTTCTCACCCCGCTGGACGTGCGCTACGAGGATGCCTACGCTATGGCTCATCCGTTCGACAAAGAGGTGGAAGCGATCAGTCGCACGCGCCAGGCGCACTATATGATCATGGACGTCACGGCCCTCGTATATCAGGCTGAGAAAAAGGGGGCGCTCCTCAACGTGATCGTCAACAACCGAGCCTGGGGAAACGCGCCCGTGCTTGCACAGGAGATTGCGCGCCGAATCCTCGAATACGAACGTTGAGGCCGTCTACGCGCGGCCGAAGTCATCATCCAGCCGCTCGATGTCATCCTCGAGACAGATGCCGAGCTGTGTCTCGATGAGCACCAGGTAGTCGTCCGTATCGTTTTCGAGACGATGCACATCACCCAGCCCGATGTGCAAGACATCCCCCTTCCTGATGCGGGAGACGTTCTCATTAAGTGTAAACAGCCCTTCGCCCTGCACGATTACCCAGTGCTCCTCGCGATGGGCGTGCTTTTGGAGGGAGAGGCGTTTGCCGGGATGAACGATGATCCTCTTGACACGGTAGCCCGGCTCGTTCAGGTATTCCTCCCAGCGACCCCAGGGGCGGTTGTCGGAATCGAGCATTGGTAAACCGATTACTGGTTGCTGGTTGCTGGTTCCTATCCTCTCTCGACCGCCTCCACTTTTCCGGGTTCAATTCGCTTTCCGAAGACCTGCAGGGAGACGTACAGTGCAGCCGCACCGATCAACATCGAAAGCCACCACGGAAAACCGAAGCCGGTTGGGATGGTGCCGATCAAGACTGCGACCGCGCCGACGAGCACCGCATACGGCAGCTGAGTGGTGACGTGATCGACGTGGTCGCATCCAGATGCCATCGAGGACAGGATCGTGGTATCGGAGATCGGCGAACAGTGATCACCCCACACGGCCCCGGCGAGTACGCAAGCGACCGAAGAATAGATGATGTGATAGTTCTCAGGCGTGGCCATCCCATTGAGCTCCAGAACGGCCCATGAAAGGGGTATGACGAGGGGCATGAGGATGCCCATGGTGCCCCAGCTCGTCCCTGTTGAGAAAGCCGTCGCCGCTGCGATCACGAAAACGATGGCCGGGATCAGTCCCGGCGGTAGAGCGTCGCCGAGCACGGAGACGAGGTAGTCCGCCGTATGCAAGACGTCGGTCACCGCCGACAAACCCCACGCAAGCGTGAGAATGATCATTGCGTACAGCATCGACCTCACGCCGGTATACCAGGCATTGATCGTATCGTTGACCGAGAGCAACCGCTGTGCGGCTGTCAGGATCACCGCCGCGGAGACACCCAACAGCGATCCCCACATCAGCGCCTTGTAGGAATCCGCGCTCCCGATGATATCCCGGATTGAATCTCCCTCGCCGGATGCGTAAAGGCCGACGAGCACGGACACGACGAGCGTGACAACGGGAAAGATGGCATTGACTGCCCGATGCGGGATGCCGGCCTTCGCGCCCAGCTCCTTCTCCGACGCGGCAGCTTCATCCACCTGCGCGCGTGGTGAGAGGACGTCTCCCGTCAGTCGGGCACGGCGTTCCGCCCGCAGCATGGGCCCGAACTCCTTCGGCGTGACAGAGATGGCGAACACGAAGAAGATCGTGAGCACCGGATAGAAGCTGTATGGGATAGAGTTCAGGAAGATGGCGTAGGCGGATTCATCGTATCCGGGTATGGCGGCCACGGAGGTACCGATGATTCCGACCTCGTAACCGATCCACGTCGAAACCAGCGCCAGGCACGCGACCGGCGCGGCCGTCGAGTCGACCAGGTAGGCCAGCTTTTCGCGAGAGATGCGAAGCTTGTCGGTGACCGCTCGCATGGTGTTGCCGACGACCAACGTGTTCGCGTAGTCGTCGAAGAAGATGGCAATGCCGAGGATGGCGGTGGCCAACTGGCCGTCCCGCGCCGTCTTCGTCCACTTGACCACGTGCCCGACAACCCCCTGCATTCCGCCATTGCGAGTGATGATGCCTACCATTCCGCCGATCATTAATGAAAATAGAATGATCGAGGCGTGATCGGCGTCGGCCAGGGCCGCGAGCACATAGATCTGAAACGAGTCCAGAAACCCTTTGCCGAAGGCGGACAGATCCATTCCGAGCGCGGCGAAGGCGCCCATCCAGATCCCAAAGAACAGGGCAGGGATGACCTGCTTGAAGATCAATGCGATGGCGATGGCCAGAAGAGGAGGGAGAATGGAGATCCAACCCGGAATCACCACGATCTCATCCGTGGCGACGACTTGTGAGCCGCGTAGCACTTCCACCCGCGTTTTCCCGAAAGCCGTGAGCGGCACACCTTCGGCGACGAGGCCGTCTGCCGTGGCCCGCAGCGGGAAGGTGCCGTCCTCCATCCGGAGGGCATATGATGCCGTCGTATCGGCCGGTCCAGACGGCCATCCAAACAGCATCGTGGCCTGCCGGCTCTGCAGAAGTACGGACGGATATTCGAGCTCGATCTGCTCGTAGGTCTCCTCGGACGCGCCGGCCCGATCCGCATCCTCTCCCCGTGCATCGAGCTGCCCGGCTGTCACCGACGCGGAATCGCCGGCTGGAGCGACTTCGGTGTCCGGGACGACCTGGCCGTATGCCGAGCCTGCGTCGGCAACGACCGCGAACATACTGGAAGAAGCCAGAAGCGCGCAGAGGACGAACTTCCGAACAGACATCCGGAACCTCATCAAGTCGTCCCGAAGATGCGGTCGCCGGCATCGCCGAGCCCGGGGCGGATGAAGGCGTTCTCGTCGAGCTCGCGATCCAGTGCGGCCGTCAGCACGGGTACATCCGGATGCGCCTCGTACATCGCGCGCACGCCTTCCGGGGCGGCCACCAGACACACGAATTTGAAGCGATGTGCTCCGGCTGCCTTCAGCTGCGTGATGGCATGCACGGCGCTCCCGCCGGTGGCGAGCATCGGATCGACGACAAAGACCAGCGCAGGCCCGATGTCATCCGGCACGTTGCTGTAGTAGCCGATGGGCAGGTGCGTCTCCTCATCGCGCTTCATGCCGAGGTGGCCCACTCGCGCCTCCGGCACATAACGGATGAATCCATTGACCATCCCCAGCCCCGCGCGAAGAATAGGGACGACGAACACCTCCTCGTCGAGCTCAACGCCCTCGGCGCTTTCCAGTGGCGTGTCGATGGTAACCGTTCGCACGCGTAGATCGCGCATGGCCTCGTACGCCAGAATCGACGCCGCATTCGCAATTCGCTCCCGGAAGACGCCGTGAGGCGTCCGCCGATCTCGCAGAATCGTGAGATCTCGACGCAGCAGCGGGTGATCGGCGATGGTGAGGTTCTGCATCACTCCGAATCCGATCTTCACCCCTCGTCGCTGCGGGCCTGTTCCTTCCTGCGCCGCTCTGCGACCACCCGTTTATGGACCTCCGCGTTCTCCAGCCACGGCTTCCTCTGAAAGTAACTCCTGGCTGCTTCCCGAACGCGGCCGGAAAGGAAGACCAGCGCGATCAGGTTCGGGATGATCACGATGCCCAGAAATACGTCGCCAATCGTCCATACGGTCGCCAGTGCGAGAGTCGCGCCGATAAAGTGCATCAGCACGTAGACCAGCTTGTACGGTAAGACGGCTTTTTCACCGAAGAGATAATAAGCGCACCGATCTCCATAGTAGCTCCAGGAGATGGCCGTCGAGACGGCAAAGAGAAGCACGCTGATGATCACGATGTAGCCGCCCCAATCGCCTAGAGGTGCGAGCCCGCGCTGAAAAGCGAGTTGCGTAAGGGGCGCGCCGTTCTCGACGGCATTGCCGTAGAGCGTCGTGTAAACGTTCCCGTTGGCATCTATGGCGCGGCCTTCCTGCGGGTTGATCGTCCCCGTGAACGGCTGCGACAAAGTGGCATCGATGAAGAACTCATCGACGGGCACATCATGCCAGGCAAACTGAGTTGCGTTCGCCGTCTCGACGAGTCGCCCATTCTGAATCGACAGCTGGCCCGGAGCACTTCCGTCCTGCGTGACGAAGGTCGCGTCTCCGGATGTCAGGCTGAGGGCTGTCGGAATTCTCTCCTGCCAGACGCCGGTCATGATGATGGCCAGCGCTGTGATCGAACAGATGATGATGGTGTCGATGAAGGGCTCGAGGAGCGCCACGACACCCTCGGAAACGGGTTCGTCTGTCTTGGCCGCCGAGTGTGCGATGGGCGCGGATCCCTGTCCCGCTTCGTTCGAGAAGAGGCCGCGGCGTACCCCCCACATGAGCGTAACGAGGAAGGCGCCAGTCCCAGTCCCGGCGACTCCGGCGGTCGGGTTAAATGCCTCTTTAAAGATGAGCCCGATGGTCTCCGGCAGCCGGTCGATGTTGAGGATGATAATCGTCAACCCCCCGAGGACGTAGATGCCCGCCATTACGGGAGCAAGTACGCCCGTAACGCGCCCGATGCGGCCGATTCCTCCGATGATCACCAGGGCGACGACCGTAGCTGTGACGAGCCCGGTCACCCAGGCGGCAACGCCGAACTCCGATGAGATGACGTCAGCGACCGTGTTTGCCTGAACACCATTGCCGGTAAGAAAGGCGGTGATACCAAGGAGAATGGCGAAAAGGACGGCAACGGGTTTCCAATTTTTGCCGAGCCCTTTCTCGATGTAGTACATGGGGCCACCTGAAACGGTGCCCTTCCATACTGCATCTCCATCAGATGCGATCACCTCTCGATACTGCTGAGCCAGCGTGACCTCGGTGAACTTCGTCGCCATCCCGAGGAAAGCCGTAATCCACATCCAGAAGAGTGCACCCGGGCCGCCCCAGTGAATGGCGATGGCCACGCCCGCAATGTTGCCGATACCGACCGTGGCCGAGAGCGCCGTGGTGAGCGCCTGAAAATGCGGAACGTCGCCGGGCTCGTCGGGATCGTCATACTTCCCGCTCGTGACGGCAAATCCGTGTCCGATTCGGCGCAGCTGGATGAAGCCAAGGCGCAACGTTAGAAACACGCCAACGCCAAGGAGGAGAATTACGACCAGGGGTATCGTCTCGCCACCGACATTCAGACCGAAATTCCAGACGATATTTTCCAGCCAGCGGACGATCTGTTCGAGCCATCCCATGCGCGCTTAGTTGGATTGCTTGGAGGGATTAGGAGGAAGTGCGACCCGCATCGTCGTAGTGGGAACGGAGACGTCTGGAGAGGTGGGCGCGGCCGCTTTGAAAACAGGCCCTAATATAAAGGCGGCATCATACCACCGCAAACAGCGGACAGGTTGACGAATCAGGCCGGGAAAGTGGATTTTCGCCTTGGCAGGGAGTCTTGATGAGATCCCGCGGCCAAGCTGAGTCAAGTCGACCTTCACAGGTTTTCAGGATCTACTTCTACAAGTTGCCCATTCAGTAAAGCCAGCGTGCGCGACGGATTCTCCTTGACGAGCCGGTAGTCGTGCGTGGCCATCAAGATGGTCATTCCCTGTCGATGCAGTCCCAGAAGGAGGTTCATGATCTCATCCGCAACGGCGGGGTCGAGATTGCCCGTCGGCTCATCAGCAAGGAGGATCCACGGTTCATTGGCGATCGCACGCGCAATACTCACACGCTGCTGCTCACCTCCCGAAAGCTCATGTGGGAATCGCTTTTGTTTGTGACTGAGCCCCACACGCGAGAGCACACTCATCACGCGATTCTTGACCGTCGCGCCGGACTTGCCGGTTACGTACAGTGCGAAGGCCACATTCTCGTAGACGTTGCGATCGGGAAGCAACTGATAATCCTGGAAGATGACGCCCACCGATCGGCGCAGATAGGGAATCTCCGTGCTGGTGAGTTTGTCCGTTCGATAGTCCCCGATGCGGGCGTGGCCGCGCTCGGGCGGGACGTCCATGTAGATCATGCGGAGCAACGTGGTCTTCCCGCTGCCCGTCGGGCCGACGAGATAGACCATTTCTCCGCGACGGATCTCCAGATCCAGATTCTCGATGACCGGACGGCGGCGGCCGTCAGGCAGCTCATAGGAAAGAGATATCCCGTTAAGCTGAATCATGGATGCCGACTAGATTCGAGATGGATCACTTTCGAAGGGTAATGGATGGAAGCATGGCTCCGGCGAGTTGAGGCCGCCTTGGCTACGAGGGGCGCCGCAGGATCCAGTGCACACGCTCGGAGCGGTGGGTTGCGTCCTCGAAGCTGAAGCCGTCGTAGGATGCTTCGACCTCGAAACCAACGACATCGATCAAGGCGCGGATCTCTTCGATCGTGTAGGCTCGCTGGACGTGTTCTTCGACGTACCGTCGATCACCCACGCTGAGCTCCAGCATCGTCCGATGCAGGCCACTCCTGAGATCGAACCTGCTGGTCCGCATGTATGCGAAGTCGTCGCGGCGATCGCTGCTCTCAAAATAGGGTCCGTTGTTGAGGGAATTTGCCGGTGTGCTCTGGTCAACAATAAATATGCCGCCAGCCGCCAGGGCGTCATACGTACATGCCAGCAGATGGCGGACCTCCTCTTTCTCGAGGAGGTAGTTGAGGCCGTCGAAGAGCAGGACGGCTACATCGAACTGTTCGTCTGTGTTGAAGTCGGCAAAATCGGCCTTCCGAAAGTGAATGTTCGTCCGAGCTGCTCGGGCCTTTCTCCGGGCAACGTCGAGCATCTCTTCCGAGCGATCCGACGCCACGTAGTGGTAGCCTCTTTCGGGCTGCAGGAGAACAGCTAGCGATCCCGTGCCGCACCCGAGCTCGAGCACCGAACGCGCCTCGGGCACGTACACGTCGATCAGAGACTGTACGTACTCGGCCCAGAGGCGATAGTCCACATGCGCCATCACGAAATCGTACCCGGCAGCCAGGGCCGTGTACGGAGGTACCGGTTCCCGCTCCACCGGCGGCCGCTTTTCACCCATCATCCAGACAGCCTTCCACGCTAGCCGGCCTTCCGCTGACTCCGCTCGGAAACGCGCCTGCGCGCGATGTCCACGGCCAGATAGATGGCGCTTCGCATGCTTCCGGGTGACGCCTTGCCCTCGCCGGCGATGTTGTAGGCCGTGCCATGATCCGGGGATGTTCGGACGATCGGAAGACCGGCCGTGTAATTCACACCGCTCTCAAAGGCCAGCGTCTTGAACGGCACGAGTCCCTGATCGTGATACATCGCCAGCACCGCATCGTAGAGCCGGTAGGCGCCGATCGCGAAGAAGCCGTCGGCGGGGAATGGACCGAACACCAGCGCGCCTTCGTCACACGCGTCCTGCACGGCCGGCACGATGGACTCCATCTCCTCGCGGCCGAGCACGCCTCCTTCTCCGGCGTGCGGATTGAGCCCGAGAACGGCGATCTTCGGCCTCTGAATGCCGAAATCATGCCTCAGACAGGCGCTGATCACGTGGATCTTCTCCAGAATAGCCGCCCGAGTAACGCCCTTGGGGACATCCCAGATCGGTATGTGGCCTGTGACCAGACCGACGCGCAGGTTGTCCGAGATCATCATCATCGTGTAATCCTTGCATCCCGTACGATGCGCGATGAACTCGGTGTGGCCGGGATCTTTGAATCCCGCTCTGGAGATGGCCTCCTTGTTGATGGGCCCGGTGACCATTCCGTCGACCTGCCCCTCGAGGCAGAGATCGACCGCACGCTCGACGGACTTCATGGCAATCCGTCCCGCCTCGGCGGACACCTGCCCGAACGCCACGTGGACCTTCTCCCCGTTTGCCACATCCAGGACGACCACTTCCCCCGGCATCACGGCTTCGGGGACGTGGGTGACCACCTGCGTTTTAAGATCGTTGTAGCCTAATCGGGATGCGTGAATGCTCAGTACGTGGGCGGATCCGACGACGATGGGCTGAACGAAGCGGCCCAGGCGCGTATCGAGTAAGCTCTTGAGGACGACCTCTGGGCCGACTCCGTTCGAGTCGCCCAGAGTAACGGCGATGCGAGGCCGTTTCGACCGGTCGCTGGTGATGGCGGTCCGGCGACCCCCTGCTGTATGATCTGACATTGTTCGTTGGCGTATGTCATCTATGTACACGAACTGAGTGGATGCGCCGGGTGAGGGCGCCGCCACGGTTGCGTTGTAGAACACCTGCTGCCGGTCCGGCAACACATACCTCTCGAACGTGAAATTTTCGTGTACGTTTCCGGACGAAAGATGGACCCTTACCGTCCAGCTTCTGCTCGCGACGTTTCTTCGAGCACGAGCGGCTCCATGGACGATGCGGCCCAGAACACGAAACGACGGCCATCCGAATAGGTCCAGATCTGCTGCACGCCTCCGGTCGAAGGGAATGTGCTGGAGACGTCATCCGGAGGGCCATGGATGATGTAGATGCGTGCCGCGTCTGTGCGGAGCCCATCCGGCAACGGAGAGCGCCCCGTCCGAAACTCTGACGCGGCCCGATCGATGCGCGCGTAGTACTCCTCCATCAATTCGTTGCGTAGCGTCTCCGGGGTAGGATCGCGCTCAGCCCAGTAGGCTCGAAATGCGGCGATCTGGTCCTCTCGAGAACCCCGGAGCATCTCACGGATCTTCTCGCGGCTCTCGATGAAGGATAGGTTGCGGATGGCGATGTCGACGTTGTGAAGAGACAACGGCATGCCCCGCCAGTGCAAACCGAATCGGCTGTGGAACGCACGAGCACTCTCCTCGCGACCTATGATCTCGATGAGATACTGGGCGTGATCGAGGGTATCTGTATCCATCTCGAAGAGGGCAATGCGGCCGATACCCTCGACCGGAGACCAGCAGAGGCAATCGGCGTCGACCCGCCCGAGAGGCATAGTCCGCATCGATGCCATTTCCGCCTTCAGGATGAGCTGGTCGTCCGGGCCCGGCGCGAGGTCGATTTCCGACTCGCCCCGAACCGGTTGTCGTCGCTGAGTGGCTCGACCCCGACCACCGGATCGACGACTCGATGACTCCTCAGCGAGGCGATAGAGCCGGAATTCGAGCGCATCGTCGCTAACCGCCTTGCCGAAAGGAACGACCACTGTTACCGATGTGGCGAAGGGCGCCTCCCCTCCGAGAACGGTTGGCTCGATCCGGACCCGACCTCCCTCGGAATCCAGACGATTCGCAAAGAACGGCCGACCGGATCCACCGGATGCGAAGTCAGGGACTTCGAACGGCCACTGCGATCCCGGCCATAGCCTGTCAACTTTGCTGCCGGAAAACGAGAAGCGGTACGTGTGCGCACCGGGTACGGCCGGAAACCGAACGTGCCCCGTCAGATCAACCGACTCGCTGGTCGTCTGCTCGAACGAATGCACCCGCTTCTCGCCACGCCAGACCCTCTCCGCGACCTTCTGTTGATCGCGGTAGAGCTCGACCGTGAGATCGACGTTAGCGACAAACCCACTCCCTTCCTGCCTGAACACGAGTAACGCGTGGGGGATGCGAAATGCGATGATCGCCTGTGCGCTGTCGGGTCCGGGAAGCACGATCGCCTCATGATAGAGCTGGGGACGATCGTACTCTGCGGCCAAACGCTCATACTCCTTTTGAGCGCGCGCCTGCTGGGTCGATGCCAGAGATAGCAGTGGGAGGACGGCGACAAGGGCTGCCCAGACCTGCCTACGATGTCGCGCGTTTTCGAGGATCGGCATACTCTCTCAGGAACTCCACAAGCAGCCGAACGCCAAACCCTGTTCCGCCCTTCGGACGATACGGCTTGTTTTCAGATAGGAAGGCCGGCCCGGCTATATCCACGTGGATCCACGGGTAGTCGGTAAAGTGCTCCAGGAACTTGGCCGCCGTGATGGTCCCGGCTTCACGCCCGCCGATGTTCTTGAGGTCGGCGACGTTGCTCTCGAGCTGCTTCGCGTAGTGCGGGTACATCGGCAGGCGGTGCACCAGGTCTCCACTGCGAGTGCCCGCAGCTTCGATGGCGCCTAGCCGCTCTTCCGCTCCCGGCCAATCGTTCGTCATCACCGCCGCCACCTCCGAGCCCAGCGCAATGACTTGTGCGCCGGTGAGTGTGGCCACATCGATGACGAGTGTGGGTTTGAAGGTCTTCGCGTACGATAAGGCATCCGCCAGGATGAGCCGGCCCTCCGCGTCGGTATTCAAGACCTCCACCGTCTTGCCGGAATGCATTCGGAGGACGTCGCCGGGCACGTAGGCATTCTCGCCGGGCCGGTTGTCCGTTGCCGGGATCAAGGCCACCAGATAGAGGGGCAGCTCGAGCCGGGCCGCGGCCTCCATGGCGCCCACGACCGCCGCTGCGCCGGCCATATCGGCCTTCATGTGATCCATCGAATCCTTCGTCGGCTTGAGCGAGAGGCCTCCGGTGTCGAACACGATTCCCTTGCCGACAAGCACGATCGGCCTTTCATTCGCGGCATTCTCGGGGCGCCATTCCAGCACGGAGAATGTCGGAGGCTCGGGGCTGCCGCGGTTGACGGCGAGGAGTCCGCCCATGCCTTCTTCTTCGATGAGCTCCTTGTCCCATACCGAGACGGAAAAGCCGTGCTTCTTGCCGATCTTCTCGATTTGCCGCGCGAGCGAGGTCGCCGTTTTCTCGTCAGGCGACGTATTCACGAGGTCGCGCGCCGTCGCGACGGCCTCGGCGACGATGCGCCCGCGCTCGACGCCGCGTCGGCTGCCCTTTTCCTCACCATCGACGTGCAACACGAGTCGCTGCGCGCCGGTGTAGGAATCCGCGTCCGTTTTGTAGCGCAGGAATCGATACGAGGAGAGCATGAATCCCTCCACGAGAGCCTGTCCCACCGTCTCCGCATCCAGGTCGACGCCCGGCTGCACGATCCCCACCGTCTCGGCCTTGACCTTTCGCGCGATCGCTTCCGCATTGGACATGGCATGCCGAAGTGCTTCCACCTGCATCCCTGCCCGGGGTCCCGTGCCCACCAGCACGACACGTTTGGCCTGTGCCCGGTCCGTGTACACCATAACGGCCTCATCGAGCGACCCGCGAACATCCTCGGCGGCAGAGCGGAGTCCACTTCCGAGATCGTCGGCGAGCGCGCGAATCCGCTCGGCTGACTCCTCCTCTATGATGGGGACGATGAGGAGGTCCACGTCCAGTTCAGACAGCGGAAGAGTCGTTATCGATACTTTCATTCGTCGTGTCTTACCGGTTTGTACGCCGTCCATCGGCTTCCGCGAACGGCACCGAACCATCCGATGAATTCGGTTAACGCGCCTGAGACTTCATCTCCATGAGCGAGGAAAGATAGGCTTCATCTTCGTCGGAGAGCGCCTCGTCCACCTCTTCCGCATCCAATTTCAAAAAACGCGGGGCGAGGGACGTCACACGTTCGATGGCCTGGTCGAGCGGCACGGTGAGGTAGGCGCCGGATGCATTTTTGTGTCCGCCTCCACCGAGTACGCGAGCCCATTCGTTCACGTGTGCATCCCCCTTCGATCGAAAGCTCATCTTGGTACCGCCTTCCGTCTCGAGGAACATGATGGCCACCCTGACGCCCTCTACGGAGAGCGCGTAGTTGACGATGCCTTCCGTGTCCTCGCTCGTTGCGCCGGAATCCTGAAGCATTCGCGGCGTTACGACCATGTAGGCCACGGCACCGCCATAGATCAGCGTGAGGGTGTCCAGCGTCCTCCCGAGAAGTCGCAGGCTCTCTACGGATCGCGTATCGAAGACGGCCGTGTGGATGGGCGCAGGCGAAATCTCGCCCCGCTCCAGAATGTCGGCCGTGATTCGGTGTACCGCCGGCGTCACGTTGCTGTAGCGGAAGGATCCGGTATCCGTCATGATGGCGGCATAGAGCCCCGTGGCGATCTCTGTTTCGATCAAATCGGCATCGTAGGCGGCGATGATCTCGTAGATGAGCTCGCCGGTAGAGGAAGCCGTCTCCCGAGCGTAGGTGACGTCGAACCAGTCCTCGGGGTGGGTATGATGGTCCACGAGCACCTTCGTACCGCGCGCCGCGCGAACGGGACCAACAAGCTTGCCGAGACGATCCTTTGCATTCGTATCGAGGATGAATAGCACGTCCGCACCGTCGATCTTCTTGCGCTGCTCAATGCCTCCATCGAAGAGTTGTACGTGCTCGATTCCCGGCATCCAATCCATGTTCAGGGGCGGCGGATCACTGTTGATGATCGTCACGTCCTTTCCGAGTAGCTGAAGAAAGCGTCCGAGCGCGATTTCGGAACCCAGAGCATCTCCATCAGGGCGGATATGCGTGGTGATGAAGAAGCGATCGTGCCGGCGTATCAGAGAAAGGATGTCGTCGATCATCGCCACCGGTGTGTCAAGTGCACAGAATTTCGTTTACGATTCGGCAATATCGTCGTTCCTTGCGGGATAAGGGTCAGCGCGGGGCCCGGCATCCCTATCGCAGCCCGATCACGTATCCTTTCAGACCCGGTTGTGCCCTGAATCGGCCAACGGCATGCACGTCAGCCATGGTCGCCCCGATGGCGAGACTGGACGCTAGCCCGCGCATCGAGGCATCGAATCGCCCAACGATGAGGGTGTCCGTGACGGTGGAAAGCGTAAGTGTGCCGTTGGTGGCTTGAAGATCCCGAATCATCCCTTCCCGGTAGAACATGGAGAATCCGCCGTCGTCGACCGTCATCGAGTCGGTGGGCGCAGTGAGACGGTATTCGCCGGGCTCCGGGAGGGACGTGTCGGAGCGGGCAAAGATGATCCCCCCCGCGAAGTCGAACCCGGTGTACAATCGAATGACGAACCGGTAGGACCGGGTCTGGGGCTCCACGAGGATTCCGAACTCGGCATTGCCTGTGAGCGTGTCTGAGATGGCATTCCCTAGAACGACGCGGAAGTCCGTCGATCCATCATCGGAGGCATCCGCCGACAAACCCACGCCGGCGTCGACGGCCGTATCGCCGGATCGGCATCCGGTTACCGCCGCACCCAGGAGAAACGTCATCAGCACGGCAGCGAAGGCGCGGTTCGATCTTGCCGGCATTCTTATTCTCCCTTGGCGCCCTTGATGCCCCGCAGGCTTCGCTCCGAGAGCAGGTTGATGTCGTAGGTGCGCACGCGGCTATTCCGATCGCGATGTCGCTTTAGAGCGAGCGCGATCATTCGATCGATGAGCCGGTCGAAAGGCACGCCGGCCGGGTCCCACAGGTAGAAGGAGAATGATCCCGGAATGGTGTTGATTTCGTTGAAGAATACCTCGCCCGTCGCCTCATCGATCATGAAGTCGATACGCGCGACGCCTCCGCATTCGAAGAGTTGAAAGACCTGGACGGCCAGCGAGCGAATGCGTTCGGCTGTCGGCTCGTCGAGGGGTGCCGGGATGATGCGGTCGAGCGAAGCCATGCCAACTGGATTATCGGCAGGCTTCTTGCTTCCCCCGCGCGCGCCCTTCGTCCCGCCGCCTCGCATGTATTTCTCCTGGAACGTGAGTAGCTCGGCGCCTTCCGTCGGTACGGGCTGCTCGAGCACGCTCGTGTGGGCCTCATTCGGATCTCCCAGCACGGCGCAGTTGATTTCCTTCAGGCGCGTGACGGCATGCTCAACGATGACCTTGTCGTCGTATCGTAGCGCGTCCTCGATGGCGCGGTCTAGCTCATCCCGATCATCGGCTTTCGCGATGCCGATGGACGAGCCGAGCCGCGCCGGCTTCACCACGACGGGGTAGCCGAGCTCCGACTCGCAATGGTCCAGCCATTCCTCCTCGTGATGAGCCCACTCGGATTCGCGAAACGCGACGAAGTCGACGACGGGAATGCCCTGATCACGGCAGATCATCTTCGATACGACCTTGTCCATCCCCAGGGCCGATCCTAGAATCGAGCTGCCCGTGTAGGGCACGTTGAAAGTCTCGCAGAGTCCCTGAAGTCCGCCATCCTCCCCCGATCCGCCGTGTAGCCCCAGAAGGGCGACGTCGATCTTGAACTCTCGGGGCTTTCCTGAAAAGATGCCCCCGCCCCTGTTCTCGATGAGCAGCAGCGACCCGAACGTGCCGGCATCGACGCGCACCGGCACGGCTCGCCGCCGCATGGCATCCAGGTCCTGATACGCATCCAAATCCCGCAGAATCTCGCCGGTAAACCATCGGCCATCCTTTCCGATGTAGACAGGGACGACGTCGTAGCGGGCGGCGTCCATGGCCGCCATCGCCTGCATGGAAGAGATGACGGACACCTCGTGCTCGGGAGATACCCCTCCGAAGAAAACGCCCACGCTGAGTTTGCCCGGAGCGGCTTCCATGACGGTCTACGCCTCGTCGACGGCGATGAAGCGACCCCTGTTGTAGATGGCCCATGCGCGACCGACCATCTCGTGACCAACGAACGGAGTGTTCCGGCTCTTCGATCGGATGTGCCGGTCCTCGAAGGTCCATCTCGTCGATGCATCGAAGACCGTCAGGTTGGCCGGCGCGCCCGTCTCGACGCGGGGGATGGGCAGACGCAAGATGCGCCGCGGCTCGATGGTGATCTTCCGAACGGCTTCGGCGACGGACAGGATGCCGGGTTGAATCAGTTCGCGCCCGGTGAGCCCCCAGGCCGTCTCGAGGCCGAGAATCCCAAAGGGGGCCGCAATGAATTCGACCTCTTTCTCGAAAGTGGCGTGCGGCGCATGATCGGTGCAAATGGCATCGATGGTGCCATCGCGCAAACCCTCCTTGAGGGCCTCGACGTCGTGAGCCTCGCGCAGCGGAGGATGCATCTTCGTGTGCGTGTCGAAGCCGAATTCCGCGACCGCCTCGTGCGTCAGAGCGAAGTGGTGCGGGCACACTTCGGCCGTCACGCGGATCCCGCGATCCTTCGCGCGCCGAACCAGATCCACGGCGGCGGCCGTGGAGATGTGTGCGACATGAACGGACCCGCCCGTATACTCGGCGAGAAGGATGTCTCGCGCGATCATCACCTCCTCGGCCAGGGCCGGAATGCCCGGCACACCCAGCCGTGTGGACACTTCGCCCTCATGCATGTGCCCACCCTGATTGAGGGTGAGATCCTCCATGTGGTTGATGATGGCGCGGTCGAGTGTAGAGCTGTACTCGAGGGCACGACGCATGAGACCCGCATTCTGCACCGGTGCTCCGTCGTCGCTGAACGCCACGGCACCGCCCTCCACGAGGTCGGCCATCTCCGTCAGCTCCTTGCCCGCCCGATGCTTGGAGACGCAGGCGATCGGATGCACATCGACGGCCGTCGCCTCTGCGCGCTCGATGATGAACTCGACGACATCGCGCGTGTGGATCGGGGGCTCGGTGTTGGGCATGCAGGCCACGGCCGTGAATCCTCCGAAGGCGGCCGCGCGCGCACCCGTCTCGATGGTCTCCTTGTACTCGAACCCCGGCTCCCGGAAATGCACGTGCATGTCCATCCACCCGGGCGAGATCAGCCGGCCTGAACAATCGAACTCCGGCACGCCATCCCCGTCGAGATCGGCGTCGATCGCGTCGATCGTTCCGTTTCGGATCAGGACATCCGCGTCTCGTTCAGTTCCGGTCTCCGGGTCAATCAGGCGGCCTCCACGGAGCAGGAGATCGGGCGTCATGCGCAGATGTCGTTCAGACTAGAGGTTTTCGACTAGGTAGTTGGTCGCCAGCGTGAACAGGTGGAGTCGCGTGTTGCCCCCCGCAATGCCGTGATCGTGGCCCGGATAGATCATCATGTCGAACTGCTTGTTCGCGCGCTGCAGAGCCTCGATCATCTGCACGGCATTCTGAAAATGCACGTTGTCGTCCAGGTCACCGTGTATGATCAGAAGATTTTGATCGTCTCGCAAACGATCTGCGTAGGTGATGGGCGATCCGCGCCGGTAGCCGTCAGCGTTCTTATGTGGGGTAGACATGTACCGCTCCGTGTAGATGGTATCGTACTGCCTCCAATCCGTCACCGGCGCGACCGAAATGCCTACTTCGAAGACAGCCGGGCCGTCCCCGCTCAACATCGACATCAGCGTCATGAACCCGCCGTAGCTCCAGCCCCAGATCGCCGTGCGATCCTCATCCACATACGGCAACTCGCTGAGGTGCCTGGCCGCCGCGATCTGATCTTGTGCCTCGAGCACGCCGAGTTGACGATAGGTGGCCCCCTTGAAGTCCCTGCTTCGGCCGCCCGTCCCGCGATTGTCGACGCTGGCTACCAGGATTCCGTGCTGCTCCGCGAGATAGGCGTGCCACAGATAGCGGCTTCCCCCCCATGCGTTCTGCACCGTCTGCGAGCCCGGACCACCATAGACGTACATCAGTAGCGGGTATTCCTGCGCCGGATCGAAATTCGTCGGTTTGATGACGTACGCATTCAGCATCTCACCATCGGCACCGGGTACCTGCATGAATTCCGGATAGGGCAGATCGTACTCCTCGAGGCGCGCGATGAGGTCTGCGTTGTCCTCGAGCATCTGAATGAGCGTGCCATCGGCGCGATGAAGTGAGGTCACCAGCGGCGTTCTCGCGTCGGAGTAGCGGTCAATGTAGTAGCGCAGATCGCGCGACATCGAAATGCTGTGCCAGCCCGAACGGTCCGTAATCTGCACGGGCTCTTGCGGCGAGACGGCATCGTTTCCGGCCGCCGGCCCCGCCTGAGCACCACCACCAACGGCCCCCTCGACAGCCGGGCGCCCGCGCATAGGACCGTCTGAGGGCCTGTTCGGATCGAACGGCGTCCAGTACAGGTGCCGCTCCATCGGCGAAGCGGCCGTGGCCGTGAAGTACAGGGCGTTTCGGTCCGTGTCGATGCCGTGGAAGCTCGTCACGTTCCAGCTTCCGTCCGTGAGCCGGCGAACGAACGTGCCGTCGTTCTGGTGGAGATACAGGTGCCGATAACCGTCCCGCTCACTGAGCCAGACGAAGTGGCGTCCATCCTCCAGAAACGTGACCGTCCCCCCGGACAGGTCCCCGAAGCTGGTCTCGACGTCGAGCCACGTATCGCTCTGATCTTCGAGGATCACGTCGACACTCATGTCCGACGGATCGCCGTAGAGCATGTCCAGGTCGTTCTGATCCCGGTTCAAGCGGAACATCCACACATGCGAGCGCCCGTCTATCGGCGGCGTCCATCCGAACTGGGGGATGTATTCCAACGAATCGCCGCCGGCATTCCACGTCCCCGTGTCGAAGAAGCGGTTCGTTCCGTCGACGACATCGACGACACCGACGTGAATCTCGCTATTGGCCTCGCCGGCCTTCGGATACCTGAATCGGATCTCCTCCGGATACTGGTCGCGCAGATCCGTCATCACGAATTCGCGGGTGTTCGATTCATCGAGCTGGACGTAGGCGATGTATCGCCCATCGGGGCTCCACGCCCATCCATCCCGCAATCCGAACTCCTCCTCATAAACCCAATCCGTGGTGCCGTTTATGATGCGACCCTCAGATCCATCGAACGTGAACTGCGTCTCCTCGCCATCCTCCAGATCGACCATGAAAAGGTTGCGGTCCCGAACGAAGCCAACGCGGCGACCATCGGGGCTAAACTTCGCGAACATCTGAAAGCCCGCCTCCCGGCTGCTGATTGGCGTCAGCTGCTCCGACTCGATGTCGTAGACGTAGTAAAACCCTTTCGTATTGAGACGCCAGACCCTCTCCGAGTCCGTGTAGATCAATACGCGCGAGCCATCCGCACTGTATTCGTAGTCCTCGATGCGAATCAACCGGCCGACGTCCGGCGCCTGCAGCGTCCTGCCGTCGATGAGTCGCTCCCGATCCCCGGTCTCGAGATTGTATCGAATGAGGTGCGTCGCGCCGGCTGACGGATCGGCCTCCACGTACATGATGACGGGTCCTTCGGCGGCCCATCTCCCTCCCTGAAATCGCTGTGGATTGAACTCGACGCTAGCGTGAATGGCTTCGAGCGTGAGCTCCCGCGTCGCCGTCTCCTGCGCGGCGGCATCGGCGAGGGTGACCAACAACAAGAGTCCGGCTAGAGCGGACCGCAGAAAGAGTGGTTTGGGCATGATGAACATATCGTGGGACGTGGAAATCCGATGCCGCGACACCAGCCTCTGATGGGCTCAGTTCGAGACTGTAGGCCAGCATACGAAACGGCGCTGATTGTAACGAGGACCGATTCAAAGGTTTCGGTAGGATGGAGTCGCGAACCGAAGCCGCCAATGGAGAGTTAGCGCCCGCGCTCGCCCCGGGGCTGGATACCGTATAGCGGCGACGAACCCGAGCGAGCAACGCGCACTGCACGATCGTCCACGTCTTGATTCATTCGTGACGCCTCCCTCCCATCCTGTTGAAAATAACGACCTGGCGTTGACGGTGGCCGAGATCGATCACTCGGCGCTGCTGCAAAACCTCGACGTTTTTCGCGCGAAGGGCGCTGAGGTCATGGCCGTCGTGAAGGCAGATGCCTACGGGCACGGCGCCGTGCTCGTGGCGGAAACGCTGCGCGATGCCGGCATCCGCCATTTCGCCGTCGCCACGTTGCCTGAAGCCATCGAGCTGCGAAAAGCCGGAATCACCGGGCGCATCCTGGTTTTCGCTGCCCCGCTGCCGGAGCACATCGCGGCATACACCCGGCATGATCTGGATCTGACCATATCCTCCGGCGCCGTTGCCGAGCGGGTCCGTGAGGAGGTGAGTGGTAGCCGGCTCCGCGTGCACGTCAAGATCGACACAGGCATGGGCCGCATAGGCATCCGACCTGACGAAGCAGAGCGGATCGTACGGGATCTGGATCGCGACCCGAATGTCGAGATCGCCGGCATATGGACACACTTTGCGAGCGCCGACGAACCCGACCTCGACTTCACCCACCAACAACTCGAACGTTTCCTGGCCGTCGTAGATCGTGTCGGCACAGCCGCCGAGTCCGTGCACGCCGCGAATAGCCCCGCCGCCCTACGCGTGCCCGAGAGCTACGCCTTCGACAGATCCCTCATCCGCATTGGAATCGGGCTATACGGATACACAGACCTGAAAGGCCTTGCGCAGGAAGCCGGTTTGCAGCCGGTGATGCGCGTTACGTCTCATGTAACCCACACAAAGTGGGTCGAACCTGGTACCACCGTTTCCTACGGCCGTCACTGGCATGCATCCAGGCGTACACGCATCGCCACCGTCGGTGCAGGATATGCCGACGGATATCCGCGCAATGCATCAGATCGAGCCGCCGTGAACATCGGCGGGCAGCGCCATCCCGTGATCGGCACCGTCTGCATGGACATGTTCATGGTGGATGTCGGGGAACGGACCGACATAGCCGAAGGAGACGAAGTCATCCTCTTTGGTCCGGAGGGGCCCGACGCATTCGAGTTGGCCACCATCTGCGAAACCATCCCCTATGAAGTGCTTACTCGGGTCGCACGTCGAGTGCGGCGTGTTCATCGTTACAAGAAATAGGAGAATTGCGTTGGAATGTAACGGTGTTTGCCGCTCTGGGTGCAAAATCAAGCTTTAACTGAATCAGTGACGCAGTTATATTCGATGATCTTCAAACCGAGCAATACCACGTCCGACACAGCAATCGATAACATGGCCACACCAGCAGATCCGTCAAGCGTCAAAGTTCTAGTGGTGGATGACGAGGAAGACGTGGTAGAGGTCGTAAGTCACTTCCTCGAGCAAGAGGGATATCAGGTCGACAAGGCTTATGACGGGGAGGAAGCCCTTCAAAAGGCGAATCAGGAGACCGACATCATCATCCTCGACATTATGCTTCCGGGTCTGGATGGATACGAGGTCTGCAAGCGGCTCCGCTCCCGCGTCGAGACCGAATTGATACCCATCATTTTTCTGAGTGCCAAGACCGAGGAGGAAGACCAGGTCAAGGGCTTGATGATGGGCGCGGACGACTACCTCACGAAGCCTGTCTCGCCGCAGGTGATCGTGGCGCACGTGAAGGCCGTCCTCCGGCGTGCGGGCCTCGAGGAAAGCAAGACCATTCAGGTGAACAACCTGACGATTTACGAAGACGAATACAGGGCCGTGCTGGACGACAAGGATCTGGGTCTCACCCTGACGGAGTTCGAGCTCCTGCGCTATCTGGTGCGCCATCCGCGCAAAGCCTTCACGCGCCAGCAGCTTCTCGAAACCATCTGGCAGGATGCCATGATGGTTACCGAGCGGACCGTCGATGCGCACATCAAGAATCTGCGCGAGAAGCTCGGAGATTTCGCCCGTCACATCCAGACGGTGCGAGGCGTGGGCTACCGATTCGTCGAGGACGCCACGGGCGAGCAGTAGCCGGCGCGTTCGCCGGCGCTAAAGATGCTTCGGGCGAGGTAGAGCGGATCACTGATGCGCTGGCAAAAGCGACTATACGAATGGATCATCCCGAAGAGGGCTTCGACGCAAACGTGGATGATTCTCACGTTCGCCCTCTTCGTGGGCCTTGCTGTGCTGGCTGTCGGGATCTACGTGGCTTTCGTCCTGCGCGTCGAGACGCGCGAGGCCACGCGGCAGATGCTTCTCGACCAGGCGGAGCGCATCGCCATCCAGATCGAGCACGCCGACGAACCGGCCGAGCGTACCGACGTGGCCCTCGCCATCACCCGGCTAACGGATCTGCGCATCACGATTGTCCGCGATGGGCGCGTGATTCTGGATGTTCAGGATGAGCGCACCGTCGACGGCGTTTCCGTGCTCGAGCAGCCGGAGATGCAGATCGCCCCTGGAGAGGTGGGGTACGCGAGCCGCCGAAATGCGGCCGGGCAGCACATCATGTATGTTGCGGTGCATCGCCCGGAGTCCGGGCTGCTGATCCGTGTCGGGCAGCCCGAGCCCCCGCTCGTTGCCCTGTTGGAGCGGACGCTGGTGGCTTTGATCGCCGGTATGGTGATGGCGCTTCTGCTTGCGATCCTTGGCAGCTGGGTGGCGGCCCACCAGGTGACTACACCGCTTCAGGCCATACGGAACTCGGCCCGGCGCATTGCGGAGGGCGATTTCGACCAGAAGATCAAGGTCGATTCGCGCGCCGCCGAGTTTCAGGAGCTGGCGATGAGTCTGAACAGGATGTCGGACAGCTTCCGCCGCCAGATCAGCGAGCTCCAGAGGCTGACCCAGCTACAGAACGAATTCATCGGCAATGTCGGCCATGAAGTTCGCAATCCCATCTTCGCGGTGAGCGGATACCTGGAAGCGCTCGGTAGCGCGACGCTTCAGCCCGAGATGCGTAAACGTTACGCCGAGAAGGGCCTCACCAATCTGCACCGGCTGCAGAACCTGTTCAACGATCTGATCGAAATTGCGCGTCTCGAATATCGCGAGGATCTGATCAAGCCATCCACCTTCGATCTCCAGGAGCTCCTCGACGAGGTCGCCGACATGCTGCGGCCGAAGGCGACACAGAAGCGCCTGGCCCTCGAGACTTCGAATCAGCACCTCTTCGTGGAGGCCGATCGAAATCGCATTCGGCAGGTCCTTACCAATCTCATCGACAACGCGATCGCGTATACGGATGAGGGCACGATTCGGTGCCGCTTCAGGCGTCGCCTCGACAAGGTTCGTGTGGAGGTCGTCGATACCGGCCGCGGCATACCGGAGGAACACCTCGATCGCATCTTCGAGCGATTCTACAGGGTCGACCCGGACCGCTCGCGGCGTAGTGGGGGGACAGGCCTGGGATTGAGCATCGTGCACCAGATTCTGCATGCACACGGCGAGCAGATCCACGTCGAGAGCACTGTAGGCCGCGGCACCCGCTTCTGGTTCGAGCTGCCTTATGCCGAGATCGAGGAAACCGAGGTCGTTTGACAGGCGGCGGCGCGCTCGCGTCGTGCGTCTGACTGGCCTCTGCCCTTTTCGTGTCGTGCGACGGACTCGCCTCCGCAGTTGTCATGTCGTGCGTCTGACTCGCCTCTGCCCTTTTTAGGCGGCCGTGGAGCAAGGAACGTCAGGCATGGCCTGAACATTCAATCGTCGGGGCTTTCGCGAGGGATTGGTCTGCGCCTCGGGGCTCCTCATCCGCCGTCCGGAACGCGTCCGACGGTAAACCCCGCCGTACTTGCAGAAGACGTGCAACGACTCTATGCCTACCAAGAAAGACAAGAGCCGCCAGGACGAAGGAAACGGCCAGGAAGCGCTTTCGCTGCGTGATGCCAACGGATCGACCCCCGATTCCAGCGAGATCACAGAGACGGAGCCGGTCGGCGATCTCGCAGGCGCCGCAGACGGGGCGATTGCGTCCATCATGGACGATTCTGCAGGCCGTGACGGGCGCGAAGAGGTAGGTACATCCGAGATCGACAGCGGCAAGGACGTCTCAAACGGGTACCCGCGACAGGAAGTCGATTACATCGGGGATTTTGACATCCAGCCGCTCACGCCGGCCGATTTCGACCGGCACACCCTGGAGCGGGCCTTCCGCACGATGCTACTCTCGCGCCGCCTGGACGAGAAGATGCTCACGCTCCTGAAGCAGGGCAAGGGCTTCTTCCACATCGGCTGCGCGGGCCATGAGGCGGCCCAGGCGGCCGTCGGTCTCTACGCGAGGCCCGGACACGACTGGTTCTGCATGTATTACCGCGACCTGTGCATGTCGCTCTCGCTCGGGATGACGTCGCGCGAGACCATGCTGGCCCACATGGCCAAGGCGGACGACCCAAACTCGGGCGGCCGGCAGATGTCCGAACATTACGGGATTCGGCGCCTCAACATCATGACGACCTCATCCTCGGTGGGGTCTCAATTCCTGCCCGCCCTTGGTTTCGGCATGGCCGTGAAGCGGCGCGGAGAGGATGCCTTCGTGTACGCCTCCGGCGGCGAGGGTGCCACGTCCCAGGGCGACTTCCACGAGGCGATGAACTGGGCGACGCGCATCAAGGCACCTGTTCTCTTCTTCATCCAGGATAACAAGTACGCCATATCGGTCCCCGTCGAAGAGCAGACCGCGGGCGGAACGCCGTACAAGCTGGCCGCCGGCTACGAGGGCCTAAAACGCGCCCGCGTCGACGGCACGGATTTCTTTAAGGTGGCCGCGGTGGCCCGGGCCGCCATCGACCACATCCGCAGCGGAGAGGGGCCTGTGTGTCTCGTCGCCGACGTCGTTCGCCTGCTCCCGCATTCCTCATCCGATAATCACGCGAAATATCGCTCGCCGGAAGACCTCGAAAAGGACCGCCAGATCGATCCCATTGCGCGGATGGAGATGGCCCTCATCGAGTCGGGCATGTTCTCGCAGGAAGACATAGCTAACCTTCGCAAGGATGTCGCGAAGGAGGTCGACGAGGCGGCCAAATGGGCGGCGAAGCAGGCCGATCCGGATCCGTCGACTGCGACGACTCACGTCTATTTCGAAGGCGAGCTCGACATCGAATTCGAATCGTCCGAGCCCTCCGGCGAGCCGCAGGTGATGGTCGATGCTATCAACCAGGCGCTCAAGGAGGAGATGCAGCGCGACGAACGCATCCTGGTCTACGGCGAGGACGTGGCCGGGAAGAAGGGCGGCGTCTTCACGGCGACACGAGACCTTACCGATATGTTCGGCGCGGATCGCTGCTTCAATTCGCCGCTCGCGGAGGCTTCGATCGTCGGAACGGCGGTAGGGCTCGCCGCGGCAGGCTACAAGCCGGTCGTCGAGATCCAGTTCGCCGACTACATCTGGCCGGCGATGCAGCAGATCCGCAACCAGGTGGCGCCCTTCCGCTACCGATCCAACAATGCGTGGAGCTGCCCGATGGTGATTCGCGTGCCCTGCGGCGGCTACATCCACGGGGGGCTCTGCCACTCGCAGAACATCGAATCGATCTTCGGCCATTTCCCTGGCCTCATGGTCGCCATGCCGTCCACGGCCTCGGATGCGAAGGGGCTCCTCAAGACGGCCATCCGCGGAGAGGATCCGGTGCTGTTCCTCGAGCACAAAGCGTTGTACCGCATGGCCGCGGCGCGCACGCCGGCCGCCGGCGCTGATTATTATCTCCCATTCGGCGAGGCGCGGATCGTACGGGAAGGGTCGGATCTCACGATCGTCGCCTGGGGAATGCTCGTCCACAAAGCGCTCACCGTTGCCAGGCGCCTCGAGCGCGATCAGGATGTCTCCGTCGAGGTGATCGACATCCGCACAATGGTGCCGCTCGACACGGAAACGATTCTGGCATCCGTCAAGAAGACGAACCGCGTCCTCGTTGCGTACGAGGATCATGAGTTCACGGGATTCGGGGCGGAGATCGCCTCACAGATCGCCGACTCCGCGTTTGAGCATCTGGATGCTCCCGTGAAGCGAATCGCGGGCGCGTTTACGTACATCCCTTTTGCCGATCCCCTCGAGAAGGCCGTTCTTCCTCAGGATGACGACGTCTACCGGGCCGCGATGGAGGTGCTGGAGTACTAGGATTCGTGGCATCGATTGAGGTGCGGTGCAGGAGAACTAGGATTCGTGGCATCGATTGAGGTGCGGTGCAGGAGAACTAGGATTCGTCATCGATTGAGGTGCGGTGCTGGAGAACTAGGATCCCGGCACTGCTAACAAACTAAGATCCCAGCATCAGTACCCAGCAGCCGTACCCAGCATCCGTACCCAGCATCCGTACCCAGCATCAGTAAACGTGCTAAGTATTCGGATCCCGGATTTTTGCAAACACTTTTCCGTCTCCTCTTCCAGTTTGTTCGTTACAACACCTAAGTCCGCGGATTAATTCGGATTTTTGCCACAGGAAAGGCATCCTTTGTTTGAACGAATAAATCCGAAGTCCCGGACGATTTGATTGTAGGTCCAAAATCGTGATGTTTGTTATCACAATTAAATCCGAAGTCCCGGACAAATGGATTTACCGCTTTACAGCCGGAGATATCCGTTTGAACGATTAAATCCGAAGTCCCGGACGAATCCGATCGAGTCCGAAAAGCGGGGCTTTGTTACCACGAATAATCCGAACTCCCGGACAAATCCAGGTCCCCCTTTCCCCCCACACGACAATCCTACTCAAACCCAATCTCAAGGCCTACGGTCGGCATGAAGGGAAGCTGGTCCTGGCGCTCGAGCGTGAAGGAATCGACGTAGAACACGTTTCGCCGGTCATATACGTTGATGGCGCCCACCATGAGTGTTACGGTGGCGTGGTCGAGCCGCCAGGTGCGCTCCGCGGAGACATCCAACCGGTGATAAGTCGGCAGGATGGAGTCGAATGGACGCTCGTAGATGACGCGCCGGGAATGCTCCAGCTCAAAGGCCGTTTTGATGTCATCCACCAGTGCAAATCCATCGAAGGCGAGCGGCCTTGTGTAGGGCAGCCCCGATCCGAATTGCCAGCGCGCGCTGAGCTCAAAGCCGGCTACTGAGGCGCTGATGAGGGCACCGAGCTGGTGCCTCCGATCATGCGGAGGACGATACCGCAGGCGCTCCGTGCCGTACCAGAGTGGTATCGCCTCGCCTACGGCCGAGTAGCGAGTGTTGGACCACCCGTAGGTCACGAGCGCGTAAATCGGCTCCCTCCGGACTTCCATGCGAGCCTCCGCGCCGAAGGATCGGCCCACGGCAGGCTGGAGGCGCGTGGTCAGGCGTGGAATGGCCGTCCACTCGGCGACAAATAAGTTGTCGAGGTGCTTGTAGAAGCCTTCGATGGAAAGCTCGATGCGCTGTGTTGGTGATGCGCGGTATCCGACGATCCCGTGAATGGCTCTGCCGAGGCGCCCGCGTAGAACGTCGTCGCTCAGCTGGTCGCTCGCATCTACGCCCGCGCGCGGAACGCCCGTCCAGGCCGTGAAAATACTCGCCGCATCCCGCCGGTCGCTGACTCCGACGAGCTGTTGATTATAGCGGCCGATTGCGCCTGTAAAGTGGTGGATCCCGCGGTCCCAGCTGAGGCGAACCCGCGGCTCGAAGTAGGGATAGATCTTGACGTCGTACCACTGCACTCGCATCCCGGCCGAAAGCGCGAGCCCCGATGCGAGTCGCAGGTCGGGCTCTACATAGAATCCCATGGCGGGGACGCTCCGGCTCTGGCGCGCGAGATTCTGGAAGATTCCGCCCAGGTTGCTTTTGACGCGGATAAAGGCGGCCTCCCATCCGGCTGAGGTGGACGAGCGTCCGCCGAAGAACGATCCCTCCGAGAAGGTGGCATCCAACCGGATCCTCGTCTCGTCGATCGAGGTCGACCGCACCGTGTCGCCCGGCGTGCCCTGCTCCATCTCATGGCGCGAGCGACTCAGCGTAAGCTGCGCCGCCAGCGGAAGTGCCCGGGGGAGCATTAGCCACTGCAGGCTTCCGCCCTCGTTGGACCATCGGATCTCCTGGTTGCGCTGGTCGTCGATTTCGTGGACGAGATCACCGCGGTCCCGCGTCCGAAGCACGGAGATCGAGACGCGATCGCGGCCGCTCGGCGTCACCTGCACCTTTCCGAACAGATCATCGAAGGAGAACGGCATGTCCTGATCGTAGATGTCGCGCCCCACGCGCTCGACCAGGCCCTGGCGTCCCGATATAAGAAAGGACGCCTTACCGGGAACGATGGGCCCTTCGAGATGGAGTGCTCCCAGGAACGGCGAAATGCCGGCTTGCCCACCGAAGCTCCGATTATTACCGGCACGGGAGCGCACGTCGATCACGGAGGAGAGCCGCCCGGCGTACCGGGCGCCGAAACCCCCGGCGAAGAGATCCACGCGATCGATGATCTCTGCCGGAAAAGCCGAATAGAATCCAAGAACGTGGAAGGGCTGGTAGACGACGATTCCGTCTAGCAGCGTGAGATTCTGGGAGGGCTCGCCGCCGCGGACGAAAAACTGCCCGCCGCGATCGCCCGTCGTCACGATCCCCGGGAGAGCCGAGAGGTAGCCGGCGAGATCGGCGGACAAATCGGGCGCGGGAATGAGCGCAATCTCAGCCGGTCGGATGCGCTGATGCCCGCTCGCTATATGCGCACCACCGAAGGCCCGCTCGCCCTCGACGACCACCTCCCCCAGCGCCTCCGCATCCGGTTCGAGCGCGATGGTGAGCGTACGGGCCTCGTCCGCGACGAACGTGAGCGTGTCGCGGTGCGAGTAGTACCCCACAAACGATATCTGAATCAGGTACCGCCCCGGCTCGATGCCGCGCAGCTGATAGATACCCCCGGCATCGGTAGCCGTGCCATACTCCGGTGCGCCCTCGTAGGAGGCCTGGTATAGCGCGACGGTCGCTCCCTCGAGCGGCTTGCCGTCCTCGACATCCGTCACGAAACCACTGATCCGCGCCGTCTGGGCCTGGACGCCCGAAACTGTCGCGCCCGACAGAAGCCATGCAGCCACGAGGATATGGCACCTGCGGCGGAGGCGTCTCCGAAATGGGGGATCTGATATGGCCCTTAAATCGAGACGCATCGAATATCTTCACGCCGGTATCTTGCCGTCAGTCTCACGCCGGTATCTTGCCGTCGATCTCACGCCGATTCATCATTGTCAGACGTAAAGCATGCCCTCTCGAGAGCCTGTCTCGACAGCTCGATGCGCGCCGCGTGACGGTACCCGGCGCCGACGAAGCCAAAGCCGTTCTGAACATTGGACATGACGTTTGGCTCAGACAGGATGTGTCCGTCGAAAATTCCGTTGGGAGGATTCCAGTCGGTATCGCCCACAATGAAATGTAGATCTATGCCATCCAGACCGACGTAAGGAGGGCAATATGGTAGAGGCGCGATGGTAATCCCGCCGCAGTCGAATAAAATGTCGAAGCGGTCCGATGAGAGGTTGATGTCCAGCTGCCAACCATCACCACTCGCATACTCGTCTCCTTCGTAGGAGAAGCGGTCGACCAGGACCCGGCATTCCGGATTTACATTGGCGATCCGGTAAATCACCTCGGATTTCAGCGGGCGGATTTCCTTTCCGTCGATGCGAATCACCGTGGCGCCCGGATTACTCTCGTCCACGACGGTCACGTTCACCGCCTCCGGCACGCGGACGTCCACGACGCTCGCCTCGCCATCGGATCGCCGTACCGCCTCAATTCGATACTCGTGCCCGTACTCTGCCCTGAACTCCGCCCAGAATACGTGTGCGTATTGGCCGCTCGACTCCTCGATCACCGAATCCCGCCACGCCACGTGCTCTCCCGTCTGGAGATCCGTTGAGAATACGTCGGCGTCCAGCGGCTCGGTGGATCCGAGCGTTGGAAAGCTCTCGACAGAGTAAACACGGATCGACTGAATCTCGAGCTGTGGACTCATGACGCCGTACATCGAGAACGGACTGTCGGACGTGTCCCGCCGAGCCAGATCTTCCCGGCATCCTAAAAACACCAACGCGGAGAGAAGGAGAACCCTAACCAGCACAATTCTGCTCTGAGACGAACTCTTCCCATGACACTATAGGCCCGGTCAAGTGTAAAGGAAAGCTGGGGCCGATTCTGCGTCAACGAGAGTTATTCGCGTCGGCAGTCCACGCCATCGAGCATGCACGAACCGGCGACCAGCTCTTCAGACGGACACAGCAGCTCATCGATCCGGTATCCGGCCCCCACGAATCCATATCCATTCTCAACGTTGCTCATCGCAACCGGATTGGAGATCAAGTCGGGATCGAAAATGCCGTCGGGCGGCTCCCAGACAGGGTCTCCAATGATCGCCCGCAAGCGGAGTGATTCGAGGATAACGAAGTCTTCGCGACAGATCCCGCCAAGCGTCATCTCCTGGCCATTGTACAGGAAGTTGATTTGAGTGGCGTCCCTGACCATGTTTATCGTGATGTGCCACCCATCCGCTTCCTGAACCTCGCTTCCGGCGTAGGAAATCGTGTATTCTCGGCGGTTGCGTTCCAGTTTGTAAACTCGGTACTTGATCTCGGGCGTAAGCAGGCGAGTATCTGCCCCTTCGACACCAATTCGTACCCGACCGGCATTCGACTCATCCAGAAGAGATATGCTGACCGGCTCCGGCACCTGCACCTCTACGCTGCTCGCGGCCCCGTCCGATCTTTCCACGACGAGACGATATCTCTCTCCGTGATCTGCGCGGAAGGGCGCCCAGTACGCGTGCGTGAAGCTCGAATCCGTATGCGCCAACACCGAATCGCGCCACATCGTCCGCTCGCCCGTCGATAGGTTGATGGAATACACGTTCGCATCGAGCGGCTCCGGCGAGCCCTGCGACGGGAAGTCTTCGATCGGGTAAACCAGAACGGACTGCGTATCGTGATCGGGCGTGAAAACGCCGTAGATCGTGAACGGGCGATCTGCGCCTTCCCTGGATCCCAGCCCCTCATCGCATCCCATCAGGATGGGCGCCGCGGCGAGGATCACAACGGCCAAAGTCGATGCCGCTATTGAGAGTACATCATCCAGCATTCATCGGATAAACCTGCTCCCAAGGTTTTCCTGCGTGCGTGTGGCCTCTCACCCAATTACAATTCGTTCGAACAATTAAATCCGAACTTACGGACAAATGCCGGGCCGCTCTAATCTATACGCTCGCCAGCGCCTGATCCAGATCGTCGATCAAGTCTACCACGTCTTCCACCCCCACCGACAGCCGGATCAGCGAGTCCTCCAGTCCGACTCTGATGCGATCCTCGCGCGGCACGGAGGCGTGGGTCATGGAGGCGGGATGCTCGATGAGGCTCTCGACGCCGCCCAGGCTCTCGGCCAGCGAGAAGATTTCGGTGCTCGAGAGCACGTGCATCGCCTTGTCAATGTCGTCATCGGCGAGCGAGAAGGACATCATCCCCCCGAAATCGCGCATCTGGCGTGAGGCCAGCTCGTGGCCGGGGTCGTCGGGGAGGCCCGGATAGTGCACGCGTCCCACTTTCGGATGCTCATCCAGAAAGGCCGCCACGTGCCGCGCATTTTCGCAGTGCCGCTCCATCCGGAGGTGCAGCGTCTTCGTGCTACGAAGCAGGAGAAAGCAATCCATCGGCGCGGGCGCCGCTCCGGTGGCCTTCACCTGAAACCGCAGCTTCTCCGCCCACTCATCATCATTCGTCAGCACGGCGCCACCGATCACATCGGAATGCCCGCCCAGGTACTTCGTCGACGAATGCACGGACAGGTCGGCGCCCAGCGCCAGCGGCTGCTGCAGGTAGGGCGATGCAAAGGTGTTGTCGACGGCCACGACCGCCCCCTTCGCATGAGCGATCTCCGACAGCGCGGCGATATCCACCACCCGCATCAGCGGATTGGTCGGCGTCTCCAGCCACATCAGCGCGGTGTCGTCGGTTACGGCCCGCTCGGCCGCCTCCAGATCCGTCAAGTCCGCGAACGAGAACCGAATCCCGAACGGCTCGAAGACCTGCCGGAATAGGCGCACCGTGCCGCCGTAGAGATCGTCCATCGCGAGCACGTGCTGGCCGGGCCGAAGCGACTTGATGATGGCATCCGTCGCAGCCACGCCGGAGGCAAAACAGATCCCGTGAGCAGCATCCTCGAGTGCCGCCAGGTTTGCCTCGAGGGCCGTGCGCGTGGGATTGGAGACTCGCGAGTACTCGTAGCCCTTGTGGACGGTCGGCGCCTCCTGTACGTAGGTGGAGGTCTGATAGATCGGCGTCATGATGGCGCCGGTCGTGGGGTCAGGCCGCTGCCCGGCATGGATGGCCCGTGTCCCAAACCCCTGCTTCGTCTTGATCTGCATATCCCCTCGCTGGTGTATGACAAAGCCCGGACCCACGCGTGGCGGGCCCGGGCTGCTAATCGACGATGGAAATCTGATCCGGCTGCTCGGCCGCGATCAGTCCAGGTCCTCGTAGCCCGCGCAGGCTGCGATCGATTCGGCCTTATCCTGCTGATCCGTCTGGACATAGGCCGAGAAGAGCGCCTGGCACACCGACGTGGCATCATCTCCACTGGATTCCATCAACGACTTCGCGCGCTCCAGAGGCGGAATGGCCTGGGCAAACAAGTCGCGGCGCTGGCCCGCCAATTCTTCGATCTCCTGCTCGCGCTGTTGAATTTCGGCATCGGAGAGCTGAGATCGCTCGGTCCGCAGCGCGTCATCCAGCTCATTGATCCGCTCGTTGACGTCGACGGCCTTATTGACGTAGGAGGCACCGAGGTTGTATTGCGCATTTGCATACTCGGGATCCACCTGCACGGCCACCTCCAGATGCTCGATCGCCTCGTCATACTCCTCGGCCTCCAGCAGGAGCGATCCGAGGTTGTAGCGGTACAGCTTGTTCTGCGGGTCTCTCTGGACGGCCGCACGGTATTCGTTCAGCGCGTCCTCGATACGGCCCGTCTGCACGTAGGCGTTCAGAAGCTGAGCCTGCAGATCGGCATTGTCGGGATGCAGTTCCACGGCTCTCTCGAGGACACTGAGGGCCTGCTGGGGCTCGTTCCGCTGGTTGTAAAGGTCCGCGAGAAACATGAACGTCTCGGCCTGCGTGTCGCCGTGCTCTATGGCCTGCTCGAGGGGCTCGACGGCCTCCTGCGTGCGCCCGGTGTTCAGCAGCGCGTAGGCCTTGTTCACATAGGCCCCGGCCGAGTCGGGCTGGATCTGCGCGGCGAGGTCGAAGTGCATCACAGCCTGATCGTAGGCTGATGCATCATTCTGACCCCTGTTGAATGCCTGGATTCCGCTGCGGAATTCGTTGTAGTACGCCAGACGAAGGCGCTGCTGGATGTCGTTCTGAAGGCCCGGATCGATCTGCACCGCCTGATTGTAGGCCTGTAGCATTTGTTCGACAATCTGACGATGCTGCTCCGGATCGCTGACTTCGCCCGCCTGCTCCTGGAGGATCTGCCCTTTCAGGTCTAATGCCTCTGCATTCTGCGGGTTGCGCTCGAGCGCCGTATTGACGTTCTCCAGCGCCCGGTCGTAATCCTTGTTTCGCAGGTCCAGTTTGGCGCCTTCGATGTTCGGATCGCTGGAACACCCGTTGGCGCCCATCAGCAGGACCCCGCCCACTAGAAGGACGCAGAGAACGGAAAACTTTTTCATGACCATTGGATGTCGCTTCTATAAGGAATCGTCGACAGTAGATAGCGTTGTAAAGTACATTCTTAATGAGGCTGATACAAATGCTCGTAACGCGAGTTCTCCGCCTATTTTCCCACACGCTCGACGGTACAGAACCGTCAAAACTCCGGTCCTCGATGTGCATTGAATCGTGATCGGCGCCGTCACGTCCGCATTCCAGATTCATGTGTGGCGGCCCAATGTCAGGTTGTCCAGGGCCCATAGGGGCCAGTGTCCTTACCTATAGCACAATCTACTCGGTGACAGCGTCGCTCAAGGCTCTCCTCAACGAGATCATCGACTATGCGGGCATGTATCCGCCTGCATCGCTCTCGCTCGACGACGCAGCCAGCAAATTCGCCCAACATCGACGTTCGGCGCATTCCTGGATGCTTGCGCGGTTTATCGTGCCCACCGCGCGCCTCGCGGACCTGCCCGAACGAAGTACGCTTCTCGCGGCGCCCGAGCCGCTTCACCTGGCGCTTCTCGCCACCGGTGGCGCCACAGCCGACGCTTTTCTGCAGTCCCTCGCGGACGATCTGTCGAAGGTCCGAACCTTCCTGGATGAGCACGGATCGCACGCGACGATCGATCAGTTCGAAGCACGTCTTCCCGCCGAGTTACTCGAGACCGACGCCATCCACGTCGGTCGATTCTTGAGACAGGTCACGCAATCGCTGAAGTCGGCCGGCCTGGCGTCCACGAACATTTTCGTGGAGATTCCTGCCAACGATTTCCTTCACCAGACCGTGCCGCTGGTGGCCGGCGCCGCGGCTCAGGTCAATCGCGAGCGCGAATCCTCCACGGATGGGCGCTCAGGCCTCAAGATTCGCACCGGCGGGACGGAGCCATCCTCCATCCCCCCTGTCGAGCAGGTCGCGCTCTTCATTGCCGAATGCTTGCGGATGGAGGCGCCTTTCAAGGCCACAGCAGGACTTCACCACCCGTTTCGCAGATATGACGATAACCTGGGCAGCCCAATGCACGGCTTCATCAACGTATTTGGAGCCGCCTCGCTCGCCTCGATGCACGAGCTGGATGAGGGCCGCATCGCCGAGATCCTGATGGATGACGATCCATCCCACTTCCAATTCTCGCAAGATGCGTTTTCCTGGCAGGAGCTTTCGGTCCCCCTCGCCGTGATCGAACGTGTTCGCACCTCGAGTGCACTATCCTTCGGAAGCTGCAGCTTCGACGAGCCGGTCGAGGATCTCGAGGCCTTAGGATTGATTTGACGCGCACGTGCAACGTATGACCCGATCCTTCATCGAAATCCCCGAAGCGTCCCACTTTCCCATTCAGAACCTCCCATACGGCATCTTCCGACCGCGTTCCGGCGGCGCGCCTCGTGTTGGAGTGGCTCTTGGCGATTTTGTCGTCGACCTCTCCGTTCTGGAGGAGGCCGGACTTTTCGAGGATCGAGATATCCGTGTGGAGAAGCCGTTTTCTCGAGCGTCACTCAATCATTTCATGTCGCTTGGCCGCGATGTCTGGCGCGCGGCCCGCGCCACGCTCCAATACTTGCTCGATGCAGACACGCCGGATTTGCGAGATGATGGCAAGCTCCGTTCTCGGGCCTTCTACCGGCTCGATGACGTGGAAATGCTGCTTCCGGCCTCGATAGGCGATTATACGGACTTCTACTCCTCGAGGGAGCACGCCACGAATGTGGGCACCATGTTTCGCGGCCCGGACAACGCCCTCCAACCGAACTGGCTTCATCTGCCCGTTGCATACCACGGCCGATCCAGCTCGATCGTCTGTTCGGGTACCGAAATCCGCCGTCCATGCGGACAGAGCAAGGCCGATGATGCCGAACGCCCCAGCTTCGGCCCGTCGCGCCTCCTCGATTTCGAGCTGGAGATGGGCTTCTTCATCGGCCCGGGCACGAATCTCGGAGAGCCGGTCCCGATTCATCGCGCCCACGAATACATTTTCGGGATGGTGATCGTGAACGACTGGTCGGCCAGGGACATCCAGAAATGGGAATACGTGCCGCTTGGACCGTTTCTCGGCAAGAGCTTCGCCACTACCATCTCCCCGTGGGTGGTGACCATGGATGCTCTTGAACCTTTTCGAACCCAGGGGCCGGCACAAGATCCGGAACCCCTGGAATACCTCCGGCATCCGGACGCCAGGGCGGCTTACGACATCCAGCTCCAGGTGGCGCTCCTGCCGACCGGTTCTAATGCGCCGCACACCATCTGCCGCTCCAATTTCAAGTACCTCTACTGGAGCATGGCCCAGCAGTTAGCTCATCATACCGTCAATGGGTGCAACCTTCGGCCGGGCGACCTGATGGCGTCCGGCACGATCTCGGGGCCAACACCCGAGACCTTCGGCAGCCTACTCGAATTCACGTGGCGCGGCGAAAAGCCGATAAACCTCCCGGGTGGCGAAACGAGAACGTTTCTGCAGGATGGTGATGCGGTGATCATGACGGCGTACGCCGAGGGTGAGGGATTCAGGGTGGGCTTCGGTACAGCGGAAGGGACGATCTTACCGGCGCGATACCCTTGACCTCGAGACACAATTTCATACAGTCCGACAGCTCGTAGCCACCCTGCCCGAGCCGGCTGACAAACTTCAACGGGGTGTACACGCAGACCCTGCCACCTTTTCAAGCCCGACCCGTCTTCTCTATGTCGTTTTGACGCCACACGCGCGCTGGCACGAGGGTTGTTTATCCTTTTGGATGGAATCGCACACCGGCTCCGGCGCAGAGTCGCCTGGGGTCGGGTACGATTCCATTGAGAGGAAAATGGAGAACAAACCATACAGGGAGGTACAGCCATGACAAGCCTGGTTCGCTTTTCGCCCTCCACGGATATTCGCCGGATGCAGCGCGAAATCGATCGCTTGTTCGAGGAAATCCTACCCCTCCGTCTCGATGGCGAAAACGAAGTGGTGTCGTGGACACCACGAGTCGACCTGACGGAGACGGATGACAGCTACATCATCCACGTAGACGCTCCCGGCATGAAGAAGGGCGACTTCCGGGTCAACTGGGAGGATGATACGCTCACGATCAGTGGCGAGCGGAAATGGGAGAAGGAGTCGGAGGATCAGAATGTCGTGCGCATGGAGCGCACCTTCGGCCACTTCTACCGCTCATTCAACCTGCCGAAGGCTGTCGTGAGCGACAAAATCTCCGCCACGTACAAGGACGGAGTGCTGACCGTTCGCGTGCCGAAGGCTGAGCAGACGAAGCCGCGGCGGATCGAAATCCGCTAGTTCACAGCGGACCGGCCGAGCTGAATAGAAGGCAGAGCCGGAGATCAAATGCGATTGGCTCGCGCAGGATCATCCTGCGCGGGCCTTTTTATTAGGTAGGCACGAGTGCCACCGACCGATCGAATTTGTTCGGTCGGCACGCGTGCTTCTTACCGATCGATTTTATTCCGTGGGCACGCGTGCTTCCCACCGATCGATTTTATTCGGTGGGCAGGAGTGCTTCCCCACCAATTAACAGGCATGAGTGAGGCTACGCGAACGTCGTTTGCATCCTTGATGAAGCGGCTCGAAGAGCGTCTCGGGCACCCACTTCCGGGTCCCGAAGCGCAGCTGCAGATGGCGCCGATGCACTCCAGGGCATCGGAGCGCATCAATGTGTCCGGCCGCGACTGCAGGGAGGCCGGGGTCCTTGCGCTTCTCCATCCCATGGATGACGTGCCTCACGTCGTGTTGACCGTCCGGCGCGCCCACCTAAAGCATCACCCCGGGCAGGTCTCCTTTCCGGGAGGTCAGCGCGAAGGCGACGAGCCGCTTCTGCAGACCGCCCTGCGCGAAGCTCAGGAAGAGGTCGATGTCTCTCCGAATGAAGTGACCGTGCTCGGGCAGTTGACGCCCCTCTACATCCCGCCCTCAGGATTCTGCGTGTACCCGTTCGTGGGCTTCACCGAGCGTGTAACGCTCACGCCCCAGGATCGCGAAGTTGAGCGCATCGTGCATGTCCCCTTCCCACAGCTACTCGATCCGGCCCGCGTCCGCGAAGAGGAGTGGATGGTGCGCGGCGATCGCTTGCTGGTCCGCTACTTCGATGCGGAGGGTCTGCGTATCTGGGGAGCGACGGCGATGATGCTGTCCGAACTCGTCGCGATTGTTAAGAGCATTGACGCGGACCGCCACTGACGCACAGGCCTCCCACAGAGCCGTGTACTTGAGCTGCCTGCGCGCGAGATGGCCACGTCATTTGAAGTCCGCCGGTCGTCCGACGATGACGATGGCGGGTCAGGAGTACGATTCCGTACTCCCTGCGCGCGCTGGCGAAGTGGACGTCTATATCTACAATGTGCTGGGGCAGCGCGTCCTGCACTACAAGATTGGAGCGCAGCGCGCTGGTCGGTACCAGCAGCACATAGACATGAGTCCCTTCGCCAGCGGGGTCTACTTCTACGAATTGCGGGTTCGCGCCGAACGTCGCGAGGCCTTCCGTGAAGTCAGGAAATCGTCTTCGTGACGTCACCTTCGCCGCGAGCTGAAGTCGACAGACCGGCGCGGCTTCAGCCGCCGGCTTGCTTGCCGGGCCCGGTCTCGATCGGAGCACCGACCAGGTTGCCCCACTCCGTCCACGAGCCGTCGTAGTTCTTCACGTCCTCAAATCCGAGCAGGTACTTGAGCACGAACCACGAATGGCTGCTGCGCTCGCCGATGCGGCAGTACGTGATCACCGGGCGATCATCCGTGATGCCTGCCTGCCGGTAAAGCTCGCGCAGCTCCGACGCCGGCTTGAACGTGCCGTCCTCGTCGTTGACGGCTTTCGACCAGGGAATGTTGGATGCGCCGGGGATGTGACCGCCGCGCTGGCACGTCTCCGGCAATCCTGGAGGCGCCAGAATCTCGCCCGAAAATTCCGCCGGACTGCGAACGTCGACGAGCCCAACCGCACCGTTCATGGCCTTTTGCTGGACTTCCGGAAGGAAGGCGCGGTGCGAAAGATCGAGTTCCCTGGCCTGATAGTTGGATGGAGTGACGGACGGTCGCTCGGTCGTGAGCTCGCGCCCCTCCTTCTCCCATTTCTTGCGGCCGCCGTCCATGATGCGGGCATCGTCGTGGCCGTACATCTTCAATTGCCACAGCGCCCACGCGGCGAACCAGTTGTTGCTGTCGCCATAGAGGATGACGGTATCCTCGTTGTTGACGCCACTCTCGCGCATCAATGCCTCGAAGTCCTCGCGCGAGAGAATGTCTCGCCGAACCTGATCGGCGAGCTGGGTCTTCCAGCTCCATCCGATGGCGCCGGGAACGTGGCCCTTGTCATATAACTCCGTATCGACGTTGACCTCCACAATCACGACGTTCGGATCATCCTTGTGCTGGGCCACCCAGTCGGTGGTAACCAGGGCTTCCGGGTGTGCATACTCTGCCATGTCTCGTCTTTGGTTTGTGGGTGGTGGTTCTTTGGATGGAAGAACGTAGAAGAAAGTTGCCGCCTATCCCAAGGGTGAAATGCGTAAGAATTAGTTAAGGTTTTGGAAGCGATACCAGTTCCCTGGTCCGAGTTGGCACCCTTTTGTATATACATCGGCCGCTATTTGCGGCCCTGCGGCGACGTCTAAAATCCTGCCGATGAGAGAGTTCCAGTTCGATCCCAGTCAACTTCCGGAATACAAGCCGCTCGAGTCCTACGGAATCATCGGCGACAGTCGTACGGCAGTGCTGGTTAGTGCGGACGGCTCGATCGACTGGGCCTGCCTGCCGGATTTCGATAGCCCATCCGTCTTCGGCGCACTTCTGGATCCCGAGGCGGGGCGACTCGCGATTCGCCCATCCGATCCCTTCACGGCGTGGCAGCGATACGAACGGGGAACGAACGTCCTCACGACCGAAATGGCGACCGCTCGCGGCACGATGCGCATACGCGACTTTATGCCGTATACGAGGCGCAAGGTCCCGACGGCCGAGATTTATCGTCGCGTGGAGTGCTTGCGCGGCACCGTCGATTTTGAGGTCATCTTCGAACCGCGATTTGATTACGGACTCCGCCTGCCGAAGCTTCAAGTCGGCAACTACGGAGTGAAGGCCGTCGACCAGGAGGGACATTCGCTCGTGCTGTCGACGGAACTGCAGATGGAGATCGAGGACGGCCGAGCCGTCGCACGGGCCTCGATGCAGGCCGGCCAGGAGCTCTATTTCGTCTGCGACTGGGGTGCGTACAATGTTCACCCCGTGGCCAGCTACCAGCCCGACCGCCGGCTCTGGCAAGTTCGGACGTTCTGGCGAAACTGGGTGGACCGGCTGACCTATCACGGACGGTACCGAGATGCTGTCGAGCGCAGCCTCCTCACCCTGAAGCTCCTGACGTACGAGCCAACGGGAGCCATCGTGGCCGCGCCCACGACCTCGCTCCCCGAATGGCCGGGCGGCGGGCGCAACTGGGACTACCGCTACTCGTGGGTTCGGGATTCCGCCTTTATTCTCCGCGCCCTCTTTCAGGCTCAATACATCGAGGAGGGAGCTTCCTATTTCGACTGGCTGCTCGGCCAGGCCCTCGAGGGAGGTCCGCTCCAGATCATGTACGGCATCCGCGGAGAACGGTCCCTGCCCGAGCGCGAGCTGCCGCTGAGAGGCTATCGTGACTCGCGGCCCGTTCGCATCGGCAACGCCGCGGTCGATCAGTTCCAGCTCGACATCTACGGGAGCCTCATCGATGCCGCATTACGATACGATCGGCAGGGCGGCCTCCTGACGGTCACCGAATGGGAGAAGATCACGGCGATCACCGAAATCGTTCGCCGACGATGGACCGAACCCGACGCCGGCATCTGGGAGGCCCGGACCGAGGCACGTCACTACACCTATTCGAAGGTATGGGCCTGGGTGGCGCTCACACGTGCGGCCGAGCTCGCCCGGCAACTCAACGCCGATGCGCCGGTCGAGGAGTGGCGGCGCGAAGCCCATCGAATCCAGGAGGAGGTGCTCGAGAAAGCCTGGGATCCAGATGTAGGCGCCTTTACGCAGTCGTATGGCGACCGAGCCCTCGATGCGTCGATTCTCGTCATGCCGTCCGTGGGATTCATATCGGCAACGGATCCCCGCTTCAAGAGCACGCTCGAGGCATGCATTCGCGAGCTTCAGGCCGGGCCCTATCCTCTCCTCTACCGCTACCGCAATGAAGATGGGCTGACCGACCCGGAAGGCGCCTTCCTACTTCCGTCGTTCTGGATGGTGGAGGCCATCGGTTTGACCGGCGACCTTCGTACGGCCCGGGCCGCCCTGGCCGCCTTGATCGAGCACATGAGCCCCGTCGGACTCTACTCCGAAGAAGTCCATCCCGAAAGCGGAGATCTACTCGGCAATTTTCCGCAGGGATTCAGCCACCTCGGACTCATCAATGCCGTGTTCAGGCTGGAAGAGCTGAAGCGCATGGAGGAAGGATGGTAGGGTCGGAAGTCGGAAGTCGGAGGTCGGATGTCAGATGTCGGAAGTTGGAAGCCGGAAGACGGAAGTCGGAGGTCAGAGGTCGGATGGGTCGCTGAGATAGCCTCGCAGGTAGTCGACGACGTCGTTCACATCCCCGAGCCGGTACTTCGCGGCCGTTTCGCCGGGACCAACCTTGATGGTAATGGCATCGGCATCCAACACCCTGAATGCATCCTCATCCGTGACATCGTCCCCGATATAAATGGGCGTGCGACCCGGAAACCCGTCGATGACGTCCAGTATCGCCGTCCCCTTGCTGGTACGCTTCGGGCGGAGTTCGACGACATCCTTCCCCCAGATCGCATCGAGCGAATCCGGCGTGGCCTCGGCCCATTCAGAAATCAGACGCCGCGCGGCGTCCTTGTCGCCGGATAGACGATAGTGAACGGCGAACATTGGACCCTTCTCCTCGATCTGAATGCCCTCGGAAATGGGTGCCGAGCGGCGCATAGAGAGAATCGCCGCGCGCTCCTCATCCGATATGCGAAACGACGTAGGGCCGTGAAGCCGGCCATGTTGGATGCCGTGAAGCCCGATGGCGTCCACGCTCTGATCGATGAGCTGCTCGAGGTCGCTCAGGTGCCGGCCTGAAATGATCCAGACAGGATATCGTCGCGCCAGCGCCTCCATCAGTTCGGGGACGTCGGGGTGCGGAAAAGCCTGCATGGGATCATCCACGATGGGGGCTAGCGTCCCATCGTAGTCGAGAAAGAACAGCGGATCGGGGGCGATGGGGAGTCGGTCACTCATCGTCTTTGCCTTCTTGGCCATGGCGCACTACGCCAACGATTGTTACGCAGCGGCAAAGGCCGTCAGGAAACCATCCGCCCATCGATGCACATCCAGCCGGGCGACGCGTGACTTCAGCTGGGCCAGGCGCTCATGCTTCTCCTCGTGCGACATCTCGAGAGCTTCCTTGATAATATTCGTGAGCGCGAAATGGTCGTATGGATTGACCTGGAGCGCCTCAGGGAGTAGGTAGGCGGCGCCGGTGAGTTCCGAGAGCACGAGCACGCCCCGCTGGTTGGCTGCGATGAACTCCTGTGTCACCAGGTTCATTCCGTCGCGGAGCGGCGTGATGAGGCCGACGTCGGCCGCGCGGTAGAAGATGCAGAGCTCCTCCTGGGTGTAGGAGCGGTAGCGGTAATGCACGGGCACCCAGTTGCCCTGCGCGAATGCACCGTTGATGCGCCCGACGGCCTCATCGACCTCCCGCTTGAGCTGCTGGTACGACTCGACCTCGGTACGGCTCGGAGTGGCCACCTGATAGAAGGCTACCCTCTCATGGTATTCGGGATAGTCCTTTAGAAACTGCTCGAAAGCGAGGAGTCGCGAGAGGATGCCCTTCGTGTAATCGAGGCGATCGATCCCGACGACGAGGAATTCCGCACCGACTTCCTCGCGAAGGTTCTCCGCTTCTTCGTCAACGGCCGCCGACATCCGCTCGAAACGCTCCACATCGATGCCGATCGGATGGGCTTCGACCCGAATCTTTCGCCCTCCCCAGTGTACTGTGCTTCCATCCACTTGTGCACCGAGCAGGACCCGCGCACTCTCGAGAAAGTTCTCGACGTACTCCTCAACGTGAAATCCGATGACATCGCACCCCAGGATTCCTTCCAGCAGGTCGCGGGCCCAGGGCAGAATGCGGAAAACTTCCATAGCCGGCCACGGGATGTGCCAGAAGTGAGCCATCGTGGTTGTGGGAAGGCGCTCACGAATGCGCGCCGGAGCCAGCATGAGGTGATAGTCCTGAATCCAGATGTAATCGCCTTCCTGATATTCCTCGATCACTGCCGCGGCGAAGCGTGCGTTGACGGCTTCATACGCCTGCATGAATTCCGTCTCGAGCTCCAGGTGATGCACCATGTAATGGGAAATCGGCCACAGCACGCGGTTTGCCATGCCGTAGTAGTAATTCTGCAGCTCCTCTTCGGATAGCGGAATTCGCCGAACGGCGAATCGGGGGCGTTCGGCGGGGTATTCTTGACGAGACGGAACGTCATCCTCCTCCTTCATCGATACCCATACGCCGCCCTGCTCTTCCAGGACCGGAAGGAGTGCGGTGGCCAGCCCTCCTATTGAAGGAGACCAGCCTTCCGGAGTCTTACGTATCGGCGCCCGATTCGCGACGATGATCAACGACAACGGAGCCACCTGAGTCTATTACGAGAGTCATCCGCTAGGTCTACATACTAACGCAGGCAGAGCTTCGTTTGCTCGAACCCGAAAAAGTCATCCGGAGCGCTGTAACGATCTGGGCGATCACAGCGCCGGCGCTCGCCGCAGACTTGGGCGATCGCAGCGCCGCCGTCGACCTGGCGTTCAATCGGCCGACCGCAAGACGAAAAAGTCGATGGAAGCAGATGCAAAGCTGCCAAAAACCCCTCTTCCTCCCTCGATGGGGTCCAGCACGTTGGGAATCTCACCGGGCGGCCGCGTCGAGCCGCCCTGCTGTACGCTGTGAGAACGGACGAAGTCATAAAGGTTGTCGTCGATGGCATGCGCGATGACACGGTTGCGTCCATAAAAATTGATTCCTAGCCATGGAAATGAGATGCGAAGAGCGCCGCCGACCCGTTCAAAGCTCTCTTCGTTCAGGATGGGCGAAGCTCGCTCGCGAAGGTCGGCAAGGGTGATGTCGTCGCTTTCTTCGAGGATTCGGCGCGCAAAGGGCGTAAGCTGGCTGTCTAGACCGTCAAAAGCGCTGGTCGTGAAAATGAAGAAGCTCTGACGTCCGGGATAGAATGCACCGGCTACGTCGAAAGTAAAGGGGGCGTCCGATTGGTAAACGACGGTGTCCGGTCCGTTTGCGCGGACGGTGAACGTGTCGGGGACAGTCGTCGTGGCTGTAATGGTGGGATGGTCGGGCACATCGACCACGAGCCGATAGGTGCGCAGCGGCTCGACAGGTTCATCTTGACCTGGGAGGAGACGATATAGGCCGTTGGATCGTGCTAAATATCCGTACATATACTCCTCGACAATTTCGCCATTGTCACTTAGCCACTGGATGCTAACCCGGGCATCCGTAACGGCCGCCGAAGCCGGATCCGCGTCTACTTCAAGTGCGCTTGTCGTCGTCACACGAATGGACGGAAAACTCTTGCCGGCCTCGAGGAAACCACTCACTACGATCTCCGGCTCGAATTGGGAGGGCTCCAGTAGGCCGCAGCCGCTCAGTACCATCAACAGTATGCCTATATGTATAAAAGACTTCATCTAAAAGCGAAGAGTGAATGACAGGTTCGGAACGGGGATCGGGATCTGTGGAACCTCGGTTTTGTCGATCTCTCCGTCCCTGGCAAAATTGTAGAAATAAAACCACGTATTGCGACGGCTATACAGATTGATCACCTGGGCCGACAGTTCGAATGCAGCACTTCCGAACATCGTACCCCGCCGCGTAATCCCCACATCCAGCCGGTGGTAAGGAGGTAGGCGGTCGTTGTTGTACTCGGTCACGAGTACGTTCCAGTCGGCCGATTCGAACGGGGACGCGACTTGATACCGACCCAAAGGCCGCGTATAGGCCTGCCCTGAGGCAAAAGACCACACCGCATTCATGCGCCAGACACGCGAAAGGTCATAGTTCAGCACGAAGTGGATGTCGTGTGTGCGATCGTACTTGGGCGTGTAGTAAACGCCTTCGTTTACATCCGGAAATCGACGCTTCGTCCGGCTCCATGTGTAGGCGAGGAAGCCGTTGAACCGACCCGTATGGCGTCGCAATAACGCCTCAAATCCGTATGCAAATCCATCCCCAAAATGGAACAGGTCGGCGTAGTCCAGTCCCGCCGGATCGGGCACGCTCGGGTCGAGCTCGAAGAGATCTCGCATCGTGCGGTAGTACATCTCTACATCCAGATCGAATCGGCCCAAGTCGGCTTTGGCGCCGAGGACGAATTGGTCGCCGTAGGCCGGTGGCACGCCATCACCTGTCGTGAGCCACGTGTCGAAGCCGGAGAAGAGCTCGCTCGTGATGAGCGTCAAGAACTGATAATACCGCCCGTAGGCCGCCTGGAGGCGTAGATCACCGGTCAGATCGTAATCCGCTGAAAGCCGCGGTGCCAGACGGAAAAAGGCGCCCTCCTCGAAGTAATTCGCGCGCAGACCGCCTCGGAGCGTAACAGCCGTTGTCGGGCGATATGTGTTCTGCACATAGACGGACGTATACACGCTGTTCAGTGAAGCATCGAGCGTCTCCTGATCGTCGAACAGATTCGTCAACCCGAAGGTGAATACTCCGCTCCAGAATCCGACCTCCGCCGTAAAGCGATCGTTCGGCAAGTATTCGAAGTCACCTTTGAGGGAGGCCTCCCCGACGCGATTTCGCTGGCTGAAAGATGTACCGGCGAGGATCAGGTCCGGTCGGCTCAGGTATCGAGAGCCCGTGGCGGTGAACGTCGAGAAGAGCCGCTGCGAGAACAGATGCGTCCAGTTCAGGCTGATCGTTCGATTGCCGTAAACGAGATGGACCTGGGCATCGTCCAGAAATTCGATGTCGAGGGCGTCGCGGCCCGCGTAGAAAGCAAGAGAGAGCCGGTCATTGCCGGACAGATCGAAGTTTAGCTTGCCGTTGGCATCGACGAAGTGGAAGGCGTCGGGAATGCCTTCCACGTTCGACTGGCGAAGCGCGTAAAGAAGCGGCTCGAGCGTAGAGCGGCGCAAGGCAATCATGTACGATCCGCGGCTGTACGGGCCCTCCACGACCACACTCGAGGAGAGCAAACCGACACTGAGGCCGCCCTCGAACTCGCGCCGATTGCCGTCCCGGTTGTAGATGTCCACCACGGCGCCCAGGCGCCCTCCGTAATTGGCCGGGTATCCTCCCTTGTAGACCCGGACATTTTTGATGGCATCGGGATTGAACGTGGAGAAGAAGCCGAAGAAGTGGGATGGATTGTAGACCGTGGTGCGATCGAGCAGGATAAGGGTCTGGTCCGGACTGCCGCCGCGAATGTAGAGGCCGCTCGAGTAGTCGGATGCTGCCTTGATGCCCGGAAGCAGCTGCAGTGAACGGAAGACGTCGGGTTGCAGGACGGCAGGAAGCTGCCGGATGAGGTCCGTCTGCAGCTGCATTACCCCCACGCGACGCACTTCTTCGTCCAGAAGCTCGTCCGCCGTGATGGTGATCTCACCCACTTCATACTCCTGTGGCTGAAGCTCGATATCGAGCCGCCGCTCCTCCCCGGCCGCGAGGACGACCTCGATTCGTGCGGGTCTGTACCCGATGTAGCTTGCGACGATGGTGTACTCGCCCGGCCCAAGTCCGGTCAGGGCGTAGTAGCCGGCGTGGTTCGTCGCCGCTCCGATCGAAGTCCCGTCGATGCGGACATGCGCGGTCAGCAGCGTCTCGCCGGACGTTGCGTCCGTAACATATCCGGCGATCGATGCCGTCTGCGCGGTGGCCTCGCCGAGCATCGCCATCGCACAGCACAAAATCACAGCCGTCAAACGGCGCGGCAACAGCATCACCGGTCCCCTTCCCTCGCTTCTAATCCGCACTAAACACCTCGAGTGGGAATTGACCCCGAATCCACATAGAGGATCGGATCATCTTTTCACACATATCTTTTAATAACAGGTCATTAGGATGACGCATTTCTACGTGCAAAAATGGCACATCTCGCCGTTTTTCCGTATTTTTTTCCGATTTGATCAAGCTGCCTCAAGATCGGCGCAGCCGGTCACGAACGCACCTTTCCCACCGGGTGTCGAGATAGCTTCTTTGAGCCAGCATTTAATCCCCGAATGGAACAAGAGACTCCCCGGGTAATCCCGGTCAATATTGAGGAGGAGATGAAATCCTCCTACATCGACTATTCGATGTCGGTGATCGTCAGCCGCGCGCTGCCGGACGTGCGCGACGGGCTGAAGCCGGTACATCGCCGGGTGCTGTATGGGATGAGCGATCTCGGGCTCACGGCCGGTGCCGCCTACAAAAAGAGCGCCCGCGTCGTCGGCGAGGTACTCGGCAAATATCATCCGCACGGGGATTCGTCGGTCTACGATACGATGGTCCGGATGGCGCAGGAGTTCTCCATGCGCTATCCGCTCGTGGACGGCCAGGGCAACTTCGGCTCCATCGACGGCGATTCTGCCGCGGCCATGCGGTATACGGAAGCGCGGATGACAAAGATCGCGGAGGAAATGCTCCGCGACATCAACAAGGATACCGTCGACTTCCAGGAGAACTTCGACGGCTCGCTGGAGGAACCCAGCGTTCTCCCCGCCGCCATCCCCAATCTTCTGCTCAATGGCTCCGACGGCATCGCCGTCGGTATGGCTACGAAGATTCCACCGCACAATCTGCGTGAGACGGTCGATGCGACCATCGCCTACATCGACGATCCGTCCATCGACGTCGCCGGATTGATGGAGCACCTGCCGGCGCCGGATTTCCCTACGGGCGGCATCATCTTCGGTTACAAAGGCGTGCGAGAGGCCTACGAAACGGGGCGTGGGCGTGTGGTGATGCGTGCCCGGATAGGGGAAGAGGAGGTTCGCCCGGGTCGCAATGCGCTGGTGATCACCGAGATCCCATATCAGGTCAACAAGAGCACCCTCATCGAAAAGATCGCGTACCTGGTCAAGGAGAAGCGGATCGAAGGCATCTCGGACTTGCGCGATGAGAGCGACCGGGAAGGCCTGCGCGTGGTCATCGAGCTGAAGGGCGATGCCGTGCCGCTCGTCGTGCAGAATCAGCTGTTCAAGTACACCCAGTGTCAGCAGACCTTCGGCGTCAACATGGTCGCTCTCGTGAACGGCCGGCCGAAAACCATCACGCTGAAGGATGCGATCAAGCATTACGTCGACCATCGGCACGAGGTCGTCGTACGGCGCACCGAGTTCGACCTTCGAAAAGCCGAGGAACGCGCGCACATCCTCGAGGGGCTCACCATTGCCCTCGATCACCTCGACCAGGTGATCACCATCATCCGCCACTCCGAGGACACCGACGCCGCCCGGCGCAACCTGATGGCGGGCGTGTACCCGGATCGGCTCACCGACGCGCAGCTGGAAAGGCTGGGCCTTCCCCCGCGATCCGACGAGGCCATGTTCGAGCTCACCGAAGTGCAGGCAGACGCCATCCTCGCCCTGCGTCTGAGTCGGCTCACCGGCCTGGAGCGTCAGAAGATCGAGGATGAGTATCGCGAGATTTTGCAGGAAATCGAACGGCTGAAGAGCATCCTGGCGAGCCGTGACCTGCGGATGCAAATCATCAAGGACGAGCTCCTCGACGTCAAGGACCGCTTTGGCGACGATCGCCGTACGGAGATCGACTACACCGGCGGCGACGACATCGACATCGAGGATCTCATCGAAGAAGAGCAGGTCGTCGTCACCATCACCCATCAGGGGCTGATCAAACGCACGCCCGTTACCGAGTACCGTAAGCAGGGACGTGGCGGAATCGGCATGAAAGGCAGTGGACGGCGCGATGAAGACTACATCGAACATCTCTTCGTCTCCTCGACCCACGACTACCTCCTCTTCTTCACGGACGACGGGCTGTGCTACTGGCTGCGCGTATACCAGATTCCGGAGGGCGCGCGCATCGCGAAGGGGCGATCCATCCGCAATCTGATCCAGATCGAACCGAATGACCGTGTCCGCGCCGTGCTCGCCTTGCCGAAGGGGCATTTCGAGGATCCGGACTTCCTCAACAGCCATTTCGTGATGATGGCCACCCGTCAGGGTCAGGTCAAGAAGACGCCGCTCGAGGCGTTCAGCCGACCGCGGGCCGGCGGGATCATCGCGATCTCGATCGTGGATGGTGACGAGCTGATCGAGGCCAGCCTCACGAACGGCGAGGCACACGTGTTGCTCGCCGCCTCCAACGGGCGTTCAGTCCGGTTCAACGAGGCAGACGTCCGGCCGATGGGACGTAACACCCGCGGGGTGCGCGGAATCTCACTCGGGCCCGACGAGAAGGTCGTCGGCATGGTCGTCTTCACGGAGGGGGATCGGCAGGTGCTCTCCATCAGTGAGAACGGGTACGGCAAGCGCACGAAGCTCGACGAGTATCGCGTGCAGTCGCGCGGCGGCAAGGGCATCATCACGATGAAGACCACGCCGAAGACGGGCAAGCTCGTGGCCGTGATGGGCGTCCTCGACTCGGATGACCTCATGATCGTGACGCGCAAAGGGCTGATGATCCGCATGCACGTGGACGACATCAGCACGCAGGGTCGCAATACCCAGGGCGTGCGCGTCATCAACCTCAAGTCGGATGACGCCATTGCGGACGTGACTCGAGTGGTCGTGGAAGAGGATGAGGATAGCGTCGTGGGTGGAAATGGGCTTCCGGATGATGGCGGAGATGTGTCCGCGTCCACCGATACCCCGTCGCAGGATGGCGAGCCTTCCACCAACGGTGAGGTAGAGTAGCGACTCGATGCGTTTCGCTCTGTGGTTCGTGGTGGGGATGCTCGTTTTTGGCATCGACGTCGCGGCACAGGAGCATGCTCCGGATTCGCTACCGGCCTACGAGCTGCAGGAGATCGTCGTCCGGGACGAACAGCGGGTCGAGGCGCAGGTATTCACGCTGCAGCGTGTGACGGCCGCGACCCTCGAGCAGTCCACCGCGTCATCTGCTTCGCAGCTGGCCCGGCTACTTCCATCCGCACACGTCCCCACGAATTCGCGCGGGGAGTCGCTGCTCTATTTCCGCGGCGCCGGCGAGCGTCAGACGGCCATATTTCTCGATGGAGCCCTGTTGAACGTCCCGTGGGACAATCGGCTCGATCTGGCGCTCATCCCGGCCGGACTCATCGGGGGAATCACCATCGCCAAGGGCGCCCCGGCCATCGAGTACGGAGCGAATGTGCTCGGGGGCGCCGTCAACCTGACCACGCCGCGGCTCGAGTACGGCAGCCGCCTCACCGAAATCGGCGCTGCCTACGGCTCCGCGCAAACGAGAGAGGTGGAGCTTACTCATCGAGGACGGGTCGGTGGCTTCAGCTATGCAGCCGGGGCAGGCCACGTTCAGCGCGACGGGCTGCCCCTTCCTGCGGATGCCGACCTCCCGTACAACCAGTCGAGCACGCGTCTTCGTACCAACTCGGACCGGCGGATCGGTCATGCCTTTGCGCGCGGGGCGTATGCCTTCTCGCCACATGGCCAGATGGGCATTACGTTGGTCCACATCGATGCGGACCAGGGAGTCGCGCCGGAAAGTCACATCCCGATGGAGGAGGCCCGTCTCTGGCGCTATCCGGACTGGCAGTACACGCTGGGCATCGTGAGTGGCGAGGGCGCGCTCGGTGTCGGCACGCGCTGGAAGGCTTCCGGATGGGTCGGCAACTTCCATCAAACCATCGACGCGTACGATTCGCTCGAGTACACCTCTGCCGTGGCGCGTGAGGACCATCACGACGTGACCGCCGGCGCGCGGTTTACTCTGGCTCAGGACCTCGGCCCAGGCACGATGCGGTTGTCGGCGAACGGTCTCATATCGACGCACAGGCAGCGCGATCGGGAGCTTGACCCTGAGGAGCACTTGGGGGGAGCAGTGCTCTCTCAACGCCTCATTTACCGGCAACAGCTTGCCGGCCTTGGTGCTGCTTACGAAATGCCGGTCCTGGATGGCCTCTACGTGGCAGCCAGCGTCTCCATCGATGTGATGCGAATGCCAACAACCGGTGATAAACCGGAACGAGACCCGTTTACGGATTATAGCTACTCGCTTGGCGCGCGCTACGCCCTCGCCGACGGAATCTTTGCCCGTGGTGTGATCGGGCGTAAGACGCGTTTCCCAACTATGCGTGAGCTCTTCGGTGAAGCACTCAACCGATTCCTCCTCAATCCGGACCTCAAACCGGAGTCAGCTCTCCTTGCGGAGGTCGCGGTTGGAGTCGAGCAGGATCGCATCCGGATCGAAGTAATCCCCTTCCTGAACCGAACGACCGGGACACTCGACCAGCGCTTCGTTGACGTAGAAGACGGCCGTAAAAGGCAGCGCATCAATCTCGCCGGCAGCAGCGTCGTGGGCATCGAATTGACGGCGGATGCCCGACTATTCCGGCACGTTCAGGCCGTGAGCTCCCTCACTCTGATGGATATCAGACGGAAGCAGGATGCGCCGGAAGACCCCATCCGCCATGCCGAGAAGCCCGGTGCGCTCGGCGTCGCGATGGTGCGCTATGCGGGCCCGCAGGGACTCTCTGCTTCGGTCGAATCCGTATACACCGGCCGCGCCTATTCGCTGGATTCGACGGACGAATTGGTGCCGCTGCCGCGCTCCGTCGAGCTCAACGCTCGCATCGGTTATCGGCTGGATGGGCTCGTGCAGCGTGCCAGCGCCGAGCTATTCGCACGCGTCGACAATCTCACGGACGCGCTCGTCGTACCACAGCTGGGCCTGCCCGGTCCGGGCCGCATGTTCCGCATCGGGCTGAAGCTGAGTTTCTAGCCATCTACCCCACCAGAGGTCGGCCTCTCTCCGGCTCTCGACGTGCTTCCTCAGATGCGGCGGTTTTATCTGCTCTCGCGGGCCCCTTACTTCTCGCGGAGCGACTCCTTCAGCTCACGATGCAGCGTCGTCTGCTGTACCGGTCGATGCTCCTGGTCGACGGCCTCCACCACCTTGCCTATGATTTCGACGCCCTCATCGATCTGCTCCCGCGTGATGATGAGCGGCGATCGGAATCGAACCGATTTACGGCCGCATCCGAGAATGATGAGCCCCTCCTGAAAGCACCGTTCGATGACGGCATCGCGGAAGCGCCCATCCGGCAGATCGAAGGCGCACATCAGGCCGCGTCCGCGAACGTTCGTGACGGCCGGCATGGCTTCCTGCAGCTCGTAGAGCCGGGACTGCAGATAGCTGCCCTTCTCCCCGGCCTCCTCCACGAGCCGATCCCTCTCGATGATCTCGAGGATTCGGTCGAAGCGGACCATATCCACCAGATTCCCGCCCCAGGTAGAATTGATGCGGCTCGGTACGTGAAAGACATTGTCCTCGACGTCATCCAACCGGCGCCCGGCCAGAATGCCGCAGATCTGCGTTTTCTTGCCGAATGCGATGATGTCGGGCTCGACCTCCAATGCCTGATGCGCCCAGAACTTGCCCGTAATGCCGACTCCCGACTGCACCTCGTCGAAGATGAGCAAGGCGTCGTTCTCGAGAGCCAGGTCTTTGAGCCGGCGCAGGAACTCGGGCCTGAAGTGATTGTCGCCGCCTTCGCCCTGAATAGGCTCGATGATGATGGCGGCGATATCGTCGCGCCGCTCGAGGAAGTGCATTTTCGCCTGCGCGATGGCCAGTTCTTCGGCCTTTTCTACCTCCTCGAGATGCTCCTCGAGCGGGAAGATGATCTTGGGATTCAGAACGCGCGGCCAATCGAACTTCGGGAAATACTGCGTCTTGCGCGGGTCGGCCGTGTTGGTCAGGGAGAGCGTGTAGCCGGATCGGCCGTGAAACGCCTGCTCGAAATGGAGAACCTGGCTGCCGAGCTCCCGCCGGTATCCCTTCTGGAAGTTCTTGCGGACCTTCCAATCAAAGGCCGCCTTGAGGGCGTTCTCGACGGCCAGCGCGCCGCCTGAGATGAAAAACGCGTAGGGAAGGTACTCGGGGATGGCGACGCGCCCGAACGTCTCGACGAAGCGCGCGCTATGCACCGTCGCGATGTCGGAGTTGGTGATCTTGTTCGCGGCCGCCTCCATCAGGCGTTTCATGAACTCCTGGTCCTCGAGAAGCGCCGGATGATTCATGCCGACGGCGCTGGAGGCATAGAATCCGAAGAAATCGAGGTACCGCTTGCCTGTGACCTGGTCGTAGAGATCGAGACCGCGGCTGCGCTCCATGTCCAGCACAATCGGCATCATCCCTTTCGTCAGGATGTGCGTGCTGAGGATCTCACGGGCTTTCTCCGGAGCGAAGCTGCTGTCAACTGTAGTTTCCATATGCTGAGCTAAACTTTCCAAGATTGATGGCCACCGGTGCGCGGCCCGAAGCGCTTTCAAGATACCGAAAGCGCCACTGGTTCGTTCGAAGCTGATGCGAAATTCCGCGCCGAAAAGCGCGCGGATGGAGACGATCCGGCGACCGTTCACAGCCGCCCGTTCCGAGTTTGGCCGCGGATAGCACGGCGATGGGGTCGGGGGACGGACGGCTGCGGATCCGGGGATCCGATCCACGTGGCGTCCGTACTTTCCTCGCTCGTAAACGCAATGCGTCGATATGTCTGATAGACCAGCACCCCGGAAGACTCCGGACAAGGTTCAGCTCAAGCGCGTCAAGAAGGAGCCACTGGCTGCCGGCGGCGACGGGATGTTCGAGCTCCCCGTAGTGCACGAACCCGTGGTGGCCAACGTGCGCGGGAAGCGGCCGGACTGGCTCCGCGTGAAGTTGCCCTACGGCGAGAACTATAAGAAGATCGTCGACATCGTCGATCGGAATCGCCTTCACACCGTCTGCCAGAGTGCGCGCTGTCCGAACATGGGCGAGTGCTGGACGGCCGGCACGGCGACGTTCATGATCCTCGGTAACGTGTGCACGCGCTCATGCGGGTTTTGCGCGGTCAAGACCGGGCGCCCTGGACCGGGGCTCGATTGGGACGAGCCCAACCGCGTGGCCGATGCCGTCCTCCACATGGGCCTTCGGCATGCCGTCATCACCAGCGTGAACCGAGACGAGCGTGAGGATGGCGGCGCGCCCATCTTTGCCGAAACCATCCGAAGGATCCGCGAAGTTCAGCCGGGTTGCACCGTCGAGGTGCTTATCCCTGATTTCCGCGGCATCTGGGACGCACTCCAGATCGTGCTCGATGCGCGGCCGGACATCCTCAATCACAACGTCGAAACCGTACCGCGACTCTACCGGCGCGTGCGCCCGCAGGCCGACTACCAGCGCTCGCTCGAGGTGCTTCGCCGCTCCAAGGAGCAGGGACTGCGTACGAAGAGCGGCATCATGGTAGGCCTGGGCGAGACCGAGGATGAAGTAATCGAGTTGATGGATGATTTCGTCGCCAACGGCGTCGATGTCATGACGATCGGCCAGTACCTGCAGCCCACGCGGATGCACCTGCCTGTCGAGGAGTTCATTCACCCGGACGTCTTTCGCCGGTACAAGGTGGTCGGCGAGGCCAAAGGCATCGAGCACGTCGAGAGCGGCCCCCTCGTACGCTCCTCCTACCACGCCGAACGCCACGTCTGACCCCTCGCCGCCCCCATATCCGAAGAGTTTACGGCAATTCGCCACCATCGCTGGTTGAGATGGGTCAGCGGCCGGTCACCTCCCCCTTAAAACAGCAATCAGTAACCCGCAATCATCGACCAGCAACCAGCAACAGTTCATGCAACGAACCCTCGCCATTCTAAAACCTGACTGTGTTCGCAAGAACCTGACTGGCGAAGTCATTCGCCGCATCCAGGAAGCCGGCTTTCGGATCGTCGCCCTTCGCATGGTGAAGCTCTCGAAGGCGCAGGCCGAAGGCTTCTACGAGGTGCATCGCGGCCGCCCGTTCTTTGAGGAGCTGACCGAATTCATGTCGAGCGGTCCGTGCGTTCCGATGGTCCTCGAGAAGGAGAACGCCGTCGAGGACTTCCGGAAGCTCATCGGCGCAACCGATCCCGCGGAGGCCGACGAAGGCACCATCCGAAAGCTATTCGCCGACAGCAAGGGGCAGAACATCGTGCACGGATCGGATTCCGTGGAAAATGGAAAGATCGAATCGAACTACTTCTTTGCCGAGCATGAAATCGTCGGACTCCGGTCGGCGTAAGCCCCACGCGACCTTCGGATCACTCTTCAACCACCTTCGACCCTCCGGCCGTGCAACCGCGCGCCGCGTAGGTATGATCGCGCTCTCCGCTGCGGTCCTTTTCGTCACGGGATGCGGCGATGTGCCGCCTGCGGGCGCCGATACGGCCGCGCAGGATGTGCGCACCGGAGCTGAGATCCTCGCCGATCGCGGATTCGACCTCCTCCAGGGGCATCGGGTCGGATTGATCGTCAACCATACGGCCATGGTGGATACGGTCCATCTCATGGATCTCATCCACCAAAGCCCCGAGATCGAGCTCACGGCTCTTTTCGGCCCCGAACACGGCATCCGGGGCACAGCCGATGCCGGCGAGCAGGTGGCGGATGGTCGTGATACGCGTACCGGCGCCCCCATCTACAGCCTCTACGGCGAGACCCGCAAGCCGAGTCCCGAGATGCTGGAGGATGTCGACATCCTCGTGTTCGACATACAGGACATCGGGGCGCGCTTCTACACCTACATTTCTACCATGGGCCTCTCGATGCAGGCCGCCGCAGAGCACGGAATTCCCTTTGTGGTGTTGGATCGACCCAATCCCATCGGAGGCGAATACGTGTCGGGCTTCATGCTCGACCCCGCTCACACGTCATTCGTCGGGCAGTACGAGATTCCGATGGCTCACGGACTAACCGTCGGCGAGCTTGCCACGATGATCAAGGAGGAGCCGCTCATGGAGGGGCTCGAAGAACTCGAGCTGCACGTCGTCGAGGTTGAAGGCTGGGAGCGCGACGACCTCTGGCCCGAAACCGGCCTTCCGTGGAATCCGCCGAGCCCGAACATCCCGGATTTCGAGACGGCCCTCGTGTATCCCGGCGCCGTGTTATTCGAGGCGGCCTCCGCGAGTGAGGGCCGAGGCACGCGCAGCCCGTTTATGCAATTGGGTGCGCCATGGGCGGATGGTCAGGCCCTCGCCGATACGCTGAACGGCCGCGGCCTTCCCGGCGTGCGCTTCGAGCCGGTGGAATTCACGCCGGAGAGCATCGAGGGCATGGCAATGAATCCGAAGCTGCTGGGCAGAAAGCTTCAGGGCGTCCGATATGTGCTGACGGATGTGGATGCATTCCGGCCTGTCGAGGCGGGAATCCACGTCCTGCACGCCTTCTGGCAGCAGGCTGAAGCGGCGGGCCAATCGCTGATTGCTCGGCCGGCCTCGCTCGCACGGCTCTCCGGTACGGACGGGCTGCTCCAGATGCTCGAAAATGGAGCGGGGCCTGAGGCCATCATCGCGTCCTGGAACGAGGAAGTCGAAGACTTTCGCCGGCGCCGGGAGCCTTATCTACTCTACTGAGGCCGAAAGACGAATCCGACCGGATTTTAGGAGGCCTCCGCGACGTCCGATTTCTTCTCTGGTGCCGCCAGGATCGCCCAGATAATCTCGAGATAGCCCCCCAGGATGATGACGGGCGCGACGTACAGTGAGATGAATCCATCTACCTCGTTCTCCAGGCGCATGATGATGAACCCGACGAGGATCGCAAGGACGCCGGCGATCATAAGTATGTAATTTCGTCGGCCGAAGACCATGCGCGCTCGCCGGCGCGGATCACGTGTACGTGGTCTGCGTCTACGACCCTTGCTTCTCGCCATGAGGAGGAGGTGATGGTTGAATTGGTTGGATGAAGCGGCTATCCGCCTGCGACATTGGTATGACCGAACCCCAGGCTTTCGTAGTGAGTTCCGGCGCGAGAATGCCCGTGCGTCAATGGTTCGCGCTCTCGCTGCTCCTCGTCGTCCCCTGGATACCGGCCCATGCGCAGTATGGCCCGCTGGCCGCCCGCATCGAACAGCATATCCGGTCTGAAGCCGCACAGCCTGCTTTCTGGGGTGCCTACGTCGAGGATGTGGAGAGCGGCGAGGTCGTCTACGCGCTCAACGCACAGTACCGATTCGTCCCCGCTTCCAATCAAAAGCTACTGACCACTGCCACCGCGCTCGACGCTCTGGGGTCAGACTATCGATACGAGACCGTCTTGTTTTTCGATGGGGCCGTGCGCGGTGACGTCTTGAAGGGGGATCTCATCATCAGGGGCTCGGGCGACCCGACGTTCGGAAGTGCGCTGGCTTCGGGAGAAGACCCTCTTCGGACGTGGGCACGCCGTCTGGCCGAGCTCGGCGTTACCCGCATCGAGGGGCGCATCGTGGGAGATGACGATACGTTCGACGATCGCGCCTATTCGCAGGGCTGGGACATCGATTATGTCACGGAGCAGGCAAGTCGTGCACTCGGGGTCAGTGCCAGTGGTCTCTCCTACAATGACAATGTCGTGGAGGTGAAGATAACGGCGAATGGCGCGAACCGCGCTCCCACGATCGTCACGTATCCGGACGGGTTCGTGAACATCCAGAACGACCTGCTCACGGCGAGGCGCCGGAGGGGCATCTCCGTGCGCACGAGCCGAGACTTCGGCAGCGAAACCGTCCGCCTGCAAGGATCCATTCCGCAGACCTACAACGGGACGATCGTAACGCCGGTGACGAATCCGACGCTTTTTGCCGCCGCAACGTTCGCTTCGTACCTCAAGGGCTATGGCATCGAGGTGGAGGCGGAGATCGTCGACATCGACGATCTAAGCCGTTTCGAGTACAGTAGGGAGCGACCTCTTTTCGTGCACGTGTCTCCTCCGCTGTCCGAGATCATTGCCATCATCAACAAGCGAAGTAACAACTTCTACGCCGAGCAGGTCTTCCGGACGTTCAGCTTCGGCGGCTCGGCCGATGGCGGTGAACGACGTGTCAAGGCGCTCCTGAGCCGGGCCGGCGTGGCCATCACAGGCGTGGATGTGCGCGATGGATCGGGACTCTCCAGGAAGAATATGGTGACCCCCGAGGCTGTGGGCAAGCTCCTCGCCTTCATGTATCGGCATCCGGAGCGAGATCCCTTCATCGCTTCACTCCCAACGGGAGGGGAACCTCAATCGACGCTTCGATACCGGCTCGCCGGTGCCCCCGTCCGCGCCAAAACCGGGTCGCTCGAGTATGTACGAACGTTGAGCGGATATGCGCAGACGCGCAGCGGGCGCGTGCTGGCCTTCGCAATCTTCGCCAATAACTATGGCGGTCCCGCCTATCAAATCAATCAGGGCATCGATAGGATCGTCATGGAACTGGCCTCCGCGGATGCCACCTCGTAGATTCCGGTATCATGGACCGAATCACCCGTCACCCTATCGCTCTCGCATCGACTGAATGCCGTCCCTGGTTCGACAAGCCATAGCCGGCCTTCTCATTTTTGTCCTTCAATGGCTGGTGCTGGGACGGCTACGGCTCTGGGGAGCGTATCCGGATGCCGTCCTCCTTTTCGTGGCCTGGATGGGCCTGCGGAATGGTCGACAGGCCGGCTCCATTGCAGGTTTTGTTGGTGGGCTGCTGATGGATATGGTCTATGGTACGTGGGGCGTCCACATGTTCGTCAAGACATTAGTGGGCTTCCTCGTCGGGCTATTCCCCGCCAACGAACGCGAAACGCTGCTCATTCTTCCGCAGCAGGCCTTCATCGGTAGTCTCGTTATCGCCCTTCTGCATAACGGTCTATTCGTGCTGTTCCTGGCCCTCGAGGCCGGCACACGGAACACCTTCATGATCTCCGGCCTCTGGCTCGGCTCGGCTCTGTACACGGCGGCCGTCGGCACGACGGCTGCCCTGTTCAATACGCGCTAACGACGCCTCGTTTGCTGCGGCCTCGCACGGGGTGCTTCGAATTGAAACGATCCGGACACACGACCCGCGCATCAGGTTCGCGCCGAAACGGATCTCTTCGCACGCGGTTTGGCTGAGGTCCGTCATTCTGTCTATCCCAAGTGGTAGCCTATGTCTACGATTTTGGTGATCGAGGACGATCACAACCTGAGAGAGGGACTGGAGCTGATCTTCGAAATCGATGGGCACAATTCGCTGGGATCTTCGAACGGCATCGCAGGCATGGAGCTGATCCGACGGCATCGGCCAGATATCGTAGTTACCAACTACAAGATGCCGGGTGCGGACGGATTCGATGTGTTGAGCGCCGTGCGCGATCATCCGCAACTGTCTCACACGCCTGTCGTGTTCGTGACGGCGGATCATTCCCCATCGCTCCGCGACCGCGCGTTGGAGGCCGGTGTGGATGCCTTCCTTACGAAACCCTTCGAACTCGACGAACTGAAGCGCACGGTCTACGGACTGCTCGAGCAGAACGTACACCAGTATTCTTGAGGACCCGAGCCTGCGTGTGACTCAGACCTTCTCCTGAAGGTGCGCCTCGAACACCTCAAGCAGGCGAGGCCGATTCGCCTCCGAGATGTCCACGAGCGGCAGACGAAGCCGCCCATTCATGATGCCCATCGAGGCGAGGACTGTTTTCACGGGGATGGGGTTCGTCTCCACGAAGCAGGCCCGCATCGCCGGCACCAGCTCGAAATGCAGCCGGCGCGCCTCATCGATCCGTCCCCCGAGGGCGGTCCGAACCATGCGGCTGACCGGCTCGGGAAGGACATTGCTCAGCACGGACACGACACCGTGTGCACCCAGCGCAATCATCGGCAGAGTCATCTCGTCGTCTCCGGAATAGACGGCGAGCTTCTCCGGACGGCCCATGAGAATATCGGAAATCTGTGCGAGATCGCCCGACGCCTCCTTGATGCCCACCACGGAAGGCACCTCCTCGGCCAACTGCAAGACGGTGTCGGCTGCGATGTTGAAGCTCGTACGACCCGGCACGTTGTACAGGATGATGGGCTTGTCGGCCGCCTCCGCAATGGCCTTGACGTGCGCGACGAAGCCCGCCTGCGTCGGCTTGTTGTAGTAGGGACCGACGATCAGCAATGCATCCGCGCCCGACGCGGCGGCTTCTTTCGAGAACCCGATACTTTCGCTCGTCGAGTTGTTGCCCGTGCCGATGATGACGGGGACGCGCCCGTCGACGAATTCTATGGCCGCATCGACGAGCCGCCGCCGCTCCTCGGGCCAGACGGTGGCATTTTCTCCCGTAGTTCCGAGAACGACCAGCGCATCCACGCCGCCCTGGATCTGAAGGTCGATGTGGCGGCGGAAGGCCTCGAGGTCGAGGTCATCATCCGCAGTGAATGGCGTCACGATGGCAGTCCCCGTTCCGGTAAAAACAAAATCGCTCATGTCTCCCATTCTTCCAGTAGATCGTCCATCGTGAAAAGTCCCCTTCGTCCCGGCAGCCATTCGGCGGCTCGAACCGCACCGAATGCAAACCCCTTACGATTCTTGGCGCGATGCTCGAGCGTGAGCTCGTCAAACGGGCTATCCAGGAGGATACTGTGCCGGCCGATGACTCCGCCGGTCCGAGACGAGGTCACGTGCAGCGCCTCATCGCTGATTCGTCCGTGCTGCGTCTCCGGCTCGATGCGGCGCTTTCGCTCCACGCCCTCCACGAGGATTGCACCGAGCATCTGCGCCGTGCCGGATGGACTATCGACCTTGTTCACGTGGTGCACTTCGTGAATACTCGCGTCGTACTCCGGAAGCCGGTCTAGCATCGGCGTGACGGCGCGGAGGCACCTCGCCAACATGGCAATGCCGAGCGAGAAATTGGCCGCATAAAAGATGCTCGCGTCGCGCTTACGAATCATTTCCCGAACCTCGTCGAGCCGATCATACCATCCTGTCGTGCCGATTACAGCAGGCACACCCCAACGGCTGTACCGATCGAGATGCGCCACGGCCACGTCCGGTAGCGAGAAATCGATGACCGTCTCCGCTCCCTTCAATTCACCGGCATCCTCCCCTAGAGGCCGCTCCGAATTGAACCGTGAAACGATGGTGTGCCCACGCTCGACGGCCACATCCTCGACGGCCGAACCCATCCGCCCTGTGCCGACCAGTGCCAGATTCATTCAGACACTCAAGTTTATTCCAAAAGTAGCCGAGTGGTCCTATCGATGCTGTACCTTTCCCGACAACATCAGCCCCCGAGCTCGGCCGCCTTGATGAGATCCGCGAGGATGCCGGCCGCGGTAACGACGGGCCCGGCGCCAGGTCCCTGAATGACGAGCGGAAATTCCTTGTAGCGCTCCGTCGTGTAGACGACCATATTGTCTGTGCCCTTCAGGTGTGCGAAGGGCGAATCGGGCGCGACCCAGCGCGTGCGCACGCTCAGGCGCCCATCCTCGATCAACCCGACATACTGCAGCCGGCCGCCCTCCTCCCGCGCCTTCTCGAGCCGTTCCTCCCATTCAGCATCCAGCATCTCCAACTGGCTCAGGAAATCCTCCACAGTGACGTCGAAGAGGTGGGCGGGAACGAGCGATTCCACGGCCACATCATCTCGCTCTACGGATATCTCCATCTCACGGGCGAGGATGAGCAGCTTGCGGGCGACGTCTTCACCCTTTAGATCATCGCGCGGATCCGGCTCGGTGAAACCCTTTTGACGGGCAGTCCGAACGGCCTCTGAAAACTTCATTCCATTCGAAAGGCCGTTGAAAATGAAGGCGAGTGTTCCGGAGAGCACGCCTTCAATCCGATAGATGGTGTCCCCGCTCCTGATCAAATCCCGCAGCGTCGATATCACGGGCAGCCCGGCGCCGACGGTTGTTTCATAAAAATAGGCCACTTGCTGCCGGTGCGCGGCGCGCTGGATGCGCTCATAGAAGGCCTGATCCTTCGTGTTCGCCCGCTTGTTCGGTGTGATGATGGAAATGGATCGCTCGAGGAGCTCCGGGTACTGATGCGCCACCTCGTCCGAGGCCGTCGCGTCGATCACGATGAGCCGGTTGAGCTTGGCCTCGAAGAGCTGGTCCAGGACCGCATTGATGCCGCCCTGGCGAGCACTCTCCTCCAGTCGATCCACGGCTTCATCGAAGTGGATCCCGTTGAGATCCCAGGCCATCTTCCGGGTATTCGCGATTCCGACCAGGTGGATGTTCAGATTCAGCCTGTTCAGCAGCATGTCCTGCTGGTCGGATAGCATGCTCAGGAGGGCCCGAGCGACGACTCCCGCGCCGATAATAAAGACGTGAACACGGTGCCGCACCAGCGCAAATTCATCGTGAAGTGAATGAACGGCCTGACGCACCTCTGCATCCCGGACGACGGAGGAGATGTTCGTCTCGGAGGCGCCCTGCGCGATAGCCAACACGTTCACGCCGCTTCGGCCGAGTGTAGAGAACATGCGGCCGGCGAGTCCGGGGCGCTCGCGCATGTGGTCCCCGACGGCGGAGACGACGGCGCAGCCCTCGATCGTGTAGATGCGGCCGACATCACCGCGCCTGATCTCCAGCTCGAAAGCCTCCCGCAGCAGATCGGCCGAAATCGCGGCGTCATTCGTGCGCACGATCAGGCACAGGCTCTGTTCGCTGGATGCCTGCGCGATCATCAGGACGTTGATCCCGTGCGCGGCCAGGGCATTCAGCGCGCGAGCAGAAATTCCGGGAATGCCGATCAACCCTGTGCCCTCCAACATCACCACGGCCACGTCTCGGATAGCCGTGATAGCTTTCACGTGGCCCTCCATCGACGTGGTCTTCTCCGAGATCAGCGTCCCCGGCGCATCGGGGTTCAGCGTGTTGCGGATCCACAGCGGAATTTCCAGGCGCTGCAGGGGTCGGATGGTTCGCGGATGCAGCACTTTCGCTCCGAAATAGGATAGCTCCGCCGCTTCGCGATAGCTGAGCTGGGGTAACGCAAATGCATCCGGCACAAGGCGTGGATCTGCCGAAAGCACGCCGTCGACGTCCGTCCAGATGACGACCTGCCGGGCTCGGAGTGCCCCGCCCAGGATGGTCGCCGTATAGTCGCTGCCGGATCGCCCAAGAGTTGTGGATACCCCGCGTTCATTTGCGCCGATAAAGCCTGTGACAACGGCAATGGTGCCCTCGTCGACCTTATCGAAGGTCTCGCAGATGAGGCGATTGGTCGGCTCGAACAGCACGTTGGCCTCGCCGAACGCCGAGTCCGTCCGGATGAAGCGCCGCGCGTCAAAAGCGGTGGCAGGATGCCCGGCAGCACGAAACGCCGAGGCACACAGCGGCGCCGAGAGGAGCTCCCCCATCCCGATGATCGCATCCCGCGTCCGCATCGTGCACTCTCGAAGCAGGAAGACTCCATCCAACAGCTCCGCGAGTTCCGTCAGGTGGCCGTCGAGCTCACGGTAGAGGGACTCCTGTTCGCCTTTCGCGGCCAACTTTTCCAGGGCTAGAAAATGGCGCTCGCGTAACTCTGCGACGATGTCCCCGTGTCGACCCGACCGCGCCACGGCTTCGTCGATGGCATCGAGGAGCCGGTCGGTCACCCCCCCGAGGGCGGAGATTACCACAATCCGAAGCCCCTCGTCCTCGGCACCCATAACCAACTCGACGACGCGCTGGATACGCTCAGCCGTCTGAACGGAAGTCCCGCCGAACTTATAGACGTGGACAGTTCGATCCGAAGAAGTGTTCATCTATTAAGGACGCCAAGTAAACAGAAAGATCTGCGGTTAAACTGCGTGAAGGGCCGGTTGATGCGCAATAATGATACGCATCAAGGAATGGGACATTGGGCCTGGAGAATTTGCGGGAGGATCGGCACGCGAAATGAATATGAAGTGAGGTCGGAACTGGAAGGCGGCCTGCGTCGTGGATTGACACGCTGCTCAGGAGCGGGCTATACTCGTGCTGCCCTGTATGGAAAGCAAGCCCGTTTTTTTGGCAGGCTCGGCACAGGAGAGCCGTGCGCGTTTGGGGCCATAGCTCAGTTGGTAGAGCGCTACAATGGCATTGTAGAGGTCAGGGGTTCGACTCCCCTTGGCTCCACATCCCAATATCGGCCCTCACGAAGAACGTGAGGGCCGTTTTTTTGTGTCCGAGCCGACTGGTCTGCGGGCACTCGATTCTCGGTATCGAATACCTGTCCGACGGAAAGCGGCGACGCGGTGCTCGCCCGTATTGGAGTGGGCTTCTTAGCTCCGCGTTCTCGCAGTGGGGTCCGGAGTCGGGTCCCGGAATTGCGTTCTTGACTAAGAGACGAGGCGGAAGCCTACAGGACGGCGCTCCGCTTTTTGTACATCCGCAGGGCTTCGTCG
>CBFGRV010000011.1:0-82924 GCA_965651265.1 uncultured Rhodothermales bacterium
GCCTGGACGGCCAGCGCAATGAGGAACGGAAGTGTCATGTCTCATAAGGTCGCGAAATAATGGGTCCGTTGTGAAGCCTCGCATGGCTGAAAGGCCGATCGCTGGCGAATAGCCGGTCATTCCGTTGAATTGCCGATGGAGCGGGCCGCGCGGCAAACCATTGGATGCATGATGCGTACTCGACCACGGACAATGCACATCCAATCCATGGCAGATCAACAGAGCGAACAAAAAGCCGAGCTTTCTCAGCTCCTGGGCCGGTTCTGGACGGTCGCGAATCTGCTCAGCGTGCTGCGTCTGGTACTGGTCGTTCCGATTACCTACCTGATCCTCGTCGACGGCCCGCTGAGCTGGGTCTTCGGGCTCATCCTTCTGGCTCTGATGACGGACTGGTTCGATGGACGTGTGGCGAGGTGGTCGAGGACCGTTTCGGAATGGGGCAAGGTACTGGACCCGCTGGCCGACAAAGTCGCCGGGGCTGCCGTCGTGCTGGCGCTCGTCGTCCGCGGAGCCCTGCCGCTCTGGTTTCTCGGCGTGCTCATCGGACGGGATCTGATCATCGTCCTCGGAGGCGTGGTGCTGGCACGTCGAACCGGCCAGGTGGTGATGAGTGTCTGGATGGGCAAGGTCGCCGTCACGGCTCTCGCCATCACGGTATTGGCTGCGCTGCTGCGTGCTGACGAGCCCGTGCTTGCCGCGTGCCTCTGGATCACGACGGGGCTGCTACTCTATTCGTTCGTGCTCTACGCAGTTCGATTCGCGCGACTCATCCGTCGCGGCCCGGCGCCGGTCGTAGCAGAGTCTGCTCCGGCCGTTCGGCATGATCCCGTACGCCGGAGCCAGAAAGCGGGTGAAGTCGGTTGATGCATCATCATATCAGCTGACATATCGGTTTTTGCACCCTTATCCACGACAGAGCGTTTACGCTCGACTGGTGATCAACTCTCGATACGTGGTTTCCACTCGATAAATGGGATTCTTCGACAGTTTCAAGACGCAGAAACAGGACCGCCTCGAAGAGGGCCTCGAGAAGACGCGCGACAGCTTCTTCGGGAAGCTGAACCGGGCGGTTCGCGGCAAAGACGTCGTCGATGATGAGGTTCTCGACGATCTCGAGGAGGCGCTCGTCACAAGCGACGTGGGCGTAAAGACGACGCTGCAAATAATCGATCGCGTCGAAGAGCGCGTGCGGCGCGACCGATACGTCTCCACGACCGAACTCCAGGGTCTCATCCGCGACGAAATCGCGCGCCTCATGCTTGCGAGCGCCCCCGAGCACCCCGCCGATTTCGATGCGCCCCTTCCGAATCGCCCGCACATCATCATGGTGGTCGGGGTGAATGGCGTGGGCAAGACGACGACCATCGGCAAGATGGCCTACAATTACAAACAGGCGGGTAAGTCCGTGCTGCTCGGGGCCGCGGATACCTTTCGCGCCGCCGCCATCGAACAGCTGGAGATCTGGGCCGATCGGGCGGGGGTGCCGATCATCAAGCAGTCACAGAGCGCCGACCCGGCCGCCGTGGCCTTCGATACCGTCGCGGCAGCCAGATCGCGCAATGTCGATGTGGCCATCATCGATACGGCGGGGCGCCTGCACACGCGCGGCGGGCTCATGGACGAGCTGTCGAAGATCAAGCGCGTGATGAGCAAGCAGATCGAAGATGCGCCCCACGAGGTCCTTCTCGTGCTCGATGCATCCACGGGTCAGAACGCGATCCGGCAAGCCGAAGAGTTTACGCGCAGCGTCGAAGTGACCGGACTGGTTCTCACCAAACTCGACGGAACAGCCAAAGGGGGCATTGTGATTGGCATTTCCAACGAGTTCCAAATTCCTGTAAAATATATAGGAGTGGGAGAGAAGATCGACGATCTCCAGGTGTTCGATCGGCGTGCATTCGTCGATGCCCTTTTTACGGAGTAGCCGATATCCACTCGTGGGTGCAGACGGGCATCGTGGAGTTGCGTCCCCTGAAAACGACGTTTTCCGCATTTGCTAATAGTACGGTCGGTTCAGAATCCCCGTAGGACGGTTCATGCTGGGATTTGTACGGTCCAATACGGCAGAGACTCAGGAGCACGTTACGTGATCGATATTAAACAATGCGGTTCTGCGCAGATAGGATCACCGCGACATCACCCCACCCCGACACGGAGCATCATCAACAGTTCAGTGGAGGCAGTATGATTCCTCACGACAAGATGACCGTCGTCCGCTGCATGACGAGGCTCCTTATCTGCTTCTGCATTGCCCTTTCGCTCACGCTCACGGCAGCCGCACAGTCCTCCCCCGATCTAGAGGTGGATGCCGTCACGGCGCGGTCCAGCGATGGGGAAACCCGCCTCGACGTCTATACGCGCGTGCCCTATTCCGCCCTTCACTTCATCTCGACGGGCAATTCCTTCCAGGCCAAATACAGCGTAACCATAGAGCTTCATGAGCTCGATGGGCGTGAGAATGCCGGAAATCTGGTGCAGACCCGCATATTCGAGCAGACCGTGCAGGCGAGTGACTTCGCGGACACGCAAACCGACCATCTGTTCGATCGCACCATACAGTCCCTGGGCGTGGATCCCGGCGCCTACCTGCTCGAGTTCCAGATCGAGGACGACGTCTCGAAGCGGACGTTCGTGAAAGAGCTCGCCGTGAACGTGCGGGAAATGGACCGCCCACTGGCCATCAGCGATCTAATCCTTATCGATGCCTACGATCCGGAGGCGAATAGCATCACCCCGACGGTCAGCAATCGCATCGGCAGCGAACAGGATCACTTCAAGCTGTTTTACGAGATCTATTCGCGAGACGAACGGCCCGTAAATGTCACCAAGGAAGTCGTGCGAGTTCGCAAAAGCAGTGGACCGCCCTCGGTTAAATCGCTTCTCGGGATGGGTAGCAGAGACGACGTTGCCGGCGCTGAACTGTCGTATCAGGAAACGACACCGCGCCGGCTGCGTGCCGGGCGGAACCAGTACGTGATCGAGATTCCGCTCCGTGATTTCCGCATGGGCGAATACGTCACGCGCATCAGCGTCATCGACGAAGACGGACGCGTGCTCGATCAGGCCGAAAAACCGATTAGCCTTCAGTGGACTGGCCTGGCCGACCACGTGCGCGATCTCGACGACGCCATCGCACAGCTCAGCTACATCGCCAAAAAGAAAGACGTCGACTACATCAAGGACGCCCCCAGCCAGCGTGAACGTCTCCGCCGTTTCCGTGAGTTCTGGAGCCGCCGCGATCCCACCCCGGGCACCGAACGCAACGAGCGGATGGAGGAGTACTACTACCGGATAGCCTACGCCAATCGGCAGTACGGCAACTTCGGTGAAGGATGGCGGACCGATCGCGGGCAGGTCATGGTCCTCTTTGGCGAACCCGATCACGTCGAGCGGCACCCCTACAACTTCGAGGTGAAGCCGTACGAAGTGTGGTACTACTACCAACTGGGTCGTCGCTTCATCTTCATCGATGAAACGGGCGTCGGTGACTACCAGCTGCTCGTACCGTACTGGGACGAAAGAACCCGAATCCGCTGACGATCCGGTAGCTGATTTTCCTTAAGATGGGGACGGGCCTGCGGGCTGCGTCCCTTTTCTTTTCGTCGAAGATCTGGCGCCGATCGATGCGAATCGTGTTCATGGGAACTCCGGATTTTGCCGTGCCCTCACTCGAGCGGCTCGTCGAAAGCGGCTACAAACCCGTTGCAGTCGTTACGGGGCCCGACAAGGCGCGCGGCCGTGGCCGGCAGGTATCGCCCACGCCCGTAAAAGTCGCCGCACAGCGACTGGGTATCGATAGGATCATTCAGCCGGAGTCCGTCAAGGATCCGACTTTCGCCGACGAGATTCGGCAACTCGAGCCGGACGTGATCGTCGTCGTGGCCTTCCGCATTCTGCCGCCGGCGGTATTCGAAGCGGCGCGACTCGCGGCCTTCAACCTGCACGGCTCGCTGCTTCCACGATATCGCGGCGCCGCGCCGATCAACCACGCCATCATGCAGGGTGAATCGGAGACCGGCGTTACCACCTTTCTTTTGCGATCAGCGGTCGACACCGGGGACATCATCCTGCAGAAGAAGATGTCCATTGGCCCGAATGAAACGGCCGGCGAAGTCCACGACCGTATGATGCACCTCGGGGCAGAGGCCGTGCTCGAGACCGTCCGCCGCATCGAAGCCGGATCGATCGAGGCCATCCCGCAGGATGACTCGGTGGCAACGCCGGCGCCCAAGATCCACCGCGAAGATTGCCGCATTCGCTGGGACCGGCCTGCGCAACAAGTCCATAACCAGATCCGCGGCCTTTCACCGCATCCTGGCGCATGGACCATGCATGGCGAGAATATGCTCAAAGTCTACCGGAGCCGCATTGCGGAGCAACCAGAGAGAGCCGGCACCCCGGGGCAGGTCATCCAGGCCGACGAGCGGCTTGTCGTTGCCTGCGGCACCGGAGCAATCGAACTGATCGACATCCAGCAGGAGGGAAAAAGGCGTTTACACGCTGAGGAATTTTTGCGCGGCTACGCCATCAATCCGGGTGACGTGCTCACGTGACCCTCAACCGTCTCACTGCGTCGGAAGTGCTCCACCGGGCCGAAGCGGTAGAGCAGCGCGGGCGTCAACAGCAGATTCGAGACTAGCGCCACGAACAGGGTCAGCGCCGTCAACGCCCCCATGGTAACCGTCCCACCGAAGCCGGAAAGTGTGAAGACCAGGAAGCCGCTTACGAGGATGAGCGAACTGAACAAAATGGACTTCCCGGTCTGTTGCAACGTCAGGCGAATCGCCTCGTCTCGCGGACGCCCCTCATCTCGATGAATGCGGTACTTGGCGAGGAAGTGGATGGAATCGTCGACGGCGATGCCAAAGGCAAGTGAGAAGATGAGCGCGGTCGAAGGCTTCAGCGTGATCTGAAAGAATCCCATCGCCCCACCCACTACGAGCAGCGGGATGACGTTGGGGACGAGACTGATCATGGTGAGCGTGCGTGACCGGAAAAGAAGCGCCATCAGGATGGCGATGATTACCAGTGCAACGGCCAGCGAAACAACAAGGTTTTTGACCAGGCTCTCGCCCGATCGCGTCGACATCACGGCCGTGCCCGTGACCGTCACGTCGTACTCATCGCCCTGAAAGGTGCTGCGCGCGAGAGCAGCCACGGTGTCTGCCAGCGCGTTCATGCGCTCCGTTCCGATGTCGCGCACGCCGAGAAAGATGCGAGCCCGAGTGAACGTCGAATCGACCAAAAGGGGCAGCTGGCTCATGATGGTAGTGTCCGGCGCGTCCCCGATGAACCGGCCCAGCGCATTCTGAAGGAAGGGCAATTCGTAGCTCGACGGCAGTCGATAAGCCCTCGGGTGGCCTCCGAAATAGGCCTGATTCCCCATCTTCACGAGATCGACGGGCGAGAGTGACATTCCCACCGGGTCGAAGGCGCTGACGAGATCTTGCAGTCGCTCGAGCTGTCGCATGGATCCGAGCGTCCTGAAACGGCCTTCTCGATCCGATTCGATGACCACCTCCATCGGCAAGACACCCCCAAACTCCTCCTCGAATATGGCAAGATCTCGCCGCAGCGGATCGTCCTCATAGAAATCAGAGAAAACGAAAATGTCCGTCGAGATTCGGAAGGCGCCTATCGTGCCGATCGCGATGAGGACCACCGCTCCCGCCAGGAAGAACGCATTGTGGTGCCGAATGAATTGCGACAGGGCATCGAAGAATCGCGCGAATCGGTCGTGCGTGGCCAGCGCCATCGTACGCGGGCTGGGTGGACGAAGCCGTACGTAGGCCAGCGGAATGAGAGTGATCGCGAGGATGTACAGCATCATGATACCCGCTGCGGCAAATATGCCGAATCCAATCAGCAGGTGGTTCCGCGAGAGCACTAGAACGGCGAAACCGACGGCGGTGGTGAGACAGGCGAGAAACGTCGCCAGTCCAACCGTCTTTACGGTCTCGATGATGGCGGCCCGCCGATTCCCGAGTCTCTGGAATTGATCCAGGAATTTGGTGATCAGATGGATGCACGTCGCCATCCCGATGATCACCAGCAGAGCCGGAAGTACCGACGTAACAATGTTCAGCTTCTGGCCGAACAACGCCATCAAGCCGAAGGTCCACACGATGGTGAAAGAAACGATTATCGTCGGCAGCAAGATGGCGCGCCACGAACGAAACGTCACGAAGAGAAACAGTAGCGACACGAGCAGCGAGAGCACCGTGAAGACTGGTGCTTCCCGTGTGACCCGCTGCGCATAACTCGTCCGAAGAAATGGAAATCCGGCAAGCGCAGCATCTCCGGGAAGTTCCTCGGAGAGCGCGGCGATCCGCTCGACGAGATCGATGCGCTCCGGAGTTGCGTTGAAAACCGGATCGATGCGGACCATCATGACCGTCGCGTCGTGATCCGTGGAGACGAGCAGCCCCTCCAGAAACGGCTGTCGCTTCAGTCGCTCGCGGAGCTCGTCTTCCGGGAGATCCGCATCGTAGACCGGCGCCGAAATCAACTCGCCGCCACTACGAACGAGGTGCGGTACGTTTGCGAGACTGAGGACGTTTTCGACGCCCTCCATCTCCTCGATACTTCGGCTTAGGGAGTCGAGCCCCTGGAGGAATGATGGAGAAAAGACATCTGTGTCGTGGAAGACGACGTAGAGGATCGTCTCGCTTCGACCGAAGATCCGGCCGACTTCCCGAAACTCCTGCACGAACTCCTCCTCATCCGAGACGAAGCTACCGGCCGTGTGATCGGTCTCCAGCCGGAGTGTGGCCGCGCCAAACGCAATCGTGAGCCCTGCCACTGCTGCCAGGATGGAACGTGGATGGGCCAGGATCCACAATGCCGAACGAGACCACACAGACATGCTTGTCAGTCGTCAGCGCTTCAGGATTGGGGGAGCGACGGGCAAACGAGATGGGCACTACGAACCGGAATATACGCCGGGGCGTACACTATCACGCCGCTTGACGCCGTTGCATCACTGCGTGCAAGCGTTTAGACTAGCCATCTTCGTCCTGGCAGGCGGTTCCAGCATGCGGTTCGGTCCTTTATGCCCCAAGACTTAATTCGCGATCGTGCGGGCGCCGCGCCCTACGTGCGACCGTTTCTTGATGCACTGGATCGGATGCAGGACCGGCGGACGGTGCACCCCGAGCAGCTTGCCGAGCACGCCCGGTCACTGCTGATCGAGACATTTGGTGCTGCCGGAGAGCGCCCCGACGCTGCCTTTTCGCACGGGGGTACGGGCCTGATCGGCGATCACACGCACTATTTCGACGGTTTTGCGCTCCTCAGCACGCTCCCGATGGGCGCCGCCGTCGCTCTCCGGGCGAACCCGGCCGATCAATCGAGCATCATCTTCGAGGGAGGCGGAGAGGCCACGACATTCGACCTCTCGCAGGGTCCGCCGCAGGATGTCCCGATCTGGATTCGACTGACGGCCGACGTGGTGCGCCACCTCGCGGCTCCCGGCCAGCAGATTGAAGCGGCCGCCGTTTCGTCGGTGCCGGCCTCCTGCGTCGATGCTTACGTCAGCTCACTTGCGGTGGCCGCTGCCCGGGCCTGCCAATCCGTTTTTGCACGAAGTGACGGCCGCTCGGAATTGGAGACGCTGGTTCGCGGCGTCATCTCCGAGGATCTGGACGTACCTTTCGGCATCGCGCACGTCGTTGCGGCGGAGTCGGCCCAGCCGGAAAGCTTCTCATTGGTCGACGCCCGCACGCGGGAACGCCTTCCGGTAGATGCCCCTTCCCGCGACGTGGTTGGATGGGGCCTCATTGACGTGGGAATGGGCTTGCTGCGTGAATCGGCATTTCACAGCGAACGTGCAGAGCAAGCCGATGAGGCGACATCCATCCTGAAGAAGAAAGGATTCTCAACGCTGACTTCCCTGCGAGAGCTCGAGCATCGCGACCTGCACCGTGCGCTCGAGATGTTGCCACGGAAACTGCGTCCCATCGTCCGACATCTCGTCACCGAGAACCGGCGTGTGCAGAAACTGGTCGTCGCCGTGCGTCGTAGGGACTGGCAGATGTTCGGCGCCCTCCTGCTGATGTCGCACGCGTCGCACCAGAAAGACTGGGACGGCACGAACGCGATGGTGGACCTCGTCGTTCGCGAGGCCGAAACGATGAGCCTCGAAGGCATGTATGGCGCCTGCATGACGGGCCGCGGCGGCTGTGTCCTCGTCGTGGGTCAGCCGTTCATCGTGCCCAGGTGCCTCGACCGCGCACAGGAAGCACTCCGCGAGCAATTCGAGATCGATGCCGATGTGATGCTGCTCTGACCGGCACGTTTCATGCACGACCCGGCCGTCGCCATTCTTAACCTTCTCCGCAGTTAACCCTCATTCCGGATGCAGACCGCCACCTTCGACATAGAAGCCGTAAATCACCGCATCCAGAAGGAAAGTGCCTTCGTGGACGACCTGCTCGGCGAGATCGGGCGCGTGGTGGTCGGACAGCGATACATGATCGAGCGGCTCCTGATCGGGCTACTGGGCGACGGGCATGTGCTGCTCGAGGGAGTCCCGGGTCTGGCCAAGACGCTCACCGTCAGCTCGCTGGCGCGCGCCATCGGCACGCAGTTTCAGCGCATCCAGTTCACGCCCGACCTGCTCCCCGCCGACCTGCTGGGCACGCTCGTCTACAACCAGCGCGAAGGATCTTTCTCCATCAAGAAGGGGCCCATCTTCTCCAACATCATTCTGGCCGACGAAATCAATCGCTCGCCGGCCAAGGTGCAGAGTGCCCTGCTCGAAAGTATGCAGGAGCGTCAGGTGACCATCGGCGAGACCACGTTCCCGCTCGAGGAGCCGTTCCTGGTTCTGGCCACGCAGAACCCGATCGAGCAGGAGGGCACATATCCGCTTCCGGAGGCCCAGGTCGATCGCTTCATGCTGAAGATCAAGGTCGAGTACCCTACGCGGGACGAAGAGCTGGAGATCATGCGCCGGATGGCCCGAACGGGCGCCAGAGAGGAGGTCCGGACCATCGTGCAGCCGGAGCAGATCCTCCAGGCGCGCGACGTCCTGAACGATCTCTACATCGATGAGCGGGTAGAGAAGTATATGGTCGATCTGGTGCTGGCCTCGCGACGCCCCTCCGAATACCGCCTGTCGAGCATCGAGCCACTCATAGAGTTCGGGGCCTCACCGCGTGCCACCATCAACCTGAACCTCGCCTCGCGTGCGCACGCCTTCCTCGAGCATCGCGCCTACGTAACACCGGAGGACGTCCGTTCGATCGCAATGGACGTGTTGCGCCACCGCGTTGCCATTTCGTACGAGGCCGAGGCGGAGGAGGTAACGAGCGAGGACATCGTACAGCGCATTCTCGAAACGGTCGAGGTGCCCTGATCGGCTGCGACTCCTGATCCATAGGCATCATCTCGACGCAACACCCTCAGACCCGTGCCGCATCAAGCCAAAGTCTTCAAGAAGGAGTCGATCACCGTCGCCTTCATGATCGAGCAGCTGCGCAGCGCGGCCAATGTCGAGATCGAGGCGGTGAACTCCGTCGATGCGGAGAGCCGCGAGGTGACCGAAAGCAACCTGCACAGACCCGGGCTCGTGCTGGCCGGCTATACGGACCTGTTCACGTATCAACGGGTGCAGGTGCTCGGCAATACCGAGAACCGGTTCTTGCAGCACATGGACGAGGACGCGCGTCTAAAGGCCTTCGAGACGCTCGTCTCGTTCCCGATTCCATGCATCGTGCTGACGGAGAGCAATGTCATCGGCCAGCGCCTCATAGATGCGGCTACAGAGCACGGAGTCCCGGTCTATCGGACGCCCCTGCCCTCGACCCACTTCATGGCCATCCTGAGGGATTTCCTCAGCGACCAGTTCGCGCTGCAGCAGACCATTCACGGGTCCCTGGTGGATGTCTACGGAATCGGCCTCCTGCTCGTAGGGAAATCGGGTATCGGGAAAAGCGAGGTAGCTCTGGATCTGGTCGAGCGCGGCCATCGCCTCGTGGCGGATGACGTGGTCATCGTCACACGGAAGGAAGAAAACTTGTTGATGGGATCGGGCACCGACCTGGTGCAGCATTTCATGGAAGTGCGCGGACTGGGGCTCGTCGATATTCGCGCCATGTTCGGCATCCGGGCCATCCGGTTTCAGAAGCGGGTCGAGGTGGTCGTGAGCATGCAGCTGTGGGATCAGGATGAGGAGTACACCAGGCTAGGGATGGTCGATGAGACCTACACCGTACTGGATGTCGAGCTTCCCATGGTCAAGGTGCCCGTCACGCCGGGCAAGAATATCACGGTCATCTGCGAGGTCATCGCGATGAACCATCTGCTTCGGCACTACGGGTACGATCCCGCCGAAGTGTTCGCCAAGCGCCTGGCAGAGCGCATTCAGGCCCGAGGTCCGGCCGAGCCTACACGCGGGATCGAGTACTTCGAGCATGATTACGAATAACGTGGGCGATTCAGCGACCACTTCGGCCGGCGTATCGGGCCCCAAATCGGGTTCGCCAACGCGAAAGACTCTTCGCAAATGGGGGTTTGGATCTTCGCAGAAGAAGATGCTAGAGGTTACCTATCGAACCCCCACGAAGTAGAATTTTCACGGATCAATGAGCGCACAACTTTGCGTTGACATGCGCCCGGTATGCCGCTATATTGGCACCCGCGTCGCGTTTTAACCTGGTGAGCAAATGCGATTATGGCGCCGTCCGGAGCAATGGGAGCGCCCTGGCCGCTTACCCGGTTTTCTGAATTGAACGTCTCGGAACTGCGCCTTGTCATCAAATCGGGCCCGATCTTTGTCAACCGGTAGATCGACTTACCGATACGACATCTCGAGTGTTCATTCAGTAATGCCGAAAAACCGCTACTATTACTACGATCATGAATCTTGCAGTTTCGTAGAAGTTGAAGCGAAGCGGTCGCGTTTGTACCTGCAAGGTTCGGCAGTGTTGGTCGTGGCTCTTCTTCTTGCCAGTGCAATATCCTGGGCCGTCGATCAGTTCACGCAGACCCCGCAAGAGTTGGCGCTCGTGGCCGAAAACGAGGCTCTGCGCCATGAGCTCACCGAGATTAGCGGCCGGGTCGAGACCTTCTCGCAGCAGCTACAGGAGCTGACGCAGCACGACAAGGAGCTCTACCGAACGCTATTCCAGGCCGATCCGATTTCTGAGGATGTTCGGCAGGTGGGCGTTGGTGGTTCGGATCCCTATGAGAAGTATAGCCGCTTCTCCTCATCGACCGGGACGCTACTTCGCACCACGAGCGAGAACCTGGATCGACTCGAGCGGCAGATCCATCTTCAGAATGTGAGCTACCGGGAGCTCGGCAAGCTGGCCGACGAACGCGAGGATCAGCTACGCGAGATGCCCGCCATCTTGCCGGCCAGCGGACCCGTAGTATCCGGCTATGGGATGCGGTTCCATCCGATCCTCCGCGTGCGCAAGATGCACCACGGCATCGACGTTCTCGTCGACACCGGCTCGCCCGTGGCCGCGACAGGTGACGGCGTGATCCGGGAGGCCCGATTCAGCGCCACGTATGGCAACTTCGTGGAGATCGAGCATCCATCGACAGGGTATTCGACCCTCTATGCTCACCTCTCGAAGATCGACCCGGAAATCAAGCCGGGACGTAAGGTGAAGCGAGGACAGGTTATCGGATTGAGCGGCAGCACGGGTCGCTCTACGGGCCCGCACGTTCATTATGAGGTCCGCGACAAGGAAGACCGCACGGTCAATCCGGTCTACTTCTTCGCGCCGAGCATGACCCCGAGCGAGTACAAGAGACTCGTCGAAAAGACGGACGGCTCGACAATTTCGCTCGACTAGCTTCACCGCATCTGGCCTTATTTCGTAGGTTTCAAAGCCCCACGTCGACTCGCAACTTCGCGAGATCGACGCGGGGCTTTCGCATGCCGGGGTGCGATCGATTGCATGCCTGGTTTGATGGCCGTTTCATCCTCGGATCCCATATTGCTTTTATGCGGTTCGCATACTATAGTGCGACACTGGCGCCATGAGCGACCACTCAGGATGACATCTCTCATTCATTCATCTCGAGAACGCAGAATCCCATATGTACTGGACACTCGAACTCGCGACATATCTCGAAGACGCTCCGTGGCCAGCCACTAAGGAAGAACTAATCGATTACGCGGAGCGTACTGGCGCACCTCTTGAAGTCATCGAGAATCTCGAGCAGATGGAAGACGATGGAGAGCCGTACGAGAGCATCGAAGAAGTCTGGCCGGACTACCCGACGGCAGACGACGACTTCTACTTCGACGAGGAATAGGCTCTCGATTGCTCGCCGCGCCCATCGAGATTGCTCAATAGCCCGGAGGTATCTCCCGACCGTATTTCTCTGCCTGATGTGTTCCGCCGTCTGGCTCGCTGTCGGCTCGAGGCAGGGGGCATTCGCCCAAACGACGTCGGAGGCACCAGAACGAGCGTTGATCGTTCGCGACGTTGAATTCATGGGCAACGAGTTCTTCTCGGCCGGCGAGCTGGCACTGCGAATCCGGACGCGGCCAAATCGGCGCTTCCTCGGGATTCCCGGCGTCACGTGGTGGTTGTGGCTCTACGAACTCGGCGAATCCGGTGCGCTGGGGAAGCGTGTCGGGCAAGCTCTGATGCGCGGAGGTGAGCCGCCGGCCTACCTCGATTCCGCCGTTCTGCAGGCTGATGTCGATCGGCTGCGAATGCTCTACCGGCAGGAGGGATTTCGCGAGGCCACCGTCGAGGCAGAGATCGACACACTCGATGGCTCTCGCGTAGACGTTCGATTTCTGATCGATGCGGGTACGCCTACCTTCATCCGCCAGATCACATACGAAGGGGCCGAGCACCTGACTCCGGATCAGCAGTACCGCATGACGCGCGCCACCGTCCTCCAGACGCAGACGGCGTCTCGGGAGCGCCCTCTGTCACTCCGAGCTACCAATCAGCGTTACTCCGAACCTACGCTACTGGAGGAGCGCCGCCGGCTGCTCACGTTCTTTCGGCAAGAAGGATACGCCGCCATATCGCGCGACTCCATCCGCGCTCTCGTTTATCCCGTTTCCGCAGACAGCTTCGACATCACACTTCGAATTCGGACGGGCCCGAGGTACAGATTCGGGGATCTCGAATACATCGTATCAGGCCCGGAACCGGACGCACGCCTCCGAACCGACACGGTCTACTTCCGGCCGACGGCCGATTCGGTGAGCGGCGGACGCGCCACCTTTCGCCTCGAAGATGAAAACAAGCTATCGCCCGGCCTCCTGACGAGAACATTGCAGTTCCGACCAGGCGATTGGTACGACCAATCGGAGGTCCTCGCCACAAAGCGCCGGCTCGACGGGTCCGGCGTTTTTCTTTTTACCGATATCTATCCGGTCCTCGAAGACACGGTCCGTTTGCGTCCGGGCGGCTCGCCGCGGCTTCCGCACCGGTTCGAGCTTCGGACGCGGCGGCGGCATCAGATCCGGATCGAAACCTTCATGCTTCAGCGGTCGGGCGTTATCGGCGGCTCCGACACGGAGATCGGGACGGGCGCCGGCTTCACCTATGAAAATGCCAACCTCCTCGGGCGAGGAGAAACCTTTCAGCTGCGAACCACAGGCTCGCTGTCCGCCGACATCGAATCCACATTACTCACGGGTGCGCAGGCAGAAATCGTGGGATCCCTCACCTATCCCTATCTCGTCGGGCCCTTCCGCCTTCTCGAGAAGCGCCTGCCGCTATATGATGCACGAACCCGAGTCTCGCTAAGCCTTCTCACCGCACGGCACGATCGACTGGGGCTCATCATTCGGGGTCGCGGCAATGCGCGGTTTCGCCTCGAAATGCAACACAATCCGAGGCTCGCCTCCATCGTGGACATGCTGGATGTTAGCCTCAGCAACCCGGACACGCTCGACAACTTCCAGTCGGAGCGGTTCTTCGAGCCTGTCACCGATCCGGTTCAGCGCGCAAAGATCATCGAGGACTACACGGTCCCGCAAATCAATACGGCTTTTCGGTACACCTTGCGATCCGCGCGCGTGAATCCACTCCGGCGCGATCGAGGCTACAGCTACGAGGCCTCTGCCGAGATCGGCAACAATCTTCCGTATCTTCTGGACAGATACGTGTACTCACCTGACTCGCTCGAAGGCAGTCTCCCGGGCCTCCCTTTGTTTCAGGGAGATGGATCGCAGAGCCGCCTGATCTACAGGCGCTATCTTCGGTTCGTCGCGGACGCCAGGCAGTATCGCAGCATCGGAGGCAACACGGTTCTCGCGCTGAAGGTTTTTGGTGGAATCGCGCATCCGGTCGGAACGTCTAACGTCGTGCCTTTCGACCGGCGATTTTATGCCGGCGGTGCATCGAGTATCCGCGGCTGGGGGCTGCGGGAATTGGGCCCGGGTGGGGCACGCTTTGTTACGTCGGATACGACGTCTTCGATGACCGATGTGTCGAACATTCTCGGAGGAGACATCAAGCTGGAGGCGTCTGCGGAGGTCCGTGACGTGCTGCTTCGATCCCTGTTGGCGGCCGACTGGATCGGCGTGATGTTCGTGGATGCGGGCAACGTTTGGTTCGGACCACGCAATCCGGGTTTCGGAGAAGATCTGCCTCAGAGCGATGACGGGCGGTTTAACCTCCGCACCTTCATCGCCGAGGTGGGCGTCGGAGCGGGCACCGGAGTCCGTGCTGCGTGGGAGTACCTGATCCTGCGGCTCGATCTGGGCGTCAAAGTGTATGACCCGAGCCGCCGTGGGGCGGGCATCTTTCCGGATGGCCTCCGCGACATCCACCTGCACTTCGGTATTGGCCATGCCTTCTGAAATGGATGCCGACCTGAAACGGATGCCGACTTCTAAGAATTCGCGTCAGCGCATCTCGGATCGGTTCCGCCGATTCTTTGCCTCGAACGACGATCCAAAGATCGCGGAAGCGGTCGAGACGCTGAAGCAAGTGCCCATGCTGCGCGGCCTCTCCAGAGGCGCCCTGCGTGTCCTGGCGAATGCGATGCATCAGCGCGACTACAGGCGCGACGAATTCCTGTACTATGAGGACGATCCGGGACTCGGAATGTATGTCGTCCAGCGCGGGCGCGTACGGCTTCTGGTCGAAGAGAAGGACGGGCCGATTCACGAGCTACGCCAGATCGGAGAGAACGAAGTCTTCGGGAAGCTCTCGCTGCTAGGGGATTTTCGACGCGTCGAGTCCGCTCAGGCCATGATGGACACTCGAGTGCTCGGGTTCTTTCGTCCCGATCTGAAGACCGTCATGAAGCGACATCCGGCCGTGGGAGCCGCCTTCCTCGAGGCGATATCACGGAATCTGGCCGCGATGGAAACCGAACTCGTCCGCGTTCTGGTTGAAAGAGACGGAAAAGTGGAGGCCATGCGCCTCGTCGATAGCGCTACCGCCCGCGTCGACCATCTGGGGGCTGACGTGATCTCCCCCTGACCGGATGTGGCCGAGAGCCGCAGCCACCCTTCCATTCATTAAAAACGCAGGCGCCGCCATTCTTAAGAAAGGAGAGCAGATCGAGCTACACGTAGAGAAGTTTGCCGACAGAGGCAAGTCACTGGCGCGGCAGAATGGGTACGTCGTGTTCGTGCCATGGGCCGTTCCGGGCGATCGCATCCGGGCACGCATCGCTCGAGTCAAGAAGAGCTATGCCGACGCCCATCTAGAAGAAGTCATCCAGCCGAGCTCGCTTCGTACGGAGCCCCGCTGCTTCTATTTCGGCACGTGCGGAGGGTGCAAGTGGCAGCACGTCGAGTACCAGGCGCAGCTCCAGGCCAAGACGGACAGCGTCCGGGACGCGCTTCACCGTGTGGCCGGCCTGCCCGATGTGGAGGTGCGGCATGCCCTGGGCTCGGAGAAAATCTATTTCTACCGCAACAAGATGGAGTTCTCCTTCAGTGCGGGCCGTTGGCTGACGCGAGAGGAGATCGACTCCGGGCAGGAGTTCGACACGGACTTCGCCCTAGGCCTTCACGTTCCGGGGCATTTCGATAAGGTCCTCGATCTGTACGAATGCCACCTCCAATCGTCCCTGAGCCACGAAATCGTAAACGACACGCGTGCCTTCGCGAAGGCGCACGACTGGCGGCCGTGGGACATCCGAAAACACCGAGGCTACCTGCGGCATCTCGTCATCCGAACGAGCGAGCGGACGGATGAGATCATGGTGAATCTGGTCACGAACGGGTTCGATGAGGAGCATATGAACCTTTTCGCTGCCCATCTTCAGGAGACGTTCCCTGCTGTGACCACGCTTGTGAATACGATCAATACCTCGAAGGCGCAGACGGCTTTTGGGGAGGAGATTCGCACGATATACGGCCCCGGTGTCATTCACGATCGCATCGGACCCTATACCTTCGAGATCGGGGCGAACGCGTTTTTCCAGACGAACACCCTGCAGGCGGAGCGGCTTTATCAGGTCGCGCGCGAGTTCGCCGACCTCCGGCCCGACGACGTCGTCTATGATCTCTATAGCGGCGCCGGCACGATCGCGATTTTCCTCGCCGACCGCGTCGCAAAGGTCGTGGGGATCGAGCTGATCGAAGAGGCCGTGGAAAATGCACGGGTCAATGCCGCGGCAAACGGTGTGAACAATAGCACCTTCGTCTGCGGCGATATGCTAAAGGTGTTCGACCGCGACTTCATCGACGAGCATGGGGCCCCCGACGTGTTGATCGTCGACCCGCCTCGCGCCGGGCTGCATCCTAAAGTGGCCCGTCGGATCGCTGAGTTCGGACCGAATCGGTTCGTGTATGTGAGCTGCAATCCACAGACACAGGCGCGTGACCTCGTCGTGCTAAAGGAAGCGTATACCATTGAGGCCGCCCAGCCGGTGGATCTGTTTCCGCACACGCACCACGTGGAGAACGTAGTGGCGCTCAGGAGACGATGATACCAAGGGATTCATCCCATGCCTTCAGCTTTCGTCACCGGCGGTACAGGATTCATCGGTAGCCACCTCGTCGAGGAGCTTCTGCGGCGGGGCTATGAAGTGCGCTGTCTCGTCCGCACCGATCCAAAATGGCTGGCCGGACTCCCTGTGACGTTCATCCACGGTGACCTCTTCGATGGTGACCTGACCCGGAGCGCCGTACGGGACGTCGATTTCGTCTTCCATAACGGGGGCACTACGCGGGCGCGTGACTGGGAGACCTTCCGCACGAACAACGTGGACGCCACGACGGCTCTGCTCCGCGCGATTCTGGATGTAAACCCGGGGCTACGGCGCGTCGTGGCCACGAGCAGCCTCGCCGCAGTAGGACGCTGTCGGGAAGGCGTGGCCACGGAAGAAACCCCCCTTCGCCCGGTGAGCAGATACGGGAGAAGCAAGATGGAGATGGAGAAGGTGGTTCGGGGATTCTCCGATGCGCTACCGACCACCATCATACGCCCGCCCTCCGTGTATGGGCCACGGGAGGCCGACATCTACACTTTTTTCAAGACGCTGCAGAAGGGCATCTGCCCGGTCGTCGGACGCGTGGACCGCCCGGTTCTCAGCCTCGTTCACGTCGACGATCTGGTGCGCGGAATGGTGGATGCGGCTGAGGCGCCGAATACGGCGGGAGAGACCTATTTCCTGGGCAGTGAGGAGTTCTATTCATGGAATGATGTCAAGAAGGCGGCCACGGCCGCGCTTGGCAAACACGCGCTGACGGTTGCCGTGCCACCCTTCCTGGTAGGTGCCGTGGGAGCTGCCGCAGAGGTCATATCCAAAATGAAAGGATCCTACCCGCCTCTCAACCGCGAGAAGGCCTCGGAGATACGTTCGGCATGCAAAATGTGCAGCGTCGAGAAGGCGCGACGAGCCTTCGGCTATCGGCAGCGCGTCAAGCTTCGTGATGGCATCCAATCGACCATTGGATGGTACAAGGAGCAAGGCTGGCTATAGCACCTGAGGACGGGGACTGAAGTACCCGGGGACCGGGAATCCTTGCCTGAGACGGTTCGTTACGAGTACAAAATTGCGACCATACAACACCTGATATCGTGAGTTCGCTTGGATTCAATACCGGGTACATCGAGGAGCTGTATCGACAGTACGTCGAGAACCCGGAGAGCGTGAGCGAAAGCTGGCGCGAGTTCTTTGCCGACTATCGTCCCAGCGAGTCGTTCAAGGCGGCGGCGGAGGCCCGTTCGACGCCACCATCCGAGGCGCAGATCGTCGTGAAAGCGCCGCCTGAGAGCGGGGATGGTGCGCTGCCGGAGCCCATCAAGCCGGCCTCTGCTCCCACCGAAGGACCGGACGTGGACACGGAAGCGATCCGGGGCGCCCAGGCCAAAATCGTCGAGAACATGGAGGCCAGCCTCGGCGTGCCGACGGCGACCTCCATCCGGACGATTCCCGTCAAGCTGATGAGCGAAAATCGGCAGCTGATCAATGCGTATCAGCGATACGCTGGCGGGGAGAAGGTCTCGTTCACGCACCTGATCGCATGGGCCGTCGTGAAAGGGCTGAAGCAGTTCCCGAACATGAATACGACGTTCCGCCACGACAACGGGACGCCGCTGCACGTCATCCCCAAGCAGGTCAACCTGGGCCTGGCCATCGATATCGAGCGACGCGGCAAGCGGACGCTCCTCGTGCCGAACATCAAGGCCGCCGATCGGATGACCTTCCCACAGCTGCTCGGCATTTACAACGACATCGTGCGGCGTGCGCGGGACGGCAAGCTCGAGCTGTCAGATTTCGAGGGCACGACGGCCACCCTCACGAATCCGGGCATGATCGGCACCACGATGAGCGTTGCCCGCCTCATGCCGGGGCAGGGCGTCATCGTCGGCGCCGGCTCGATCGGATTTCCTCCGGAATATTATGCTTTTCCGCCCGAGACGGTCAGCAAGGTGGGCATCTCCGAGGTGATGACGATCACGTCCACCTACGACCACCGCGTCATCCAGGGCGCCGAGAGCGGGGCCTTTCTGTCCTACATCGCCGAGCTTCTCCTCGGGCAGCACGACTTCTACCAGGAGATCTTCCAACACCTGAACATCCCGTACCAGCCGTTCAAACTCTCGACCGACACCACGCCGCAGCTTGGCAAGGGGGAGAGCCGGGACGAGATGGACATGGTGCACAAGCAGGCGAGCGTGCTGCAGTTCATCCGCGCCTACCGGGTACGTGGCCACCTGCAGTCCGACGTGAATCCGCTCGGCATCAACTGGGTCTCGCATCCCGAGTTGGATCCGGCGCAGTATGGCCTCACGATATGGGACCTCGATCGGGAGTTTCTGACCGGCGGCCTGGGGGGGAAGGACGTGCTCCCGCTCAGAGAAATCATCGAGATCCTGCGGAATACCTATACGCGGAAGGTCGGGATCGAATACATGCACATCTCCGATCCCGAGGAGAAGCGCTGGCTGCAGGAGCGAATCGAGCCCGTCCGCTGCGAAGAACCCATTCCTCCGGAAGCCAAACGGAGGATCTTGCAGAAGCTCAATTCCGCTGAGGCCTTCGAGCGATTCATCCACACGAAGTACATCGGGCACAAGCGGTTCTCACTGGAGGGCGCCGAGTCGGTCATACCGATGCTCGATTGGATGCTCTCCGACGCCGCGGAGCAGGAGGTCGATGAGGTCGTGATCGGGATGGCTCACCGCGGACGGCTCAATGTGCTGGCCAACATCTTGAACAAGCCGTACGAGGCGATCTTCGCGGAGTTTGAGGGCAACATCGACCCGAACACGACGCAGGGGTCGGGCGATGTGAAGTACCACCTGGGCGCGAGGGGAGAACACGAATCGCCGACCGGCGCCAGGGTGAAGTTGACGCTCGCGTCCAACCCGAGCCACCTCGAGGCCGTAAACCCGATCGTCGAAGGCATGGTGCGCGCGAAGCAGGAGCTCCTCCGGGCCAAAGCAGGGCATGCCCCGGGCGGAGACTATCTGGATGCCGTGATTCCCGTGCTCATCCACGGAGACGCCGCCTTCGCAGGCCAGGGCGTGGTGACGGAGACGCTCAATCTGAGCCAGCTGCGCGGATACAAGACCGGCGGGACGATCCACATCATCATCAATAATCAGATCGGCTTCACGACGACTCCGTCGGATGCGCGAAGCTCGACGTATGCCACCGATGTGGCCCGGACCATCCAGGCCCCCATCTTCCACGTGAATGGCGACGACCCGGAGGCGTGTGTCCGCGTTGCCCGTCTCGCACTCGATTATCGCAACGTCTTCAATAAGGACGTCGTGATTGACATGCTCTGCTACCGCGTGCACGGGCACAATGAGGCCGACGAGCCTACCTACACGCAGCCGTTGCTCTACAAGATCATCGAGCAGAAACGCTCGCCGCGCAAACTGTACACGGAGACGCTGCTCCGGCGCGGGGAGATGGAGCCGGATGAGGCCGAGCAGATGCTCGATGACTACCGCAATCGCCTGCAGGAGGCCTTCGACCGCACGAGAGAGCTCGATTCCAAGGTGGCCATCGAGCAATTCGATCTTCTGCGGGAGAAACACTCCGCGACAACGGAGCTCATCGACGTCGACACGGCCGCGAAGCCCGAGGATCTTGAGGCGACGGTGCGTGCCCTGGTCGATTTGCCGGAGGACTTCCACGTCCACAAGAAGCTCATCCGCCAGTTCGAGCGTCGCGAAAAGTTGTACTACGAGGAGAAGAAGATCGATTGGGCGTTCGCTGAGGCGCTCGCTTTCGGCTCGCTTCTTCTCGAGGGCAGAACGGTGCGTCTGAGCGGCCAGGACTCGCGTCGCGGCACCTTTAGCCAGCGGCACGCCGTGCTCTACGACCAGGAAACGGGCGAGGAGTACATTCCGCTAAACAACATCCGCGAGCCGCAAGCGAAGCTGTTGATTTACGACAGCCTGCTCTCGGAATACGCGGTCTGCGGCTTCGAGTACGGCTACTCCGTTGCCGATCCAGATGCGCTCGTTCTGTGGGAGGCACAGTTTGGCGACTTCGCGAACGGCGCGCAGATCGTGTTCGACCAATTCCTCTCCGCCGCGGAGGAGAAGTGGGGACAGCGCAGCAGCCTCGTGCTGCTGCTCCCGCACGGATATGAAGGCCAGGGCCCGGAGCACTCTTCGGCGCGCCTGGAGCGATTCCTGCAGATGTGCGCGGAGGAGAACATGATCGTCGGTAACTTCACCACGCCGGCGAACTATTTCCATGCTCTGCGACGTCAGGTGATTCGGGACGTGCGTAAACCGCTCGTCGTGATGGCCCCCAAGAGCCTGTTGCGGCATCCCGACGTCGTTTCGACCCCGGAAGACCTTACCGAGGGCGCTTTCCAGAAGGTCATTCCTGCCAGCGCAGAGCCGTCGGCCGCCACCCGGCTCATATTCTGCAGCGGCAAGGTCTACTACGATCTAAGGGAAGGGTTGAAGGATGTCGAGAATCCCGACGTGGCGATCGTGCGAGTGGAGCAATTCTATCCTTTCCCGGAGACGGAATTGCGGGCCGAGTTGGAGCGATTCCGCGACGTGGAGGATGTAGTCTGGGTGCAGGAGGAGCCGGAGAACATGGGCGCATGGAGCTTCATGCGTTACCGAATCGATGACATGCTGGAAGAGCTGCATGGCGACTGCAGCCGCCGCATCAAGTACATCGGTCGGCCGGCAAGCGCCAGCACCGCCACCGGAAGTACCCGACTGCATCAGAAGAGCCAGGAACAGATCATCGCGAAGGCTCTGCGACGGGAATGATCAAAGAAGATTGATCAAAGGGGCGATCAAAAAAGCCGGTCGTGCCTTCGGAAGGAGTCAGCGACCGGCTAAAACACTGGCCGAAAAAACTAGTAGTTGCGTGAGTGCCGGCGGGCCATGCGGGCAGCTTTCTCACGCGCTACGCGACGTTCCTCAGACGGCTTCGTGTAGGCCATATTCGACCGATAGATGCGGAGCACGCGGCTGCGATTCACCGCCCGTTTGAAACGGCGCAGCGCGCGGTCGATCGATTCGTTGTCGCGAACTTTTACTCCTACTGACAAAATAATCCCTCCCTTGGTGTCAGACCGTTTCCCGGTTGGGCACGTCGAAAATTTTGACGTGCTGAGCATAGTGATACCGAAACTTTCCTTCCTTGTTTCGCGATGAAGCGGCGTGAATCTCAACCCATGAAGATAATTCTGGCCACTCGGAATCCCGGCAAGATCCAAGAAATGCGCCAGCTTCTAGCCGGACTGCCCGTGGATCTGATATCAGCCGCCGACCTCGAAACGGCCCCAGACGTCGCCGAAAGTGCAGATACTCTCGAGGGGAATGCCCTCAAGAAGGCGGAGACTCTGCATCGCATGACCGGGCTCCCCACGCTAGCCGATGATACAGGCCTGGAAGTCGCTGCCCTCGACGGCCAACCCGGCGTGCACTCGGCCAGATACGCCGGCCCCACCGCAACAGACCGCGATAACCGCGAAAAATTGCTCCGAATGCTCAACGGGGTCGACAACAGAGCGGCCCGCTTCCGAACCGTCATCGCATACATCGACGACGAGGGGGTACACACGTTCGAAGGCCTGTGTGCAGGTACCATCAGCCACGAGGAGCGCGGGGAAGGTGGCTTCGGGTACGACCCGATTTTTGTACCGGAAGGGGTAACGCAGACGTTCGCCGAAATGAGCGCCCTCGAAAAGAACCAAATCAGCCATAGGGGCGGTGCGCTCCGTGAGTTCCAGGCCTATCTTCGCGAACGACTGGAAACGCCGTAGATGGTTGCACTCGTACAACGCGTCAAACGCGCATCCGTCGACGTCGAGGGCGAAACGGTAGGGGAGATCGGGGCCGGCATGCTGATTCTTCTCGGCGTCCGCGCCGACGATACGACCGCAGAAGCTGCGTGGCTGGCGCGGAAATGTGCGAAACTTCGCATCTTCCCCGATGAGGCCGGCAAAATGAATGAGTCGCTCATTGATGTAGGCGGCGAAGCGCTCGTTGTCTCGCAGTTCACCCTGTACGGCGATGTGGCAAGAGGCAACCGCCCCTCCTTCGAGAAGGCCGCCGCTCCAGAGACGGCGGAGGCGCTCTATGAAGCCTTCGTCGAACTGTTGGATGAACAGCTGGGCACGACCGTCAAAACGGGTATGTTCGGCGCCATGATGGACGTGCACCTGATCAACGACGGCCCCGTGACCCTCTGGATCGAACGGCTACATTCCTCCTGAACATGAAACGACTGATACCAATCCTTCTGGCGCTCGCTACGACCTATTCAGATGCCATGGCACAGGCGGATTACATCATCCACAACGCCCGGATCTATACGGTCGACGATGCCCTGCCGACCGCCGAAGCCATGGCCGTCCGGGGTGAGCGCATCCTAATGCTGGGAAGCGATGAACGGTTGCTTCAAACCTATCCGGATGCGCGCCGAATCGATCTGGAAGGAAGCGTGGTTATCCCGGGCCTCATCGACGCCCATGCGCACCTCATGGGACGCGCGATGGCCCTCCTCCAGGCAGACCTCGTCGGGACGCGGTCCAAGAAGGAGGTCATCGAGCGCCTGCAAGAGTTCGCGGAACGACTTCCGCAGGAAGCCTGGCTAACCGGTAGAGGGTGGGATCAGAACGATTGGCCCGAGCAGGCTTTCCCCACGCGCCAAGACCTCGACGCCGCATTTCCGTCGCGGCCGGTGTGGATACGTCGAATCGATGGCCACGCCGCCTGGGCCAATACGGCTGCTCTCGAAGCGGCAGGCCTCAACGAAATCCGTTCGGCCGCCGACCCGGAAGGCGGCCGGATCGTTCGGGACGCGAGCGGCGAACCGAGCGGCATCTTCATCGATACGGCCATGCGCCTGGTCGACCGGCACGTTCCTGATCCGGGGCCCGACGAACGGCGCGAGGGCCTCCGACTCGCACTGGAGGAGACAGCCCGATATGGGCTCACCGGCGTCCACGATGCGGGCATCCCCCTGGAAGATGTCGACGCATACCGAGCCGCAATCGATCGGGGCGAGTTTCCCATCCGCGTGTATGGAATGATCGGCGGCGTCGGCCCGACGCTCGATCACTTTTGTCGTGAGGGGCCGATTCTGGGGTACGGGGGCAGGCTGACCGTCCGCGCCGTCAAGCTTTACGCGGACGGCGCCCTTGGAAGTCGCGGAGCCGCCCTTCTCGAGCCCTATTCCGACGAGCCCGATACACGCGGCCTTCTTCGTGTGGATGAAGATGCCCTCACCGATGAGGTGGTTCGCGCCATGTCTTGCGGCTTCCAGGTGGGCACGCACGCGATCGGCGATCGCGCAAATCGCGTCGTCCTCAACGCCTACGAGCGCGCCCTCGAACGCCTCGGCACGACCTCCGGCCGGCACCGCATCGAACACGCGCAGATCGTCCATCCGGATGATATCCCGCGGTTCAGAGAGCTGGGCGTCACCGCCTCGATGCAGCCCACACATGCAACGAGTGACATGTACTGGGCCGAAGATCGCGTCGGATCGGAGCGCCTGCAAGGGGCCTACGCCTGGCAAACCTTCCTCGACTACGGCGTTCGCGTGGCGTTCGGATCCGATTTTCCCGTCGAGGACGTCAATCCGCTCCTCGGATTCTATGCCGCCGTGACCCGGCAGGATGCGGAGGGCTGGCCGCCGGGTGGATGGCTCCCCCACCAGCGTGTGAGCCGTCTCGAGGCGCTCCGCGGTTTCACCATCGATGCGGCCTACGCGGCGTTTCAGGAACATGAGGTCGGGTCACTCGAGGCCGGAAAGTACGCCGACTTCGTTGTGCTCTCCGATGACATCCTGACGATCCCTCCCGAGCAGATACTGAATACTCGCGTGATCGCCACCTACCTCTCCGGAGAAAGGATCTATCATGTAGACGAATCTACCCGTCCCTGATTCTTGCTGATGGTGAGTCGCCCTGCTATCTTCGCATACGCTTGAAGTTAGGTACAAAGACCGAAGACCCTGGACCGTTATGACCGATTCCCCGACGCTGACACACGTGAACCCCAAGGGGGGTGTGCAGATGGTCGATGTGGGCGAAAAGCCGGACACCGTCCGAACTGCGCTGGCTTTTGGACGCGTGCTACTGACCGAGCCGGTTTTCCATGCGATTCGCGAGAAGGACGTCCCCAAGGGGGATGTGCTGGGTGTGGCGCAGATCGCCGGGATCATGGGCGCGAAGCAGACGAGCAAGCTGATCCCACTCTGCCACGATCTCCATCTCAAAGGGGTTGATGTCGAGCTTGCTTTGAACGAGGCGGACCACTCTGTTGAAATCCGGGCGTACGCGAAAAGCGTTGGCAAAACGGGCGTGGAGATGGAATCGCTCACGGCCGTCTCGATTGCTGCGCTGACGATCTATGACATGTGCAAGTCGATGTCCAAGGACCTGCGCATCAGCGACATCCACCTGCTGGCCAAGACGGGCGGCCTCAGCGGCGATTATCGCAAACCGATGGTCGGCGAAGAGTGATCGCGCAGCGACGAAAGGGCCTTTGGCCTTGCACTGCAACCGAACCGGGGCGGGGCACGTCGACAACAACCTGAACAGCCCACACCGCGAATCGGACGATAATTATGGATGCCTTGATCACCACGACCGGTCTGCTCCTCATTGCGCTGGTCGTTTTCTTTCTCATCCTCTTCCTGTACTTCGTGCCGGTAGGCCTCTGGGTGACGGCCTATTTCTCGGGGGTTCGCGTGAAGCTGGTGCGCGATCTCGTCGGAATGCGGTTGCGGAAAGTTCCACCTGCTACGATTATCAAGCCGTTGATCACGGCCCACAAAGCGGGAATCCACGTCGACACACCCATGCTCGAGGCCCACTATCTGGCAGGCGGCAACGTGCAAAAAGTGGTCAACGCACTTATCTCGGCGGATAAGGCCAACATCGATTTGACCTTTGAGCGGGCTACGGCCATCGACCTCGCCGGTCGCGATGTCTTTGAGGCCGTGCAGGTGTCTGTCAATCCCAAGGTCATCGAAACGCCCGCCGTGTCCGCAGTGGCCAAGGACGGCATCCAGGTTCGGGCCATCGCGCGGGTTACCGTCCGGGCCAATATCGAGCGGCTGGTCGGCGGTGCGGGCGAAGAGACGATCATCGCGCGCGTTGGAGAAGGCATCGTCTCCACCATCGGCTCGTCGGAAACACACGCTCTCGTACTCGAAAATCCCGATTCCATCTCCAAGGTCGTCCTGTCGAAGGGTCTCGATTCGGGTACGGCCTTCGAAATCCTGTCGATCGATATTGCGGATGTCGATGTAGGAGAAAATATCGGCGCGAAGTTGCAGACCGATCAGGCCGAGGCGGATCTGCAGGTCGCACGCGCCAAGGCCGAGGAGCGCCGGGCATCCGCCGTCGCCCGCGAGCAGGAGATGCGTGCCGCCGTTCAGGAGCAGCGTGCAAAGGTGGTGGCCGCCGAAGCAGAGGTCCCGAAGGCACTGGCCGAGGCGCTTAGATCCGGAAATATGGGTGTTCTCGACTACTACAACCTTCGCAACATCGAGGCCGATACCAGCATGAGGCGTTCGATCGGTGGTGAGAGAGAAACGCCCGAGCCATAGTCGCCAGAATTCATGACGAGCGAACGCACGGCCCGCTTCGTCACCTTCGCGACACTCGGCGTTCTAAGCGTAACACAGGAGCTGGCGGGTGCCGTGCTGGCTGATGTGGATGGCGCCGAGCCGGACGTCGTGGCCGAAGAGACCCTGTGCCTTGTAGCTACCGCCACGGCGCGCGCCACCGAGGTGGGGCTGGCCGGCGATCCGGATGGCGCGGCTCTCGTTGCCCGCGCGATGCTCGATCTGCCGTTCGCCTACCACGATTACCTGCTCGGCTCGGAGATGATCGCACGCAACGATCGCACCTTTGTTGAAGTGGGCGAAGTGGTCTATCGCCGGCTACAGCGCAAACTGGAGTTCTACCAGGCGCATCTCGCCGCAGGGCGCTTTCCCGGGAAAAGGATTTTGAGCGACAAGATGGATCTCTGGATGGGCCGGGTGAGCCCGCCGAAACTTCCCGAGATGCCGACGGAGCGCCTGCGGAGGCTCGGGCTGGTCACGCCGCTCGAGACCCATCTGAGACTCGTGCTCTCCTATGGCAAGAGCGAGACGGAATTGATGTGAGCAGCTATTGCGACTACGCCCCGACCGACCCCATCCACGCCTCCTATCATGCCGAGGAATACGGCTTCCCTATCCGGGATGACCGCCGCCTGTTCGAACGCCTCATCCTGGAGATCAATCAAGCCGGCCTCTCATGGGCGACCGTGCTTAGAAAGAGGGACGGATTTCGCCGGGCCTATGCAGATTTCGATGTCGACACCGTTGCGGCGTTCGAGGACGAAGACCGCGCGCGGCTGCTCGCCGATCCAGGCATCATTCGCAATCGATTGAAGGTGAACGCAGCCGTCACCAACGCCCGCCGGATCATCGAGATTCGGTCCACGCATGGCTCGTTCGCCGAGTGGCTGGATCATCATCATCCCATACCCAGGGAGGAGTGGGTGAAAGTCTTTAGGCGCAACTTTGTGTTCGTGGGGGGAGAGATCGTGGGCGAATTTCTGATGAGCACCGGATACTTACCGGGAGCTCATCGGCCGGATTGCCCGGTTTTCGAACGGATCCGTGCGACGAACCCGCCCTGGCTCCAGGTCTGATGCGTTCTCAGCGCGGCTCTTCCTGTTCCGCCGATGGTTCGGGAGCAATCCGAGTGAGGCGTACGAGGTCGATTCGGCTCGGTGTCGACTTAAGAATGTCGAACGCAAATCCATCGAACCGAAAATGTTCTTGGGGCGCCGGGATGTCGCCAATCCGCTCTAATAGATACCCCGCGATCGTCTCGTAGTCTCCCTCCGGGAGAGTAATGCCGAAGCGGTCCTCTAGCTCGTCGAGGCGCACGCGGCCGCTTGCGATGTAACTGTTTTCTCCGGTCTGCCGGAGTATCTCCTCCTCAACGTCGAACTCGTCCTGGATGTCGCCAAAGAGCTCCTCCAGCAGGTCCTCCCGTGTGACGAGCCCGGCCGTTCCCCCGTACTCGTCGATGACGACCGCGACGGAGGTGTTGGACGCCAGGAATTCCCGGAGCAGATCTTTGGAGCGTTTCGACTCCGGGACGAACCGGGCCGGGCGAATGATTTCCTTGAGGGTAGCCGGCTCGCTGAACAGGTCATAGGCAAAAACGACTCCCACGATGTTGTCGATGTTGTCGCGGTAGACCGGCATCTTGGAGTGGCCGTTCTCAATGAACTTCGCCAGTACCTCCTCCACGGAAAGGGATTCTTCGACGGCCTCGATATCCGTGCGCGGCGCCATCGACTCCTTCACACGGATGGTGTTCATCGCGAACACGTTCGAGAGCAGCTCGCTCTCATCTTCGTCAAGCTCCAGCTCACCGCTGGCCTTGCTCTCCTGGATGATCACCTCGAAGTCACGCCGCATGAACTGAGCGAACGTCCCCGGCTCCGCACGAAAGGCTTTTACGAGCAGGGAGGATGCGCCGGCTGCAAGCTTGATGAGGGGAAGCAGGAGGACGTAGGATATCCGCAGAGGGAGCGCCAGATAGAAAACCGCGTGGTTTGCGCGCTCCCGAATGATGCTCTTTGGCAGGATCTCGCCGAAAAAGAGCACGATGATGCTCGCGATAATGGTCTGCGCCGCCAGGACCAGAATCTCGACCGTTCCGTTGCCGAGACCTCCCACCTTTCCGATCGCCTGACGAAGCGGGTCATTGAGGTAGAATGCCATCAACGTGGAGTAGATAATCAGTGCCACGTTGTTGCCGACGAGGGTCGTCGTGAGGAAGGAGGCAGGATTCTCCAGAAACTTGCGCACGACAGGCCCGACCACGCCCTCCCGGCGAGCGAGGACCTCGACATGCAGCCTGTTCGCGACCACGAAAGCGATCTCGGAGGCCGAAAAGAACGCGCTCAGGACGAGCATCAGCAGGATGACGGCGATCTCCATGACTCTGGCCGCGCGTCTGGTGCGCAAGCGAGGTTACTTGCCCTCGAATTTTGGCTGCCGGCGTTCAAGAAATGCGTTCGTCCCCTCCTTGAAATCCTCCGTCGCACAGCACTGACCGAAAAGGCCGGCCTCGTACCGGAGGCCTTCCTGCAGGGGCAAGTCACTCGAGCGGAGGGCATCCAGCGCCATCGCGACGGCGAGCGGGGCCTTCGTCGTCATCTTTCGGACCAGCTCCTGCGTTCGATCGAGGAGCTCTGCAGTGGGAAAGAGGCGATTTACCAACCCGATCTCGTAGGCGCGTTGAGCCGTGATGTGCTCGCCGGTCAGGATCATCTCCATCGCGATCCCCCGCCCGACGATCCGCGGCAATCGCTGGGTGGCGCCGTAGCCCGGCATGATCCCCAGGTTCACTTCCGGCTGGCCGAACGTGGCGTTCTCCGAGGCCGTCCGGAAATGGCATGCCAGCGCAAGCTCGCACCCGCCTCCCAGGGCGTAGCCATTCACGGCACACACGACGGGTTTGGAAAGGCTCTCGATTCGGTTGAACACCGCCTGGCCTCGCAATGCGAATCGGTGGCCGTCCAGAGCCGTCAGATTGCGGAACTGCGAGATGTCGGCCCCCGCGACGAAGCTCTTCGTCCCGGCTCCTGTCACGATGACGGCCCGCACCGCGTCGTTCCCGTCCACGTGCAGGAATACGTGCTCGAGCTCATCGAGCGTCTGGTTGGTGAGCGCATTGAGCTTCTCGGGGCGGTTGATCGTGACGAGCGCAATGCCGTCCGCATCTACTTCGTACAGGAGCGTCTCGAGATCCATGAATCAGGTAGCCTGGTGCGTGATCGAACTCCGACGAAACCCGTTACTCGCGCAGGCGCGTTCGATCGGAAGTGGATTGCGGCTCTTCTTCCTCCTGCGTCCCGTACGTATCCATGTCGCCGAGCAGGTCGGTCGCCGGGGAGAATACCTCCTCGATCTCCTCGATGGCTGCCTCCGTTTCCTCGACTTCGGAGAGGAGGGTGTCGAGTTGAAAGGTGATTTCCTCGGGGTTTCGGAGGGTCAATGACTGCTCATGGATGTATTTGACCACATCCTCGATGGTTTCGAGCTGGGCCTCGATGATCTCGAGATTCTCGTTGCTCCGCTTGAAGCGCTGCAAGCGCTGCTCCAGGATTCGTAATCGTCGTTCCTTGATGGCTCTCACACGCTCCGTATCATCGGCCATGTCTTCCCGAAGTGAAGCGATGGCCTGCAGAACCTCGCCTTCCGTGCCGGTCTGGATGGTGTACTCGTAGCGTTCTTTCTGATAGAGCAGATTCAGGTACGAGTCGAGAAGCCCGTCGATTTTCTGAAGATGACTCTCGAGGAGGCCCTGCGTGGCGTAGCTGAGTTTCCGGTAGTTCGTCGAGATGTCTTTCTCGAGCTTCCGGAGTCGGGCGTACCGGCGCTGGCTTGTCTTCGTCAGCAGTTGGAAGATTTCCTTCTGAGAGGGTGGCTTGGCGTGCTCGGCGGCCCGCTGCGAGCGGATGGCTCGACGAAATCGCTCATTGCGGGGCACAACTCCCAGGTACATCAACTCGAGCGCGGCGGCCATGATCAGAATCAGATTGAAGACGGGCTCCGAGCCGCTCAAAAAGAAAGCCGTCAACATCGCCACGATCAAAAAGGCCAGATTGATCGGGTTGAGGAAGGCTTCTTTGGTATAGTTGATATCGACGTCGTTCATATACGCCTGTGCATCGGCTGCCACACGGCTACGGCTGCCATTCGATTCCGGTTGGGCGGAGCCATCGGTGGCGGTGCGATTCGATCGAGCAACCGTTACATCCTCCCGATAGTCTTCTCGGGACGCGATTGGGACGTCGCGGGCGGCGATTCGCGGTCGCCGACTCCTGTCCGTCGGGGAGAAGGGTGCGTGACGGAGCCGGCCTCCCCCGATTCGACGGACTCATCCTCGCTTTCGGTCTCATCGGAATCACTCATAGAGTGTTTCATTTGCTCCACGAGCGCATGGGCACGCGCCGCACGCAATTCCTGCTCGAGTGCCTCGTCGGACGGCGCAGGATCGGGGTCCGCACCTTCGAGCGCGATGTCCAGGCGCGCCTCCTGAAGGGCCGTCTCCAGGGCGAGTCGCTCCACGGCGTCCGTTTGCTGTTGCAGGGCGTCCTCGGAGGCTCGCGACATTTGCTCGAGTTCGGAGCTGATCTTCTTCTGTCTCTCGAGAAATCTGACGGCCTGCTTCAGCTCCTTGAGCTTCCTCAGGTGCGCCTTCTCCTCCTCTTTCAGCCGCTGATACTCTTCGGGGGTCATCCGGAAAAGCTACTCTGTTCGTGTACGCTGCTTTCCGATGGTCTTTGAGGATTCCTCTTCGGATTCGGGGATCTCGACTCGGTCGGCCTGTTCCCCTTCCGGCGCCGCCTTTTCGGCGAGCCCCATTTCGAGTTTGAATTGTTTGACGAGCTCGGCGGCACGTATACGCTCAGCATCCTCTTCGATCTTCAACGCCTCGCTATCGACGGAATCGAGGGCCATCTCCATCCGCGCCTCGTTGCGCGCGGTCTGCTCCTGGATTCGTTGCAGCATCTCATCATGCGTCTGATCGATGCCCGTCACCTCGAATTGCTCGAGCGTATCGGCGATCTTGGCCTGCCATTTGGCGCGCTCATGCGCTCGCAGGGCCTCCTTCGCCTCGGCAATCTTGCGGTCCTTCTCGCGCATGAAGGTCTTCTTGACCTGAAGCGCCTTGTCGTAGGCGGCCGACGCATACTTGAGCTGCTCACGCGTCCGGGCCAATGATTCCCTGGATTTCTCCAGGCCGATGGCATACTGCTCGGCGATGTCATCACGGCCCGCCTGGATGGCGGCCTTGATCTTCGCCGTTTGATTCTTGACCTCTTCTTCGTTGCGCCGCAACTCCTTCTGGAGCATGATCACATTCGCCTTTACCGTGGCGATGTTCTCATTCATCTTGGGTACTTGATCGTTCAACTCCCGGATGTTTTGCTCCAGAATGAGCCGAGGATCCTCCATTGCGGAGATCGCACCGCCGAAGATGGATTTTACGAATCGTTTGAAGCGGGACCAGACGGACATGAGGGTGCGGGTGGTAGATGGACAATCAATCCTTCAATATACGTATCCCGTCGTGTAACGATAGGAAAGACGGGAAAGATGCATGAGGCCGCGGCCCGTAAAACATGGCGCGGCCTTCGCAGATCAGGCTGGACGCAGATTCTGGAGGCTGCGAAGCTCCGCCGCTGCCTGAGCTCCCAGCCACGCACCATCGGAATAACGATCCAGCAGGATAGACTTCGGGAGGGGGGCTTCGTCACCGATCTCGAAGGCATTGGAAACGGCCTCCGAGAAGCTTTCGAGGTGCGAATCGATCCGAGTATACAATCGTGCGATGGGCTCGCCGGCCTGTACGCGGTCTCCTGGCTTTTTCGTGAGAACGAGGCCGGCGAGGGGATCGACGTCATCCTCCTTTCGAACGCGCCCCGCACCCATGGACATAACCGTCCGGCCGATCGCGAGGGCATCGATGGATGTTACAAAGCCTCTCATCCGTGCATGAACCTCGGCGGCGATCGCCGCACTCTCGCGCCGTTGAGGATTCCGGACGATCTCCACGTCGCCACCCTGGTACTCCACCACCTGCACGAACTTGTCAAAGGCGCGTCCGGACACGATGGCCTCGTGCGCGAGGTCGAATCCTTCATCGGTCGTCCCGGCTTTGCCACCCAGGCGCAGCATTTCGCCTCCCAGGGTGCACACGATCTCGACGAGATCCGGCACCACGGCTCCCTGGAGGACTTCGATGGCTTCGACTACCTCGGGCCAGTTGCCCACGGCACGGCCTAGAGGCGTGTTCATGTCTGTCATCCAGGCCACCGTCGGCTTATCGAACGCCTCGCCGATGCCCACGAGCATCTCTGCGAGACTCCGCGCGCCGCTTTCGTCCTTCATGAACGCGCCGGTGCCGCACTTCACATCCAGAACAAGCCCGTCTGTGCCCTCAGCCAGCTTCTTGCTCATGATGGAGGAAGCGATGAAGGGGATGAAATCGACCGTGCCAGTGACGTCTCGAAGCGCATAGAGCGCCTTGTCGGCCGGGGCTACGTCGCCCGTCTGGCCGGCCATGACAAGGCCGATGTCCGTTAGCTCGCGTTTGAACTCGTCGATGGTGAGCCGCGTGCGGAATCCCGGAATGGATTCCAGCTTGTCGAGCGTGCCGCCTGTAAAGCCGAGGCCGCGGCCGGAGAGTTTCGGCACCACGACACCGCAGGCCGCCACCGTCGGACCGAGGATGAGCGAGACCTTATCCCCGACTCCTCCCGTCGAGTGCTTGCCGATCTTGACGCCCGGAATACCGGACAGGTCGAGTGTGATGCCGGAGCGCCACATGGCCTCCGTCATCGCGTACGTTTCTTCCTCGTTCATCCCACGGAGAAAAGCCGCCATCAGAAAGGCGCTCATCTGATAGTCCGGCACCTTCCCGCTGGTAAAAGCGACGACGAGTGCCGTTATCTGATCGGCATCGAGGGCCTGTCCTTCGCGTTTAGCGATTATCAGGTCGATAACGTTGAGATCCTGCATATGAGCGGTGAGGGCTTCCGGAGGTGACTCGGCGAGAGCAAACAAGATCGCCGTGCTGAAGCAAAATCGCGACGGCGTCTGACGTGCGTTCGTACACCAAAAAAAAAGCGGCCTGCTCGGCAGGCCGCCTGGAAGCTCTAGCGTCGGATGCTACTCCTTGTCCGAGTCCGATTCCGCTTTGGCGTTCTTGATTCCATAGCGACGGCGGAATTTCTCCACGCGCCCCGCCGTGTCGACGTACTGTCGGCGGCCCGTATAGAATGGGTGGTTCGTCGAATCGACTTCGGATTGGTATACATCCGTATCCATCGTCGACCGCGTCTCAAACTCAGTGCCGTCGGCGAGACGAACCTTCAAGGGCTTGTATTCGGGATGGATGTCCTTCTTCATGGGTCCGGATAGGTCTGGATCGGCTCGTTCAGCCGTGTCCCAACGAGGATCATTCTGTGCTGTTCCCCCGGGGCGCAGGGCCGATGCTAAGCAACCGGCCGCTTGATGAGATTTTCGAGACTGTTCACGAAAGCCTCTGCCTCGGAGAGGATCATCTCGGCATCCGCACCGCTCACGGCGAAGTCATAGGCATAGTCACCGATCTCTTGCAAGTCGGCGGCACGCTGGAGCGCGTCTCCGGCTCGTTCCGGCAGTGGACCCTGTTCGACGAAGCGGCGGATGAAGGCCGAGCGAATGCCCTGCTTCGAAGACAGGGCCTGCGTTTCCTGCAGGAGGGCAGCTTGTGCGGCGAAGAACATCGAAAAGTAGGCGCGAGATGCCGTGGAGTCGAAATCCTCCAATTCAAACAGCACGGCGGCGCTTCGAAGAAACTTCTGCGCCTTCTTGAGCAGTGCGTCGATCCTTTCGTCCATGACGGTAGCGTGTGCTTCTACTGGAACTACGAAAGATAGGGGGTCCCCCCTCGACGGATTGCTACAAATTCGTCGTTCCGCGTGCGGCAGGAGCGAGCCTTTCGAACTCCCTCCTCCCTCTACTTCGAGATCTGCTCCTCGATCTGGGCGATCGAATCTCGCAGCTCGGCCGCCCGCTCGAAATCCAGGTCCTCCGCTGCCTGGAGCATCTCCTTGCGCATCTGGGTGATGAGATCTCGCTTCTGATCGTCCGTCAAATGCTTTACGACCGGGTCGATCACCGGGCCAAGCTGCTCCGGCCCGCTATAGAATCGCGCGGACTGCCCCGCATATTCGGCGCGTTCCTCGGCGATGATCGTCCCGCGCAAGATCTCCTCCTGAGACTTATAGACGGTCCTTGGCGTGATGCCGTGCTCCCGGTTGTACTCTAACTGGAGCTCCCGGCGGCGCTCGGTCTCCTCGATCATGCGTTCCATGGAGCCGGTGATCGTATCGGCATACATGATGATGCGGCCACCAGCATTGCGCGCTGCGCGGCCTGCCGTCTGGATCAACGATCGCTCGCTGCGAAGGAATCCTTCCTTGTCGGCGTCGATGATGGCGACGAGTGAGACTTCGGGCAGATCGAGCCCCTCACGCAGCAGGTTCACGCCGACCAACACATCGAACCGCCCCAGTCGCAGATCTCTCAGAATCTCTACCCGCTCCAGCGCGTCGATGTCCGAGTGCATGTATCGGACATTCACGCCATAGGAAGCGAGGTAATCGGTCAAATCCTCGGCCATCCTCTTCGTGAGCGTGGTGACCAGAACGCGCTCGCGGGCGTGTACGCGCACGCGAATCTCCTCGAGCAGGTCGTCGATCTGGTTCTCCGTCGGCCGCACCTCGACCTCCGGATCGGGAATGCCTGTCGGTCGGATGACCTGCTCGACGAAGACACCGCCCGTCTTCTCCATCTCGTAGTCGCCCGGAGTGGCGCTTACGAAGATGACCTGATCGTGCTCGGCCTCGAACTCCTCGAACGTCATGGGCCGGTTGTCCAACGCCGACGGCAGCCGAAAGCCGTGTTCGACGAGTGTGAGCTTCCGCGCGCGGTCGCCATTGTACATGGCGCGCACCTGCGGGATAGTTACATGACTCTCGTCGATGATGAGGAGAAAGTCGTCGGGGAAGTAGTCGAAAAGGCAATAAGGTCGCTCGCCGGGGGCGCGGCCTGTAAGATGTCGGGAATAATTCTCGATGCCGGAGCAGTAACCGACCTCCTTCATCATCTCGATGTCGAAGAGCGTCCGCTGCTCGAGCCGTTGCGCCTCGAGAAGCCGGCCATCGTCGCGCAGCACGGCCAGTCGCCACCGAAGCTCCTCCTGGATGCTCTCGATGGCCGCCTTCAGCTTTTCCTCGGGCGTGACGAAGATCTTGGCGGGATAGATCGTGAGATACTCCTCCTCGGCGATGGTCCGTCCGGTAAGGGCCTCGAAGATGCTGATCTTCTCGACCTCGTCCCCCCAGAACTCTATGCGGTACGCGATCTCTTCGGCGTATGCCGGGAAGACCTCGACGACATCCCCGCGCACGCGAAACGTGCCGGGCTCGAAGTTGGCGTCGTTGCGTACGTAGTAGATGTGGATGAGCTTGTGCAGCAGCTCATTGCGAGGGATCTCCGCGCCCGACCGCACCTGCACGATCTCGGACTTGTACTCGTCGGGCGAGCCGAGGCCATAGATGCAGGATACACTCGCCACCACGACGACATCCCGCCGCCCCGATACGAGCGAGCTCGTTGTTCGGAGGCGCAGCCGATCGATCCGATCATTGATCGACATGTCCTTTTCGATGTACGTATCGGTCGGGACGACGTAGGCCTCCGGCTGATAGTAGTCGTAATACGAAATGAAGAACTCGATGGCGTTGTGGGGGAAGAAGGATTTGAGCTCGGCGTAAAGCTGGGCCGCGAGTGTCTTGTTGTGGCTCATGATGAGCGTAGGCCGGCCCAGATTCCGGATCACGTGAGCGATCGTGAACGTCTTGCCCGTGCCGGTGGCACCGAGGAGCGTTTGGTAGGGATCGCCCCTGAGTACGCCCTCGGTAAGCTCCTCGATGGCCCGCGGCTGGTCGCCCGTCGGCTCAAAGGGGGAGATGAGCTCAAAATTGCCGGCTTCTACTAATGCCATGCCGTCGCTGAAGATGAGGCCGAAGAAATGGGGCGCTGAACCTGACTATTCCTCGACCGGCATGTTCCGTCAGAAAGTCGCGCTCGACCGGGCGGGAATGTCCAGCGTTTTGTTTATTCTACGTCCTGCGCCGAGGCTCGCGCCCGGGGGCGCCTTCGCCAAATCGAGAACCTCACCTTCGCCATCCCGAAATGAGCATCAGCATCCAGGACAGGTACCAGACAACGGTCATTCAGATCAAAGGTAGATTCCTAGGCAGCGTTGATGGTCCCGAGCTGAAAGAGCAGCTCGAGAATCTGAAGCAGGCCGGCAAATTGAATGTGGTGATCGATCTCGGGGAAACCGAGTTTATGGACTCGTCGGGCATAGGCGCGCTCATCGCCGGGCTCACCAGCATGCGACGATCCGGCGGCGACATTCGACTGGCCAACCTGGAGAAGCGCATTCAAGGCCTGTTTGTGATGACGCGACTGCTTGGTCCTGTGTTCGAGAACTACGATTCCGTTGAAGAGGCGATTGAAAGCTACTCGACCAATCCGCCCGAGCCTGCCGGGTGATCGGTCGAATCTGGAGCGGGCCCGACTCCTTGGGGCCAGAACGCGCGGCGTGCAGGTGTGCCGTGCGTTTTTCTTCATCCCCCTGGCCATCTCGGGCTTCGGCTCCTTCCCTGGCGATACATAACGATGCGTGATCCACTTAGAATCCTGGTGGTGGATGACGAGCCCGATCTGGAGCTGTTGATCCGCCAGAAGTTTCGTAAGCACATCCGATCAGCAGAAATTGAATTCTCCTTCGCGGCCGACGGTGTTGAGGCGCTCGAGCTCCTGCAAGACGGCACCGATGTGGACATCGTCTTGTCCGACATCAACATGCCGCGGATGGACGGACTATCCCTGCTCAATGGGATCCAGAAGCTCAACAAGCTGCTGAAGGTCGTGATGGTCTCGGCCTATGGAGACATGGGCAACATCCGCACGGCCATGAACCGCGGTGCGTTCGATTTCATTACGAAGCCCATCGATTTTGAGGACCTGGAGATTACCATCGAGAAGACGCGGCAGGAGCTCGAGGCGCTGCGCCAGTCGATCACGTTGCAGTCGAAGCTGACCGCGCTGCACCGCGAGCTCGAGATCGCCAGCCAGATCCAGCTGTCGTTTCTTCCCTCACGCTTCCCGGCCTTTCCCGAGCGATCGGATATCGACGTGTACGCCACGATGATTCCTGCGCAGGAAGTCGGGGGCGATTTCTACGACTTCTTCCTGATCGACGAACACCACCTTGGATTCGTGCTGGGTGATGTCTCGGGGAAGGGCGTTGGCGCCGCACTTTTCATGGCCATCACCCGCACACTCATTCGATCGACTGCCCTCCATTCCACGTCCGCAGCCGAGTGCATGACGCAGGTCAATCAGACCCTCTTTCCGGAGACGGTGCCGCGCATGTTCGTGACGGTCTTTTTCGGCATCCTGGATACTCGGACAGGCGAGGTCACGTACACGAACGCCGGCCATCATTCGCCCCTGATTCTACGCGATGGAGATCGCGTCGAGGAAGCCGAGCGGACCGGCGGTCTCGGCCTGTGTCTCAAGGGGGACGTGAAATATCAGGAGCGAACGCTTCAACTCGCACCTGGCGAGATGTTGCTTCTATACACGGATGGTGTAACGGAGGCCGTCAACGAGGACGGTGGGGATTACGGTGACGAGCGCCTGAAGGAATGCCTCCAAACCTCGTCGAGGGAGTCTCCCGGCGAGATCATCCGGGACGTACTTCGTTCCGTCACCTACTTCTCTGGAGGACTCACCCAGGCCGACGACATCACGATGCTGGCCGTTCAGTACCGCGGGTGAGTTATTCCCATCAGTGGCCGAGGCTGAGCGCCTGCCCATTATCCGGGAGATACACAACGTAGACCGCTCCCGGCTCCTGCTCCGACGCGCTGCCGATGACGGCCACGCCGCCGTCCGCGTCGAGATCGGCGCCCAGGGATACCTCTCCGACGTCGATCACGTGCACCTGGCGCCATCGATCGGTAGTGGGGTCATACCTGAAGACGAACACGACTCGGTGCACGTTGAAGTCAAATCCGAGCTGCTCGTCGAACCCCACTATCAGGGCGTAGTCTCCGTCGAGCGCGACCTCGCTCCCGAATGCGCCGGCGTCATAGGGAATCGCCGGGCGGAGAACGTGTGTACGATGCCATCCCTTGCGGCCGTCGCGCTCGAAAATCGATGCGGAGCCCGAGGCGTGCCGCATCGATCGACTTTCGCCGGCGAGTACGCGTCCCGCATCGACATCCAGTGAGATGAAAAAGTCATCGATGCCCTCTATGCGGGCCTCCCGCGTCCACATACCATTCGTCTTCCGGTGGATGTAAACAGTACCCGGACGTTCCTGGAAGTACGTGGAGGCGGCAACGGCCAGGATGCTGTCTTGCAGGACGCCCTCGGCCCCGAAAACGCCAAAGGCACCTGGTGCGTCGCCCTCCAATCGGATCGACTCGGACCATTCGCCCGTGGCCTCGTCTCGCTCGAAAACATAGGCGGAGCCGCCGAATTTTCCGCCCGCAGGATCACCGGCTGTCGTGACTAGGATGCGCCCCTGATCAACGGACGCCGATGTGGCGAAGGCTCCTTCCTCCGCGGCCGTCCCGCCTGTCAATCGTGCGGTCTCCACCCAACGACCACTGAGTGTATCCCGCTCGAACACGTACACGGCATTGGGAGCTTCCTCGCTAAAGAATTCTCTCGATGCCGCGACCACCGCGATGCGGTTACTCAAGTCGACCGACCGTCCGAAAAACATCTCCGGTTCGCAATCGCTCGGGGAGAGCGTCTGGGAGAGCCGCCACTCGACGCCCATCCTCTCGTAGATGTACGCCGCGCCGGAATTCGCTCCGCACATGTCGATTCCCGTTGCGCCGACGATGACGTAATCGCCGTCGATGGCCACGGAAGCTCCGAAGAAATCGCCGGGGACGGCGTCCAGCCGTGGGAGCTCCGCGATCTGGGCGCAAGAATCGGACGCCCCGATCATGCCCGCTGCGAGCAGGCATCCAGCTGTCAGCGCCATCGCGGGGAATGGATGCAACCTACTGCGTCTCGCGCTCCGCGACCTTCGCGGCCAGATCTTCCCACTTTTCATACAGCACATCGAGCTCATTCTTCGCCCTTTCGTAACGGGCATTCAGATCTCGTACGCGCTCGCCATCCGCATAGATCTCCGGGTCGGCAAGCCGAGACTCGAGCTCTGCAATCGCCCTCTCCTTCTCGACGACATCGTGCTCGATCTGTTCATAGTACGCCTTGAGCTGCGGCCCGGTAAGCCCATCGGCATCCACCGACCGGCCGCGCTGAAGCGCTCTGTAGAGCCGGTTGCGCTCCTCGGCCTCGCGCCGCTTCTGCTCTTTCGATTTGGGACCGCCTGATGGCTTACGTTCGGGCTTTCGGCCGGCTTGGGCGGCACCGGCCGCCAATCCGTTCGGCAGGGAGGAACCGCTGCCGCCGGATGCCGCGGCCTCCGGGTCTGTCGATCGCACGGCTTCGCTGTCAGCCGCTTCCAGGGCGTCGCCGTCCGGCTTCACGCGCGCCGTTCCGTGCTCGATGTGCCACCGAAAGTCCGAGTAGTTCCCCGGGTACGCTTTGACGCCACCACCCGCGACGTACCAGACGTTGTTGGCGATCTGATCGAGAAAATGGCGGTCGTGGCTGACCACGACGAACGTGCCGGTGAACTGCTGGAGGGCGTCGATCAGGACGGCAATCGACTGGGCATCCAGATGATTCGTGGGTTCATCCAGAATCAGGAAATTGGCTGGATGAAGGAGGGTCCGGGCGAGCGCCACCCGGCTCTTCTCGCCGCCCGAGAGAACGCCGATCTTCTTGAAGACGTTATCGCCGCTGAAGAGGAAGGCGCCCAGGAGGGTGCGAATCTCTCGATCAGACTTTCCGGGTCCCGCCTTACGGAGCGCGGATAGCAGGTCGTCGCCCGCATCGAGGGTTTCGCCCTGATGCTGTGCGAAGAACGATAATTCCACGTTGTAGCCCAGCGAGCGCTCGCCGTCGAACGGCTCGGTGCCGTTCAGCATGCGCGCCAGTGTGGATTTGCCCGCACCGTTCTTGCCGATGAGCGCGATTTTGTCGCCGCGCTCGATCGTAAGGGGCCCGGCGTCGCGGAAGACTTCCACGCGCCCCTCCGATGAGTCGTACGTTTTGGAGAATCGAGAGAGCTCGAGCACCACGCGTCCGGATCGGGGCGGATCGGGAAAGCGGATCTTGACGGCTGCATCCTCCGACTCCGGCGGAGGGATCCGCTCCATCTTCTCCAGCAGCTTGATTCGGCTCTGGACTTGCCGGGCCTTGCTGGCCTTGTACCGAAACCGCTCGATGAATCGCTCGATGTCGGCGATCTCGCGCTGCTGATTCTCGTGAGCCGCCTGTTGGATTACCCGCCGATTCTCCCGCTCCACGAGGTAGAAACTATAGTTTCCGGCATACTCCGCGATCTTCCCGTGCGCCAGTTCGGCGATGGAAGTGATCATCCGGTCGAGGAAGTAGCGGTCGTGCGATACCATCACGACCGTGCCCTCGTAAGCTTTCAAGTAGCCCTCCAGCCAGTCGATGCTTTCGATGTCGAGGTGGTTGGTGGGCTCGTCGAGCAGGAGGTAGTCGGGGCGCTGCAGCAACAGGCGCGCCAGCATGACGCGCATGCGCCATCCACCCGAGAACGACTTGATGGGGCGCTCGAGGTCATCGGGATCGAAGCCCAGGCCCGTCAGTACGGCTTCCGCACGCGGCCGGGCAAGGTGGGCCTCCTGCGCGGCCATTTCCGTGTGTACCCGCTCGAGGGCGTGCAGCAGGCGCTCGTACGCGGGGTCTTCGTGATCCTCAAAGGCCTCCAGCTCTCGCGTAAGGCGCTCTTCCTCGCGATCGAGGGCAAGCAGATCGCCGAAGGCAGCCATGGCCTCCTCGATCACCGGCGCGTCGGAGTTCAGCGCCTGCACATCCTGCTCCAGGTATCCGATCGACGTCCGGGCGCCGATTTGCACGCGCCCTTCATCCGGCTTGATCTCCCCGCTGATGATACGAAGCAGGGTAGATTTCCCGGCTCCGTTCTTGCCGATCAGACCGATCCGCTCGTTCGGCTTGATGCCCCACGAGAGCCGGTCCAGAACCCGCTGGCCACCGAAACTGAGCGATATGTCGTGAAGCTGGATCATCGTAAAGGGTATGCGCCGGAAGACCACCCGTCCGATGCGCCGGCAACGGCATCGAGCTCCAGGATGTACTCCGCCAGTAGCGCATGTCCACGCTCGGAGAAGTGAATCCCATCGCCGTACAGATAGAGCTCGGCTGGATGGAATTCGGCCTCCATCAGAAACGGTGCGGCGTCAAAAACGGGGAGGTTTAACGCGTGGGCGTGCTCCCGGATGCGCTGCTGCGGCAGGAATGCATCGCCCGCACCCTTCGTCCGAAGCTGATACTCATAAGGAAGGAGCACGACCTCGCATCGGAGTTCATGCTCGCGACAGACGGACGCAATGCCCGCGAGGCGATCGACGGCGCGCTTTAACATCGCTCCGTGGTAGAAGGCCAGATCGTGCTCGAAGTAATGCCGCGGCCGGTCGAAAAGCGCGGCCTTCAGCCATTGATAGGTGTACACGTGCCGGTGGATGAAGCCGAGCACGGGACCCAGCATGCGTCGAACACGCTGGTCGGGATCGCGACCCTCTTCGTCCACTTCTGTGTCGTTCGCCGAGGCTTGAACGCGCGTATATATATCGTTCAGGCACCAGAGAACCGTCACCCGTCCCAGCGACGAGTCCCGGCGAGCCACATCTATCAAAATTTCCTCATAGTCATCGACGGAGTGTCCAACGATGGACGGATTGAGGACCCGGACATCCGGCTTTGCGTCGGCGATTCGGCCCGCGAATGTGCGGTCGGGATCTACGCCCACGCCCATGGTCACCGAATCGCCGAGAAGGAGCCATGCCACCGCGGTATCGGCCGGCCGGGTGGCGAAGGTCCAAAATCCGGAGCTGTCGGCCGTGAATCGGGCGCCGTTGCTGAACCCGCTCGCCATGGGACGTGGACCGGAGGAGGCGCCGAATACGCTGTCGGCAATGAGCGAAGCATCCGTCCCGAGTGGGCGAATCTGAGGATGCGTTACGCGAACGCATCCCTCGATGAGCATCAGCAGACCCGCGAGTACGACGAGGTTGACGGCGGCGATTCGTGCGAGGCGAGCCACGCGTTCAGTACGCGTTCTTGTGTACGAATCCGGACCAGAGCGTCATGGCCATAATCTTGAAGTCGAGCTTCAAGGACCAGTTCTGGATGTAGTAGAGATCGTACTCGATGCGCTTCTCGATCGACGTATTCCCGCGCCAGCCGTTCACCTGAGCCCATCCCGTAATGCCGGCCTTGACCTTGTGGCGCAGCATGTACCGCGGCACGCGATCCCGAAACTCCTCGATGAAAACGGGTCGCTCCGGTCTCGGCCCGACGACGGACATATCGCCCTTCAGCACGTTGATAAACTGGGGAAGCTCATCCAGGGAGGTGCGGCGAAGGATTCGACCTATAGGTGTCGCCCGATTTTCGCCGGGTCGTGCCCACACCGCCCCCGTCTTCGCCTCCGCATCGATCGGCATCGAGCGAAACTTCAGGATTTCGAACGTCTGACCATTGAGGCCCATGCGTTGCTGGCGGTAAAACACGGGCCCGGGCGACGAGAGCTTCACCGCAATCGCGATGAGTAAAAAAAGAGGCGCCGTGACGGTTAGCACGATCGCAGAGAACACGACGTCGATCACCCTCTTCGCGATGCGACTGAACTCGAGGGGGGCTTCATCGATCAAGTGGATTACGGGAAGACCATCGACATCCGAAATCCGACTGTTCACGATGTCCAGCTGGAATATGTCAGGCACGAAACACACGTGAGTAAGCCGGGTCGAGAGATCGTCGACCAGCTCCTCGAGCCTTCCCAATGCGGTGATGGGCAGCGCGATGTAGACATAATCGATGGGCCGGCCGTCGGCTTCAAACCGATCGACGAGGGCCGGAGCATCCTCCACGCGGCCCAGAACATCGGGTTCGTCGAGCTTGTGATCGTCAAGAAACCCGGCTACGTCGAATCCCATCCACGGATACTGCCGGAACGACTCCTCTAGTTTACGACCCGCGCGACCCGCGCCGATGATCAATACCCGGCGCAGATAGGCGCCGCGCCTCCGTGCCCGGCGAATCATGGTGTACAGAATCATCCGCACGAAGATCATCATCGCCGGCGTGATGGCGCCGAAGAGGATCATGTGCAGGCGGGAGAAATAGAGCTCGCGGTAGAACGACAGGGAGGCGGCCGTAACGAGCAGGCCCAGGCCGACGGCCTTCGCGACGCCGTACACGAGCCGCGTCAGGCGCTGAAAGCTTTCAGGATTGTAGAGTCCCGATGCCCAGAAGACGCCCCCTGAGACAAGGAGCACCCAGGGCAAAAATCCCATATAGCGCCCGAAGGACTGCCACTCCGGAGGAGGAAGCACCTGGATCCACTCCAAAACCTCGAAGCGGATGAACCAGGCCGCCATCCATCCAAGAGCGATCAGCAGAATGTCGACGCCAAAAAGCAGCCGCTGAAAAAGCCGGCTCTGCTCCTGCAACATGACTTGAACTGGATCTGGACGGCCCAGTGGGAAATGACGACAGTCAAATACGCGTCACGGGCGAATGTTTCTACTTTGTCGCAGCTCCGTTCCGGCTCCAAGCGCGAGCGCCACAGCACCCAGCACACCTGCTCGCTCGCCGAGGGCCGGCGGCACGATGTAGTCATCGAGTCGGTTGAGGACGAGGTCCGACTGGACGTACCCACCGAGCCACTGGCCCACCCGCTCACGGATGAGGGCGAAAAGCTCCTGCCGGCGCATCACGCCGCCGCCCAGGATGATGCGCTGCGGCGACAGCACGTAGACGTAGTTCGCGATCGCCGCGGAGAGGTAGTGGGCGACAATCTGCCAGAGGGGATCGTCGCCGGCGACTTCTTCTGCGGAGCGCCCGACGCGCGCCTTCAATGCCGGTCCTGAGACCATCCCCTCGAGGCAGTCGCCATGAAAGGGGCAGATGCCGGGGAAATCGTCTCCAGCGACTCGCGGCACGATGACGTGCCCCATCTCCGGGTGAACGAGCCCACGGAGGCGCCGGCCGCGAGCCATCCCCCCGCCACCGATTCCCGTTCCGACGGTCAGGTATAGAAAGGTATCGAGGTCTCGTGCTGCACCCCAGCGATGCTCGCCCTCCCCCGCAGCGTTCGTGTCCGTGTCAAAGGCGACCGGCGTGTCAAGAGCTCGTGCGATGGCGCCGGCGAAATCCGTTTGCTGCCAGCCGGGTTTTGGCGTCGAGGTGATGAAGCCGTAGGTCGGCGAGTCGGGGTTCGGGTCGATGGGGCCGAACGATCCAATGCCGACAGCGACGAGCCGGCCTGTCTCGGAATAGGGGCGAAAGTATTCGATGGCCCGCGCGAGCGTTTGCTCAGGGTTCGTGGTCGGAAACCGCACTTCATCCAGGAGCCGGCCGCTCGCATCGGCGAGCCCGCAGACGAACTTCGTTCCGCCCGCCTCGATACCCCCCCAAACCTGATTATTGCGGTCGATCTCCATGCGCGGAATCGTACTTTGATGGATGACGTGCCAGGTGCGGCCTCCATACGCAACGAGAATGTATTAAATCGCACCGATGACATCGTGTGCGAATCCTGCCCGGCCGCGCAAGGTCTGACCATCTCCTTCAACCAAGCTAAGCGTACATCGATACATGGCACTCGACGCGATCATTTTCGATCTGGATGGAACGTTGGTCGACACGAACCGACTACACGCGAGGGCATGGAGCCTTGCGATGCAGCGGTTCGGATACCGCCTCGGCGAAGATCGCGTCCTTCAGGCTATCGGGATAGGCGGATCGATCATCGTTCCGACCCTCCTCGGAGAGCAGGCCGAGGCGGCTCACGGTGACGAGATGCGCAACGCCCACGACGAGATTTATGAGGAGTTGGTCGACGAGGAGGGTGCAAGCTGTTTGCCGGGAGTGCGCGAGGCATTCTCGGCGGCCGCTAAAAAAGGGCTGCGGACCGCCATCGCAACGGGATCGGCGATGGATAGCGTCGAAAAGATCGCCGAGGTCACGAACCTTGACCTCGAGCTTCCGGATGTAATCGTTACGGATGACGACGTAGAGGTCGGGAAGCCGGACCCCGACGGTCTGCTCGCCGCCGCCCGTAAGTTGGGCCTCTCGCCGGCGCAGTGTGCGCTCGTCGGCGACACGCCGTACGATGTGCAGGCGGCGAATGCGGCCGGCGTCGTCACGTTTGGCGTCGAAACGGGAGCGCATGATCGCGATAGGCTGCTCGGTGAGGGAGCGCGTGCCGTGTACCGCGACGTGGGTGCCTTCGCACAGGATATCGACACGGCCCTGCGAGTGGCCTCTCCCGGAAAGCTTCATCTCACACACGAGGCGATGGAACAGCTGATGGATGACGCACTCGAGCAGGCGAGGAGGGCCCTTGACGCGAACGATCTCCCGGTCGGCGCCGTCCTCGCCCAGGGTGACGGCACCATCGTGGCGCGGGCACACAGCCGCACGGAATCATCCGGAAATTTCCTGCGGCATGCGGAGATGGAGGCCTTAGCGAACGCGATCGGGCGCGTGGAGCTGCGAAGGCGGGAGCTGATCCTCATCACCACACTGGAGCCCTGCATGATGTGCCTTGGTGCGGCCATGGATGCCCGAGTCGATACCATCATCTACGGCCTGAGTGCACCGAGCAACGGTGGGCCGCGCCGCTGCAAGCCCATGCAGAGCCCCGGCATGATCATGCCGCGAATCGTGGGAGGGGTCAGGCGTGAGGAGTGCCGCAGGCTCTTCGAGGAGTGGCAGGCGCGCCAGCCGAACACACCCTTCGTGGAGGACCTGCTTGCTCGCGTTTAGCCGCCTCTCGACCAGCTGCCCGGGTGCCTAGAAGGTGCCCAGGTGCATCTGAAGCGAAATATCCAGTGCGGTGACCGAGTGGGTAAGTGCGCCGCAGGATATGTAATCGACACCGGTGGCGGCGATGGCTCTAACGGTCTCCAGCGTGACGTTGCCGGAGGCCTCCGTCGCCAGGCGGCCCGCCACGAGCTCCACAGCCTCGCGAAGGACGGATACGTCGACCGTTCCGTCGGACAACACAGAGACCATGTTGTCCAGCAGGATCATGTCGGCACCACCGTGGTCGACGACCGCCCGCACCTCATCGAGCGTGCGCGCCTCGACCTCGATCCGCAATTCACGTCCCTTCCGGTATTCGACGGCCGCCTTGAGCGCCGCTTCGATTCCCCCTGCAGCCGCAATGTGATTGTCCTTGATGAGAATCATGTCGTACAGCCCGACGCGATGATTCTCGCCGCCTCCCAGGAGAACGGCCCACTTGTCGAGGATTCGCAGAACGGGGGCCGTCTTCCGCGTGTCCAGAATCCGGGCCCCAGATCCCTCGACGGCCTCGACGAATCGGCGCGTGGCCGTGGCGATGCCGCTCATGCGCTGCATCACGTTGAGCACCAGGCGTTCTCCCATCAGCATGCTCCGGGCCGATCCGCGCATGACGCCGATCGTCGCTCCGTGCTGAACGGCCGCACCATCCTCCAGAGACCACTCGAGCCGAACGGACGAATCGATTCGGGCGAGGATGCGCTCGGCCACATAGCATCCGGCCACCACCCCGGTGGCTTTCGCGACAAAGCGGGCGTCCGCCTGGACCTCCCGGCCGACGGTGGCTTCCGTCGTAACGTCTCCGGCGCCGACATCCTCGGCAAGCGCGCCCTCGATGATGGCGTCGATGCGCTGATCGGTTACGTAATGGGGGAGGGTCACGAGATGGCGAGCGTGGATGACGGTCTTAAATCAGCCGATAGCCTGGGTGCGCTCGAAAGCCTCCATAAAAAGGCGGCGGAAGCGCTCGGGTGCCCGAACGGGCCGCTGGCGCTCGCGATCCACAAAACACAGGGTTACGTGACCCGAGGTGAGGACGCTCTCCTCGCCGTCTCGCCGGACCTCATAGTCGACCCGAACACGCATCGCCGGCGGCTCGTGAACCCGTGCGGCGATGGCCAACACGTCATCGTAGTAGGCCGGTGCGTGATAGCGAATTTGCAAATCCACGACCGGCATGATGAGGCCTTCCTCCTCGATCTGTCTGTAAGGAAGTCCGAGCTCCCTTAGCATCTCCGTGCGCGCAACCTCGAAGTAATCCACGTAATGCGCGTGGTAGACGAGTCCCATCGGATCGACTTCGCGGTAACGTACGCGATGGCGATGCACGTATTCGATCATTCCTCAACGGATGCCTTCTCGGCTACCCTGAAGGCGCCCATGCGATCGAATTTTTCGATGCGGGCATTGATGAGCTCTTCCGGCGAGAGATCCTGGAGCTCGTCCAGGGCTCTCACGATGGCTGCGCCGACGGCCTCGGCCGTAGCCGCTGCATCTCGATGCGCTCCTCCATCCGGCTCCTCGATGATTTCGTCGATGATGTCCAGCTCGAGCAAGTCCCGAGCAGTGAGTTTAAGTGCCTGCGCGGCATCCTCCCGATAATCCCACGAGCGCCATAGAATCTGCGAGCAGCTCTCGGGCGAAATTACGGAATACCAGGAGTTCTCCAGCATCAGAATTCGATCGCCCACTCCAATTCCAAGCGCGCCTCCTGAGGCACCCTCCCCGATGACGATCACGATGACGGGCACCGGTAGGCGAGACATCTCGAGGAGATTGCGCGCAATGGCCTCGGCCTGGCCACGTTCCTCCGCCTCCATGCCCGGGTACGCGCCGGGCGTATCCAGGAGCGTGACGATGGGTTTGCGAAATTTGGCCGCCAGCCGCATGAGGCGCAGAGCCTTGCGATAGCCTTCCGGATTCGGCATTCCGAAGCGCCGATACTTGCGGCTCTTCGTGTCCCGCCCCTTCTGATGGCCCAGGATCATAATGGTTCGATCCCGCCCTCCGTATCGGCTTCCGAGGAAGCGCGCGAAACCACCTACGATGGCCGGATCGTCGGCATACGCGCGATCGCCGTGGAGCTCGACAAAGTTCTTGGTCAACGCGCCGATGTAGTCGAGCGTGTACGGGCGCAGAGGATGTCGAGCGATCTGCACCCTCTGCCAGCGGGTCAGATTCTGGTAGATGGACCGGCGAAGCTCGTCGACACGGGCTTCCAGCGCCGCGATTTCATTGGAAAGATCAATCGCGACATCTTCCGCATCGATGGCCCGCATTTCGTCGAGCTTCTGCTCCAGATCTACGAGCGGGCGTTCAAAATCGAGTAGATGCTGTTGGGATCGCGCCATATGGCAGCGCCGGCGGGCGAGGCCGGCATGTAAGTTCTGATGGGTCAGTCGCGGCGTTGTACGGGGATATCATCTCGCAATCCATCGACGGGATCGATGCGATGACGGGCTCCGTCCAAATACTCGTTCGTACCCGCAAACCGACTACCCGAGGCTGGAGTTGCAGCTTCGTTAAGCGGAGCGCGGGACCGGGCTCGCAACAATCGGAGAGATCGCACGACTATGTCCCAATCTAACGATCCGGACTGATTCCGTACATAAAACCAATAGGCGGTCCCGATGTCGCCGTCGCTCCCTGGCTGGAGGTCCAGTACATCGGAGACAGGGAACACACCGGGCCGGAGCTGCCACTCAGCGGGTGGACGATAACGGCCGGTCGGATCATATCCGACGATGCTTCGCTCGCCGGTGAGCACGCGAGGCATCTGCCGCGTACGCTCCGCCAGCCTGCCGGGGAACGAATCACGCCCGGCGACGGCGGCAACCGCAACCACGAACGGATGCAAGACCAGGCCCACGGCTGCCAGGGCCACGTCGAATGCGCGCTCCGCTCCGTAGCTCCGAGTATCGACGAGCGCTGCGTCGGCCTTCAGGAGGTTGGCCATCGAAAGATCGTCGACAGAGGCTTTCCCGATGACGTGGTCGCGACCTTCCGCGAGAATGCGAAACTGAACGTTCAGATCGCGCAACTGTTGAATCAGGCTGAAGATGGTCTGATTCGACAGTGCCGCGGACGCAAAGATGACATCCTGTACGTCACCCAGACGAACCAAGTCTCGCAACTGGTTGATGCCGCCCAGTAGATCGACGCCTCCATGTTCTGCTCGACCATTGCGGGCGGCCGGATCCGCTACAGCCACGTAGCCCGCGAGCGTAAAGGGTGGGGCAGGATGGCGGGCTAGCATTTGACGGAGGCGAACGGCTTCATCGAGGTGGCCGACGAGCACCGCCTTGTTGGAACGCGGGTCGCGGCGGCGGGTGCGGGCGGCGATCAAGCGGGCCACCGAAGCAAGTCCGGCCCCGACCGGAAACGTAAGTAGCACCACCATCCGCGAGAAGGCGATGTCCTTCAAGAAGAAGGAGAGCGCCGCTACCACGAGCAATCCGATGAATACACCAATCCACACGCTCCGGAGGCGGCGAGTGCGTCCGTACCCACCACTCAACCCAATCCCGGCTACGGCACCCAGACTGTACATCGTTGCCACTACGGCGAAGAAAAGCGGTGCTGGACGGGCATCGAGGGCGGCTGCGTGGACTATGGCGATGACGGATGCGGAGGCATACACGAGAAGGAAGTCGATCACGGGCCATAACAGGCGGCGCGCTGCCTTGCCTGCCACAGACAGAGAGGCACGAAAAAGGATTCCGAGCCGCAGCATCGCCGACAGCAACCCCGGATACCGGTATTCGAAGTGCTTCTCCGTAAAGCGCATCATCGCCCCGTAAAAGAGGCGCACGTAACGAAGCTCACCCTTCTTCGTGCTCTCTCCCTTGTAGTGGATGATTTGCGTTTCGGGCGTGTAGTAGATCTTCCAGCCGGCCTGCTGGATTCGGTAGCACCAGTCTAGATCCTCGCCGTACATGAAGAAGTCTTCGTCGAGCAGGCCCGCGCCCGCCCCCGCGCCATCCGCCGATCGGTAAAGCGCGTCTTTACGCACGAGCATGCAGGAACCGCTGAGTGCATCCACCTCCGCGACCTGGTCCTCCGGGAGGTAGGTCATGTTGTACCGGCCGAACCGCCGGCTCGAGGGGAAGAGCGAGGCGAGCCCGACCAATCGATAGAAGGCGACCTCCGGCGTTGGGAAAGCTCTTCGGCTTTCTCGCGCGAAACGCCCGTCCGGATGCAGAATCTTGCAGCCCACGGCGCCCGCATCCGGATGCTCCTCCATGAAGCGAAGGAGGGTCTCCAGGGTGTCTTCCTGAACGATGGTGTCCGGATTCAGGATGAGCAGGTGATGGCCTCGCGCCTGGCGGATGGCCTGGTTGTTCGCACGGCTGAACCCCACGTTTCTCGTGTTCGCAATCAAGCGAACGTGCGGAAATTCCTCTCGAATCATGGTCACGCTCCCATCCACGGAGCTGTTGTCGACCACGAAGACCTCCATGGAGAGGTGGCGCCCGGCCCGATCGACCGATCGCAGGGCCTGCTCAAGGAACTCCCGTACGTTGTAGTTGACGATGATCACCGACAGTTCGACCTCGCCGCCCTCCACGGGTAAGCTTGCAGAGGCCTGCGGCCTGGTAGAGGTGCTGCACATATCTGAAGAGTGATCGAAATCGCCGAGCGAACCAATGGGTTGCGGCTCTAACAACGCGCCCGGCATGTTCATGATTCTGTTTTGCCGGCGAGGACCCGAATCCAATGTCGATTGCGACAACCAACTTCTTGGGTGAGGCCCGAGCAACGCTGCGACTGGCGCTGCCCGTTGTGGCCGCCCAGTTGTCTCAGACGTCGATGGGCCTGGTAGATACGATCATGGTGGGACGCCTCGGCAAGGAGGCGCTCGCAGGGGTGGCGCTCGGGAATACCGTTTTCTTCTTTCTTCTCGTCGCCTCGATGGGAGTCGTCATGGCCGTCGGGCCGATGGTGTCGCAGGCTTACGGTGCCGGCGAGCACGAGCCCATCGAGCGGAGCGTGCGACAGGGATTCTGGCTGGCCCTTTGCCTCGCCGTGCCGGCCATAATACTACTCTCGAACATCGCTCCGATACTCCTCTGGGCCGGGCAGCCTCCCTCAGCCGTAGCCGCCGCCCAGGGGTACCTCCGCGCAGCCGTCTGGGGCTTCCTTCCCTTTCTCTGGTACATGACCCTCCGCGTCTTCGTGGAGGGAATCTCGCGTCCCCTGCCTGTGACGGCCATCGCCGGTGTTGGCGTGTTCCTCAACATCTTCGCGAACTACACGCTGATGTTCGGGAAGTTTGGCTTTCCGGCCCTGGGCCTCGTGGGTACCGGGTATGCCACCGCGCTGACCTACTGGTTCATGATGATCGGGCTGGCGACCTATTGCCGAACGGCCTCGCCCACGAGGAGATATCGAATATTCAGCACGGTGGGACGACCGGATCCTCACTATTTCAAGGAAATCTTCCGCATCGGCTGGCCGATCGGTGTGTCCATCGGCATCGAGTCGGGGCTGTTCATGCTCACGGCACTTATGATCGGGTCGATCGGAACGACCGAGCTTGCCGCCCACCAGGTCGCGTTACAATGCGCGGCATTTACATTTATGGTCCCGCTGGGCGTGGGGATGGCGGCATCCGTACGGGTCGGCCAGGCCATAGGGCGAAGGGACCTGGAGGGTGCGCGCCGGGCGGGATTGGTGGCGATCGGACTGGCGACCCTGTTCATGACCGGGACCGCCACGCTGTTTTGGACGCTGCCGAGAGTCATCACCGGGTTCTTTCTTGACCTCTCGAATCCGGCGAATGACCTCGTGGCGGAGATGGCCGTGACGCTACTGGGGATTGCAGCCGCTTTCCAGATATTCGATGGCATTCAGGTCACGGCTGCCGGATCGCTTCGAGGACTGAAGGACACCCGAGTCCCGATGCTTATTGGCTTTGTCTCCTATTGGATGATTGGCCTGGCGAGCGGCTACGCCATGGGATTCAGGATCGGCTGGGGCGCGGTCGGCCTCTGGTATGGACTCGTACTCGGGCTGATCGCGGCTTCTATATTGCTGACGCGACGCTTTGGGAAGATGACCTCGTCTCTGGAACGTGCTACCGCCGTTCAGGGCGTGGTATGAGTTGTCTGGGTCAGGCCATTTTACCCTAAATTCAACCGAAGATCTCTCGGACGTTGTTCGGAAGCGTTACCTTCTTGGCGCTGAGGACAGCGCCGCACCATCGATCATGTGTGTCTGAATGCCTCAAATATTTCCGAAGAAGGCCAACGTAATGCCCCTCCTCTCCCTGGCGGGATCCCTGGTTGGGGGCATCGTTCTCATTTTTGTAGTCTGGTATTACTTCTCTCCTGAATACACCGACGTCGGCTATGCGCCGGAGCAGCCGGTGCCGTACAGCCACCGATTGCACGTTGGCCAGCTCGGGATGGATTGTCAGTACTGCCACACGAATGTGCAGGTTAGCGCGGTAGCGAACATCCCTCCGACGCAGACCTGCATGAACTGTCACTCACAGATCCAGCGGGAGTCGATCAATCTCTATCCCGTGCGCGAAAGCTGGGCCACCGGGCATCCGGTAGAGTGGGTGAAGGTCACGTTCCTACCGGACTACGTGCATTTCAGCCATGCAGTCCACGTCAACAATGGGGTGGGTTGCGAGACCTGTCACGGGCGGATCGACAGGATGGAGGTCGTCGAACAGGCCGAGCCCATGTCCATGGGATGGTGTCTGGATTGTCACCGGCAGCCGGAGCTTTACCTGCGGCCGAATGATCAGATCACCCAGATGGGATATACGCATCCGCCGGACTTCCTACAGCGAAACTTGCGCCGCATCGAGCAGGAGGGCATCCAGCCACCAACGGATTGCTCGGCATGCCACTATTAACGGTTGCTGGTTACTGGAGAAATTTGAATCCGTTGATTTTGAAGCTGAATGGGCTGAGGAAGCGGTTGGATGCGAAGAGCATGCAGCCATCGACCTGCGGCTTTTCACCGTACGATCATGATTGAACTTCCCGTCATAGACTCCGCCGAGGAGGGTCAGGAGACATCCAGAGAGCGGTTCTGGCGGAGTGCTGCCGATTTGCACGATGATCCGGAGCTTCGCGCCCTTCAGGCAGAGGAGTTCATGCCGGGAGCAAAGGCTCCTCCCAGCGGGGCAACGCGGCGACAATTCCTCCAGATCATGGGTGCTTCGATGGCCATGGCCGGCCTTACCGCCTGCCGCAGGCCCATCGAGAAGACGCTGCCTTACACGCGTCAGCCGGAAGAAGTAATCCCCGGCGAACCTCTCTACTACGCGACGGCCACTCCTTTTCGTGGCCTTGTCCAGCCAGCATTGGTGGAGAGTCACGAAGGTCGCCCCACCAAGATCGAAGGCAACCCGGAGCACCCGATGAGCCGGGGCGCCTCGAGCGTCTTCCAGCAGGCATCGATCCTCGAGCTGTACGACCCCGACCGGTCGACCCGCATACTCCGGGAGGGCGCCGAGGCTACGTGGCGAGACTTTCTGGCGGCGTCCCGCCAAATCAGAGCCGCCACCGGAACCATCGTCGTGCTGGCCGAGCCTACATCCTCGCCAACCCTGCTCGCTCTTCGGGCCAGGATGCAGCAGCAGATCCCGAATCTTCGCTGGATCACCTATCGCGAACAGGGAGACGATCCCGAGCTTCTCGCATTGCAGCGGATGGCCGGCCGGCCGGTCCGCACACTGTACTGGTTCTCGCGTGCCGAGGTTATCGTGAGCCTGGAGGCCGACTTCCTCAGCCCGACGGAGCCAAACTTCGTTCACAACACGGCGGAATTTGCGGCCGGGCGCCGAATCAGCTCTCCGAACGACGAGCCCAATCGACTCTATGTGGTCGAGAGCAATTACTCGATCACGGGCGGTAACGCAGATAACCGGCGGCGCCTTCGTTCAAGCGAAATCAGGGCTTTTGCGGAGGCCCTCGCCGACCGGTTCGGCGTCGGAGGATCGTCCACGGATGCGTTTGCGAACGATCCGTTTCTGGATACGCTCGCGCGCGACCTGAGGAGCGCAGGCTCGAACGGTCTCGTCATTGCGGGCGAGACCCAGCCCGTCGAGGTTCACATGCTGGCGGCCGCGATCAACAACGCGCTGGGGGCCGTGGGCACGACGGTCGCATACCTCGACATCGAGCAGGAGCCCGAGCCGCCTCAGTCGGAGCACCTGCAGGAGGCCGTTGCCCTCATGAATCAGGGCCAGGTGGATGCCGTCCTGCTGATCGGGGTCAACCCGGTGTACAGCGCGCCGCCGGAGCTAAACATCGAGGAGGCGCTCCGACGGGCGGGTGAAACGATTCACGTCGGCCTCTACGTGGATGAAACGGCGCGGGCTTGTAGATGGCATATCCCGCGCGCCCATTACCTCGAGGCCTGGGGCGACGGCCGCGCCGCCGACGGTACCCTGTCCGTAATCCAGCCCCTCATCGCCCCGCTATACGAAAACGCCAAATCGGAAATCGAGGTCTTGAACGCCGTGCTTACCGGCACGGATCGTTCCGGATACGACCTCGTTCGCGAGCGCTGGGGCGAATACCTCACCGGGGACGTCGAAGCCGGCTGGCGCCGCGTCCTCCACGACGGCTTCCTGGCCAACACCGGATACTCTTCCACCTCGGTAGGCGGTGGCGCCCCTATTTCGGGTGCGGGCCAATCCCAGAGCGCATCAGATAGTGTGGGATCCGCACAGGGGGCCTCCGACGGCGGCGTCGAGCTCGTCTTCCACCTCGACCCGACCCTCCTCGACGGTCGCTTCGCCAACAACGCGTGGTTGATGGAGCTTCCTGACCCCACGACCAAGATCGTCTGGGACAATGTGGCCCTCATGAGTCAGGCCACGGCGGAGAGGCTAGGCGTGCGCACGAGCTACAACAAGGGGCAATACGACGTCGATATCGTCGAAATAACCGTCGGCGACCGGAGTGTGCGCCTGCCCGCCTGGGTGCAGCCGGGCCTGGCCGATGAGTCTATCCACGTCACGTTCGGATACGGGCGCGAGATCTCCACTACCCGGGCCGAAAGGGAGCGTCGATTCTTCGACCTCGACCACTACATCGATATTTACGGAAGCGGGCCGCTGGCCAACGGCGTTGGTCAAAATGTCTCCATCCTGCGATCCGCGGCAATGGAGCGCGTGCTTGGGAACGTCAGCGTCGAGAACACGCGCGAGCGCTACACGATCTCGACCACGCAAGAGCACGGCTCGATGGAGGGCCGTTCCCTTTATCGGCAAGCCTCGGTCGATGCGTTCCGGCAAAATCCGGCATTTGCCGATCTCGACGTTCCCGGTCTACCCGAGGGCGAAGAGTGGACGGAATATCGCGAGCTCTGGGCCGAGCAACATCCCCAGGGCCAGCCGGCCTTCAAAGACAGCCCCTTTGCCGTCAACAGCTGGGGGATGGTCATCGATCTCAACACGTGCACCGGCTGCAACTCGTGCATCGTCGCCTGCAACAGCGAGAACAACATCCCGATGGTCGGTAAGGATGAGGTCGGCCGCGGCCGCGAAATGCACTGGCTGCGCATCGACCGGTACTTCGTGTCCGACGGGGACGACGTGGAGGACCCCGACATGGTCTTCCAGCCGGTTCTTTGCATGCATTGTGAGGATGCCCCGTGTGAGCCCGTCTGCCCCGTGGCCGCGACGGTGCACTCGGCCGACGGCCTCAACGAGATGGTGTACAATCGGTGCATCGGCACCCGGTACTGCTCAAACAACTGTCCCTACAAGGTTCGCCGGTTCAACTATTTCAACTGGGCGAAGACGCTACCGGCGACGGCGACCATGGCGCGCAATCCAGACGTCACTGTTCGCTTCCGAGGCGTGATGGAGAAGTGCACGTATTGCGTGCAGCGAATCAGGCAGAAGCAGAGACAGGCCAACATCGAGAATCGGCCGCTGCAGGACGGCGAGATCCAGACCGCATGCCAGCAGGCCTGTCCGGCGGAGGCCATCGTTTTTGGCGACCTGAACGACCCGAATAGCGCCGTCTCGCGCGCCAAACGGAATTCGCTCAACTATGGCCTACTGGCGGAAATCGGAACGAAGCCCCGGACGACATACCTAGCGAGAGTGAACAACCCGAATCGAGAACTGACGAGTGAGCCTATATAGCGCGAAGCCAGACGTCTGATGTTAGACGTCTGAGGTCAGAAGTCAGAGGGCAGTAAGATCTGTCCTCCCATAATTGAGATCCGACCTCTGATCTCCGACTTCCGACCTCGGTTAGGACGAGCGATGCACTCATAGCAAACAACGTGGCAAACACGACACATATTACCCACGGCGACGGACACTACACAGATCCGCCTCTCGTGACCGGTGGGCTGACGTTCCACGAGCTCACGGAGCTCGTCGCGCGACACTCCGAGAAAAAGCCGCCCCCGGTGTGGTACGCGGCTATCACGGTATCGTCGCTCCTGCTCGTGGCGCTCGTCGTCATGTTGGCCTACCAGGTCTGGAACGGCGTCGGCGTCTGGGGCAACAATCAGCCCGTTTCGTGGGGATGGCCGATCGTCGACTTCGTGTTCTGGGTCGGTATCGGTCACGCGGGCACGCTGATCTCCGCCATCCTCTTCCTGTTCCGCCAGCGATGGCGCACGTCCATCAACCGGGCGGCAGAGGCGATGACCCTCTTCGCCGTCATCTGTGCGCTGCTGTTTCCGACCTTTCACGTGGGTCGCGTCTGGGTGATTTACTGGACATTGCCCATCCCGAACCAGATGGATATGTGGCCGCAGTTCAAGAGCCCTCTCCTCTGGGATGTTTTCGCGGTTTCGAGCTACTTCATCGTCTCGCTGCTGTTCTGGTACGTCGGTCTGATTCCCGACCTCGCGACGCTACGGGACAGGGCCAAGACCGTGTGGCGGCAGCGCGTGCTCGGATTCTTCGCTCTGGGATGGACCGGTGCAAACCGCCACTGGCGCAATTATGAGAAGGCGTATTTGCTGCTGGCCGGCCTCGCCACGCCGCTCGTACTTTCGGTCCACTCCGTCGTGTCGTTCGACTTCGCGGTCTCCGTGATCCCCGGCTGGCACACCACCATATTTCCACCCTACTTCGTGGCCGGCGCCATCTTTTCCGGCTTCGCGATGGTGGTTACCCTCCTCGTGATCGCTCGAAAGGTTTACGGCATCGAGGACCTTATCACCATCAATCACCTGGAGAAGATGAACATCATCATTCTTCTCACGGGTACGATGGTCGGGTTCGCCTACATCACGGAGTTCTTCATAGCGTGGTATTCGCAGGTCGAATACGAACAATATGCCTTCATCAATCGGGCGACGGGCCCCTATGCGTGGGCGTATTGGATCATGATGTCATGCAATCTCATTGCCCCGCAAGTCTTCTGGTTCAAGAAGCTGCGGCGCAATGTCCCCCTGATGTTCGTGATCTCCATCTTCGTGAACATCGGGATGTGGTTTGAGCGGTTCGTGATCGTCATCACGTCGCTCCACCGCGATTATTTGCCGTCCAGTTGGGGTTACTTCACGCCAACCTGGGTAGACATATTGACTTTTGCGGGCTCTTTCGGGCTCTTCCTGACGCTGTTCCTGATCTTCCTTCGGTACGTCCCCATGGTGGCGATTGCCGAGGTCAAGGGCGTCACACCGGAGGCGGATCCGCACTTCTACGAGGACGGTCACGAACAGCGTCACGACGTCCCGTATGTCCAGCCCGAGCAGGAGACCGACGTGGACCGGGGGCAAGGAGCTGATCGATAGCAGGCCATGAAACGACTTCTTCGAGATATCAAGGCGGCGGCGGGCATCTATGAGAGTGAGCCCGTCTACGGACTGCTCGCGGAGTTTTCGCATCCCGGGGCGTTACTTCACGCGGCCGAGGAGGTGCGCCGCGCCGGATATCGGCATTTCGATACCCACAGTCCGTTCCCGATCCATGGGATGGATCGCGCGATGGGGTTGCGCAACTCCAAGGTGGGGTTCTTCACGCTCGGCGGCGGCGCAACCGGGTTCGCACTGGCCTACTGGCTGCAGTGGTGGACGGGAGGAGTCGATTACCCGCTGAACATCGGCGGGAAGCCGTTCTTTGCGGTCGAGCCGTCCATTCCAATCATGTTCGAACTGACGGTGCTTTTCTCGGCTTTTGGCGCCGTGGCGGGTATGCTGGCTTTGAACGGCCTGCCTCGCCCGCACAGTCCGCTGTTCTATTCGGACAACTTCGCTCGTGCGACCGACGACGCCTTCTTCCTGCACATCGCAGCAAGTGACTCACGCTTCGATCAGGATCGGACGAGAGCGTTGCTGGAGGAGCTGGGTGGATACAATATCGAGCTGATCCGCGAGCCACAATGACGATTTTCAACATTATGACCCGGACCAGCTCGAGCACCATGGCCGCACATCGCGGCCTACACCCGAATCCTTAGTCGCTCGATGAAGCATACCCTTTTCATATTGATCACGGCTCTGATGTGGATGGGCTGTCGCGGAACGCGGAGCGGCGATCCTCCTGTCCACCTCAACCGGAATATGGACTACCAGCTGAGGTACGATCCGCAGGACGAGAACGTATTTTATGCCGACAATCGCGCGATGCGCATGCCGGTAGCCGGAACGGTCGCTCGCGGCACCCTCCGGGAAGACACTCGCTTCTACGATGGCCGCTCCGAGGATGGCGCCTACGTGCAGAGCCTTCCTGTGCCCGCTACGCGCGAGCTGATTCTTCGAGGACAGGATCGCTTCGACATCTTCTGCGCACCCTGCCACGGTCGTGCCGGCGATGGAGATGGGATCATCACCACGGGAGGGTACGGGTTCACGCCGGCGCCGACGTTTCACGAAGAGCGCCTCCGCGGCGTCGAGGACGGTTACCTGTTCGATGTGATTTCTCGCGGGGTGCGTACGATGCCCGCTTACGGGCATCAGGTGCCGGTTGCCGATCGGTGGGCGATCGTAGCCTACATACGCGCTCTCCAGCGTAGCCAGTATGCCCGGGAGGATGACATTCCGCCAGACGTGCGTGCACAGGTCCGGCAGAGTGGCGCGGCCACCACGGCCGGACAGGCACCGGCTGCGGAGTCTGCCGACACCACCGCGCCGGATGCCGCAGGACAGAACGACGACGGTCCGTCTGAAGGAGACGCGGATGCGGATACGTCTGCGAACGACGCCGGCACGGGAGCCGAATCGGGAGGTGGAGACCGGTAGCTATGGCCATTCTTGATAAAAGTAGCTTTCTGATGCAGCTCATCGATCCCTTCGCGCCCACGCGCGATCGGGCATCGGAAGAGTTCCGGTTCCGCGGCGACTGGAGGGCATGGGGCATCCCCCTTCTGGTCGGGGGCATCGGGCTGGTGTTCAGCCTCGTCGGTTGGGCTGTCGATCCACACCAGTTCTACTTCTCCTATCTGATAGGGTGGGTTTTTTGCCTCTCGCTCGCCATCGGGGCCCTCTTCTTCGTCCAGATCCAGCATCTCACCAAAGCGCGCTGGAGCGTGGTAGTGCGGCGGATCGGCGAATCGATGCTGTGGGCTTTTCCGCTGTTGGCCGTGCTCAGCATCCCGATCCTGATCGGAATGCATGATCTATTCCACTGGACGCATGCGGATGTCGTCGAGCAGGACCCGGTTCTCGCCGGTAAGTCCGCCTACCTAAACGTGCCGTTCTTCCTGATCCGGTTGGCGTTCTACTTCCTGATGTGGTCGATTGTCGGCTACAAGCTTTACCGCCTATCGCTGGAACAGGGGCGCACGGGTGATCCCGACATACCCGCACGTCAACGCAAGGTGAGCGCATGGGGGCTCGCGGTCACGTCCGTGACGACGGCCTTTGCCAGCTACGATCTGCTCATGTCGCTCGACCCTCACTGGTACTCGACCATTTTCGGGGTCTACTTTTTCGCCGGGTCATTCATGGCGATACATGCCTCGATAGCGCTCGTCGCGATGGCGCTCCTCGGCATGAACAATTTGCGCAATATCGTAACGCGCGAGCATCTGCAGGACCTCGGCAAGATGACGTTTGGATTCGTCGTCTTCTGGGCATACATCGCCTTCAGTCAGTACATGCTGATCTGGTACGGCAACATTCCGGAGGAGACGATCTGGTACCGGCACCGGCTGGAGCATGGTTGGGAGGTTCACAGCGCCATCCTGCTCATCGCACATTTCATCATACCCTTCCTCGTGCTGCTGCCGCGATCGACCAAGCGCTCGATCCCCATTCTCAGTTTCATGTGCGTCTGGTTGCTCGTGATGCACTGGTTTGATTTCCACTGGCTCGCGATGCCTGTCCTGCATCCCGACGAGGCCGGGGTACATCTCCTCGACGTAGTTAGCTGGATCGGCCTCCTGGGAATCTTTGTTGGTAGTGCGATGTATAGGCTCGCCCGCCATAGCCTCGTGCCGGAACGGGCGCCCTACCTCGCAGAATCGCTCCGTTTCGAGAATACGTAGTTGAACGGCCGACCCGGGGTCGCCTCTATGCATCTCCGTCCGGCCGGTCATGAGTTCGATCTATGGCACAGAATCAGGAAGAATCGAGAGTTCCAGTGTTGGTGTCGCCTCGTGAGGAGACCGTCCTCGATGGGCGGCGGGTGTCCTTCACATGGAAGCCCGTGCAGGGTGCGGTCGAGTACCGGCTTCAGGTTTCCGAGACCCCGTCATTCGACAGTATAGTCTTCGAGGGGACAGTCTCGGGCCGCACGGAGTACGTCCTGGAGAACGACCTCTCGCTCGACAATCGCACGTACTACTGGCGTGTAGTCGTTCGCGACGAAGAAGGGCACCTTCACGGAGAGGACACGATCGAAAGCTTCATCAGCGGGACGCCGGCCGACGAAGACCTTCAGCTGGAGTCGCCCGACGACAAGGAAGAGTTCGGGCCCGCTGCGGAGTTGTTGCGCGGCGCGGCCGTGGAAGCGGCATCCGAATTTTCAGATGATCCAAGGCTTCACGAAGAGGCGGAAGCCCTGGGCGTGGAGGGCGAGGGTATTGAAGCCGGGCAGATCCTCGGGTTCATTCTGGCCACCCTCGTCGCCATCGGTCTTGCGATCTTCGCGCTTTACAACTACATGGATATCGTAGCGGCTGAGACCCGCTTCGAGGTCACAGGGTCGAGTGGCTATCCGGAACTTCGCGAAGCCGAGTTGCGCGCTACGCAGCAACTTTCCCAGTACGGGGTCGTGGATGAGGCAGAGGGGATCTATCGAATTCCGATCGATGAAGCCATCGACATCATGGCCGACGAGGCTCAGGAAGGCGAAGGGGATTATTCGGACGAGCTTGATTTGCAGGTGGAGGAAAAATGAGTGCGGTGAAGCCGGCCACTAGGTGGTTCAGAGTTGCTGGCTGCTGGTTCGCGGTACTGCTTCTGATAGGTGGACTGACCAGGACGACGCTCGCTCAGAGGACTGGCCACACACCTGCCCAGCTGCAGGATGTCGGCATCGACGAGCAGCTCGGAGAGCGTATCCCTGGCGACCTCGTTTTTTACGACGAGCAGGGAAGGGAGGTCGAGCTTTCATCATTCTTCGATGGCCACCGGCCTGTCTTGCTGGCCCTGGTCTATCATGAATGTCCGATGCTCTGCAATCTGGTCCTCCATGGGCTCAGTACGGCCGTGGCGGAGATGGACTGGACGCCCGGTATCCAGTATGACGTGCTGGCCGTCAGCTTTAATCCCCGCGAGACCCCTGAGATCGCGCGCCAGGAGAAGGAGATGATCGTTCGCATGATGGACCGCCCCGAAGCGGCGCCGGGCATGCACTTCCTGACGGGCGACGAAGCATCCATCGAGGCATTGACATCAGCGGTGGGATTCAGCTACCGCTGGGTAGAGGAGCAGAAGGAATATGCCCACCCATCGGCGCTCATCTTCTTGAGCGGGGATGGCACGATCTCCCGGTACATCTACGGTATCGATTATCCGGCCCATGATGTCCGCCGGGCACTCGTTGAGGCGTCGAACGGCAAAGTGGGAAATACGCTCGACAGGCTCATCCTCTACTGCTTTCAGTACGATCCGAAAGCCAACTCATACGTGCCACATGCACTCAATCTGATGAAGATTGGTGGCATCATGACCATGGTCCTGTTAGGTGGAATGTTGTTCGTTTACTGGCGACGCGAGTCGCATCGGTCGAACCTGCAGGCGTCGATATGATCGGGCGTCTCCTCTCGACCGCACGCATAGATTCTAACTCGAGACATGAACAAATCTTTTTGGCTTCCTGAAGCGGCTTCGGAGCTTGCGCCGGAGATCGACAGCCTCTTCTACTTCGTAACCTGGGCCAGCGGAATCCTCTTCGTCGGCGTTATGGTTGCGATGCTCTACTTCGCCTGGCGCTACCGACGTCGTGAAGCGCTCGAGGTACCCGCACCCGTCGAGCCGAGCAAGGTCATCGAGATAACCTGGATCGTACTGCCCACCATCCTCGTGCTCGTTCTGTTCAACTGGGGATTCAGAGTCTTTATCAAACAGGGTGTGGCGCCGCCGGATTCGTACGAGATCAAGGTTCGGGCCTCCATGTGGAAGTGGGACTTCGAGTATCCGGACGGCACGGTCTCGACGGGTGAACTGCACGTTCCCGTCGATCGTCCTGTTCGGTTGTTGATGAGCAGCACCGATGTTCTGCATAGCTTCTTCGTGCCGGAATTCCGCACGAAGCAGGACGTTTTGCCCGACCGCTATTCATCCGTCTGGTTCACGGCAACCCGCCGCGACACGTTCGATGTCTTTTGCACGGAATATTGCGGCACAGGACACTCGGCGATGCTGGCACGTGTCTTCGTTCACTCGCAGGACGATTTCGTGGAATGGCTTCAGTCGGCCGGAGACGACGAAGACGTACCGCTTCCGGAACTCGGCGAGCGCCTCTACCAGCAGCAGCAATGTTTCGCGTGCCACACCATCGATGGTTCCGCGGGCATCGGGCCCACGTTCAAGGGGATCTACGGCTCTACGGAGACCATGGCGGACGGGGAGGTCGTGCAAGTTGACGAGAATTACCTCCGGGAGTCGATCCTCGAGCCAGGCGCGCGGATCGTTCAGGGGTATCAAAACATCATGCCGAACGCGTATGGCAGCCTCACCGAGCGTCAGGTGTCAGCGTTGATCGCGTTCATACAGGCGCAGGCCGAATAAGTGCATCCGAAGTACGGCATGCGAATGAATCGGCCTCACCGTACAAGACATACGTACCATGGCTGAGCATATCATAGAGACCAGGGAGCACGCGACCCATGATCATCATCATGGGGATACGGATTACTTCAACCACGAGAAAGGCTTGAAGTCGTGGCTCCTGACCGTCGATCACAAGCGGATCGGCGTCATGTACGGTGTCACGGTCACGATTGCCTTCCTGGCGGCCGGCATTTTCGCGTTGCTCGTGCGTGCGGAACTGCTGACCCCGGGCGAGACGATGATGGGGGCCGACACGTACAACCAGATGTTCTCCTTACACGGGATCATCATGGTGTTCGGCTTCATCATTCCGGCCATCCCTGCCTTCCTGGGTAACTTCCTCCTACCGATCCAGATCGGCGCCAAGGACGTAGCCTTTCCGCGTCTGAACCTGGCGAGCTACTACTTCTACCTTGCGGGCGTCATCCTCATCGTGATCGCCATGGTCGTGGGTAGAGTGGATACCGGATGGACCTTCTATACCCCGTACTCGAAGCAGACGGGGGATATGATCCTGTACGTGACGGCAGCCGTCTTCCTCGCCGGCTTCGCCTCGATCTTCACGGGGATCAACTTCATCGTTACCATCCACAAAATGCGGGCGCCGGGGCTGACCTGGAACCGGTTGCCGCTGTTCATCTGGAGCGTCTACGCCACCAGTATCGTACAGGTGTTGGCCACTCCGGTGCTCGGGATCACCGTCGTTCTGCTCTTCCTGGAGCGCGCCCTGAACATCGGGATATTCGATCCGGCCCTGGGTGGCGATCCCGTGCTCTTCCAGCACTTCTTCTGGTTCTATTCCCATCCGGCCGTTTACATCATGATCTTGCCGGCCTTTGGGATCATCTCTGAACTGATCGCCACTTTCTCAAGGCAGCGCATCTACGGGTACACGGCCATCGCCCTGTCATCCGTGGCCATCGCGATGCTCGGCTTCCTCGTGTGGGGCCATCACATGTTCGTCTCCGGGCAGTCGGCGATTTCGTCAGTCATCTTCTCGCTCATCACCTACCTGATCGGAATTCCATCGGGCATCAAGGTCTTCAACTGGATCGCCACAATGTACAAGGGATCGATCTGGTTTAGGACGCCGATGCTCTACGCCATGCAGTTCCTGTTCAACTTTACGATTGGCGGGGTGACCGGCATCATGGTCGGCGTCCTGGCGGTCGACGTCCACCTGCATGACACGTACTACGTCGTCTCGCACTTCCACTATGTGATGATGGGCGGGACGGTCACGGCGCTTCTTGGAGGACTCCACTACTGGTGGCCGAAGATCACAGGTCGGATGTATCCCGAAACGCCGGCCAAGATCGCATCCGTTCTGGTGTTCGTCGGCTTCAACGTCACGTTCTTCTCGCAGCTCGTGTTGGGCGCTAAGGGGATGCCTCGGCGCTACTACGACTACCTGCCGGAATACACGAGTCTCCATCAGGTGTCGACGATCGGGTCCTGGATCCTCGGTCTGGGACTCTTCATGGTGGCAGGGTATATGCTATGGTCGATGTTCCGCGGGGAGAAGGCGTCGCCAAATCCCTGGGGAGCCGCTACGCTGGAATGGACTCATACGGGCCGCCGCCCCGATCCTCACAACTTCCATCGTACGCCGCTCGTCACGCGCGGGCCGTACGACTATTACCTCGCACATGAGATCTTCTCAGGGGGCGACGGTGCAGGCGATGGAGCCGCGACCGAGCGCGCGCGGCCTCAACCGTCAGGCTCTGCCTGACGGCCGAGCGTTGCCTGATTCGTCTCCTGCCTGATTCAAGAGAGCATAGAAATCGACTCCATGGCATCTACATCCGCAACCGAAACGGTGCAGACAGCCCATACGACGGGACATCCGCCGCATTTGAAGCACTACTTCGTCTCATCCGAGCAGCAGTTCGACGCCGCAAAACTCGGAATGTGGCTGTTTCTGATCACGGAGATCCTGCTCTTCAGCGGGATGTTCGTGGCGTACAGCGTCTACCGATCGTGGCACCCGGAGGTCTTCGCGCTCGCGAGCACCCAGCTCAATCCATGGTTGGGTGGTCTGAATACGGTGGTGCTGCTGACATCATCATTGACGGTGGCACTCGCCATTCATTCCGCTCAGACGGATAACCAGAAGGCGATCGCTCGCTACCTGATTGCAACCGTGCTTCTGGCGGGCGTCTTCATGGTGGTCAAGTACTTCGAGTACACCCATAAATTTCATCTGGGCATTTTCCCGGGCGGGCACTTCAGCTTTGCCGACATGGCGGAGCCTTACGTGCCGATCTTCTTCAGCATCTATTTCGTGATGACCGGCATACACGGCATCCACGTGCTGATCGGTATGGGCGTGTTAAGTTGGTTGGCCTGGCGCGCTTACAAGGGACACTTCAGTAGCGAGTATTACACTCCGGTCGAGCTCACCGGCCTGTACTGGCACCTTGTCGACATCATCTGGATCTTCCTCTTCCCGCTTCTCTACCTGATCTGACGGACCAGGTCGAGCAGCCCACTTAGCCATATCTATGCTTTCATGAAAGCTCAGCACGGGCATCACGTTACGCCCAAAAAGACGCTCTTGATGACCTTCGGGGCGCTCATTGTGCTTACGATCGTCACGGCGGTTACCGCCCAGATCGAGCTCGGTCCGATGAACGTTCCGCTTGCTCTCCTCATCGCGGGGACGAAGGCCGTTCTGGTAGCCCTCATCTTCATGGGGCTGAAGTATGACAACCCCGTCAATGGGCTCGTCTTTTCACTGGGTATTGTGTTCGTGACGATATTCCTCACCTTCACGCTTTTCGACACCATGTTTCGAGGCGATCTCGGGAATGTCGGGTCGGAAACGATCTCGGATATCGAACGTCGCGAGACGCAAATACGGGAGCGTGAGACCGGTCTAGCCGCGGGCGAGAGCGAGGAGACCAGTCCCATCGAAATAGGCATCGACACCACGGCTACGGACACGTCAGGGGCAGCCGCCCCGGCTGGAACTCCCCCCGATACGACCGCCGAATAGAAAGACGCCCTCCGATTTTCTTGCCCCGAAAGCCGGCGCGCTCAACCGTTGACGTTGACACGCCGGTGAAGAATTTGTATCGAACATTTGTCGGGGTAGCCACGACGGCGAGGATATGGAACCGCTTTTCAATGAGCGATATATCCATAAGTAGATTCGGTTGGCGCAAAAGGGGAGCACCGTGCACGTCGTCACGCTCATCTTCATCATAGTCGCGATCCCGGTCATCTTCTGTATGCTCATCTGGGTCGCGGCAACGGTCTATCGACTGTACTTTCCGGAGAAACCCCTGCCGCTCGAATCGCAACTGGCATTCATTTCGAAGGCACATCACGGCACGCACGACTTGGCCGTACCGGTGGGAGTGCGCGAGATCAAGGAAGAGCAGCGGCGTTCACAGGACGTGGGCCGCATCCCGCCGTATCACTTCTCGTGCGGGATCTCGAACGGTTTGCCGTCCTGCTGGCTGGATGACGTCTGGCTCCGGCGGAATTGACCGAGGACCGACCGATGGGTGAAACGGCCTGACGTTCCGACGAGTCAGCCCGGCTGCGCCATACTCTCGAGGCGCGCTAGCAAGAAGTCCCCGATGCGCTCGCAGGAGCTCGTCAGAGTTTTCCTGAAGTCGCGGCTGTCATCCCCTACATGTCCTGTTACCACTTTCAGGATATGGCAGGGAATGCCATAGGTCGCCGCCACGTATGCGACGGCGTACCCCGTCATATCCGACATGTCGGCGATTCGTTGCCAGTAGGTTTTCTCCGATTTATCCCGGGCCACATGATCCTGGGTAACGAGCGTTCCCTGGGCGATTTCGGAGAAGGGTGCCTCGAGCGGCATCCGCGGATAGGAGGGCGCCTCGAGCTCGATGCGGTCACCCTCGAACACCTGAGCAGCCGCGACGATCTCTCCGACGTGCAGATGGTCGTTGAGCGCCGTACAGGTCCCTACATGAAAAACGCGCTCAGGACGATATTGCTGAAGAAAGCGTTCGGTTCGGAGCGTCGACTTGATCTTTCCGAGCCCTGTGATCGTGATCACGATCTCATCGTCGAAGAGAGATTCTCCTTCTGCGAGATCCTCGAAGCGGCCGCGCTCGTACCGGACGAGGAATGGTGCGGCTTCTTCTTCGGTGGCGAATATGATACCGATCATCGAACACGAAACGACATTTCGGGTACTACGCACCGCACGGAGCACGATACGATGTCGATTTGCGCTTGGCTGGACAAGATGTAGAGCCCCGCTTCATCCTATTTAACAAAGAAACGAACCAAAATCACCATCGATGAAGGTCATCGAATTCATCGAGCAGGCCTCTGAGCCCCTCATCTCGTATGAGATCATCCCGCCCAGACGTGGGGGCTCCGTACAAAAAATCTTCGATACGGTCGAGCAGCTCATGCGATTCGAGCCGCCCTTCATCGACGTGACCAGCCATTGTGCACAGGTCTACTACGAGGAGATGCCGGATGGGACATTGCGTCGCCACGTGAAGCGCAAGCGGCCCGGAACGCTCGGCCTCTGCGCCGCCATCAAGAGCCGGTTCGGCGTCGAGACCGTTCCACACCTCCTTTGCCTCGGATTTACACGCGAAGAAACCGAGGACGCGCTGATCGAGCTGAACTATCTAGGCATTCAGAACGTGATGGCGCTTCGTGGCGATGATTACGGCTACAAGAAGCCAGTGCGCCCGGATCGATCAGCCAACGGATACGCTCTCGACCTCGTTCGCCAGATCGGAGCCATGAACGAAGGTCGGTATCTGGAAGAGATGATCGATGCCCAGCCTACGAGTTTCTGCATCGGTGTGGCCGGCTATCCGGAGAAGCATTTCGAAGCCCCGAATCTGACCTGGGACATCCTGAACCTGAAAAGGAAGGTAGATGCCGGTGCCCATTACATCGTGACCCAGATGTGCTTCGACAACGCGCGCTTCTTCGAGTTTGTGGAGGCCTGCCGCGATGTTGGCATCACAGTGCCCATCATCCCCGGGCTGAAAATTTTAACCACCAGGCGCCAGCTCCAAAGCTTGCCCAGCAATTTCCACGTGAACATCCCCGAAGCGCTTGCCGCCGAGGTAGAGGCCGCCAAGGATGAGGACGTGCCGAAGATCGGCATCGACTGGGCCATCATGCAGGCCGACGAGCTACTTGGCGCCAACGTGCCCTGCATCCACTTCTATATCATGTCCAATCCGGAGCACGTGATGCAGGTCGTCGAGCCGCTGCGCAAACTGGCCTGACGCTATTTGTGGTAGTCTTTGTCCTTCGCGCGTAGCTTGGCCTTGTATTTCTTGAGTTGTCGACGAAGGGCATCGACGCACTCATCGATGGCCATCTGGTGGGTGACGCCGTTCCCTGTGGCGCTAAGCGTCTGCTGGTAAACGCGCATGATGACCTCCGCACTCTTCGAACTTCCCGGAGTGCCCTCGTCGCTCAGCACGACGCGAGCCTCCGTGATTCCGTCGTAATAGCGCTTGAGCTTTGACAGCTTTTTGGATACGTAATCCTTCAGGGCGTCATCAGCATTGAAACGGCGGGCCGTGATCTGCATCTGCATGGGTATCTCCTGGATGCTTACTACACGTCGAGTCCCTTATCGGGCGCCGACATCGGCAGCGCCCTTACCCTTTTCTACTCATTAGGGCGGATTTTGTCAACGGATCCCGGCCGCGCTCGGCGCGTCCGGCACTTCGTAACAGAATCTCGTCGGTTACGCCCAGGCGTGCTTCGTCTCGGCGAGATAGCGATCCTCGACGACCCTCATCTTCATCGTCTGCTCCGGGTTGTCATCGGAATAGCCGATGAGGTGAAGCAGGCCGTGGATGACGTAACGAAAGGCTTCCTCCTCGAAATCCGCGCCAAACTCTTCATGTCGTTCCCTGGCCGTGTCCAGATCGATGAAGATCTCACCGTCGAGGTCTTCATGGGGGTCCTCACGGTAGTCGAACGATAAAACATCCGTGTCGAAGTCGTGCCGCAGATATTGCCGATTGAGGTCGCGGACCGTTTGATGGTCGGCAAGGATCACGGTAATGGATCCGATGGTCGCTTTTTCCGAGGCGGCCACGTATTCGATGATGCGTCTGCACGCATCGACGTCGAGCCGTAGTCGGGCATGCTCGATGAGCACGTCGACCGACGAGTGGTCGGACATCACCCCAGGTCGTCGAACAGAGTCTCCGTCATGGAGAGCGCGACGCTGCTCATCACGAGCTCGGGCGGGAGTTGGGTAAAGTCAGCCGAAAGCAGTCGCTGGTCGACGTTCGCGTAAAGAGAACATCCGGCCTGGCGCTCGACGACGAGTCCGTTTGCCACGCCGCCTCGGCGGGCGAAGAAGATCACTTCGCCAAGCTCTTGACTGGCAATGAAGCCAGTGCAGCCGTGAAGCTGCAAGAAAGAGCTGGCCGCGTAGATGGAGACCAGATTTCCCGGTTGATCTTCGCTCACGCCGTCCGGCAGCTCGACCTCACGCGTGATTTCCAGGGATAGGCGGCGACCGCTCGAGGCATCTTCCAGCTCGTACCTGACGAGCTGGTTCTCGTGCTTCGGGGCAACACCGAGCACCGTGCCGATGCGATCAAAATCCTCGTCAGAAAAGGCGAACGGCATGTACGAGAGGATAACGCCAGCGCGGACGAACTACAAAGACCGGTGTGATGAAGTGGTGTACCCTATGCCCTATCTGCACAGGGTTTACAGTACCGGACAAAATAGACGCTGTGTCCGGCAAAAACAATGCAGCGGATCCGTGTCCTGGAAGTCAGGCCGTTGCCTGAACGGACCCCGCAGAAGGTGAGTCGGCGCTGTACGCCCGCTGGTGATCGTCGTGCAAGTCGGCAGACGGAACGATCCCGTGCTTCACCTCTTCCATCGTCTGATCGATTTCGTCGGTCGGCATGACCTCGCTGGCGTGGAGGCCCTTCGGTCCATCCTCCAGCCTGAAATCAACGACCTGACCGGTTCGGAGCGTCTTGAACCGCTTGTCCGTCTCGATCGACGAGTAATGCACGAAGATGTCACCGCCTCCTTCCGGGTGAACGATAAAGCCGTAGCCCTTCTTGGCGTCAAACCACTTTACTACACTCCTACGAGTACTCATGCGATGCCTCCGGAAAATATGCCTGGCTCTAATGGGGGTACTTGGATTTGCCTTTCCCCGATTCTGTTATTCAAGGAGAGGTGGGGCGATTGGGAGGCAGGCCCAAACACTTCGCCCGGTGAGGCTGCCGCACACAGTTTTTGGCATGCGGCCGACAAGCCCAGAGTAATGCGAATATAGAGGCGGAGCGCGCCCCGTGTCAACTTTTCTATACGATTCGCTCTAAATATACCCGACAAAAGCGGGCATAATACGACCACAAAAAACTCCTGAATACCTTACTCAGGCGATCCGGAGCCGAATCGTAAACCGCTCACGAACCGACAGCAGGCCCCCCGGAACCCATGGACTGCTCGTACAACCGGCGAAATTCTTCCGGTGTCTGTCGATAGGACGAGTCCTTCAGGACCGCCGCGATCCGGGAGCTAAACGCCGATGCCGCATCGAAATCACGAGCATCGAGGTAGGTGGCTCGGAAGATCTGAATGTATCGAGCCGCGAGGTCTAAATCGCGGGTTGTCCGCGCATTCTCGAGCCTATGCAGTACGATAGGCTCCGCTTGCCGCACCAGATCGACACCTTTCTCGGTTTCGCCGGCGGCCTGGTATGCTCGCGCAAGGATGAGATAGGACCGCTCGTCACCCGGTATCGTATCGAAGGGTACGTTCGTCATCAAAACATCCAGCAGTTCGATCGCCTTCTCGTTCATCCCCTCACGAGCCAGGCTCTCGGCCGCGTGGCCGAAGACGTTTCGATAGTTGTCCACCATCCGCCGGATGTTCTCGTCGTAGTAAACGTTCGGATTATCCAGATTGCGGAAGCGGAAATTGAGAAGGCGCTCGGGGGTGACGCTCGGCTCCACGCGCCCGAGTGGTTCATCGTGCCTGATGGGTACGATCCGGAAAGCCTGCCCCTCGATCTGGAAGAAGTTCTGGAGGTCCAGCTGTCCATCGGGACTGACCGTCACGGCAAAATAAACCGGCCGCTCCCATCCCTGATGGGCATTGGTGGCGATGATATCGAGCGCGGCCTGATCGGCGGCATATAGAATGTTGAACTGATCGTTATACGGCCGGCCCTCCAGTCTCCATCGCATCGGATTCATCAGGAGGTTCGTATCCGCCTGAGGCAGGAACATCTCGTCCGACTGCAGGAAGGCTTGAGGATCTACGGGGAGCTCGATCTCCGTCGGCTGCCAGGGGCGCACGGTCAGGTTGTCGATCTGATCATTGGACATGGAGATCGGGACGGGCGCCGATTCGCGAGACCACTGATTCTTTAGCTGCTTCACGTACCACGGCGTGTTGAGCAGCGACAGGTTCGCCACGCGCACATCACGCCGCTCTTTCTCGACTTCCTGGAGATACCATAAAGGAAAGGTATCGTTGTCTCCATTCGTGAAAATCACCGCATTCTCCGCGACGCTGTTCAGCATGTTATAGGCGTAATCCGGCGCTACGTAATTCCCTGATCGGTCATGGTCGAAATAGTTCTCGCGAACCATCCAGAAGGGGACGACCAGGAAGAGCACAGCCGCGAGCCCCAGCAGAACGGGCTGGATCCGTGACCATCGAGCAGAGAGCGCATCTGCCGTCAGCTGCAGGACGCCTGTCGCACCGATCCCCACCCAGAGACTGAACGCGAAGAAGCTGGCCACATACGAATAGTCGCGCTCCCTGGGCTGCAAAGGCGTCTGATTTAGGTAGACGATGATGCCCAGGCCGGTGACCAGGAATAGGACCAACACGCTGAATGCGCGCTTCCAATCCCGATGGAAATGATAGCCCGCTCCCATGAGGCCGAGCAGTAGCGGCAGCGCAAAATACTCGTTTCGGGATGCCTTTTCGCTCGGCGTCTGGTGGAAATACTCGTTCGATCCGATTCGGTCATCTACGAAGGCGAATCCCGTCGCCGGAGGGGCGCCCTGCACGTCACTGGCTCGCCCGACGAATTGCCAGAGGAAGTACCGGACGTACATATGACCCACCTGGTACTTCCAGAAGAACTCCATGTCCGAGTCATACTGGCTATAGATGCGCATATGAGTCGGATCGGGTGAGTGCCGGCGGGGGAAGAGGACTTCCTTCTCCTGGTTCACGCGCGCGAGCCGGTTGTCGAACGTCGGACCGCTCAGTAGAGGCGTTGCGCCGTACTGCTCTCGCTTCAGGTAGGAGACGATGGCCTCCGTCGTCTCCGGGTCATTTTCATCGATCGGCGGATCGGCTGCACTGCGAATGAAGATGACGGCATAGCTAGAGTAGCCGATCAATACCACGGCCAGCGAAACCGCGATCAGATTCGCCGTCGGCCATTGTCGAGTATGCGTGAAGTACACGCCGAATACGACGGCACCAATGATCAGGAGCAGGACCAAAACGGGCGAACCGCTGACGCCCGCCAGGGTCGGCAGGTACTGTACGATCCCCGGGTAGATGACCAGAAACACCGCCGACGAGACGAGGCCGGTCAACACGATCCCGCGCCACCGCTCGAAATTGCCCCATTCCGGCTTGTCGATCTCCGCAAAGAAGAAGATCAATGCGATAAAGAAAACGGCGAGCAGGTTCAGCAGGTGCACGCCGATGGCGAGGCCGAACAGATAGGCAATCAAGACGAGGTAACGGTTCGCACGCAATCCAAACGGATTTTGACCTCCCGTCAAGAGCGCCTCTTCCTCTCGAGCTTTCTCGCTCCATCGCATGATCAGCCAGACGACGATAGCTGTAAAGAACATCGAGAGCGCGTAGACCTCGGCCTCGACCGCATTGAACCAGAATGAATCAGTCGCCGCGAATGTCAGTGCACCGATCACGCCGCCTGCCAGGGCCGTGATTCTATCGAGGCCGGTCCACGTGTCCTCGGCACCCTGCCACTCGCGCACAAGACGAACGATGATCAGGTGCGTCAGGAGAATCGTGAAGGCGCTCGCCAGCACCGACACCATATTGATCGACAGCGCCACGTACTCCGTCGGCGCGAACATCGAGAAGAGCCGTCCGACGAGCATATAGAATGGCGCGCCGGGGGGATGGGAGACCTCGAGCAGGTGGGCGATGGCGATAAACTCGCCTGCATCCCAGAAGGAGGCCGTCGGCGCTACCGTAAGAACGTAGAGCACCAGAGCGTAGACGAATACGACGCCGCCAACGAGTCGATCGATGAGGTTCCAGTTCATGAAAACGAGATTGGATCAGTACGATGGACGACGGTTACGCCCCGGTTACGGCGGCGTTTCAACGTTCCCAGATCTCCGTAGTGACGCCTGCGCCGGCTACGACGAGCACGAACTCTCCTCGTGTCGAGCCGTCGTCCTCGAAATATGTGACGAGATTCTGGAGGGTGTCGCGTCGGACCTCTTCGAACTTCTTGGTCAGCTCCCGTGCGACGGCGGCCGGGCGGTCCGCCCCGAACGTATCGGCAAACTGCTTGAGCGTCTTGACGGCGCGGTAGGGTGACTCATAGAAGATCATCGTGCGGGTCTCTGCCCGAAGCTCATCCAAACGAGATCGGCGGCCCTTCTTGACCGGCAGGAATCCTTCAAAGACGAATCGATCGGAGGGCAGAGCCGATGCCGTGAGGGCCGGCACGAATGCCGTGGGTCCCGGCAACGCCTCAACGGGAATCCCTTCCTGCATGCAGGCCCGCACGAGATAGAATCCGGGATCCGAGATTCCCGGAGACCCTGCGTCGCTGACGAGCGCGATGCTGCGACCTTCCTTCATCTGCCGAACCAACTGCGGCGTCTTCGCCGCCTCGTTGTGTTCGTGAAAGCTCGTTTTGGGCGTCGAGATTTCATAGTGCGCAAGCAGGACGCCGGAGGTTCGCGTGTCTTCGCAGGCGATCAAATCCACCTCTCTGAGAACGCGCAAGGCCCGAAGCGTGATATCCTCCAGATTTCCAATGGGTGTGGGTACCAAATACAGCATCAGGCGCGGAAACGGAATCGACTCAATCGGTGGTGCAGACGCTTGGTGGCCCGAAGATCCATCGTCTGGTAGACCATAAGGCAAATTCCAACGAGCAACATGACGAGGTTAGCCGTCCACATTCCTACCCACGGATCAAGAAAACCTCGATCTGCCAGCTTCTCACCCTGGACGAGCGTAACCCAGTAGAAGAGAAAGATCCCGGAGGCGAGCATGCCAACTCGACCAAGACCACCGTGTCGGATGCTCAGTCCTAGCGGAGCTCCAATCAGGACGAAGATCAGGCACGCTATGGCGATTGAAAACTTCTTATGGATCTCGACGCGGAAGCGATCGGCACGCTGCTCTTCCCACTGCATCGACCGGTGCGTGTCCTCGATGGCGGCGCGCATGGTGCGCGCGTGACTGATCGCAGCTCCAAAGGCCGGATCGACCATGGAGGGTCGAAGCCCCGTGAGAGCCAGACGATCCGGAAGGTATCCCAATGAATCGAACTCAGCCGTCGGCAACACGGCTCGCCGGTCCGTCGTGAAGGTCGGCCCCTTCATCACGTTCAAGCCCTGGAGCACGAGCCTGGCCCTGGATGCCGCAACGCCTGCCTCGAGTGAATCCACGAGTCTCACCATATCGCCCGTGCGCATTGTCCGATCTGAGCGATAGCCCTCGTTCTCAGCGCTCCTTTCAAATGTGAAATCCGACAGGTCCAGCTTCATCTGATACCGGTCGAAGGCGAGCCTTTCGTAGCGTTCAGCGAGTTCTGTGGAGGGGTTCGAGACCAGTCGATGCAGTTCACCGTCCATAAGCGTCAGCATCATTTCGGGCCGTTTCTCACTTGCGCGAAGCTGCCCCTCACGCGCTTTGATCACGGCCTGCGACCGGTCCTCGCTCGTGTAATCGTAGATGAGGACATCCCGCAGCGTCTCCGTATCCTCCGAGATACCCTGCACGAGGATGCTGTACTGTTTGAGCCCGTCGTAAAACGTTCCCGCCCGCAGCTCGAACCCCGGGCGCTTTTTTCGGATGTCTTGCCACAGGTTGCGCGCGCGGAAATTGGCCTCAGGCAGCACGATGTTGTTGAAGTACGTCATGCCGAGCGTGAGGAGCAGCCCGACGACGAGCGAAGGCCAGATCAACTGGATGGGCGAAATTCCGGCGGACTTGATGACCACGTAAGCGCGGGATTCTGCAATCTTCCCGAAAACCATCATGGTGCCGATCAGTATCGACATCGGGACGGCGAGAACGAGCATGTACGCCAGATTGTAGAGGATGAGCTCGACGATGACCGGAAATGGCAGACCCTTGCCCGCGATGTCGGGCAAATACCTGATCAAGAACTGCATCAACAGCAGGAACATGAGCGTGCCCAACCAGCCCAGGATCGGACCGGGTAGCATCCGCAGGATCATGCCGTGAAGTCGCCGAGTCATCGAGAGAGGTGGTTGGCGCCCGACTTGCGAGACGATCGCCGAAGGACGTACCCCGCGTAATCATTCACCGACACAGGAACGATGTGCTCGCGCCGTTAACGACCACATATAGGTGTTGTTCTAGGCGCGATCATTCGCGAGCAGCCAGCGCACATGCAGATTCAGCCGTTCACGTGCAATCCCTTCCAGACGAATTCGTACGTGTGCTACGACGAGGATGACGCCGTCATTATTGATGCGTCCTTTTCGACCGATGCGGAGTTCGCGTCACTGGAACGGTTCATCGAGAAGAACGAGCTTACCGTTCGACACCTTCTGTTGACGCACGGACACATCGATCATATCCTCGGCTGCCGGCGTCTGGTCGATATCTTCGAGCTGCATTTCCAGATGCATCGCGATGATGCCCCGCTACTCGCCAACGCAGAAATGCAGGCAAAGATGTTCGGCATCCGGATGGAAAGACCCCCGGACCCGGGTGGCTATCTGAGAGAGGGGGATACGATCGAGGTCGGCTCTGTGCACCTGAAAGTGATCCACACCCCGGGGCATTCGCCGGGGTCCATCAGCTTCTTCGACGAGGGCTCGCGCAGCGTGTTCGCAGGAGACGTGCTCTTCCGGGGATCGATTGGAAGGACGGATTTGTGGCAGGCTTCCCTACCTCAGCTGATGCAGTCCATTTTCCAGAAGCTCATTCCGCTCGGCGACGACGTCCGCGTGTATCCAGGACATGGCCCGGCTACCACGGTCGGACAGGAGCGGCAGACCAACCCATTCCTCACGCACGGATCGCCGACCTTTTGACTCGACTCCCACCACGAATGTCAACGTGGGAAGGCGCTACTTGACCCTTTTCAGGCGGGTGCCCGCGTCGGGCTTTGTCATAACGACGAGGAGCTTCGTACCCTCGGATTCGACGATTCTTGGGACGGCGCTGCGAATCGACCAACCGTCACTAATGAACTGCTGAAGCTCCGGGTGCTTACTCACGGCTTCCCCATTTCGAAAATCCACGAGAAGGATTTTGGTGAGGGTGCGAGTGGGTGCGGTGGTAAACGGCGATATGGTGGGAACTGGTGGTCTTACATCCACCTCAAGTGAGCTTGCCTCCCTGCCTGCTTCCTGCATTTCTGCGCTCGATGCTTATTAGACAACTACTTCCAATGCCCCCGTGAAGTCGTGAAAGATTATATCGCGCGACATGTTTGCAAGTTTTGGCCTTCACATCAGCGTTACGATCTGATTCGATCACACAGCAAGTTTCGAAGGCGTCCGGGCTTCCTCCAAGATGCGCTGGTAATACGCTTCATACGCGGGCACGATAATATCTTGATCGAACACCTCTACGGCTCGTTTCCGGGCGGCATTCGCCATTCGCGCATGTAGGTCCTCATCCAATAGGATCCTTCGCGTGCGATCGGTGAACGTATCGATATCACCGAGCGGACACAGAAAGCCCGTTTCATTGTCGATGTTGAGCTCGGGCAGCCCACCGATATCGCTGGAGACCACCGGCACGCTACAGGCCATGGCTTCGAGAGCGGCAAGGCCGAATGTTTCCGAACCGCTTGGAATCAGGAAGATGTCGGCGATAGAGAGGATTTCCTCAACAGGCTCCTGCTTTCCGAGGAAACGAATGTCGGAATACACCCCGAGATCGCGCGCCAGGCGTTGAACGGCATCGCGATCTGGTCCGTCACCCACGAGCAAGAGCTTGACGGGCAGGCCTTCCTCGCGCAGACGGTGGAAGATCTGCACCACATCCCCCGCGCGTTTGACGGGTCGGAAATTCGAGACGTGAACGAGCAGTTTCTCGCCGTCCGGACAGAGCGCTTGCTTGAAATGCTCTTTGTTCATCCTCACGAAGCGCTCGGTATCGATGAAGTTGGGGATGACCTCGATCGGACGCTGGATATCGAAATGCTTTTCCGTTTCCATGCGCAGGTAGTGCGAAACGGCCGTGATTCCGTCCGACTGATTCATGGAGTAGTTCACCACCGGCGCAAATGAGGGATCTTGCCCCACGATGGTGATGTCCGTGCCGTGCAGCGTGGTCACGACCGGCACGATCAACCCCTGCTGCTCGAGAATCTGGCGGGCGAGTACGGCACTCGTCGCGTGAGGAATCGCATAGTGTACATGTAACAGATCCAGTTCCTCGAAGCGGGCCACATCCACCATCTTGCTGGTCAATGCCAGCGAATACGGCGGGTATTCGAACAGCGGATAGCCACCTACATTCACCTCATGGTAGTAGATGTTCTCCGTAACGTGGCCCAGTCTGAAGGGCATCGAGTAAGCGATGAAGTGGATCTGATGTCCCCGTTGTGCCAGAGCCTTCCCCAGCTCCGTTGCTACAACACCGCTTCCGCCGTAGACGGGATAGCACGTGATTCCAATCTTCATGTTGATGTTCAATTGAATTCGCTCCTTGAGCCAGGAGCTGAGGCACCGGTACTCCGGTACGCGATAACGACTTCGGGTGGCCTCGACCTCGTGTTACACCCTTCTCCGATGAACCCCTGGCAGAAACTCACCGTACGGGTTCAAGTTGCAGAGCAGCCCGGCCGCCATCCGCCCATCGGCCGAGTTTCTCGCAAGCAGAACCACTACGTAACGCAAACGCGATAAAGTCATGCTGCAACGCACCACGATATCGACCCTAATCGTAGGCCTGTTTCTGTTGATGACGACTCAGCGGGCGGATGCTCAGGGCCTCGGCCTGTCCGTGGGCGCCAACTTCAACTCGTTGAGTGACATCGATACGGGCAGCCAGGAAGCCACTTTCAACAACGCGACGGGCTGGCACCTTCACCTCTGGTTCGACATGCCGGTCGGGCCGGTAGCAGTCAGGCCGGGCCTCCGCTACATGGATGCGGGGGCGGTCTTTGAGGATGAGGATCTGGACATTCCGAGCTCGGAAGAGGTCGTATCGCTCCTGGAGATTCCCGTCGATGTGCGAATTCGGATGACGATGCCGCTCGTGACGCCGTACGTCCTGGCCGGCCCGGTTCTCCGCTTTCCTACTGGCAATGAGAATGAGGATCGGTTCAAGTCGTTTAGCGTAGCTGCCGGCGTTGGCGTCGGTGCGGAAATCGGACTTGGCGGATTGAAGGTATTCCCCGAGCTGAAATACACCTTCGGGATCACGCGATTCACGGAGGACGAGTACGAGCTCGGGGGCATCGATTTCGAAGTCGATGACAGTCAACATCTGAACGCCGTGATGCTGAGTATAGGAATCGGGCTCTGATCGTTTCGATGTAGACGGCTCGATTGGGTCGGGATCGGCCGGAAGCCAAACCGCCACTATCCCGGCCAACGAAAAAAGGCACGGCCGATTGGGCCGTGCCTTACAGTCTGGCAGAGCGATTCTCTAGGAGATTCCTTCGTAGAATCGGAAGCGGCGCTCGTCCACACGGAACGGGCGGCTTGGAGACACCGGATCCTGACCGCGTGCCCACTCGGGATGGGTCTGATCGATCATCGACCGCTCGCTGAAGAAGTGGCGAGTCTGCATCGAGAACGGTCTATACTCCGCCTCTGCTTGACGCACGCTGTGGGCAATCGTCAGGGCGCGCTGCCAACTGCCGATCGGTGTGCGAGTATCCAGCGTGGAATAGAACGAACGCTTCGGATTGTTCGGATTGAAGGCGCTGAACTGGAACGGATCGAGAACGACATCCCGATACGAGGAGCGGCCACGGTACCGGGTTTCTACCCGATTCCGCACCACCCACGCGACGAGCTCCATCTCCTCAGGTCTCTTCGTTTCCGAATAGATACAGCGGGCAAGCCAGAGCGTCTCGGGGTCGATGAGGGTCGGCGGCAAGGCCGGAATCCGTTGAGGATCCCTTCGAATCGTCTCGACGAGCTCGGCGTACGTGGACTGCGATGCGCGAACCTCCTCGATGCCGATGGACTCTGCCTTATGAGCAGCGAAGGGTTGAGTTTCGCCGGATTTTAAAGGGAAGAGGGCGCTCGTTAGTGCCCCAGGAGTGGATCGCTGAAGGCCCAGCGAGCAAGCGAAAATAGCCAGCAGCGCCAAAAGGATATACCACGGCGCTAACTGCTTCGAAGACTCCGTCTTTCTCATGATCCAGGCTTGGTGGTGGGTGCGAGTGCCTTTGGTCTCTTGGATCGCATGTCGCGGAGACCATCACCCGGTGAGCGGGGATGGTCCAAATGGAGGGCAACGCGACGATTGACTAGCCTGTGCTCGGTCGGTCAACGAGAGTAGATGCAGCAGGTTTCCAGACCGTTGCAACCCCGCAAGTGACTTAAAAACAATGACTTAGCTTACGTTCCTCAGGTTTTCATGTCCCCTTCATGGGCATTGTTGACAACTTCCTGCATGCCAGTCATGCGTGCGTTGGGCCGCCGCAGCGTCCTTTGAGGTAGACGCACTCAACCAGACGCAGAAAGAATAACTCCGAGCATCGATTTTGTTGGTAGCCCGATACTCGTCTTCGCGGCCCCGTCACTTTTCTCTTCAACAAATTTCGGATGCGTAACAACCGTCTCGTTGTTCAAAGCACATGCCAGAGCTCCGAATAGTCGTCGACGAGAACGTGCTTCTCGGTGAGGAGACGTTCTCCACCTTCGGCCGCGTGATCACACTTCCCGGAAGCGCCATTACTCGAGAAGCGGTGCGTGATGCCGACGTTCTGATCGTTCGCAGCGTGACACGTGTCGGGCCCGAGCTACTGGATGGAAGCCGAGTATCATTCGTGGGGTCGGCCACTATCGGGACGGATCACATTGAGACTGATTTTCTGCATCAACGCGGGACGGCCTTTGCACACGCGCCCGGGTCGAACGCAGAATCCGTCGTCGAGTACGTGCTGGCCGCGCTGCTCTACGTGGCTCGGCGCACCGGAAGCCGGCTGAATGGGCGCACCATCGGTATCGTGGGAGCCGGCAACATCGGACGTCGTCTGGCGGAGCGGCTGCCCGCGTTTGGATTCGAGGTCATGCTCAACGATCCGCCGCTCGCGCGCCGCGCCGAACGCTCCGGCTTACGACACGACTTCCGGCCGCTCACCGAGGTGCTCGAGAAATGCGACATCATCACGCTGCACGTTCCTTTGATCCGCGGCGGGGAGGATCCAACGTTGCACCTGTTCGGCGAGGTTGAGCTTCACTCGATGAAACCCGGGTCGTGGCTGATCAACACCTCTCGAGGTCCCGTCGTCGACAACCAGGCGCTGCTGGAAATCCTAAAGCATCCGGGCGCAGGACCCGACGTGGCCGTGCTCGACGTCTGGGAGGGTGAGCCGCTCCCCTCGCTGGATCTGGTTCGAGGGTCGATGCTCGCCACGCCTCATATCGCCGGCTACTCTTACGACGGAAAGCTGGCGGGCACGCTCATGATCGCCAGGGCACTGGCCCAGCACCTGGGCATCCCCGAGCCCGACGACATAGCGCCTGGACGAGCGCCATTCGCACTCAGGCCGCCGGATGCTCATCTGCCCGAAATCGACTGGCTGCATGCCCTGACGCGCCAGATGTACGACATCGTGGCGGATGATGACCGAATGCGATCCCTCACCGCCGAATCAGACCTGGGCGCCGGCTTCCGCCGCCTTCGACGCGACTATCCGGTTCGGCGCACCTTTGCGGCGCATTGGATGGCGCACTGGTGGATTCCTCCGGATCGAATCCGACAGGTGCGGGACGGGCTCGGTCTGGACATCAGCGTAAGGAGCACCTTTTTCGCGGCGTCGGCAGCGATAGACGCGCCCCCTCACAGCCGGTAGCCATACGATCGCAGATACGTGGACTGATTCCGCCAATCGGAGCGCACTTTCACGTGCAGATCCAGGAAGATTTCCCGACCTAGAAATTCTTCGATGTCCCGTCGAGCGAGCGTGCCGAGCTTCTTGAGCGCACGCCCGCCCTTGCCGATCAGGATGCCCTTCTGAGCGTCGCGTTCAACGATGATCTCGGCCGAGACGAAATCCTTTTCATCCTCCCGCTCTTCGAACTGCACAATATCGACATGTAGGGAATACGGTATCTCGTCCCGGTAAAGCTCGAACGCCTTCTCTCGGACGATTTCTGCCACGAAGAACCGTTCCGGCTGCTCGCTCACGATGTCCTTTGGATAGAACGGCGGTCCCTCGGGTAGTCGCTCGACGATGAGCCGCAGCAAGACATCCAGATTGTACCCCGTGAGGGCGGAAATGGGGACCACCTCTTCGAAGGATCGAAGGCGAACGTAGGATTCGACAAGCGGAAGCGCCTCTTCTTGACGGATCCGATCCATCTTGTTGATGGCAAGGATCGCGCTCTTATCGCGCAGGAAATCCAGGCTGAGCTCGTCTGGACGGTCTTGCGTGGCGTCGGCCATGAAGACCAGCACATCGGCATCGGCGATGGCATTTTCGACGGCTCGCATCATGGACTCGTGGAGCCGATAGCGCGGCTTGATGATGCCCGGCGTATCCAGAAAAATGGCCTGGAAGTGTTCATCGGATAGAATTCCGAGTACACGATGCCGGGTCGTTTGTGGCTTCCGTGTGACGATGGAGAGCTTGCGGCCCATGAACGCATTCATGAGCGTGCTCTTGCCCACATTCGGCTTGCCGATCAGCGCAACATATCCGCTCCGGTGGCCTTCCGGAAAGGATTCCGGTATGAGCGGCTGCGGTTCATCCATGCTGCGGGCCTTTGACGATGGCGAGCATTTCGCGTACGGCCCGTTCCAATCCCACGAACACGGCCCGAGCAATGACGGCAAAGCCGATCGAAACTTCTGCCAGGTGGGGAACGAGATCTTTAATGAGCGCGAAGTTCCGATAGTCGAG
>CBFGRV010000012.1:0-78415 GCA_965651265.1 uncultured Rhodothermales bacterium
GTCGGAGATCAGAGGTCAGATGTCAGCACGTCTGACTTCCGACCACTGACTTCTGACGGCCGCCGAAACAGGCGACGGAGGGGCGATGTTAGAAATTGCTTCCATACGTCTTTCCCTCCAAACGGGCGTAGCTCAATTGGCAGAGCAGCGGTCTCCAAAACCGCAGGCTGCAGGTTCGAGTCCTGCCGCCCGTGCTACGCAATCGATCAACCAACGTCTGAGCCAGGAAGCTCTATTATCGGGCTAGAACTCACACTCGAAACCGGCCTCCGAGCATCCTCGATCGCACGCTGAACGCCGCATCAGGCCAACGAAATGAATATAGCTGAATACTTAAAGGACGTCGGCAAGGAAATGCGAAAGGTGAGCTGGCCGAGCCGCAATGAGCTCATCAGCAATACGCTGATCACGCTTTTTGCGACCGCCGTCATCTCCCTCTACATTTACGCGGCCGATCAGATCATCAGTAAGATTCTAGAGTTTATCTATAGATAGCCGGATCCCGAGAGGCGCGGCAGCTCCCAGAGGCCAGTCTGCCCGAAGGGGCAAACGGGTAGGAAATAGGGGCTAAATATCTCATCGACGTGCAGTCACCTAGTATGATGGCCAAAGACCAGAAAGACAGCGTTCACAAGTGGTACGTGCTGCGCACGTTTTCCGGCCACGAGAAGAAGGTGAAGCAGTACCTCGAACGCGAGCTCGACCGGCTTAACCTTCGGGATAAGGTCGATGAGATCATGATTCCCACTGAGACGGTCTTCGAGATGCGGGGCGGCAAAAAGCGGACACGTGAGAAGACTTTCTTCCCCGGATATATCATGCTGCATGCCGTGCTCGATAACGAACTGCAGCACGTGATCTCAAACCTCCCTTCCGTCATCGGATTTCTCACGACGGGAGATGAGCCCACTCCACTCAGGCCCGATGAGATCAACCGCATCATGGGCAAAATGGATGAGGCCCGAGAGGCGGGAGAGCAGCCGGAGATACCGTTCAAGACTGGAGACCCGGTAAAGGTGGTAGATGGACCTTTCAACAACTTCAGCGGCTTTGTCGAAGAGGTGTATCCGGACAAGATGAAGGTGAAGGTCATGGTGTCCATCTTCGGCCGCAAGACTCCGCTGGAGTTGGATTACCTGCAAGTCGAGCACGAGGAGTAGTTCCACGCTCCGCCGATGAATCTGCATTGAAGTCAGGGAGCAATAGAAACCAGTTGGGAATGCCGGGCATATATCTCGGCTCACTCGTTAATGCACATTTTGGGCGGGAGCTCGTCCTTCGCGAGCGGTTGGACCGCCAGGCGATTCTATGGCAAAGAAGATAGACGGCTACATCAAGCTGCAAATCAGGGCAGGCCAGGCCAACCCCGCACCGCCGATCGGTCCCGCGCTCGGCCAGAAAGGCGTGAACATCATGGAGTTCTGCAAGCAGTTCAATGCTGCGACGCAGGACCGCATGGGGCTCGTTCTTCCGGTAGTGATCACGGTGTACGCGGACAAGTCTTTCAGCTTCATCGTCAAGAGTCCGCCGGCCGCCGTATTGCTGAAGAAGGCGGCCAAGATCGAGACCGGTGCCGCCGACCCATTGAGGCAACGCGTCGGCACCGTCACGTGGGAAGATTGCCGGGCTATTGCCCAGCAGAAGATGGAGGATCTCAACGCTTACGATCTGGATAAAGCCGCATCTATGATTGCCGGTACGGCGCGTTCAATGGGTATCAAGGTAGAGGGCGGTCCGGCGGCGTAAGCAGTCGAGCCGTGCGTCGAGTCACGGATGACCAGGCCTCCTCAGGCTCTGGCTGAAAGGGGGCGGCGGTAAATAAACTCAGTGGGAGCCCGGCGGGCGTCTGCACCACGAAGAACTGATACTAATGGCAAAGAGAGGAAAACGGTACAAAGAGGCACTGGAGGCCGTCAAGAGCGCCGGCGGAGCCTTCACGCTCGAGGATGCTTCTGAGCTTGTAAAGACGACCGCCAAGGCGAAGTTTGATGAATCCATAGACATCGACCTGAGGCTTGGTGTGGACCCGCGCCATGCCGATCAGATGGTTCGTGGATCCGTCGCACTTCCGCACGGCACCGGAAAGGAGGTGCGCGTGCTCGTGCTCGCCAACGAAGCCAAGCAGAGCGAGGCTGAGGCGGCCGGAGCCGACTTCGTTGGCCTCGACGACCTGATCGATCGCATCCAGAACGAAGGATGGACCGATTTCGATGTCGTAATTGCAACGCCGGACGTGATGAGTAAAGTCGGCCGGCTGGGCCGCGTTCTCGGCCCGCGTGGGCTCATGCCGAATCCGAAAAGTGGAACGGTCACGATGGATGTCGCCGACGCCGTTCGCGAGGTCAAAGCCGGTAGGATCGAGTTTCGGGTCGACAAGAGCGGCAATCTGCATGCGGCTATCGGAAAAGCTTCCTTCTCTTCCGACCAGATTCGCGAGAACGCTGAGGCTTTCCTTAAAGAAGTACTGCGCCTGCGGCCCGCATCGGCGAAAGGCACGTACATCCGCTCCGCCACGCTCTCAGCGACCATGGGCCCTCCGATCCCGTTGGACCGGACCGCCGTCGTTAGCAATCTGAGGTAATCGCCAATCGATTCGACCCGTCATTTGGGACGCAACTATGCCTAAGACCAGAACCGACAAGGAGGCCCTCGTTGACGAGATCGTGCAGACGCTCGAGTCGCGGCCCGTTGTCTACCTCACCAATTATTCAGGCCTCTCCGTCGCTCAAGCCAGCGAGCTCAGGAATCGATTTCGCGAGAGCGGCGTCGAGTATCGGGTCTATAAGAATACGTTGATCCGTCTCGCGATGGAGCGGATCGGGGGCTACGATGAGCTGATCGATCAGCTCAACGGACCCACGGCCGTCGCCTTCGCCGAGGAGCCTGCGGCGCCTGCGAGGGTGATCAAAAAATTCGTCAGCGAGAAGTCCGTCGAGCGGCCGGAGCTGAAGGCTGCTTATGTGGATGGTGCTTTCTTCGCGGCCGACGCGTTGGATGCGCTGGCAGCGCTCAAGTCCAAGGATGAACTCCTGGGTGATATCCTCGGGCTCCTGATGTCACCGATGAACAACGTCGTCAGCGCTATCCAGGCACCGGCCAGTACGCTCGCGGGAGCCATCCGGGCCATCGCCGAAAAAGAAGAACAGGCCGAAGCTTGAGCCTAATACGCTCAGAAGAGACAAGGCGATCAGACCTCCGACCTTTGACTTCTGACCTGCGGCCACCAGATAACACACTTACAACCACACCAACCAATCCCTTAATGCGCAGCGCAGTCGCCAAATCGAGGCGACCGTGACCGCTGCAGGAGACAACGCAATGGCAGATATCAAGAAACTCGCTGAGGAGCTCGTAAGCCTGACCATCAAGGAAGCGAGCGATCTCGCCAATCTTCTCGAAGAGGAGTATGGAATCAAGCCGGCGCAAGCTGCCGTCGCCGTGGCCGCAGGTGCGGTACCCGGCGGTGACGGCGCTGCCGCCGCTGAGGAGAAGACGGAGTTCGACGTCGTGCTGAAGTCGGTCGGCGGAAACAAGATCGCCGTCATCAAAGAGGTGCGAAGCCTCACGGGTCTGGGCCTCAAGGAGGCCAAGGAGCTTGTGGACGGCGCACCGAATACGATCAAAGAAGCAGTCGGCAAGGACGAAGCCCAGGAGATCAAGGCCAGGTTGGAAGAGGCAGGCGCTGAGGTCGAACTTTCGTAACAACTTCGCTGTCGGCTGCAGTCTCCGGCCCGCAGTCGCAAATGGAATGTGTCGGAAGCCGACCCCGATCGACTCGGGGCCGGCTTTTGGCGCTTGAAACAGGAAGTCGAGGGAGGGATGTGTGAAACATGTTGCACGGTGCGCCGTAGACTAGCCGATGCACCTCTCTCAGCCACGCAGATTAGTGCGCGGTCGCGCCGCGCCCGGAATGAGAGTTCAAGAGCAAACTCGCCGGTTGTCTCAGGTCGCCAATCGACCGGCATCCAGGTGGCTGAACAGCACTCCCCCTTCCTCGGAGACCTCCATACTCGAACGAGAACCCGGCCGAGGAAGAAGACACTGTATGGTCCCCGAAAAATCGCGAACGCCCACGGCGGAATGATCCTTCGTGCACTGCGGTATCGCGTCGACTTCTCTCGACGCCTCCCTACCACTCAGCGTTCGTAAACAACGCAAGCTACACAATCTATGCTGCACACAAACGGTCAAGCAACGGACGGAAAGCGCAAAAACTTCGCTCGTATTCACGCCGTTCATGACTATCCGGACTTTCTGGATATCCAGCTGAAATCGTTCCGGGAATTCGTCCAGGACGACGTGGCGCCGGAAGAACGAGAGGACATCGGTCTTCAGGCCGTCTTTAAGGAGCATTTCCCCATTCAGGATAGCCGCGAGCGCTATACCCTCGAGTTCATTCACTATTCCCTCGATGCTCCCAAGCACTCCGTCGAAGAGTGCATCGCCCAGGGACTTACGTACTCGGTTCCACTGAAGGCAAAGCTCCGCCTCTCCAGCAAGGAAGATGAGGATGAGGACGAGGCAGAAGAGGCCATCGAGCAGGAGGTCTATCTCGGTAACCTCCCGTTCATGACGGAGCAAGGCACCTTCGTAATCAACGGCGCCGAACGCGTCGTTGTGTCACAGCTGCATCGGAGTCCAGGCGTCTTCTTCGGCTCCAGTATCCATCCGAACGGCACGCAGCTGTTCTCGGCCCGCGTCATTCCATTCCGGGGCTCATGGATAGAGTTCTCCACGGACGTGAGCAATGTGATGTGGGCCTATATCGATCGGAAGAAGAAGCTTCCGGTCACGACACTGCTAAGGGCACTCGGATACTCATCGAACGATGACCTCGTCGGCATCTTTGACCTGGCCGATGAGGTGAGCGTCAAGACCAAGAAGGCCTTCAAGAGCGTTGTGGGCCGTCGACTTGCCGTTTCTGTCACCGTCGATCAGATCCACGAAATCATCGATGAGGATACCGGTGAAGTCATCGAAGAGCGGAAGGAGCGCAAGGTGCTCTTTCCAGCCGATCACGAGCTGACTGAGGAGAACTACGACACGCTGAAGGAAGCCGGAATCGCCAAGGTCTACCTGGTGAAGGAGGATGAGGAAGAGGAGCTCGACAAGTCAACGCTCGTCGAGACGCTGCGAAAGGATCCCGCGCACTCGCAGGCGGAAGCGCTCGAGTACATGTACATGCAGCTGCGGGGTAGCGAGGCACCCGATCTCGATACGGCCCGGGGCGTCCTGGACAGGCTCTTCTTCAGCGAAAAGCGCTATGACCTGGGCGACGTCGGACGGTATCGCATCAATAAGCGGCTCAAGCTTGATGTGCCCAGCGACACGCTGACGCTCACTCCGGAGGATATCATCGCGATCGTACGCGAGCTGGTCAACCTCCAGAACGGCAAGAGTAACGTCGACGACATCGACCACCTCGGAAACCGTCGAGTGCGCACAGTAGGGGAGCAGCTCGCAAGCCAGTTCTCGCTCGGCCTGGCACGAATGGCCCGCACGATTAAGGAGCGGATGAATCTGCGCGATGCGGAGAGCTTCACACCGCAGGATCTTGTCAATGCCCGGACCGTGTCGAGCGTCATCAATACGTTCTTCGGCACCAACCAGCTTAGCCAGTTCATGGATCAGACGAATCCGCTGGCCGAGCTTACTCACAAGCGGCGCATGTCGGCGCTTGGGCCGGGCGGCCTTACGCGGGAGCGAGCGGGCTTCGAGGTACGGGACGTGCACTACACGCATTACGGCCGGCTCTGCCCGATCGAGACGCCGGAAGGCCCGAACATCGGTCTGATTTCATCACTGTGTGTGCATGCGAGAATCAACGACTTCGGCTTCATCGAGACGCCGTATCGCGTGGTCAAGAACGGCCGCGTCACCAATGAAATCGTTTGGCTGACCGCCGAAGAGGAAGACAACGCCGTCATCGCACAGGCGAACGCTCCTCTGGACTCGAAGGGCAGGTTCGAGAATGATTACGTCAAGTGCCGATTCCGCGGCGACTTCCCGATTGTTCCGCCCGACGAGGTCGAGTACATGGACGTCGCACCGAATCAGATCGTATCGCCTGCGGCCAGCCTGATTCCTTTCCTCGAGCACGATGACGCCAACCGCGCGCTTATGGGATCGAACATGCAGCGGCAGGCTGTTCCGCTGTTGCGATCCGAGGCGCCGACCGTGGGTACGGGCCTCGAAGGTCGAGTCGCCCGGGATTCGCGAGCGGTATTGGTGGCTGAAGGTGATGGTGTCGTCGAGTTCGTCGATGCCACGCGTATCGTCATCCGCTATGATCAGGATGAAGAAGATGCGGATCTCAACTTCGAGGACCCCGTGCGCGAGTACAAACTGATCAAGTTCCGTCGTACGAACCAGGATACCAGCGTCAACCAGAAGCCTATAGTCAAGAAAGGGCAGCGGGTGGAAAAGGGTACGGTGCTGACGGATGGCTTCTCGACGGACCAAGGTGAGCTGGCACTCGGTAAGAACGTGCTCGTGGCCTTCATGCCGTGGCGAGGCTACAACTTCGAGGATGCCATCGTACTCTCCGAGCGGCTCGTGACCGACGACGTCTACACGTCTGTTCACATCGAGGAGTTCGAGCTTCAGGTGCGCGATACGAAGCGTGGTGAGGAGGAGCTCACGCGCGAGATCCCGAACGTTTCGGAAGAGGCCACCAAAGACCTCGACGAGCGCGGCATCATTCGTGTTGGTGCGGAGGTCAATGCCGGAGACATCATCGTCGGCAAGATTACGCCCAAGGGCGAAACCGATCCGACGCCCGAGGAGAAGCTTCTCCGCGCCATCTTCGGCGACAAGGCCGGGGACGTCAAGGATGCGTCGCTAAAGGCGCCTCCGGGTATGAAGGGCGTGGTTATCGATACCAAGCTATTTAGCCGGCGCAAGCTCGATCCGGCCTCGAAGAAGATCGAGCAGCAGCGGCTGGCCGACATCGATGACCGCTACTCGAGGGCGATGACGGAACTGACCAGTAGGTTCTGGGAGAAGTTCTTCAAGCTCACTGACGGGAAGACATCCGCAGGCATCGAGGATCGTGACGGGCGCGTCGTGGTTTCGGCCGGCGCCAAGCTGACCCCCGAGGCCTTTGCCGAGGTGCAGCCCAGTCAACTCAGCGTTCGTCAGGAGATGACGGACGACAAGAAGCTCAACGAGAAGCTCCGCAAACTCCTGCGCAACTACCAGCGGGTCCACAACCGCATCGAAGGGGAAATGAAGCGGGAGAAGCACCAGGTCCAGATGGGTGACGAGCTCCCACCGGGCATCGTGCAGCTTGCGAAGGTCTATGTCGCGCGCAAGCGCAAAATCCAGGTGGGCGACAAGATGGCCGGCCGCCACGGAAACAAGGGTGTCGTTGCCAAGATCGTTCCTGTCGAGGACATGCCGTTCCTCGAAGATGGAACGCCCGTGGACATCCTGTTGAACCCGCTGGGTGTGCCTTCCCGAATGAACCTGGGGCAGATCTTCGAGACGCTTCTTGGCTGGGCAGGGAAGAAGCTCGGCACTACGTTCGCGTCGCCGATCTTCGATGGCGCTACCATGGATGACATCAATGAGCAGCTCGAGAAGGCAGGACTGCCGGTCGACGGACGCGCGCAGCTCTATGACGGCCGCACCGGCGAACCCTTCGACGAGAAGACGACGGTTGGCTACATCTACATGTTGAAACTCAGCCACCTCGTCGAAGACAAAATCCACGCCCGCAGCATCGGCCCATACAGCCTCATCACCCAGCAACCACTCGGTGGTAAGGCGCAGTTCGGCGGGCAGCGACTCGGGGAGATGGAGGTTTGGGCACTCTATGCATACGGCGCTGCCCATACGCTCCAGGAGATGCTGACGTACAAGTCAGACGACGTTCAGGGCCGCTCAAAGGCCTACGAGGCCATCGTGAAAGGTGAGAACATGCCAGAGCCAGGCATTCCTGAAAGCTTTCAGGTGCTCGTTCGAGAGCTTCAGGGGCTGGGACTCGAAGTCAGACTGGATTGACGAGTACGACGGCAGGCAGGGGCGGCCCGAGCGGACGCCCCCAGCCGCCGCCGATCGTCCGACATTCGACAATCGATATTTGACAGAGCAATATGCCGTACGGAAAGACGCAGCAAATTAAGAAGAACTTCAGCAGCCTGACCGTCAGTCTCGCCAGCCCGGAAAGTATTCTCGAGCGCTCATACGGTGAGGTGCTGAAGCCGGAGACGATCAACTACCGCTCCTTCAAGCCGGAGAAGGACGGCCTTTTCTGTGAAAAGATTTTTGGCCCGGTCAAGGACTGGGAGTGCCATTGCGGGAAGTACAAGCGGATTCGGTACAAGGGCATCATCTGTGACCGATGCGGCGTCGAGGTCACGCAGAAGAAAGTGCGCCGCGAGCGCATGGGCCACATCACGCTCAGCGTTCCGGTCGTCCACATCTGGTACTTCAAGACCCTTCCGAACAAGATCGGCCACCTCCTTGGGCTGAAGTCGAAGGATCTCGAGAAGATCATCTACTACGAGAACTACGTCGTCATTCAGGCCGGAGCGGCTTCGTCGTTGGGAGTCGAGGAGAATCAGCTTCTCTCGGAGGACGAATATTTCGACATCCTGTATCAGATCCGGGAGGACAACAACCGCCTCGATGATGAGGACCCGGAGAAGTTTATCGCCAAGATTGGCGGCGAGGCCGTCGAGATGATGTTGCGGCGCCTCGATTTGCCGTCGCTGTCTCAAGAGCTTCGCTATCAGATCAAGACAGAAACGAGCCAGGCCCGCAAGGCCGACGCCTTGAAGCGCCTGGCCGTCGTCGAGGGATTCCGGGATGCAAACACGCGCGTCGAGAATCGTCCGGAATGGATGGTCATGCGGGTCATTCCGGTTATTCCGCCAGAGCTGCGGCCGCTTGTCCCTCTGGAGGGCGGACGCTTCGCGACATCCGACCTGAACGATCTCTATCGACGGGTCATCATCCGCAATAATCGTCTGAAGCGCCTGATCGATATCAAGGCGCCGGAGGTCATCCTCCGCAACGAGAAGCGGATGCTTCAGGAGGCGGTAGATTCGCTTTTCGATAATAGCCGCAAGGCGAACGCCGTTCGCAGCGATTCGAATCGGGCGCTGAAGTCCCTCAGCGACATGCTGAAGGGCAAGCAGGGACGGTTCCGCCAGAACCTGCTCGGTAAGCGCGTCGACTATTCCGGTCGTTCGGTGATCGTCGTCGGGCCCGAGCTCGATCTGCATCAATGCGGCCTGCCCAAGGAGATGGCCGTCGAGCTCTTCAAGCCGTTCGTGATTCGCAAGCTCATCGAGCGCGGCATCGTCAAGACGGTCAAGAGCGCGAAGAAGGTCGTTGATCGCCGTACGGCAGACGTGTGGGACATCCTCGAGAAGGTGATCGACGGGCGCCCGGTACTCTTGAACCGTGCTCCAACGCTGCACCGCCTCGGCATCCAGGCGTTTCAGCCGACCCTCGTCGAAGGCAAGGCCATCCGCCTGCATCCGCTCGTGTGTACGGCCTTCAATGCGGACTTCGACGGGGACCAGATGGCGGTGCACGTGCCGCTCAGCCACGATGCATGCCTGGAAGCATGGATCCTCATGCTTTCGAGCCATAACATCCTGAGTCCGGCCCACGGCGGCCCCATCGCCGTGCCCACGCAGGACATGGTGCTCGGCCTCTACTATCTGACGAAGACCAAGTCCAACCAGAGGGGCGAGGGCTGGAGCTTCGCCGACACGACCGAGGTGCGCCAGGCGTACGATCAGGGCCACGTGGCTCTGCACGCGAAGATCAAGGTGCGAATCGACGAGCAACTCATCGAGACCACCGTCGGGCGTGTGATCTTCAACGAGATCGTGCCGAAGGAAGTCGGCTTCATCAACGAGGTCCTTACGAAGAAGAACCTCCGGCCGATCATCTCGCGCGTGTTGAAGGCGGCCGGTTTTGCCCGCACGGCTCGTTTCCTGGATGACATCAAGTATCTCGGATTCGAACAGGCGACTACCGCCGGTCTCACGTTCTCGCTGGCCGATATTATCGTGCCCGAAGCCAAGGAGAAGTTCATCAAGGACGCAGAGAAGGAGGTCGATCGCGCCCGGACGAACTACGAGATGGGCTTCATCACGGATAACGAGCGGTACAACCAGGTCATCGATATCTGGACGAAGACGAACAACCGCGTCTCCGAAACCCTCTTCGAAACGCTCAAGAACGACAAGGAGGGATTCAATGCCATCTACATGATGGCCGACTCCGGCGCTCGAGGCTCGAAGGAGCAGATCCGGCAGCTCGGAGGAATGCGCGGTCTAATGGCGAAGCCGCAGAAGAGCCTGGTCGGTTCTGCGGGCGAGATCATCGAAAACCCGATCATCTCCAACTTCAAGGAGGGGCTCTCGGTGCTCGAGTACTTCATCTCGACGCACGGCGCGCGTAAAGGTCTCGCGGACACAGCCCTGAAGACGGCCGACGCCGGATACCTGACGCGCCGTCTCGTGGATGTCTCGCAGGACGTCACCATTACGCAGAATGACTGTGGGACGCTGCGCGGAATCCGCATTTCAGCGCTAAAGGACAACGAAGACGTCGTAGAGCCACTCGCCGACCGAATCGTGGGTCGCGTCTCGGTGCACGACGTGCGTGATCCGCTCAACGACGAGCTGATCGTCTCGGCGAACGAGATGATCGACGAAGAAAAGGCACGGATGATTTCCGAGACCTCCATCGAGGAGGTAGAGATTCGCTCGGCCTTGACGTGCGAGTCGCGTCGAGGTATCTGCGCGTTGTGCTACGGTCGTAATCTGGCTACTGGACGCCTCGTCGAGTCAGGTGAGGCGGTGGGTGTCATCGCCGCTCAGTCGATAGGTGAGCCCGGCACTCAGCTCACGCTGCGGACCTTCCACATCGGTGGTGCCGCCAGCCGCATCTCAGCCGAAAGCACGATTCAGGCGAAATTCGCCGGAAAAGTTGTTTTCGAGAATCTGCGGACGGTCACCTTCGATGATGGCGAGCTTCAGCGCGAGGTGGTGCTAGCACGCCAGGGAGAAATCCGCATCATGGACACAGAGGAGGAGGGCCGCCAGCTCATCTCCTATGTGATCCCGTACGGAGCCGAGATCCTTGTACAGGACGGCGTCGAGGTCGAGAAAGGTGCCGTGCTTGCGAGCTGGGATCCGTACAACAGTGTGATTCTCTCGGAAGTCTCCGGTCAGGCTACGTTCCAGGACATCATCGAGGGCACGACGTACCGCGAGGAGTCCGACGAACAGACAGGCTACAAGGAGAAGGTGATCATCGAGAGCCGCGAGCGTTCGCTGACACCTGCCATTCTCGTGGAGACCGAGGACGGCTCGACGCGGGAGTATCCGCTTCCCGTTCGTGCTCGCATCCAGGTCGATGCCGGCGACACCATACAAGCCGGACAAGTCCTCGCAAAGATACCGAGACAGTCGGCGAAGACGCGAGACATCACGGGAGGTCTCCCGCGCGTGACCGAGCTTTTCGAGGCGCGTACGCCCTCCGATCCGGCCGTCGTAAGCGAAATCGATGGGGTCGTGACATTCGGAGGCCGGAAGCGTGGCTCGCAGGAGGTCATCGTCACCAGCCGCGACGGCTCAGAGAGCCGCAGCTACCTGGTTTCGTTGTCGAAGCACCTGCTCGTGCACGAGAACGACTTCGTGCGCGCAGGCGAGGCACTATCCGACGGACAGGTTTCGCCGCAAGACATCCTCTCCATCAAAGGTCCGCGAGCGGTGCAGGAGTACCTGGTGAACGAGATCCAGGAGGTCTACCGCCTGCAAGGCGTGACGATCAACGACAAGCACATCGAGGTGATTGTCCGTCAGATGATGCAGAAGGTGCGTGTCACGGATCCCGGCGACACCTCGCTTCTCGAGGACGATACGGTGGACCGCTTCGTGCTCGAGGAGATGAACGATAGGCTGTACGACCGATTTGTGGTCACGGACCCCGGAGACTCCGATCTGTCGATCGGTGATATCGTCGACCGGCGACGACTTCGAGAGGTGAATTCCGAGATGAAGCGACAGGACTTGCGGCAGGTAGAGGTGCGCGACACCGAGCCTGCGGTTGCCGAGCCCATTTTGCTCGGTATCACGCAGGCCGCGCTCTCGACCGAGTCGTTCGTGTCCGCCGCGTCCTTCCAGGAGACCACGAAGGTGCTCACGAACGCCGCCATCAAGGCGGAGGTCGATCCGCTCTACGGTCTCAAGGAAAACGTGATCGTCGGTCACCCGATTCCCGCCGGAACCGGTCAACGGCACTTCCGCAACATTGTTGTCGGTTCTCGGAGGGAGCTTGCGGAGCTTCAGGCCGCCCTCGGGGGCGACGGCGAGCCCGCACCAACATCCGACGGGCTCGGTGATGGCCGTGCCGAAGAGGTCGAGGCCGAAGGATAAAGCTGTCCGACGGCAACTCGTGATCTGATTAAGCCCCGATGGCATCACGCCGTCGGGGCTTCTTTGCTTTCCGGGATAACTCACCTGACGCCGGATCCAAACGAGTCGATCAAAAACGAAACTCACATAGAACGGTCACGTATCGCCCGAATGTATCTCTTTCTTGAATTATGATAAGAAATGGTCACTCGCGTACACAGTTTCGTCCTCCCGCTCTTGCTCCTGCTCATCGTGGGCCCAGCTCAGGCTGATGAGGTCGTGGACGTCAAGGATACGGTCAAACGATCCTTCAAGGTCGTCTCCGGCGGGACACTCTACATCGATATCGATCATGGCAACGTCGATGTGACCGCGCATAGGGGGAACGAGATATTCATCGAGGTCGAGCGCATTGCCAGGACGAACGACCGCAGTACGGCCGAGGACATCTTCAATCGGCACGACCTCACGCTCGAGGAGCAGGGTGGAGATGTGTACATCGAGTCGAGATACGATGACAACGACAGCTTTTGGCGTCGCATGCGTTCCGGGGACCGATTGAAGGTCACGGTTCGCGTACAGATACCCCGGGAATACAATCTGGAATTTACCTCTGGCGCGGGGAACGTAGTGGTCGGAGACATTCAGGGCGACGTCATTGGTCGAACGGGGGCAGGCAACATTACCATTGGCGCGATCGATGGAATGGCGAACGTGTCCTCCGGGTCGGGCAATATCCACATCGCAGGGGCTCGAGGTCGTGTGGAGGCGAATACAGGGGCCGGGAATGTTCAGGTTCGTGAATTGTCCGGTGAGGTGAGCGTCAACACGGGTGCCGGCAACATCGAGGTCTACATCACACGGCAGCCCCAGAGCGACTCGAGACTGAACACAGGAGCCGGAAACGTTACCGCATATCTGGACGAGGACGTGGGTGTGATGGTCGATGCTGAAGCCAGTATGGGTTCCGCCAAGACCGATTTCCCACTGGCCATTCAGGGAAAGTGGATGTCGAAGTCATTCGCAGGAAATGTCAACGGCGGTGGTCCGCGACTTCGAATGCGAGCCGGCGTGGGAAACGTTGAACTTCGAAAGCTGTAGGTCCAGCCCGGGATAACCTCGTGCTGGCTATGCGCCGTCGCAGGCGGTTCAGCCGCACATACCCAATTTTGTCAGGCCGGAGTGCTCAGAGTACTTCGGCTTTCTTCATTTCCCGGGGGATCCGAGTGTGAGGCGAAAGCGATTTGGTCTGTGAATTGCACCTCACTTAGCCCGACCCGGATCGCACGTCGTTACGGCAGTGTGGATATGGGTGAGCGGGTAATTCGGATCAGAACATCCGAAATCTTGTTCTTATAAAAAGCGCTTTCATCGTCCCGGTCTGCAGACCGTACGTGCATGTCCGAGAGAATCTATACCGCTCCGCCGGGTACTGGAACCGATGTCCGGGGCAAGCACCTTCCCCAGCTCCTGTACGAAGCGTGTGAGCGATACACGAACCTGAGGGCGCTAAACCAGCCGTTTGAGGGTGGCTGGAGACCCTTCTCACTCGATGACTATCGCCGGCATTCTGAAGAATTCGCCCTGGGGCTGCTGGAGCTAGGCCTCGAAAGCGGCGAAAAACTCGCCATCTACGCCGAAAGCGATGTGTATTTCTGCATCGCCGACATGGGATGCTTGATTGCCGGCGTCGTTGACGTCCCCATCTATCTATCGCACGAGCCCCAACACGTCCGGTATGTGATCGACAACTCGGAGGCTCGTGCGGTTTTCGTGTCCACCGTCGGACATCTCGATAAAATCAGGGACATTCTAGCAGACTGCGACCGCGTCGAGACAGTCATTCTGGGCGAGGGACCAGCCGACAGGAAAATTGAGGACGTTGGGGGCCGGATTCGTGTGCTCTCACTGAATCAATTGCGGGACTACGGTCGCCAGCATCTTAGACGAAATGAGTCCGCGCTGCGCACTCTGCTGGATCGACTCTCTCCAAACGATCTGGCAACGATCATCTATACGAGTGGTACGACCGGGCTCCCGAAAGGCGTGATGCTCACCCACGAGAACATCTCCCACAATGCACTCACGGCCTTTTCAGGGTTACCAGATTATCTCCCGGGAGCCGACGGTGAAACGATCGTTTCCTTTTTACCGCTGACACACGTCTTTGCGCGAACGCTGTACTACGGCCACGTGTACCATGGCTCGTCCGTATACTTCACTCTGCCCGATGATCTGGCCGAGGCGTTTTTAAAAGTTCGACCCACCATCTTCGCTACGGTCCCGCGGGTACTCGAAAGGATCTACGGAAGGATTCTCGAGCGGGTAACAACGCTGACCGGCGTCAAAAAGGCGCTGGCGAACTGGGCGATCCGCCTTGCTGAGGGTTATGAGATCGAGCATCCCCCGACAGGCATCAATCGCGTACAGCTTGAACTGGCCGATCGCCTTGTGTTCAGTAAATGGCGCCAGGCCATGGGCGGTCGGGTGAAGTACGTGATCTCGGGCGGCGCCGCCTTGAGCCCGAAGCTCACAAATTTATTCGCCGCCGCCGGCGTCACCATTCTCGAGGGCTATGGACTTACTGAAACAAGCCCCGTGATTACGTTCAATCGTCCGGGTCGAAACCGGGCTGGAACGGTGGGCGAACCCATCCCGGGCGTCGAGGTGAAGATCGCTGAGGACGGCGAGATTTTGACGCGCGGACCGCACATCATGCTGGGATACTATGGAGATGAGGAGCAGACGGCCCAGGTCATCGACGAGGAGGGCTGGTTCCATACCGGTGACATTGGCGTTTTCACGGAAGACGGGCACCTGAAAATCACGGATCGCAAAAAGGACCTGTTCAAGCTCTCGACAGGCAAATACGTCATGCCCCAGCCACTCGAGAATCGGCTCACCACACATCCGCTCATCGAGCAAGTGGTGATCGTTGGGAGCGGGTACAAGTTCTGTACGGCGCTCATCTTTCCGGATGAGGATAAGGTAAGGGCCCTTGCTCGGGCGAGGGGAGTGGACGCAAGCCGAAGTATCGAGGAGCTGCTGAGCCATCCGGTCATCGTTAACCGGTACCGCGAGCTCGTGGAGGAGGCGAACACCGGCATGGATCCCTGGTCTCGCATCAAACGCTTTCGCATCATACCGACGCAACTGACGCCCGAGAGCGGACTCCTTACGCCCACGATGAAAGTGCGCCGAAGCCGCATTCGAGAAGAGTTCGCCGACGAGATCGAGTCCATGTACGCCGATGATGTGGAAAAGGATGAACGTGTGATCATCGTGGAGCGCATATCGGACCGCGAACCGGCGAGTGAGGCGCAATCTAGCACGTATTGAGTAGGAGGATAGATTTTATGGAAGAGACGGTTCAGCAAGAGGCCCACGCCGTATCTGATTCAGCGTATGCTTTCGCGCCATTCAAACGCGCCGCCGTACTGGGTGCCGGGACGATGGGTGCGCAGATCGCCGCCCACCTGGCGAATGTGGGCCTGCACGTGGATTTGCTCGACATCCCCGGCAAGGACTCGGACGATCCGGACGAGATTGCCAGGGCGGGCTTGAGCCGGGCCAAGAAGATCAGGCCCAATCCCTTCTTCACCACTAGCGCGGCGGATCGCATTTTCATCGGGAATTTTGAGCAGGACTTCGACAGGCTGCGTGATGCGGACTGGGTGTTGGAGGCGGTGGTCGAACGAATGGACATCAAACGCTCGCTCATGGAGCGTGTGGAGGCCGCAGTTGGCGAAAACACCATCGTCTCGACGAACACGAGCGGTCTCTCCATAGCCGAGATTGCATCAGGTAGATCTGAGGCGTTTCGGCGACGCTTTCTGGGCACGCACTTCTTCAATCCCCCCAGGTATCTGAAATTACTCGAGCTGGTGCCATCTGCGGATACGGATCCAGAGGTGGTCGCACGGATGGCGCACTTCGGACGCGTGCACCTTGGCAAGGGCATCGTAATCGCGCGGGATACGCCCTACTTCATTGGTAATCGGATCGGGGTGTATGCCATGCTTCAGGCAATGCGCGAGTTCACCGATGGGGAGTTCTCCATCGAGGAGATCGATGCGCTGACGGGCACGCTAGTCGGACGGCCTCGATCAGCCACGTTTCGGACCGCCGATGTGGTGGGCCTCGACGTGATGCTCAACGTGGCGGATAATCTCTTCGAAGCCGTACCCGACGACGAGAGTAGGGAGGCCTTCGTGGCGCCGGATCTATTGCGACGTTTGGTGGAGCACGGCCGGCTCGGCCAGAAATCGGGCGCCGGATTCTATCGGAAAGAGGGCAAGGAGATCAAATCAGTGGATCCAGGCTCCCTCGAGTACCGCTCGCCGGAATCTCTTCGTCTGCCGGAGCTGGAGACTATCGACGAGTCGGCGGGTTTGCAAGACCGTCTAAGGAAGCTTTTCGATTTGGAGGGCCGAGCGGGAGATTTCTTCCGACGCACGACCCTGGACTTGTTGGCCTACAGTGCGAGACGCATTCCCGAAATCACGGATTCGCCGGCCGATATCGATCGTGCCATGCGCTGGGGATTCGGTTGGGAACTGGGGCCGTTCCAGATCTGGGATGCCCTCGGTTTCGAGCGCGTGAAGGATGCGATGGAAGAGCGAGGCATTGCCTTGCCGTCGTGGATCGACTCTATGTCACAGGGCGACAAAGCAGCCTTCTACAGCAAATCGCACGTCGGGTCCACCGTCTACGTCCCGGTGCACGGTCGCTACGAGGCAGACCCCGCCCCTGCGGATACCATCGATGTGGCCACGCTGAAGGCAGAGCCCGAAAGGGAGATCTGGTCGGCGGAGGACTGCGCGCTCCTGGATATCGGCGATGGAGTGGCGCTATTCGAGTTTCGATCGAAGGCGAACACGCTGGGCCGAGCCGTCATCGAAGGGCTCATCGAGGCGATAGATCGCATCGAGGCCGATCGTGCGTGGCGGGGGATGGTAATCGGCAACGATGGAAAGAACTTTTCCGTTGGGGCCAACCTGTTTGAGCTTGCCTCTGCCGTGCGGCAGGGCTCCATCGAGATCGTCGATGGCTATCTCCGAATGTTCCAGACGGCCATGCAGCGCGTTCGATATGCGGCCAAGCCGGTCGTCGTCGCGGCGCATCAACGCGTACTTGGTGGTGGCTGTGAACTGCTCATGGCCAGCACCCATCCGGTGGCCGCGGCGGAAAGCTACATCGGACTCGTGGAGCTGGGCGTGGGCCTGATCCCGGCAGCCTCTGGATCGACTCGACTGGCCGCGCTTGCAGCCAGGCGCACGCCCAATGGGCATCCCAGCGAGATTCAGCCCTGGCTGCGGAAGTTTTTCGAGACGGTGGCCATGTCGACGGTGTCGACGAGTGCCCGCGAGGCCCAGGAGCTTGGATTCCTCCCGCCCCACGCCCGCATCGTGATGAACGACGACCGTCGCCTCTTCGTCGCGCGCGAACTGGTCAGGCAGTTGTCGAACGAGGGATACTATCCGCCACCTCGGCGAACTGTGAAGGTTCTGGGCGAGCCGACACAGGCGGCCCTTGCAGTCATGGTGCAGCAGTACGTGGAGGGCCGTTTCATCTCGGAATACGACGCCTTCCTGGCGAATCGACTGGCATTCGTGATGACGGGTGGCGAGCTCACGGCCCCGCAGGAAGTGTCGGAGGAGTATCTCCTGGAACTCGAGCGACAGGTCTTTCTCGAGTTGGTTCAACAGCCGAAGACGCAAGCGCGTATCGAGCACATGCTGAAGACGAAGCAGCCTTTGAGGAATTGAGGGATGGAAGAAGCCTATATCATAAGTGCCGTACGTACCCCTGTTGGTAAGGCGGACCGCGGTGCGCTCCGGCATGTGCGGCCGGAGCAGCTAGGGGCGCGTGCCGTGAATGAGGCCATTGCCCGAGTTCCTGGCCTCGATCCCGAGCTCGTCGATGATGTACTCATCGGATGCGCCTTCCCCGAAGGCTCACAGGGTCAGAACGTCGGACGCATCATCGCGCAAAAAGCTGGGTTGCCCGATGACATTCCCGGCGCGACGATCAACCGTTTCTGCTCCTCCGGCCTGCAGACCATCGCCATGGCCACCCAGGCGATACGCACGGGATTCGCGGATGTGGTGGTCGCCGGCGGCACCGAGTCGATGAGCCTGGTCCCTATGACCGGATTTTTCTTTCAGCCTGACCCCCAGACGGTGAAGGACGATATCGACGTATTTGTGTCAATGGGTATCACGGCTGAGAACGTTGCCGAGAAGTACGGCGTGTCTCGCGAGGATCAGGATGCGTTCGCGTTGCGGTCGCATGAGAAAGCGATCGATGCATTGGATAGCGGGCGATTCGATGATGAGACCGTGCCGATTGAGATCGAGGAGATCCTTTTCCAGAACGGTGCCCCGAAGACCGTACGCCGGACGTTCGCCAGCGATGAAGGGCCGCGAAGGGATACCAGCCTCGAAGCGCTGGCGGGATTGCAGCCTGTGTTCAGGCGCGGCGGCACGGTGACGGCCGGTAATTCGTCACAGCGCTCGGATGGTGCGGCCGCCGCCGTCGTGATGAGCGAGCGCCGTATGCGCGACCTAGGCGTCGAACCATTGGCTCGCCTTGTCGGCTTCGCGCTCGCGGGCGTCCCTCCGGAGCTCATGGGGATCGGACCCATACGTGCCGTACAAAAGGTGCTGGAGCAGACGGGGCTCACCCTCGACGATATCGGGCTCGTCGAATTGAATGAGGCTTTTGCCGCGCAGGCCATCGCCGTAATTCGTGAGCTGGGCCTCGACGAGGACATCGTCAATGTGAATGGCGGTGCCATCGCATTGGGACATCCGCTCGGCTGCACGGGCACCAAACTCACTGCCAGCCTCATTTACGAGATGCAGAGACGCGGCGTGCGCTATGGCATTTGCACGATGTGCGTTGGGGGAGGAATGGGGGCTGCGGGGATCATCGAGAATCTGCGGATCTAACCGGGGCGAAAATGCCATTCTACGATTTCTTGTCACCGATACGTGGAGGATGGATTGCGCTCGCGATCGTGTTAGTGATCCTGGCGCTTGGCTATGTAGCTGCGCCATTGTGGGTCTGGACGCTGGCGACCGCGATCGTCCTGTATGGCACCGGGGCGCCCGTCTGGCTCTGGGGGGTCTTCGGTGCACTTGCGCTGCTTCTGAACGTGCCCGCAATAAGGCGGGTGGTGCTCTCCGGGCCCTTGATGTGGATGCTCAAGGCCAGCGGCTTCATGCCCACCATATCCGAGACGGAACAAGCGGCCATCGATTCTGGAGACGTGTGGGTCGATGGAGAGCTCTTCTCCGGGCGACCCAATTTCGCGCGCCTGATGGACGAAGCGTATCCCTCCCTGAGCGGCGAGGAGCTGGCGTTTCTCGACGGCCCCGTCGAAGAGGTTTGTCGAATGGTCGACGACTGGGATGTCTACCAGCGTGGCGATCTACCCGAAGAGGTGTGGGAGTACTTGAAGCGCGAACGCTTCTTTGGAATGATCATCCCAAAGGAGTACGGCGGGCTTGGTTTTTCTTCTCTGGCCAACAGCGCCGTTGTCAAGAAGCTCGCGACGCGATCGCTTCCGCTCTCCATCACCGTGATGGTGCCGAACTCGCTCGGCCCTGCCGAGCTGCTCATCGACCATGGGACGCCGGCACAGCGGGAGCGCTGGCTTGGCCGGCTGGCGAAAGGTGAGGAGATTCCGGCATTCGGTCTCACGGAGCAGAACGCTGGATCAGATGCGGGGGGAATAGAGGCGGATGGCGTCGTTTTCCGTGGTGAGAATGGCGATCTCTTCATCCGGCTCAACTGGCGAAAGAGGTATATAACCCTGGCGTCGGTTGCGACCGTCCTGGGCCTCGCCTTCAAACTTCGGGATCCGGACAACTTGCTGGGTAAAGGACCGCATCCGGGTATCACTTGTGCCCTCATACCGACGGACATCCCGGGCGTCGAGACGGGCTGGCGCCACGATCCCCTCGGCGTGCCGTTCATCAACTCCGCGACGGAAGGACATGATGTCGTTGTGCCGGTCGACGCCATCATAGGCGGCGTGGAAGGTGCAGGTCAGGGGTGGCGAATGTTGATGGAATCGCTCGCCGCGGGGCGAGGCATTTCATTGCCCGCACAGAGCACGGGCGGCGCGCAGATGGCATTCCGAGTCGCCTCCGCCCATGCCTCCATCCGAAAGCAGTTCGGTCTGCAGATCGGTCGTTTCGAGGGAATTGAGGAGCCGTTGGCCCGGATCGGGGGGTACACGTACATCCTGGAGGCCGCCCGGCGCTACACATGCGGTGGAATCGACCGTGGCGCAAAACCGGCCGTGGTCACGGCGATGGCGAAGTACAATTCGACCGAATTGCAGCGTAAGGTTGTTAACGACGCGATGGACATCCTCGGAGGCAACGGCATAGTTCGCGGCCCGCGAAATCTGATGGCCCATGCCTACATGGGGACCCCCATCGGGATTACCGTGGAGGGAGCTAACATCCTCACGCGCACGCTCATGATCTTCGGTCAGGGAGCGATTCGGTGCCATCCGTACGCTTTGAAGGAGATCAATGCGCTCGCGGCTGGAGACGTGGGCGCGTTCGACAAGTACTTCTGGAAGCACGTCGGACACGTCATTACTACGGGTCTGCGAGGGGTCGTACTGAACCTGACGCGGGGCTATTTGTCCGGCGCGCCCGTGTCCGGACCGGCCCGTCGGTACGTCAAAAAGCTGAATTGGGCTGCGACGGAGTTTGCCTTCCTGGCCGACGTGGCCATGGGTTCGCTGGGCGGCCAGCTAAAACGAAAGGAGAAGATCACGGGGCGATTTGCCGATATGTTCTCGTGGCTCTACCTCGGTACGGCGACGGTGCGCCGCTTCGAGGCAGAGGGGCGGCGGAAGGAGGATGTGCCGTTCCTACACTGGTCGATGGCAAACGCTCTGGCAGAGATTCAGAAGGCGCGTGAGGGGCTCCTCGAGAATCTCGCGGTTCCCGGATTGGGGTGGTTTTTCCGTGGTCCGCTAGCTCTCTGGGCGCGCGTCAACAGGATGGGAATACCTCCATCCGACCGATTGGGGCATCTAGTGGCGCAACTCATGCAAACGCCTGGCGAACAACGGGACCGTTTTACGGACGGCATCTTCATCTCACGCGAGCCCGATGAGCCGATGGCTCGCATGGAAGAGGCCTTCGTGCTTGCCGTCGAAGCCGAAGATCTTCTGAGCCGGATTCGACAGGCTATGAGGGAGGGTCGTATTCAACGGTCGCGCCCGAGCGATGCTCTTCGTTACGCCCTCGAGGCAGGTATCGTCACTCCGGAGGAGGCGAGCCTCATCCAGCGTGCCGAGGCCGCACGAAACGACTACACGCGCGTGGACGCATTTACCCTGGAAGAGTACGACGTACTGCGGCTTGGCGCTCGGGGACGACCCGATGAGGCGCGATTTGAGGCCGCATCCGTGCACCGTTAGGCAGCGAGATGCCAAATAGATAACCTCGTTGTGAATATCCCTTGAAACCCTGGTCCGATCTTTGCATTTCGAATTCCAGGATGGCGGTTCGGCACGCATGGCGCATCCGCCGTACTAACCTGGAACGAAAGAAGATCGGATTCTCATGAGAGGCTGGGGTCTAGAGCTATTTACGAGCGCCCTCGACGACTTCGAACGAGCGCAATACCAGATTCTGAGCAATCTGCAGCATGTGCGGCATCAGTTTTCGCACAACCGCATCTATCCGTACCTGGGCGATCTGGTACGACTTTACGGCACGTTGCAGTCGATCGTGAGCTCCAGTGAGAATCTCCGGGGCGCCCTTCCTGCGAACATCAAGGACGTTGACCTGGAAGCACAGGAAATCATCTACGAGCAGCCGGAGCTTGAAAGCGATCAAATGCAGGCCATCGAAGATCTCATTCGATGGGCTCTGCCGCACATCCAAAGCGCCATAGACGAAGGGAAGACAATCTTCGAGTTTGTCGAAAATCATCTGCAAATGGAGGAGGTCGGGATCGTTCCTTCCTACGTGCAGGAGGGGTATCTATTCGTTCCGGACCATGAGAAGGCGGAACTGCACGTCCTTCAGTACAATCTGTCCATTTTCATGGGCCCCAATGAAAGGTACCGGAGCCTTCGGACCTCGCACGTAAAGAGCATTCCTCAGCGACTGATCAGGCATTCCCCGCAGCGCCTGAAGCTGTCGCTCATGGAGGAGCGTCGCGAGCTTCCCAACCCGGCCACCTACAACTTCGATTTCGACCTCGATTTTCCCTACGAGAACACCGTTCTACCCGTCGCGAAGCGGAAGCTCATGCGCTATCTGTTCTCGGACGCCGGGACGGCGTAGCAGATAGCAAAAGCGCTGAAGCGGACGTCGGCTGTTTGGGTTACACAGCCGAGAAATCCGGCAGCGTCGTTCCGTTTTTGCCGCGCGCAAGGAACGTACTGCAACGGACGGCAGCGTCATGTCCCGATTGCGCGGTTTCGCCCACAGATATGCCGTTTCTGAAGTTGCCAGCGACGAACACGCCCGAATTTTCCTCTTCGAGCTGATCGGCGGCTCGCAATACACTTCCATAACCGATCGTGTATTGCGGGATGGCATGCTCCCAGAAGACGTGGTGTCGAAAAGTCGGACGGTCTGAAATTCCCAGCAGCCTCGAGAGGTCTGCGTGGACGACGTCGAAAAGCTGATCGGATGACTTTCCCGCTAGCTCGGGACGGCGTGCACCGCCGACGAAGCTCGTTAGCAGTACGTGGCCTTCCGGTGCCCGCCCAGGGAAAATAGAGCTCGTGAAGAGTGTGCCGAGAATCTGAAAAGAGCGTTCCACCTCGGGGATCAACATTCCAAAGCCATCCAGAGGATGCCGGATGGCCGTTTTACGATATCCCAGGGCCACCACACTTAGCGGCGGGTATGAGACATCCCGAAAAGGGGATAATTCGCTCACGAAATGTCCGATGAGTGTCGCCAGCCTATATAGAGGTACCGCGGCGATTATGGCATCGAAGTGATCGGATCGGTCGGTGAGGATCGTCCAGGAACCGTTTGACGGCCTGACTTCCTGAACGGGGCTATCGTAGCGGATGGCGTCTCCCAAGCTCGCGGCCATCGCAAGCGGAAGCTCCTGCAATCCGCCTCGAAACGAGAACATACGGTGGGTATCGGTTGCGGACGAGGCATCCCTTTGCCGATCGATTTGTCCCCTGATGATGGAGCCGGACTCTTGCTCCATCCTGAATAGAGACGGAAAAGCATATCGGATGGAGAGTCGCTCCGGATCTCCGGCGTAGACTCCGCCCACGAAGGGATTCATCCCGTAGTCCAGAAATTCTCCACCCAGTCGCCTCCGGATGAAATCGGCCACGCTTTCCTCGATAGCCGGGTTACCCGGCGCTACGAACGGTTCGCGTAGAAGGCGCAATTTAGCGCGTGCGCCGAAGAGTTCGGAGCCGGCAAGCTGCAGAGGGGAGAGGGGCGCGGCCACGGGTCGGCCATCGCGCACGATAAAGCGATTGCGGGCGCCTTCACTTGCGCGAACGACGCGATCCTGGATCCCCAGCTGGTCGATGAGGTCGCTGATGAGGGGGCTGTGTGACTGGATAGAGTTAGGGCCTCGTTCGACCAGAAAGCCATCAATCAACTCGGATGCGATCACTCCGCCCGCTCGTGATCCCGCTTCCAGGACGACGGGCTCGATCCCCATCTGGCGAAGCTGATGGGCCGCGGCAAGACCCGCTATACCCGCTCCAATGACGGCTACTTTCGGCATGGGTCGTTGGACTGCTTGTCGGCTGCTCTGTGCCCGCTTCTCGTGCGGATCATCCACGGAGCCGACCTGGATGTAACAAAATCCGAAACATGCCGCCGCGCGATCCTGTAGAAAAATTATCGAGATTCTAAGCACAGACGTCTAAAAAGAGATCATGGCTACCAAGAACATGAATGATAGCTGGCGACGCGTCAAGCGGCAGATCGAGATGATCTGGGAAGGGACCGAGTTTGACGAGAAGGAGCTGAAGCGCGCGCGTGGCGATCTACGGAAGATGATCAACCTCATTCATGAGAAAACGGGCGAGCCGCGTGGGGAAATCATGAACAAAATGAGTGCAATTCTTTAGTTGCCGATGCGTTGGCTGCATTGATCAATACACTTCTAGGCTCGGCTGGTGTGCCGGGCCTTTTTTGTAGGACCGCGTATGACACGAGTCATTTCGGCTGACGCCATCGGGTCGGCCATGTCTGTCGATGCTTCGTTCGAAAAGCGTATGAGTGCCTTTCGATCGCTGCTCGAACGCATGGAGGAGCGCGCCACCCAGATACGACTGGGGGGCGGTGAGCGGCGCATTCAGCGCGAGCACGATCGCGGAAAGATGACCGCCCGCGAACGTATCGCGGCACTGGTGGACGATCCCTCGGAATTTCGAGAGCTCGGGTTGTTTGCGGGCTTTGACATGTATGAAGAGCAAGGTGGATGCCCCGCTGCGGGCACGGTCGTAGGGATTGGGAGAGTCAGCGGTAGGCTCTGCATCATCGTCGCCAACGACGCGACGGTCAAGGCGGGCGCGTGGTTTCCAATCACCGCCAAGAAGAACATCCGCGCGCAGGAAATCGCCCTGGAGAACCACATCCCCATCATTTACCTCGTCGACTCTGCCGGTGTCTATCTGCCGATGCAGGACGAGATCTTTCCCGACAAGGACCACTTTGGCCGAATCTTCCGCAACAACGCCATCTTATCAAGCCGCGGAATTCCGCAAATTGCGGCCATTATGGGGAGTTGTGTCGCAGGTGGGGCGTATTTGCCCATCATGAGCGACGAAGCGCTCATCGTGGAGGGAACCGGATCGGTGTTCCTGGCGGGGCCCTATCTCGTAAAGGCGGCCATCGGCGAGGAGGTGGACGCCGAAACCCTGGGTGGCGCGACGACACATTCGAGCATCTCGGGTGTCACCGACTACAAGCTGCCTGATGACGAGAGCTGCCTACGGAAAATACGCGAGCTGATGTCGCATATCGCCGAGCGACGCCGGTTCGGTTTTGATCGAGAAGAGGCACATCCGCCTGCCTTCACATCCGAAGAGTTGTTGGGCATCGTGCCCACCGAGAGCAATCAACCCTATGACATGCGAGATGTCATCGCCCGGCTGATCGACGCAGGCTCGTGGACGGAGTACAAGGCGGAGTACGGCAAGACGATCCTCACCGGATTTGCACGGATCGATGGGTGGAGTGTGGGGATCGTCGCCAATCAGCGAGCGATCGTGCGCAACGGGCGCGGGGAGATGCAGGTCGGTGGCGTAATCTATTCCGATTCGGCCGACAAGGCAGCACGCTTCATCATGAACTGCAATCAGAAGCGCGTTCCGCTTCTTTTTCTGCAGGATGTGACCGGATTCATGGTCGGAAAGCGGGCTGAGCAGGGTGGCATCATCAAGGACGGAGCCAAGATGGTGAATGCCGTGGCGAACTCCGTCGTGCCGAAGTTCACCATCATCATCGGGAATTCCTACGGCGCTGGAAATTATGCGATGTGCGGTCGAGCCTACGACCCGCGGCTGATCTTTGCCTGGCCGACGGCTAAGATCGCCGTGATGGGTGGGCAGCAGGCAGCGATGACGCTCTTGCAGATACAGGTCGAAGCGCTGAAGAAGAGAGGAAAGGAGTTGTCCGAGTCGGAGCGAGACGCCCTACTCTCGTCGATCGAGGCGCGATACGAGCAGCAAACGACGCCATACTATGCGGCGGCTCGCCTCTGGGTGGACGACATCATCGACCCGCTCCAGACCCGAGATTGGATCAGTCTGGGCATCGAGATGGCAGACCACAACCCGGAGATTCAGCACTTCAATCCGGGCGTGATCCAAGTCTAATGCCGGGTAGAGGCCGTCGGCGCGTTACTGGCCGGGAATACCTCGATTTTCCGGCTGCTCCAGCTCCTCAGCGGTCCAGGGATTTCGTCGATCCTCGACCAGCTGCCGCACTGCGGCAACTTCCTCAGCCGTCACGGCGGTGGCGTCATTGTCCCACGATGAACGAACGTAGGTGAGCAGAGATGCAGCCTCTTCATCCGTGAGAAACGTCTGCCACGGCGGCATCGCGCCACTATAGCGTTCGCCGTTCACCTCGAGTGGTCCCGTCATCCCGTTGAGAACGATTCGGATGAGTACTCCCTTGTCGTCATTAACCCACTCGGAGCCCGACAGGGACGGAAAGACGCCCGGCACACCGCGCCCGTTCATTTGATGACATGACATGCACCGCGTCATGTACAGCTCGGCACCGTCTTGGGCGACGGCCCCAGAGGCCGTCAACATTGCGGTTCCGCAGGTCAGAAGGAAAAGGGTCAGAACGGACCGATGCAGCGACCCCTTGAAATTCCACATGCCACTACTCCGATGAACTGGTTGACTCGGAAGCAGGAATCCAACGGTATCGGCTCACGCGTGCATTGGGACCGGCGTCCCAGAAGCCGTCAAATTCCGCCACGTAGACGCTACCGTCCGGGCCCAGTTCCATCGAGATGGGGGCGGTAATGGTGAGTTGATCGAACGTCTTGATGTCGTGCAAGCGTTTTGCCGGGATGCGCAAGTTTAGCGGCGTGTTCTTGACACTGTTCTCTACATCGCTCTCGAAGATGCCATCCTCGACGCTTGCCCACTTGATCCATCGCCGAGCCCAATCGAAGATGAACAGGCGATCCTGGAATACGTCCGGGAATGCACCTGAGCCATCATGGCGGTAGATGGGGCCCATGGTGGCCGAGCGCCCGCCAGACTCATACGTGTACTCCCACATGGGAGGCACGTAGTCCGGAATATGCTCGGGCCGGATCTCATTGTAGAAAAGCCGTCCAATCGAGCGTGGCCAGCCGAAGTTCTCGCCACCGTTTTCGGAGATATTATACTCGTCATAATCATAGACGGCGTCGGGTCCGACGACGGCGATGTAGAGGTTGCCGTTCTCCGGGTCGACCTTAAAACGGTATGGATTCCGGAGGCCGTAGGCGTAGATTTCCCACCGGACGCCGGGCTCCCCGAAGAACGGATTGTCTTTCGGGATCGAGCCGTCTTTGTTGATGCGCAGGATCTTTCCGCGCAGATCCTGAAGGTTTTGTGCCGACCGCTCGGAATCGACCAGGCGTGACCAGTGATAGTCTTTCAGGTCGTTCCGCTCGAGGAATGCCGAAATCTCCTCCTCTGTGAGCTCCCAGCCGGGTTGAGTTTCCGACATCCCCGTATCCCCCGTTGAGAGATAAAGCGTCCCATCCGGCCCCCACTCGAGGTCGCCTGCTTGATGACAGCATTGCGGTTCGGTGGGCACGCGAAGTAGGACCTGTTCGGAGGAGAGGTCGAGTTGCCCATTTCTGAATTCGAACCGGGACAGCGTGTTGATGAACGTGACCGGCTCGGCGTAATACAGGTAGACGTACGGCTCGCCGTCGTAGAAATTCGGGTCGACTTCGATGCCGTAGAGCCCGTGCTCGATCTTGAAGGGATCGGTCGTTTCTATGTGAGCAATCTGCCGGGTCTCGCCCGTCGAGGCATCGTATAGATGCACTTTTCCGCGGAGTTCGGCGATCCAGACATTTCCGCGCTCGTCGATAGCAATATCATCCGGCCAGACGTTCTCCGACAGGATCTCGTAGGATCTCGTGCGGATTTCCGGCATCTCGATCCGTCCAGCGGCCATCCGCATACCCTGCAGAAGATGAGTCATGAAGGATGGCGTCGTCCACACGTCATCGAAGTGGCCGAGCTTCGTATAGAATACCCGGCCGCCATCGTGCTCTCGTATCCAGGAAATCGGATAATCGTTCGCGGTGAAGTCCGCCGGCCCCTCATCGATGCCGACGCTGCTCATATCGAGGGAAGCAAGTACGTGAGAGTTCCACCGAGGATTGGCGTCGAGCACGTAAATTTCGTCACGAATCCAGAAGCTGTCGCCGAAATGGGCAACGGTTGGATCGTCCGGCTCCTCGACGAGAATCCGCACGCTCTGAGTCCACGGGTGTTCGCGGAACAGGCCGCCGCCAACCATCTCGCGATACCAGTTCCACTGATAGAAGGCATCCAGGCCGGCATGGGCCCCCACGATGCCCTTTCCAGAGCGCAGGAAGTTCTGAACGGCCGTGCGCTGCGCCTCTGTGACGCCGCCGGCGGTGCCCTGCGTCGGGGCGGCGTTTGTCCGCTCCGCGACGACATCCGTGCTGCCCAGATCGGCGGTCCAGCGGCTCGTGAAGCGGCTATCGGTGAGTTGTCCCTCTACGCGGATCGTGCCGTAGCCCTCCGCTGGAAAGCTGAAACTCAGGGAAGGCTGGGAATAGACGATATTCTCCAGAGGGATAGCCGGCGCTCCCGATCCGAACTGCACACTGCCGCCTGGTGTTGCGTCCAGGCCTGTGAACGTCATTGTGCCCGAAACCGGACCGGAGGGAGTTTGCACCGTGAATTGGTAGGTGGGGTCTTGCGACTCCGTGGCACCGGCTTCCTCTACGTTGCCTTCTACGCGAAGTGTCGAGTTGGCGAAGAAGAGCAAGTCATATTTAGCCAGGTTCTCGTCGTTGAGCTGTGTGAGGTCTTCCGTGATATCAAATTCGAACTCCGTCGTCGCGCCGATCTCAGGCAAGATCTTGTGGATGGTCTCGATGGACTGATGGCGATATCCGTGAGTAGTCGTGACCACGAGCACGTTGATCGGCTCGCGAGGTTCACTCACCGCGACGTATTCGGCCAGGCTGTTGTACGTGGTACCGGGTGCCGTGGGCAGGACGCGAATGTTGCGAAACCAGACTCGTGACGCATCATCATGGTTCTGGAGGCCTACGTAGCCCTCGAGTGACCGATCTCCGAAGAAGTCATTGACCTTTTCGCCATTCAGGAAAATCTGGTAGTGCTGACCGGCTACCTCGATTCGATACGTATTCCACTCTCCTGCGGGTTTGGAAGCGAGCCGAAACGGCGCCGAGAAGTCGTAAATGGCACCCGTTTGGTGTACCGGATCCTGGCCGTTGTCGATCTGAATCTCATAGCCGGTGTTGACGGCGTACCACGGATCGGGCGCATCAGGGAATCGAACGAACACGCCCGAGTTCGTGCTATCGGTCTCAACCTTCCATTCCAGCTCGAGGATGAAATCCTTGAACTGCCGATCGGCATAGTAAAACAGTCCCATGCCGCCATGGCTGAGCATGCTGCCGTCGGCCTCGAGGCTGAAACTGCCGGGACCAGACATCTGCCAGCCGTCGAAATTCGTTCCATCGAAAAGCGTGATCCACTGATCGCCGCCCACCGTTGTCGTTTCGCGAGGGCCGGAGCATCCGGCGAGCACGGAGCCAGTGAGAAACAGGCAAAATGTGGCGAGATAAACCCTTTTCATAACGCAACAATTCAGCTGCGGCGTTCGACGAACTTCCATGGGGCCGGCCCCGGTCACTCCTGGATGAAGCCGGCATATCCGGCATGCTGGAGGGCCGTTTCGAGGCCGCCCTCCATCTGGACCGGTTCGACGGAGCCGTTCCCATCGACATCGACGCCCTTCAGCGCCTTTTCGAGGAGGGCGGTCATCGCAGCCGCATGCTCTCGCGCCAGGTCGAGGTCCGTTCCATAGTCGGTCTTGAGGATATTGAGCGCCTGCGCGTAGGCCTCGAAGAGCCAGCCGGTGTCAGCTGTGGACATCCAGAACTCGATGGGCGCATCCCATTCACGGGTGAGGTCGACGCGGGGTTGCCGCTCGGCTTTGGTTACGCCATCGTCCATCTTCATCCAACCGATGACATTGTTGAGAGATGTGATGATGTGCTCGCCATGCGTACGAACGGACTCTGAAGCGGAGCCGTCCTCCAGGTGGTTCTCGATGAGGAGGCGGACGTGCCGCCCACGCCCAACGATCCCGAGTTGAGATGGATCTGTGACCTCGGGCGGTCCGGATTCATAACGGGCAGCGAACGCCGTGTCAAAGTCGGCGGGGGTGACCTGCCAGCGAGTTTTCCATCCGTGGACCTGTTCGGCTCCGCGCGCGCGCGGGTCGGCAAGACCTGAAGGCAGGCCCCACACAGTCCTGAAGACGGCATCCGCGTGCATCTTCAATTGCGGTAGATCGGGAGCCGTCTCAGCCTTTCGGCTGGCCTCGAGGGCCTGTTGGGCTAGTTCTCGAATTTCGTTCAGGTAGGTGCCGATCTCACTAGACTGAGCGAAGGAGAGAATCGGCGTGCCGCCAGCGAACAACATCAAGAACATCGAGGCGACGACCAGGCGACGATCGACGGCTCTCGAGAACGAGCTACGGCGAGAGCGGCGGTGGAGTTCAGACATCAACGTCCAGTTGTTTTTTTGAACAAACGCTCAAGGTACTCAAAGGCGAATTACTTCGTCTACTCAATATTGCGACTCGAGCGAACACGCAGTAGCGCGAGGAGGGGGGTCATGCGATTCAAAATGCGTACTCTCCACTCTCGTCACCCCATTCCGTTATGGGGAATCGGTCGCGTGCCCTTTGGAGGTCTGTGCTCGAGAGATCTGGAGGAAGGTGTACAAGCAGGAGTCGGCCAACTCGGGCACGTTTGGCGATTTCGGCAGCCTGCTCGGCCGAGGAGTGTCCTGGTCCCTCGCCGGTGGCCTCATGCACCAGGATGTCGGCGTCCTTTGCGAGCGACTCGATCGGCGCGTACGGCTCCGTGTCGCACGAGTAGGCGACGGTACCGTTCGTCGACTTGGCCGTGACCCGCAGGCCTATTACCGGGACCGCATGCTTTCCCGGCGAAGCCACGATGTTCCAGGCCTCACTATCGAGTACAGTGGAATATTCCTCGTGATGGACCACTCGCCAGTCGATCTCAGGCAGCCCATCCCACCGCGAGGTATCGAAGGTTTCGAAGCATCTCCGGGCCTGGTCGAGCGCAGGCTCGATGCCATAGACGGATATCGGACGCCGGCGGCCGGCCAGCCAGATTTTTTCCATGAAGAGCGGGAAGCCGCTCACATGATCGGGATGCTCGTGGGTGATGATGAGAGCGGCGATCGAATCCAGCTCAATCCCCGCGTAGATGGCCCGTTGGATGACGTCGCCTCCGCAGTCCACCAGGATGGTCTCCGCATTTGAGGCGAACGCGAGCATGGTCGTGGTGCGATGGGGCTCGCTAAGAGCGGCCCCCGTACCGAGCAGATGGAGCGTCGGCATCGCTATTTGCTGCGACTTACCGTGTAGGCAACGAGGTCGAGGAGCGCATCGCGTGGAGTCGTCGGCGGGAACGCTTCGAGGAGGCGCCGGGCTTCGTCGGCGTACTCGTGCATCTTGCTACGAGTGTAGGCGATGCCGCCGTGCTCCTCGACGAATCGTGCCACCTCGCGGACGTCGTCCCGGCTCTTCTTCTGCTTTCGAACGATGGCCAGGATCCGGCGGCGATCCTTGCCGGAGGCCTCGCGCAGTGCGTGGATGAGCGGCAAGGTCATCTTCTTTTCCTGAAGGTCAATGCCGATCGGCTTCCCGACGTCCTCTACGCCAAAATCAAAAAGGTCATCCCGAATCTGAAAGGCCAGGCCCAGCCGTTCGCCGATCTGGCCGAGACGATCGATGATCTCCTCATCGCTTGTTGCACTGACGGCGCCGCAAGCCGTGCACGCGGCGATCAGAGATGCAGTCTTGTCGGAGATGATCCGGAAGTACGTCGCCTCGTCGATATCCAGGTGTCGTGATTTCTCGATCTGCAGGAGCTCCCCTTCGCTCATCCGGCGCACGGCATCCGAAAGCACGTGCAACAGCTTGTAATCGTGATACTCGAGAGACAGGAGCAGGCCCCTGCTAAGGAGGAAATCGCCGAAGAGTACGGCTACTTTGTTCTTCCACAGGGCGTTGATGGAGAAGACCCCGCGCCGCCGGTCGGCCATATCGACGACGTCGTCGTGAACGAGCGTGGCCGTGTGCATGAGCTCAACGAGCGCAGCCGCGCGGTACGTGGACTCCTGAATTCCGCCGCAGAGTTTCGCCGAAAGGAGGACGAGAGTCGGTCGGATTTCCTTGCCTTTTTGCCGGAGGACGTACTGGGTAATCTTATCCAGCAGGCCGACATCCGAGCGTACCGACTCGCGGAAATAGCGGCGGAAGATCTTGAGTTCGTCGCTCACGACGTCGCGGATCTCTCGGAGGGAGGTGGGCCTTTCCTGCCAAGCAGTCTGCTGGTCCTGACCGTCTGCCGCGAGGGCCTCCGCGTCTGGCATGTGATACCGTGTCTGAGCGAATCGTGGGGTGCTTTGCGTATACGCCGCCTTCATCAAGATGTTTGAAACCGATAATGACGCCGGCGGAGCAGAACCAGAAAGAAGGGTACTCCGCAAAGCGCGGTGATGGCGCCGACGGGGAGCTCCTGGGCCGGCAGTAGGCTGCGCGCTACGATGTCGGCCCAGATCATGAAGACGGCGCCCAGGAGGAGGCTACCCGGAAGCAGGCGTCGGTGGGTCACTCCGGTGAAAAAGCGTACGATATGGGGGATTATCAACCCCACAAACCCGATCGCCCCCGACGTTGCCACGAGAATGCCCGTGACCAGGGCCGCGAGGCCGATCAGGAGGCGCTTCAGGGCCTCGGTTGGAATGCCGAGACTGAACGCCGGCTCCTCGCCGAGTAGCATCGCGTCGAGAGAGCGGCTCATGGCGAGCAGTACGACGAACCCCAACCCGGCCACCAGCGCAGGCAACGGCACCATCGACCAACGCGCGCCGCTCAAGGAGCCCTGTAGCCAGAATAACACGGCACGCAGCTTGTCAGGCTCGGGGGAGGCGAACGTCACCAGCGCGGTGATGGCGCCCATCAGGGCCGCCATGGCGACACCCGCCAGCAGCAGCCTTGCCACGGATACAGTGGAGCCGCTTCGAGCCACGAGATAGACGATAGAGATCGCGAGCAGGCCGCCGACAAATGCGGCCAGCGGCATTGAGATGGCGCGGGAGATCAGCGGAGGGAGGAATCCCAGGTAGAAGAGGGATGCACCGGCGGCGGCGCCGCCCGAGATGCCAAGGATGTACGGCTCGGCAAGCGGATTGCGAACAAGGGTTTGCATGGCCACACCGATAATGGCGAGACCCCCGCCGACGATGCCGGCAAGAAGAACGCGAGGTAATCGAAGGCGCCAGACGATGGCGTCGATCACGGCATCCGAGGAGCCGGTGCCGAATCCAAGCCGATGCGCGACGGCCGCAGCGACATCGCCCCAGGGGAGTCGCTCGCTCCCAATCAGCAGGCCCGCCGCCATGGAGAGCAAAAGCAGAAGCGCCAGAGCCAGGCCGATCCCGATATTGCTCCAACGAATCGAGAGCATCACGGTGTGGTTGCCCCAGTCGCAGCGATCTCACTTCGCTCGGGATGCAGCCACGCCGCGATGGCCTTGATCCCGGCGATCAATCGAGGGCCGGGGCGCACGAGTAAATCCGGATCGATGCCGTGGACGCGCCCCGTGCTAATGGCCGGAAGAGTATGCCAATCCGGATGATCCTTCAGCAAATCGTCCACTGTCACATCCTCGGGCCATGTGCCGATGATTACATCGGGCTGCTCGCGGAGCACGAACTCCTCGGACAGGACCGGTGCGCGCGCCGATAGCTTTCCCGTTATGCTGATGCCGCCGGCCGCGTCGATCATCTCGTGTACGTAGCTCTCGCTTCCGAACGAAAACAGCGTTTCTCGTCCAGCGAGGACCAGCACGTCCGGCCGGTCAGCGGCAGCGTTAGCGCGGTCTTTCAGCTGTTCGAGCTCGCGACGAAGCGAATCCACTGCCTCCTGAGCACGCGAGCGAGTTCCTAACAGTTCGCCGATTCTGAGCATTCCGTCAAATACCGCATCCACACTTTCGAAGGACAGAAAGTAGGTGGGGATGCCGAGTGCCGCCAGGGTTTCGGCATCGCGCGGACTGTTTACCTGGTCCGTTGCGAAGGCGAGATCGGGTTTTAGGAGGGTGACCGCTTCGAAGTCGATAGGATAGATAGAAAATCGGGGCAGGTCGCGCACGGCGGGCGGATAATTGTCGGGCAACCCGACTCCGACCAGTTTTCCACCTCCACCGGCGCCGAACACCATCTCTGTCAGGCTGGGTGCGAAGGTGACCACGCGTTCGATGGGCGGATGCAGCGCTACTTGCCTGCCGAGGTCATCCTGCACGACGACGGAGCCAGCCGAGTTGCTGCGGCCGCATGATGCGATCATCCCTGTTAGAATGATCGACACCATGACGTATGTTAGGCGCGTTCGCATCGCGAAGGGCACATCGAATGGTCTATACCTTTATCGTCAATCCAAGAGCCGGAAGAGGTCTCTCCAGACGAAGCGCGAGTCAGTTCCTGCGTGCTCTCGAGCAATCGGACCTTACCTTCGACCTCGTACGAACCGAGTATCCTCGTCACGCCGCGGAGCTGGCGCGCGAAGCCGCTCGTCGGAGCGATGTCGTTGTGGCCGTGGGCGGAGACGGAACGGTCAACGAGGTTGTTTCCGGGATCGTCGCCTCTGGCGCTAAGCCACGGCTTGCCGTGGTCCCGATCGGCAGCGGCAATGACTTCGTGAAGATGCTGGATGTGCCCAGCGATCCGGCCGATCTGCTGCGCGACTTACAGCACGAACATGCACGTCCGGCGGATTATGGTCGCGTTCGATGGGACGGACCTGATGGTCCGGGAGAGGGGGTATTCGTCAACGCGGCCGGCGCCGGGATCGACGCCAAGATTGCGGAGACGGCATCAAGGATAAAGCTTCTGGGCGGTACGTCTCGCTATGTCGCTGCCGTCCTGATCACGCTCCGCCGGTGGAGTGCTCCAGAATTGAGCATGACCTCGGAGATCGCCGGTCGCCAGGAGACCTATCCGCCTGGGGAGTATCTCCTGGTGCTGGCCAGCAACGGACGATGTGCCGCGGGAGGCTTCTTTCTCACGCCTGAAGCTCGCATCGAGGACGGCTTAATCGATGCATGCGTCGTTCGCAACACTTCGCTGCGCCGCATTTTGCGATTGATTCCGGCGGTGCTTCGCGGAGGCAGGCACGTCGGCGCACCGGAAGTGAGCATCGTCAAGACGGAGAGGATTCATATCCATTCCGAGAGCCCGCTGGCCGTTCAGGCGGACGGCGAGGCCCTTGCCCGACGCGCTACCGACATCTCGTTCGAAGTCGTGCAAGGTGGGCTTTCCCTGGCCCAGAAAGTGAAGGCTTGACCAAGTGGCGTGATTCGTAAGTAGGCGCTTTAATTCGCCCGCTCGACCGCCGATACAAGCGTTACGAAATTACACCATCCACCCAGAACGAAGAGCCAGTGAAGAAGCGCATCTACATCGTCGATGACGAGCCCAAGATCGGTGAGATGTTCGTGAAGGTCCTGACGCGCGAAGGATTCGAGGCCACCTCCTTCGTGAGTGGTGTGAAGATGCTGCAGGCGGCCGAAGAGCAAGAGCCGCCGGCACTGGTCGTCGCGGACCTGATGATGCCGGACATGAACGGCATCGAGCTGATGGAGGCACTGCGCAATCGCAAGCTCAACGTGCCGGTCATCATCATGACGGCGCATTCGTCGGTGAAAACAGCCGTCGAGGCGATGAGTCTGGGAGCCTTCCACTATCTCCAGAAGCCCATCAATCTGGAGGAGATGAGGGTGCTGATCGCCAAGGCGCTGGATCTTTACGATGAAAAGCCCGAGGTGAAGGAGGTCCGGGTCACCCAGAATCAAACCTATCCGATCGATGGCATTCTGGGGGATAGCCCGGGCATCGTGAAGGTTCGCGAGACCATCGAGACGCTGCGTGATGTTCCAAATACGATAGTCCTGATCACGGGAGAGACGGGTACGGGTAAGAACCTCGTCGCCAAAACGATCCATTACAATTCGACCTACAATGCAGGTCGATTCCTCGAGATCAACTGCGCGGCTCTTCCCGACAATTTGCTGGAGGCCGAGCTTTTCGGGTACGAGAAGGGGGCCTTTACAGACGCGAGGGTGTCGAAGCCGGGCCTGCTGGAGCTTGCCGACGGTGGAACGGTCTTCCTGGATGAGATCGACTCGATGAGCCTCGTTCTGCAGGCCAAGCTTCTATCGTTTCTAGAGAGTCGAACGTTTCGGCGGCTCGGTGGAGTGGATGATCTGCGGGTGACGACGCGCATCATATGCGCCACGAATGCCCACCTCGAGGACCGGCTCAAGGACAAGGAGTTCAGAAAGGACCTTTACTACCGCATCAACGTGGTCAACATGCATCTGCCGCCGCTGAGGCAGATGACCGGTGACCTGCTGAAGCTCGCGAACGCGATCGTAAAGGAGTTCAATCGCGAGCTCAAACGGTCCGTCCAGGGATTCACCAAAGAGGCAGAGGAGAAGCTGCTCTCCCACACCTGGTCCGGCAACGTTCGGGAATTGCGCAATGTCATCGAGCGCGCGATGATCTTCGCCGACGGCCCCTGGATCGATAGGGAGGACCTCATTCTGTCCAAGACGGATCCCGACGGCTCAATGGCCGCCACAGGCAGCTTCCGATTTCCGGTGGGCAGCTCCCTCGAGGAGCTCGAGCGCGCCTACATTTTGCATACTCTGCAGGAATTCGACGTCTCCTATTCCGATATCGCCGAGCTTCTTGGTATCTCGAAGAAGACGCTCTGGGAAAAGCGTCGGCGCTACGATCTCGATTCGATGGTGACCCGACACTGAGGTCGCTATCTTTGCTCCCATGGAGGAGCAAATTCTGGAAAGGCTCATCAGGGAATTCTCGGCGCGCGGAAACGTTGCCGCGGGGCGTGCCGACGAGATTGCGCGTAGCCTGGGTACGAGCGCTTCCATCGTTGAACTGGACCGTGACGGCGCTCCGGCGCCTGACGCGGAAGGGCTCGCCGCGATGATCGATCACACGGCGCTGAAGCCCGAAACCACCCCGCAGGACGTGGAGCGGCTGTGCGAGGAGGCTGCCTACTACGGATTTGCGTCCGTTTGCGTGAATCCGTGTTACGTTCCACTCGCTGCTCGTCTGCTTGCCGGCACGTCCGTGGCCGTCTGCAGCGTGGTGGGCTTTCCACTGGGAGCCAGTCGATCGAGTATCAAGGCGCGCGAGTCGGAAGCGGCGGTCGCCGACGGAGCACATGAGATCGACATGGTCCTCAACGTAGGAATGCTCAAGAGCCGGCACTTCGATTACGTAGAGGCGGACATACTCTACGTCGTGGAGTCAGTGGGCGAGGGTATCATAACGAAAGTCATTCTTGAGACGGCGCTGCTCACCGATGAGGAAAAGGTGGCTGGATGCATGCTCGCTCGTCGCGCCGGAGCCTCCTTCGTGAAAACGTCCACAGGATTTTCGAAGGGCGGGGCCACGGTTGCCGACGTTGCACTGATGCGCCGAGTCGTTGGCGATTCGATGGGCGTCAAGGCCGCCGGAGGGATCCGAACCGCTGCTGATGCCAGGGCCATGATCGCCGCCGGCGCCAACCGAATCGGTGCCAGCTCCTCGGTGGCTATCGTGGGGGGAACCGCGCGCGAGACGGCCAGGGGCGGATCTTCAGAATATTGACATCGTGCAATGCGCGTTGTCGTCTGGCAGTTTGCGAGGGTAACTCGCGAGCCGGTACTTCCAATGGAAAATTCGCCGCTTTGATATGGGTGCGATCCCGTCCGAACTTCGCCTGAAGCACCTCGTGCGCTCCAGCCCGTGGCTGATGCTGGGGCTTGCCCTGATCCTCTCGGCGTGCTCCGGACCGCGAGAAGTGGTGGATGACGACGAGCCGGACGAGTTGCCAACTCCCGCTGTGCAGATGTCGGATTACGAGGACTTCGATCCCGCGCCCTACCGCGAAGCAGAGCGGACACCGGCCACTGAGATAGCCCACGACGTTCCCGATGCACTCATGGAAGGGAGGGCCGATGAGGGGGTTACGACCACGGTCCGCGGCTACCGCGTGCAAGTCTTCTCAACGCTGGACCGGGACGAGGCCATCGCACAGGAAGAGGCGGCCAAATCGTGGTGGGAGTCCAACGCCGAGGCGGCACCTCCCGGAGTGGGGATGATGCCCGTCTACCGCGTGTACATCCAGCCCTACTATCGGGTGAGGATGGGGAATTTCCGGTCGCGGGAAGCGGCCGAGCGGGCTCGGGAATTTCTTGCGCAGCGCTTTCCGGACGCCTTCATCGTCCCGGATACAGTGGAGATCACGCGCTGATTGGACCTGGCGCCCACAGCGAGGTCAAACGCGCAGAAGCAGGTCAGCGTAAGGCGTCCTCGAGCGTCGTGGATGCATCCGTCTGACTGTCGCGATATTTCACGATGACGGGGGCATAGAGCGAGATCCCATTTCCCTCGGCGAAGGCACCGCGTGCGCTCCGCGAGCCCGGCACCACGACGGCCCCGGCGGGCACCTCGAGGACTCCGTGCTCATTGCGTTCGATGATCCGCTCTTGAATGAGGTCGTAAATCCTCGTCGACCCGGTCAGTATGACGCCACTCGCCAGCACGACTCTCTCCCGAACGAGGCATCCTTCATAGATGCCGCACCCGCCGCCGACGAATACATCGTCTTCAATGATCACGGGCAGGGCACCCACCGGCTCGAGTACCCCGCCGACCTGTGCAGCGGCCGACAGGTGTACCCGCTTTCCGATTTGAGCGCAGCTGCCTACTAAGGCATGCGAATCGATCATGCTGCCCTCATCAACGTAGGCGCCGACGTTGATGTACATCGGGGGCATGCAGACGACGCCACGCGCGACGTAGGCGCCTGTCCGAATGGAGGATCCTCCCGGGACGAGTCGGACCTGATCCTCCAGCGAGATCGGCTTAAGGGGATAGGTATCCTTGTCGAAAAATGGAAACCTCTCGGTCGAGTAATCGACCAGACCTCCGATCCGGAAGCCCAGCAAGATTCCTTTTTTCACCCACTCGTGAACCGTCCAGCGGCCGTCCGGCTCGCGAGAAGCGGCTCTCACCTGGCCTCGATTGAGCGATTCGACGAGTCGTTGGAAGGCCTCTCTCGCTGCGTCGGGAGAGATGTTTTGATCGGAGGCCCGGGTTGCCTCTTCAATCCGGTGCTTGAGGTCAGCGATGTGCATGCTCATGCCGAACCCATTTCGTGCATGGCCGGCGGGCTACAGACGGATGATTCCGCCCAGGGTTGGATGTTCGCTAAGCGCCTGCCGCTCCGCGTCTGTCGGTCGAATCGGTCGATCACGCTCGCAGGGGACCTGACAGACGAAACCGAGCGCCTCATCGTCCGCGGCTTGCAACTGGTGCCAGGTTCGCGATGGCACCTCGACGAGGTCAAAAGCCTGGACCTGATCCACGCTGTCACCGACTATGGCGCGTCCACGTCCCCGGAGTATGATGATGGCGTGCGTATGCACGTGCTTTTCGAAGGTCGAATGTCCTCCAGGCTCGATCTCGAAATAGCGCAGCTCGCAGGGCTGAAGCGATTCGTCGCTGAAGAGATTCTGTCGTGTGACCGACTTGAAATGGGTGCCCTCCTCCTTGTACTTCTTCAGGTCCACGCCTTCCCAGCGATACCGCGACCCTTCTTGCGAGAATCTCCGGACGTACGAAGTGCCTGATGATGAATCCACCGTTTGATCTCGAGTGGCAAGGCCGGCGTTATTCGAATTCATTGAACTGGATGTCACTGTTACTGTCGACGATGCTGAGAAGCGAACAAGGTGGACGATGACGACGTCGGGTCAAGCGCCTGTGGGAGATCAACGTGGCGAGTCAATGATTGCGAAGGATACGAGTTTCCGCTTCACCCGTTCTTTTGCAGCATCATCGCAGCTGCATGCACTTCTTCCACGAACCGCTTCGTCTTCTCGCGAAGGTGCTCGCCGGCCTCCAGCAGAGAGCCACCGACAAGCAGAATGGAGTCCACGCCGAAGAAATGTACGAGTTCGGAGGCGCGGGCCGCATCCATCCCGCCTGCAGGGACAGGGAATGCCGGCTTGACGTGCATCCAGTCGGCGCGAAGCCTGGTTGCGATCTCTGCGCACACGTCGGCCGCGTAGGAGAACCGGCCCCCATAGTTTGCGAAGATGACGGCATCGGCGCCGAAAAGCCGGAACAGCTTACCGAAGAGCGTGGAGGGCCGGATGTTGTTTGATCCGCTGAAGCTGGGATGGGCAATGACCGGTACGGTGAGCTCGGTGCGGCACAGCTCGTGAAGCGTCGGCAGACCGGTGAGCATCGGCGCGATCATGACCGCGCGAACGCCCAGGGCCTGAGCCGTTTCCGCCTGGCGACGGATCGTATCGGGAGAGCCTGATAGGTTAGGGACATACAAGACCCGATGTCCGGAATTCGCATAAACTTGCTCGGCAACCTCCAGGCACGCCCGCACGCGCTCCCCGAAGGGCGCAAACGACTGGTCGGCCAGATAGTGGTCATCCTTGATGATGTCGATGCCGGCGTAGGCCAGTTCGCGGAATAGATGGGCGATCTCCGATGTGGATAGGCCGATCGGTTTGAGTGCACTACAAGTCAGAGGGCGCCCGGTCACGCCAACCATGTCCCGGATCCCATTTATTCCAAAGGTGGGACCGGGGAGGAAGCCGGCCATCGCGCCCGGCAAGTCGAAGTCCTCGAGTGAGATATGCGAATGAAGCGACGAATTGCCGAACAGGACGTTCAGGAACTGGGCCGGGTCGCTCTCGACGCCGCGAACGGGAAGGGACAGGACCAACTCGTAGTGCCCATTAGAGATCGGCTCGAGTCGTTCTATCTGTCCCATCATATGATGGCGAACGAATGGATATCTAAGTCCGACCGATCGAGGCGTTTCGGTGGTCTGCTCGAGCAGAACAGCCTCGGCGACGGCTTCGACCTTCTCCTGAGGAGCTTCAAGGCAGTACGTTACCCGAAAATAATCCATCTTGTCACGTTTACGTGAAAGGCCGGAGCAGGGGCTATCCGGTTGCGCCCTCTAGAGTATGATGCCCAGACCGCATTCCAGAAATGATTCATCTCAATGACTACGACCAACTCTGATTATCCCGACTGGACTGTCACGCACGACCTGGCCCTCATTTATCTCGCGCTCACGCATGGTGCCGACGAGGAGCTAGATTCCTCCGAGGTCGACGCCATGGCTCGCAAGCTGAGCGAATGGGGACAAGATGTCGAGATCGACCGCATAAAAACTATCATGCGCGAGGTGATGCTCGTCTACATGGGCTCGACGGGTGAGCAGATGCTTGAGACGGCGATCGCCTCCGTACGTGAAACGACGCCCAAACCGACCCGGATCGCCATTCTCAACGACCTGGCCGACATTGCGTCGGCCGACGGTACAATCGTCATGGGTGAGGTTGACTTCATTCAGCAGCTTGCGCGTGATTGGGGCGTCGATCAGGATGTTCGCTGAGTGAGAGTTGCTCGCCGGAAGTCGTATGGCGAATGAACCTCCACTACGCCGCCCACACGCCGATCGATGAGCCCCCGACTTCCACGCCCGTCACGGATGGACCGGATCGATGTGGATTGCTGCATTCACGGCTGCTCCAACGATCCCCGCGTCATTTTCCAGCCTGGCCGTCAGGATCTGTGCTTTCGTGCTGAGCAGATGTAGATACTTCTCCGACTTGTTCGGCTTGCTGACCCCGCCACCCAGAATGAATGTGTCAATGTCAAAGAGCCGCTCGAGGTGGGCAAGATAGGCCTGTACACGCTGTGCCCATTCCTGCCAGGTGAGCCGCTCGACTTTTCGCGCGCGATCCGACGCATAATGTTCGGCTACCATGTTGTTCAGAAATAGGTGACCGAGCTCGGTGTTCGGCAACAACACGCGATCTACGAAAATGGCTGACCCGATTCCCGTTCCGAAGGTGAGCAGCATCACGACACCGCGCAGCTCGCGGCCGCTGCCGAACTCCATCTCCGCGACCGCGGCCGCGTCTGCATCGTTGAGTACTACGAATGGGCAGCCGGAACGGTCGCGAAAGAGCTCGGCGACGTTCTTCTCCAGCCACTCATCGGAGATATTCGCAGCCGTTAGTGCAACCCCTTGCTTGATCTGTGCGGGAAAACAGCATCCGACAGGCCCTGTCCACTCGAAATGCCGAACGAGCCGTGCGACGGTTTCGGCCACGGCGTCCGGCTCGGCATTGGGCGGAGTGCTCAGCCGATAGCGTTCAGCCGTCAACTGGCCAGTTTTCACGTCAACGGGTGCGCCCTTTATGCCCGAGCCGCCAACGTCGATTCCTAGTATTTCCACATCAGAGGTGTGATCTTGGAGCACGCCGTGCTCCTGCAAGTTTAAACGTCGGCATTTCCGGACGCAAGGACACGCCGGCTGGCGTCGCCCACTCTCAGACGCCGGCGACCCCACTAGATGTCTCCATCCCGAAAGCGATTAACCCCTAACGATCGACTGTAATATGAAGCGACTAGCCGCCCTACTGTTACTCCTGAGTATCGGAGTGTTCAGCTCCTGTCAGTGTTCCGATAAGCCGGAGGTGCCTCCCATTGGGAACGCGGCCGCCGAATCGGCGGATGCGGGTGGCGACGTGTTTCCATCGTAAGGTTAACCGGCGGCTATGTACTTCTCAGACGAGACGATCGAGTCCGTGCGATCCGCGTCGGATATCCTCGACGTGGTTGGAGAGTACGTCCGTCTGAAGCGCAAGGGGAGCAATTTCTTCGGGCTCTGTCCTTTCCATCAGGAGAAGACACCATCCTTCAGTGTGAATCCGGAGCTATCCATCTACAAATGCTTCGGATGCGGCGAGCACGGCGACGTATTCAGCTTCGTGATGCGGCTTGAAGGGATGGAATTCCCGGAGGCCGTCAGGATGCTGGCGGAGAGGGCCGGGCTGGAGCTTCCCGAGGAAGGGGAAGGGGAGAGGGCACAGGCGGGGCATCGCGAGGCGATGCTTCATGCCCTGCGATTTGCGGCCCGATTCTATCATCACATCCTCACGCGGACTCCGCAGGGGCGACCCGCGCTGGAGTATCTCCGAAGGCGTGGCTTCACCGATCAAGTGGTCACGAAGTTCGGGCTCGGATTCGCTCCCGATACGTGGGACGCGCTGATCCGGGCGGCATCCAAGCATCACATGGCCTCGGACGTTCTGGAGGAGACGGGCCTGGCCATCCGGCGGCGTGACGACAGCGGCTCATATGACCGGTTTCGCGGGCGCGTGATGTTTCCCATTCTCTCGCATGTTGGGAAGGTCGTTGGCTTCGGAGGGCGGGTGTTGTCCTCCGAGTCCGATCAGCCAAAGTACATCAACTCTCCCGAAACGCCGGTCTACAACAAGAGCCGTGTACTCTACGGGCTCTTTCAGGCGAAGAACAGTATCCGGGAGCGCGAAGAGGCCCTGGTCGTCGAGGGCTATACCGATGTGATCGCGCTCCATCAGGCCGGGATCGCAAATTGCGTTGCATCCAGTGGGACCTCGCTCACTCGAGAGCAGGTGCAGCTTCTTGGGAGGTATGCGAAGCGCGTCGTTCTCGTCTTTGATGCCGATACCGCCGGCGCCGGGGCCGCCGCGCGCGGCATCCAGGTGGTGCTTTCCGAAGGCCTGACCGCGTATGTGGTTTCGCTTCCACCAGGTGAGGACCCTGATTCATTCTCTCGGAGGGGCGGTGCGGAACTCGAGAAGTATCTGGATGAGCATCGCAGGGACGTGTTGGCGTATCTGTACGAGCAGGCCGAACGCGAAGGTCGGTTGGAGACGCCGGAAGGCGAGGCGGAGGTCATGCACGAGATCGTGGAGACCGTCGCCTCGATGCCCGATCCCCTGATGCAGGAAAGCTACATCCGGAGGGCGGCTGAAGTGCTGCGAGTGCCTGACATCCGTCTTCACATGGTACTGGAGGATGTCCTCAAGTCGCGCCGACGGAGGACGGCGCCCGCCACGGCACCTGCCCCATTCAAAACACGTCCCGAATCCGCCCAGGGACCGCGGCCCCCCGTAAGCAGGAAGCTGAATACGGGGCGCATCCTCCCTGAGGAGAGAACGCTCCTTCGATTGATGTACCAGCATGGGTCGTCCCTTATCGAGTTCATACTGGGAAATACAAGCCTCGATGAGTTCACGGCAGGGCCGGCCCGCCAGGCTGCGAGTGCATTTCTGCAACAGTACGAAGCAGGGAGCGTCGATCGGTCTACTTTCCTGAACGGCGACTACGGCGACGACGTGCGACGCCTCATGGCCGATGTTGCCATGATGCAGTACGAGCCCTCGCAGAACTGGGAGCGAAAGCAGAACATTCCCGTTCCAAGACTCGATGACGATCCCTACGAAGCGGCCATCAGCGCGATGACGCTCTTGAAGCTCGATCGGGTAAATGATGCGATCGAGAAGCAGCGTCAGGAGATTTTCGAGGCCGAACGCGCCGGAGACGAAATTCAGCCGCTTCAGACCCAGATGATGGCCCTAAACGAGCTTCGCCGCCGGATCGAGCGTCGGGAATTCCTGGAGGATGAATAGGTATGCGAGATAGGGCTGCGAGACTGACGAAGGTGGGATTGATCGGGAACGGCACGTCCGTAGGCATGCCCGATTTCGCCGTGCCGAGTGCCACCTCGCCGCGTCCCGTTCCTCGGACGGCAGCCTTCGATCACCCGCATCTGTTCTTCAACAGGGAGCTGAGTTGGCTCGATTTCAACTGGCGCGTTCTGTATCAGGCCATCGACCCGAGAACGCCGCTACTCGAGCGGGTCCGATTCCTGTCGATCACCTCCAGCAACCTGGACGAGTTCTTTCGCAAGCGCGTTGGTGGACTGAAGCGGCAAGCTGCAGCCGGTGTCCGTGCACTGTCTCCCGATGGACGCTCACCTCAGGAGCAACTCCGGCTGATTCGCTCTGCCGTGCTCCCCATGCATGCGATGATGAATGAAGTCTGGGAGCAACAGCTCAAGCCGGCTCTCGCTACGGAGGCCGGCATCTACGCACTATCCTATTCGGACCTCACCTCGGCCCAGATCGAACGGCTGCACAGGTTTTTTCAGGCCAATATCTTCCCCATTCTGACTCCGTTGGCCGTCGACCCAGGGCATCCCTTCCCGTTCATATCCAATCTGAGCCTGTCCCTGGCGGTCATTCTGCGCCATCCAACCAGGGGGACAGAGCACTTCGCCCGCCTGAAGGTGCCCACGAGCCAGGGCCGATGGGTTCCATTAGACGAGCCTCACCACTACGTTCCACTCGAGCAGGTAATTGCCAACAACTTGCACGAGCTCTTCCGCGGGATGGAGATCGTACATGCGCACGCCTTTCAGATCACGCGCAATGCCGATGTCCGTCGCAATGAGGAGGAGGCCGATGATCTCATCGAGCTGATCTCCGACGAGCTGCGCGAGCGTCGTTTCGCCCCCGTCGTCCGGTTGGAGGTAGAGCATTCCATGCCCGAGAGAACGCGCCAGCTTCTGGCCCGCGAGCTGTCGTTGGGGGAGGACGACATTTACGAGAGCCAGGGGCTTATCGACCATTCCAGTTGCGAGTTCTTCGCTGATCTGGATGTCCCCGAAGCGAAGTTCGAACCCTGGGAGCCGGTTATCCCCCCACGGCTCCTCTTCGAAGGAGAGTCCAAGGACGAGCCGGATATCTTTACCATCATCCGAAACGGGGATTTGCTCGTTCACCATCCGTACGAGTCATTTCGGGCCAGCGTCCAGCGGTTCATCGAAGAGGCCGCCGAAGATCCCGCGGTCCTCGCGATCAAGCAGACCCTCTACCGCACATCGGAGGAATCACCCATCGTAGAAGCGCTGATCCGCGCGGCCGAACGGGGTAAGCAGGTATCCGTCCTGGTGGAAGTCAAGGCACGTTTCGACGAAGAAAACAACATCGAGTGGGGGCAGATGCTCGAAAAGTCGGGCGTTCACGTGACCTACGGACTCGTCGGCCTCAAGACCCATGCGAAGGTCACCCTTGTTATTCGCGAAGAAGCGGAGGGCCTGCGCGCCTATTGCCATATCGGAACGGGCAACTACAATCCGACCACAGCACGGCTCTACACGGACATTGGCGTGCTCACGTGCTCCCCGGAGATAGGATACGACGTCATCAACCTGTTCCACTACCTGACCGGATACGCGCCGGAGCAGCATTACCAGAAGCTCATCGTCGCTCCGCGCGACATGCGTAAGGCGTTCATCGACATGATTCGCCGCGAAATCGATCATCAGCGTGCGGGAAGTCGAGGGCGGATTATCGCCAAAATGAACGCGCTCGACGATGTGGAGATGATTGGCGAGATCTATCGGGCTTCACGGGAGGGCGTCAAGGTGGACCTGATCGTGAGAGGGCACTGCCGGTTGCGGCCCGGATTGCGCCACTACAGTGAGAATGTTCGTGTGCTTAGTATCGTTGGTCGCTTCCTTGAACACAGCCGGGTCTACTACTTCCGAAATAACGGGAATCCTTTCGTCGGACTCGGAAGTGCGGACTGGCAGCGTCGCAATCTGGACGACCGCGTCGAGGTGATTATCCCCATCGAAGATGCCATCTTGAAGAAGCAATTGGTGCGGACGCTACACATTTGTCTGACTGACAATCGCCTTGCCTGGGATCTGCACCCGGACGGACGTTACGTTCAACGGAGGCCGTCGAACGGGGAGGTGGATAACGGATGCCAGGCCATCATGCAGCGTAAGACCTGGGAAAGGACGAGTGAGCTGGATACCCCGTGGGATATCACGTGATCAAGTACCACGATGCGGGAAGCACATGAAGTGTACTTCCAGGTAAGCCTTTCCAGGCCGGATGATTCGTCCGGATCTCAGTAGTACTTCTCGAAGCGCTTCGGCGACGGGTCGTCGTACGTTTTCTCTTGCCAGTAGCTCGGGGTTTCGCGATCGATCCGCCGCTGAAGGGGATCTTTGCCCATCATGCGCAAGATCAATCCTATCGGTGTGACGGCCAAATAGAAGACGACCGTCAGGATCACGCGCGTCATCACGAAGCCCAAGACGAGTGCCAATCCCATCCACAGGCGATGGGGATGCCGGAGCAGACCAGGAGCCACCAGCCCGAGGAAGATGACGACTCCCCCGACGCCGGCGAGCGCATAGCTTGCCGGAGTCGGTGTCCAGCCGTTCCGCCACACCAGGAGGGCGGCGATCAGGGTGAAGGCCGTTCCGATGGTGACTCCAAAGGGGCGGAGGGCTCGACGACTTTGATCAAGTTGCCGGAGCTCGCTGCGAATGGCCGAGATCATTGCAAGATTCTTCGGTCAGATATGGATTCATTGACCGTATGACGCATTTTGCCAAGATACGAGACATCGTGAAAGTCAATTCGGGACAACGGATGAACGAGGGAGCGAGCTTAGAACCTGGACTGGAAGAAGTCGCCATCGATCGCGAGCGGGTTGCGGAGCATCTTACGACGCTTCGTGAGCTCTCCTGGGGAAAAAGGGGACGCGTTGCGGCGCTAATAGAGACACCTCAACCGCATCGGCATGTGATGCGGACGACGGTGCAAGTGATCAAAGGAAAGGGATTCGCCGGCGATCATGAAAAGAAGTCTTTCTACCGGGGCGCCCTCGTTCCAGGCCGAGAGGTCACAGCCATCTCGGCAGAGGTGCTTCGAACGCTAGGAATCGCCCATCATGTCGTCGGCGACAATTTGATCACAGAGGGGATTGACCTGGCCTTACTGGAGCCGGACGACTCACTGGAGGTCGGCGAAGTACTCCTGCGGAGAAGCGAGAGGCCGCATCGCCCGTGTCGAACATTTCGCGATCGAACGAGTCCGGAGGCCTTCGCCGTCGTGGCACGATACGGATATCGAGGGGCCCTCTTCGTCGTTGAGCGTGAAGGCACGATCACGGTTGGCGACCCCTTGACGATCGTTCCGGCTCAACCCTCGGTCTGACCTAGAGGAAGCGGCGAGAGCGGCCGCGCCTCGAAACGCTGACTACCGCGAACAGCGCGGAGGACGTCTGCGAGCTTATCGAAAACATTCGATTTCCAGATTCGCTCATGCGTCTTGATGACTTCCAGCTGCATGCGACGATACAGGGTCGGATTGGTCTTAGCCAGCTCCTCGAATTTGTCGACCAGATACGCTAACCGATCGCGATACTCTCGGGTGAAGCCGAAGTAAGCGATATCGTTCACTAGCTGCTGATACTGGCGGTCCCAGAGGGTTATTTCGGCTGGATCGGGCCGGCCGTAGGTATTCTCGTCATAACGGAAGGATCTGTCGTCATCCAACACGTTCATTCCAGCTGCTTTGAGCGCTTCGGGCGCCCCAGGTGGCAGGAAAAAGCGTACTGCGATGCCCTTCACGTCCGCCGTGAGGCGCAGGTCGGCATTTGGCTTTACGCTGGCATCTTCTGAGCCACCAGCCGGAAGCGCAAAGTGCTTATTCAGCTTTCTGAATTTGTTATATAGCGTCAGCCCTTCCGTATCCGGACCCCAATCGAATTCCTGGCCAGATGCCGCGAGCGTGCGGAGCAGATCGCTCAAGAACAGACGTTCTCCGGGCCGCAGTTGAACGCGGACCGTCCGCAGAGATTTAGACGGATCCACGGGAATTGACTCTGTCGCACGCAGTGCTCCATAGGCAGATGCGACGTAGCCTCTTGAGTAAGACTTAAAGCTGGAGTTGCGTGAAACGTGATCGTATCCCTCGGTGACGGCCCACATGTAGGCGTCCATGACGGTCGTTTCCGGTGTGAACCGGTTCGGCTCGGCCGTGAGAAACATCCGGTAGACCGAATAGATGTTGCCCGGCCCCGTGTGATAGGCCGACAATCCAGGGATCTCGTGGCCCACGGCGTTGACGTACCCGGCAGCCGTAACGAAGGCCGGCTCCATCGTCAATAGAGGGTGCCACTCTTCGTAGACGTCGATGGCATTACCGGCAGCGGTAGGGAGCTTATAGTGATGGATGCCATTCTGTCGGAGCACGTATGGCATCATCTGGTAGCGACTTCGCGCCCCAACCGGCGATACGAGCCGGTCGTCATTGAACGTCTCGACGGTCCCGATTTCCGTCGTCAGAAGGCTTAGGCCCAGGAATCGGGCCAACTGCACTTCATATTCGATAAATTCAGCCTCGCGCTCACGGGCCTCGAGCACCTGATTTCGTCGACCCCATTTGACGGTGACGGCCCCGCGGGGTATCCCGCGAGCCACATATTTCTGCACCAGGTTTCTCGTAGCGTCGCGACGCAGCCGATCGATTCGCCCCCAGTCCCAGCTCTCACCTTCCGAGCGGTTTTCATACGCAGACCGTTCGTCTTCAAACTCGTAGATCTCGAGAAGCTCGTTCGTTCGGTTGTCGACCACGCGGATGGTGAAGTTGTCGTCGGTACCCTGTCGCTCCGCGTAGAGATCTAGAAGGTTGCGAAACTGATGAATGACATTCTGCGATGCCGCTGACTCCTCGGACAGGATCGGACCTGCCGTGTAGGGCCGGAAGAGCACGTCCGGGTGAAGATCGGAACCCTCGAACGTAAAGAGCCCGGCTCCGGAAGACGATGGCCGTTCAAGGACGGGCAGATCAGACTCCGTTACTCGTTCAGTCGGCCCAAAAATGCGAAACAAGTCACGAGCCAGAGATTCCAGGCCCCCGGAGATGGTGATCAGGATGAGCAGTGCGAAGATGGCCACGAGCGACGCCCACAATACCTTCCGCCGCGATGTTTTCGGCGGTAGGGAGTCTTCCATGGCTGCGGGCGAGCCAATATGCTCACTCCCGTTCTGGATTTCGAACCCGGAACGCTCAGTACTTCTTTCTTTCTCCGGCTGCATCTCCATCATTCAAAACTACACGGTGAAAGGTACTTCTTTGGCGGCGCCAAACTAGCGGTGCTCTAAGTACCGAGCTACCGGCCTCACGCTCCTGCGCTTTGGCCGAGGGTGACGGCTTCGTCATCATTTTTACACAACTTACGTGCCGTAGGCGGAGTCCTCAGCAACTTTTCGAGCATTAGCTATCAAATGTTGGAACAATGGGAGCATCTCCTCACCCATTCGTTCGGGATGAAACTGCACTCCCAGGATCGTTCCGTCCTCGTTTTCAATGGCCTCAATTACGCCATCTGGCGCCCTTGCGGCGATTCGAAAAGGGGGGCCGACTTCCGCCACAGCCTGAATGTGCCGAGTGTTAACCTCGAGACTGCTATTCTTCAACAGTCGGCGAAGATAGGACGTTTCCTCGAGGAGAATGCTATGGGAATCCGCGCCTCTTTTCTCACTATGAGACAACGTTCCGGGAATCTGCGCCTGCACGTCGGCATAGATGGTGCCTCCCACGGTCGCGTTGATTAGCTGCATACCGTAACAGATGCCCAGAATCGGTTTCCGCTTTCGCATGAACGCAGCGAGCACGGTGCGATCCGATTCGACCCGGACTGCGTCCGTTTCTTGAATGTCGTCCGGCAATTTCCCGATGAGCCCATCCGTGATTGCCGGTCCGCCTGTGATGACTAACCCATCCAGCAGGTGTACAAATTCATCGACATTCTTGGGATCCTCCAACATGGGAACGATTAGCGGTAACCCGCCCGCGCGCTCCACGGCTGTGACGTAGGCATGCGTGAGTCGTTGCTCGCCCTCGTTGTAGGAAGTAGTTATCCCGATTCGGATCGACATAAGGAACGGTGGAAGAAGATGCTGGGCAGAGTACTACGGAGAACTTAGCGGAATCGGCGGCTATTCGCTGCTGACGGCGATGTTCTCTCGGCCAAAGAGCCGCGTAATCCCTGTCATGAGCTCAGGCGTCGGCTCCACCACAAATCGCCGGCTGCGTACGCGCTGAGGTCCTGCCGGCAAGTCAGGCATCATGATATCGAAATATAGCTTACAAGAGCCGCGATTCTCCTCACAGAGGCCTCGTAATTGTTCGATGGCTTCTTCCCGTACTCGTTGAGTGTCGACGTTCAATACGATGGACTTGACCAGCTGCTCGCGCACCTTCCACATGGGCATGATTTCTCGCGCGATCACTTTTACTCCACCACGCCGTACCTCTACCTCGCCAGTCACCATCACGACCTCGTCAACGACCAGATAATTCTGGACGCGGTCGAATACGTTTGAGAAACAGACGACCTCACCTTGCCCGGTGAAGTCTTCGATAGTGGCGAATGCGATCGGCTTGCCGGACCTGGTCGATCGACGCTGCACGTCCATGATGATGCCGAAAAAGCAGTGTTGGGGGCCTCGTTGGTAGCCGTTCTGATCGCCGTTTCCGGTGGGCTCGCCATCTGGGAGGTTCTCGGCGATGCGTCCGAATTGGGCCGTTGCGAAGGCGCGAGCCTCCGCAGCGTACGCATCGAGCGGATGGCCGGATACGTAGAATCCCATCAGTTCGCGTTCCTCCTTGAGTAAGCGCGATCGCGGCCACCGATCAACGGTGGGGAGCGCAGGCGTCATGACGATTCCCGCTCCCTCCGATCCAAAGAGGGAATTCTGTCCCGCCGCTTTGTCGGCCTGCACACGTTGCGCGAATTGAACCGCCAGATCGATAGCGGCGACCAATTGCGCACGATGTCCCTCGAGCTCATCCAGAGCGCCGGCTCTCGCCAGGCTTTCGAGCGTTTTCTTGTTCACTGCACGGAGGTCGAGATTTCGAACCAGATCAAACAGCGTCTGAAAAGGTCCGTGCTCCTTTCGCACAGCGACGATGGCTTCGATCGCAGCAGTACCGACACCCTTGATCGCCCCAAGCCCGAATCGAATTCGATCACCGTCGACGGTAAAGTGTTTCTCACTGGCATTGATGGAGGGGCCAAGCACCTCGAGACCCATCTGTCGTGCTTCATCCAGCACGGTTGAGAGACGCTTGGTATCTCCCATTTCGTTTGTCATTGCCGCGGCCATGAAAGCAGCCGGGAAATGAGCCTTGAGGTAAGCCGTCTGGTACGCGACAACGGAGTAGGCGGCGCTGTGGCTCTTGTTGAATCCGTAGCCCGCGAACTTGGCCATCATGTCGAAGACTTCGTTCGCCGTCTCCTCGCTGACGCCGCGTTCCTTTGCGCCCTCGACAAAAATGGTGCGCTGCCGGTCCATCTCGGACTGTTTCTTCTTTCCCATCGCTCGCCGAAGTAGATCGGCGCCGCCGAGAGAGTAGCCCCCCATTACCTGCGCAATCTGCATCACCTGTTCCTGGTAGACAGGGATGCCGAACGTTGGCTTGAGAACGGGCTCCAGCATGGGATGCGGAAACTCCACTTTCTCGCGCCCGTGCTTGCGATCGATGTACTTCGGGATGAGGTCCATCGGCCCCGGGCGATACAGGGCGTTCATTGCAATCAGGTCGTCCAGCGTCGTGGGCTGCAATTTTCGCAGCCACTCCCGCATTCCGCTGGACTCGAACTGAAAGATGGCGACGGTATCTCCGCGCTGAAACAGATCGAATGTCTTCTCGTCGTCGAGTGGAATTTGGTCGATGTCGATCCGAATCCCGTAGTTCGCCTCGATCAGATCCAGGGTGTCGTCGAGGACCGTGAGGGTCTTCAGCCCCAGGAAGTCCATTTTCAATAGACCGAACGACTCGACCCAACTCCCATCGAACTGAGTGGTCACCACTTCGTCGCCCTTACTTCGGGCGACCGCAATGGGTACGTATTCACTTACATCACCAGGTGCGATGATCACGCCGGCCGCATGTACGCCCGTATGCCGTGCCGAGCCCTCGAGGACTTGTCCGTAGTGGAGGAGCTTACGAATCTCTGGGTCGTCGCTCTTTTCGAGATCGCGAAGTTCTTTGACCTCCGACAAGGCGGTCTGTAAGCTAACCTTCGGACCCTCGGGGATTAGTTTGGCGATGCGATCCGCTTCGCTGAGGGGAATGCCGAGCACACGTGCGACGTCGCGGATTACCGAGCGCGCACCCATGGTGCCGAAGGTCACGATCTGACAGACGTTCTGCCGGCCATATTTCTCGACGACATAGTCGATCACCATGGCTCGTCCACGGTCATCGAAATCGATGTCGATATCCGGCATCGAAACGCGCTCAGGATTAAGAAATCGTTCGAAAAGTAGGTCGTACTGAAGGGGGTCGATGTTCGTAATTCCGAGGCAGTAGGCTACGGCGCTGCCCGCGGCCGAACCTCTGCCGGGTCCCACGCGAACACCCAGGCGCCGAGCGGCCGACGTAAAATCCTGGACTATAAGGAAATAGCCGGCGTATCCCATCTCGGAGATGATCGCCAACTCGTGGTTCAAGCGCTCCACGACGTCCTGCGGCATCCCCGGATACCTCTCACCAGCCCGCTCGAACACGAGATGCCGGAGATACGCGTCCATGTCTCCGCCGAATTCCTCGGGGATGGGGTAGTGGGGCATGAGCAACCTCCCCATCGGCAACGTGAAATCGCATTTGTCCACAATTTCGCGTGTCGTATCGAGAGCGCCATCCCTGACTATGGGATCCAAACCGGAAAGCGCTGCGCGCATCTCATCGACCGTCTTGAAATAGAACTGGTCGTTCTCAAAACGCATCCTGTTGGGATCGTAGAGATCCTTGCCTGTCTGTAGGCAGAGGAGGACGTCCTGAGCCGCAGAGTCATGCTGTTCGATGTAGTGAACGTCATTCGTCGCGATGACTTTCACCCCATACTCGCGGGCCCACCGAAGGAGGACCTCGTTGCAACGCTTCTGATCGGCTATGCCATGGTCCTGGATTTCGATGTAATAGTCCTCTCCGAAGATGGCGAGGTAGTCTTCGAAGACGCTCCTCGCCGTTTCTTCACCTCGAGTCAGGATAGTCTGAAGTACTTCTCCCTGGAGGCAACAGGTTGTAGCGATCAGTCCCTCGCTGTACCGCTCGAGCAGATCTTTGTCGATGCGCGGCTTGTAATAGTAGCCCTCAACGAAAGAAAGGGAGGAGAGCTTGATCAGGTTGCGGTAGCCGGTCTCATTCTTGGCGAGTAGTACCTGATGGTATCGAGTGCGATCGTCCCGATTGACCCTCCCTCTCGGCGCCAGATAGAACTCGGAGCCGATGATGGGTTTAATGCCTGCTTTTCGAGCTGCGGCATAGAATTCGGGAACGCCGTATAGATTCCCGTGATCGGTGATGGCGAGGCCGGACATGCCCTGCGCCGCCGCTTTGTCGACTAGGGTCTGGATTCGTGCGGCGCCGTCCAGCAGAGAATACTGAGTGTGGCAATGCAGGTGGCTGAAATCACACATGCGCGAACGTTCCTATACAGCTCACGGATCTCGCTCCGAATGAAACCACGGTATGTCCGGGCATCAATAACTGTGGAAAGCTTGTTATCAACGAGCCCGGATCGGTCAGAAGCTCCGCTCTCAAGGTGACAATCCTATGTCATGCTAACGACCCTTCTTTACAGATACTCGAATAGGCCCCACGTTGTCTGGTGAGCCGCTCTCCAGGCCTGCTCAAGACGGCAGACTGTCCGCGAGACATGCAGCGAAGCATCCGATACATAATTCACCTTGACGATCCACACGCGAGCGATCCACTCTTCCTCCAGAGCCTCGGTCGTGCGCTCGCACTGGCTGCGCTTCGACCTGCGCCGATCATCGTACACGGCAGCGCGGAAGTAGCTGAACACTTGCTTGAAGCCGAAGGCATCTTCCACCAACGGGAAGGCGGTGTGATACCGATTCAGTCGCTGAGGGAGCACCAATTGGTGGAGCGAGCCGGACGCCATCTCAATCAACAAATTTCCGCGATCTTAAACGAGGCCGCACTGGCCAACGTGGCCGTCTTCGGCACACAGCGACGCGCCCTCGTGGTGGAGGACGGGCGCGTACATGCCCGAGATGGTGCTTGGATTGCCGAGCTCTCCAAGCAGGGAGTGACACCGATCGTGGCCGCCTTCGCCCGAGACGCGGAGGGGGAGAGGTCCGGTGAGGTACCACTCGTAGACGCCGAGCTAGCCATCGCCCATCTGCTTCATCCGGAGCCGGTCGAGGTCGTGATATTCACCCGTACGAACTTGCCGGGTATCATGGAGGGCGGCCGCACGATCGAGCAGATCAATATCGGAGATCCGAAAATCGTTGCATCCGTCAGCGATCGGATTGGAATGGAGATGATCGTGAACGCCGGGTACTCCGTGCTGCTGACGAATACTACCCGGCTCGCGGACCGAACCGGCCCGGTCGGCACGCACGTGCGTAAGGACCACATCGACCCTTGAATCACGATTCTCACTACGGGCGACGCCGCACGCCATCAACTTGACAGGGGCGAATTGGGAGTTTATGTTCGTACATGGGCAATACCACTACGCACCCCCCACATCACAATCCACAGGAGGTCACTAATGAGTCGTTTTACAGAACTGAAGGATTTCGTTGAATCGCTCGAGGAAGACTTTACGAAATTCTATCAGAAAGGGAATAAGGCGGCGGGTACGCGCATACGCAAAGCGATGCAGGACCTAAAGCGCAAGGCTCAGGATATTCGTGTGGAGATTCAGGACAGGAAGAACGAGACGTAAGCCTTTGGATCATTATCGGCACCGTCACGAAGGCTATGCTGATTCCGGCGTAGCCTTTCGTATGTGTACTGAATTGGTGCCGTCGGTTGTAGTAAGCGGTCCCATGTATCGCGTAGTATCAGTTGTCTTTCTGGCCCTGGCGGTTTTTCAGATTCCCATGGAATCGGCCAGGGCGCAGGACGCGGACACCGTTAATTATCCCATCTGGGAGTCCCATCTAACGGCCAAGCTCAATGCTGCACAGGCCGGCTACAGCAAGTGGACGGAGGGCGGGCTAAACTCGCTGTCCGCCACGACGAGCCTGGACGGCAAATTCGAGCGCACGTCGCCGAACTGGCGGCAGACCCACGAAAGTCGGCTTGCCTTCGGTGTCCTGAAGCAGGATACCTTGAATGTCCGCAAAGCAGACGACATCATCCGGCTTGCGAGCCAGGTGAGCTACCGGGGCAACGGCCTCTTCAAGAAGTTCAATCCGACGGCAGCGGCGACGATTCGAACGCAGTTTGCCCCTGGTTTCGCCTACGACCAGAACCCCTTCGGAGATGGACGCAGGCCCCCGGTCAAGGTATCGGACATCGGGTCGCCCGCTACCTTCACACAGTCCCTCGGATTCTCGTATGCGGCTAGCTGGGGGTTCAAGCAGCGGTTGGGAATCGCATCGAAGGAAACACTCGTGGCGATCGAGTACTTGCGCCCCATCTACGGCTTACGTCCTTCTCAGGGCGTTCGATTTCAAATGGGTATCGAATCCCAGACCTCGGTGGACAAAGAGATCTTCCGCAACGTTCGGTACAAGTCCACGCTGGGCCTTTTCGCCGCGTTCAATCAGGAAGAACTGCCCGACATGCTATGGGAGAATCTCGTGGCGATGAAGGTAAACTCCTGGTTGAGTGCCGATTTCGAGTTCGTGACGCTGTACGATCGCGATATCCGTGATGACATTCAGATCAAGGAAATCTTCTCGATCGGCATATCCTTTCTGATAATCTGACAGCGAATTGACGCGCGATTGAGCTGAATTCGGACGTTACCGGGCGTCTACCGCGGGCTTATCTTCGCCTGCTGCTTCTCTATACGGCCGTTGGCGTGCTCCTCTGGCCGGTCCCGTTGCTGGGCATTCTCCACGCGGAGTCATCGGCTCTCGTCGCGACCGTCGCGTTTTTTGGGGCAGGATCCACGTCTCGGTCGATGCTCAGATCAGGCATCACACTTCCCCAAGTAATAGTCCTCCAGGAATCGGCGCTACTTATCCCCTGGCTTCTCCTTACGATGAGCGCGATTTGGCGGCCGAACTGTGGATACATGCAGGGGCTCATGCTCTACATATTGTTTGCGGGGATATCCGTCTTGCTGGCCGTCGCCCTCATGAGTTTTCTCTTGGAGGCGCATGAGCGCAGTTCACACAGAGTCTTCTGGGTAGTTGGGATTTTAATCGGCGTGCTTCCGCCACTCTACGACATCGGATTTCATCCTCAATTTTATACCTACAATCATGTTTTCGGCGGGGTGCTGGGTCCCATCTATGATGAACAGCTTGCCATTCGGCCGGGACTCTTTGTCTTTCGACTCTTGACCCTGCTTTGGGTGGGATTTCTGCTTCTTTTGAGGCGCTTATTGCGTGACAATCGAGGGACGGTCCTCATCGGGTTCGTCGCGCTTCTGATCGGGGCTGCCTATGCGCAGCCTGCAGAACTCGGATTTGTGACGACCCGGGATAAGCTCAGGAGAGCCCTTCCCGGCACCCGCTTGACGGATCATTTCGAGATCCGGTACGATCCACGTGTGATCTCGGATACTGAGATATCGCAGATAGCGGGAGACCACGAATTCCGTTACGAACAGATGAGTCGCCGCCTGCAGGAGACCGTCTCGGGCAGAATCGAGACGTACATCTACCCAGACCCGGAGGTGAAAGCGCGACTCACGGGGGCGCGATACACGAACATTGCACCCATCTGGCTGGATGAGCCGCAGATCCACATACTATACGCTTCTTACGACGACGTATTCGCCCACGAGCTCGCCCACGTATTCTCACGAGAATTCGGACTGCCGTGGCTTCGCGCGTCCATTGCCGTAGGCCTGATCGAGGGGCTCGCCGTTGCCCTCGAGCCTCCCGACGGCCGACCTACCCCGAGCGAGCAGATGTCGGCGGATCTTCTGGCATCCTCTGACGAAAGAGACGCCCTCAAACAGGTTCGCGAGCGGGCCAGCGCCGTTGCCAGGCGCCTGGATCCAGTCCGCTTCTGGACAGGTCGCGGTGCCGTTTCGTACACCTCGATGGGGTCGTTCGTCGAATACCTGCTGGCTGCGTATGGACCGGAGCGTTTGAAGAAGGCTTATGCGTGTGCCGATTTTCGGGGCGTTTATGGTAAGTCGGCGGGTGAGCTCGCACAGGAATGGAGTCAACATGTATTGAGCCTTCCGTGGGTGAGTGCATCGGCGCGGGATCACGTGAGGAGACGATTTGTGATTCCGTCGTTGTTCGAGAAGCGATGTCCTCATTTCGTTTCGGCGCACGAGCGCCTTTATGAGCGCGCTGCGATCGCTCTCCTCCGGCGCGACTCGCTGGCTGCGGAGACACACGCCGAGGAAGCGCTGCACCTCAGGCCCGACCATGTGCCGTCGCTCGAGCTCTGGACCGGCCTCCAGCTTGAGCGGGGGAGTGCTCATGAGGTGCTTGAACGCATAGCCCTCGCCGATCTGGATTCAATCTCCGCTACGCTCTATCTAAGGCTGGGAGATGCATATGCCAGATTGGGCGACGCTTCTCGTGCACAAACCAACTACCGTTCTGCCCTGGCGAGACTTCCCAGCCACGCCATTGAGTCGCGAAGCCGGATCCTGCTTCGGTATCTGGCCACGGATTCCGTCGCAGGCGTGTACGCTAATCAAGGTCTCGAGGCGTTGCGAGCCTGGAGAAAGGAACGTTACGAACAGGCCTTTGCGCTCATGCGTACTATTCCTCCAGATGCATTCGAGCCCGAGACTATTGCGGCACACGGCTTCTCGGGGGACAGTCCAGCGGCCATTGGCGCGGAGATATCTCGCCGCCGATGGGTCTGGCTCGCGAGACTTGCATACTACAACGGGCACTACGACGACGCCGCCGCCTTTGCGGATAGCGCCAGGGCTGCATATGTGCAGATCGGCGCCTTCAACGAAGCCGCCGTGCAGCGGGATTGGCGGGACCGTGCGCAGTGGTCCGCCGTTCGCGGGATGGGACAGCTGGCCGCCATGGGTATCATGCGAGAAGACACCTGATGAAAGGATTTAGGCAGTGGATCGTCGCGATCGTCGCTTTGGTGGTCGTTTCCGGATGCGCCACCTCGGAGGAAACTGAGGGTGGACGAAGTGCCGGTCCACGTGCCGCACTCAACAGGACGGGTTACGTCGAATTAGACCTCGCTGCCGCCGAAAACACCGTCCGATCCATCCAGCTATACCGGGGTGAGGAGCACCAGCTCCCGATTTTGTCCCTGCGCACGAACGATCGGCTCACGCTCGAGTTCGATATCCTTGTTGAGGATGGTCGTCCGCTCTCCGCTTACTTTTATCATGCAGATCGCATTTGGCGGCGTGATCTGACACCGAGTCAGTACCTCGAATCCTATCAACACGACAACATCCTCGATTATCAGATCTCAACGGGGACGCAAGTGCCGTATGTGCACTACACGTACCGATTTCCGAACGAAAACATCGAGTTCCTGATCAGCGGCAACTACATCATTCGGGTCACCGAGCAGGGCGATGAGGAGGCCATTCTATTTGAACGTGCGTTCTTTGTGACGGAGCAGGCGACGGCGCTGGATTTAGTCACGGATCGTGTACTTGTAGGAGGCTATGGATTCCCCTTCATCCAGCCCATCGCTGAATTCGTGCCTGCCCCAGGGACGGAAGGCGGCGTATTCGATTACAATGTCTGCTTCGCCCGAAACGGCCGATTCGATCTGGCACGCTGCTCCGATCGCCCCTCCATGATGAATGCACCACTCATGCAGTTCTATCTGGAGCCGGAGACATCATTTGAGCCCGAGGCCGCACCGTACTTTCTCGATCTGGCCAATCTGAGAGCATCCAATCAGATTGTCTCGGCAGACTTTACGACGAGTCCGTTCCGTGTAGAGCTCGAGCCGGACTACGCGGCATTTGGCGGTTCTGGCCTTGCCCAGCCCCTCGACGGGCAGCCGATCATATCGTCCGTGCTTCCGATCGGCGACGGCGATGTGCGGGGTGAATACGTGCAAACCCGCTTCGTCTTCGTGCCGCCGAATGAGCGGCGGCTGGCGGGCGACGTACTTGTCACCGGGAGCTTCAACGGATGGCGCTACGATCCGGCGAATCGCCTCGAGTGGGTGCCCGACAATAGGCGCTATGAGGGAGAGATACTGCTCAAGCAGGGGCACTACGAGTACCGCTACGTCTCGCGGGATCGGCGTGCGCTGCAGCAAGCGATGCCGCAGGCGAGTAGTCAGCTGCTTGCCTTCGTTTACTATGACGATCCGAGCCTGCAGACGGACCGACTTCTCGCCGTGAAGCAAACCATCGCACAGTAGAGAGGGTGGAATGTATCGGACGTGCCGAGAAGGATCCATCGTCCCTCTCAGGCCCTCCCAGGACTCGCCGTCTGCCGAGCAATTTTCACCGCAACGTAATGAGGCACTTCTCCGCATGGTCGTACCTTGAACCGCGTAGAATACCAGGGAGAAATTTGAGGTATCCAGATGATCGAGAAGAAGGTGAGTCCGAAAGGCAAATCGGTCCGAGTGACGTTCGCGCTACCCGCCGAGGCGGCGCATGAGAAGGTGGCGATCGTGGGGGATTTCAATGATTGGAATCCCAAGAAGGACTCCATGAAGCTCGACAAGAAGAAAGGCATCTGGAAGACGTCCATCTCCCTCAAGCCGGGACGTGAGTACCAGTTTCGGTATTTCGTCGATGATCACGAATGGCGAAACGACGAGGAGGCCGATGCATATGTAGGCAATCCCTACTTCGGGGAGAACAGCGTCCTCCATTTATAGGCTTTCTCGACCGCTAAAGCCTTACGCCGTCGACCATTGCCTTTCCCCACGGATCAGGTCTCGCCTTCACGCCACGAAGCCATACAGGAGCTGCACGAGATACGCCGCCATTAGCATTGCAAATATGTCCGCCGTGAGCCCCGCGGGGACGGCATGGCGAGTCTTCTTGACATTCACCGCCCCGAAATACACGGCGATCACATAGAAGGTCGTTTCGGTTGATCCGAACATCGTGCCGGCGATCTTCACCAGGATGGAGTCCTCGCCAAACTCATTGATCATATCGGCCACGATGGCGGCGGACCCGGATCCTGTCAGCGGGCGAATGATGGCCATCGGAAGCACCTCCGGCGGAAAGCCGATCGCGCCGAGGAGGGGCCGCAGCAGATCTACGAGGAAATCCATGGCTCCAGATGCCCGAAACATCCCGATGGCAAAGAGAATCGCGACCAGGTAGGGGATGATCATCACGGCGACCTTGAAGCCCTCTTTCGCACCCTCCACAAACTCCTCGTAGACCTTTACGCCCCGGATCAAACCATAGAGCGGGAGGCCGACGATCATCGCAGGGAGGATGAAGATGGCGAAGTAGTCTATGAAGGTCCGGAAGTATTCCATGCTGATCCTTTATCTGCGTGCAGGCGAACAGGCTGTTTAAGGGGGCGCTCAGGCGTCCGGGGATACGGGTTCGGCATCATCCGGGGGAGGGGCATTTCCGCGCATCAGGGCTTGAGCCGCCTCAGGATGGGTCACATTCGGGTCGGATGAGCGGAATACCGGCAGTCGCTGCAAGAGCCGAGCCGCCGAAATCGCAACGACCAATGAGAGTAAAGTGACGAGGATGATGGGCAGGATGAGCTCGTTGACTTGAAGGCCCATGACGGCCACCAGGAGTGCCGGTGGCACGAGCTGTACGCTCGCCGTGTTCATCGCGAGGAGCATGACCATGGAATTCGTCGCCGTATCCTTGGTCGGATTCAGCTCCTGCAGCTCCTCCATCGCCTTGATTCCCAATGGCGTCGCCGCGTTTCCAAGTCCGAGGACATTCGCTGTGAGATTGAGCACGATCATCCCCATGGCCGGATGGCCGTCCGGAATCTCGGGAAAGAGGGGGCGAAAAATAGGTTGGGTGACCCGGACGAGCTGGTGAATAAGCCCGCCCGCCTCCGCAATCTTGAGCAGGCCTAGAAAGAGGGCGAGCACCCCAATGAGTCCCAGGGCGAGCTGGGCAGCCGTGTCTGCGAAGTCGAACGCGGCCTGGGTGATGTCTTTCAGGCGTGGAAACCGTACAGGGCTAAACTGCACGGTCGCGGTAGTCTGCGAAGAGTCTGCCGAATGCTGCTGCACAGTCACGGTGCCTTGCAGCTCATCGTCCGCCGAGGCCGAGAAATCGCGGATTCTGTTCAGCGGCGCGGGCAGACTTGCCTCTGCATCGAACCGAACCTGAATGCCGCGCTGCGTTCGAATCACGTATCCGCCGTACGAAGAGTCGGGTGCCTCCTCAACTCCGTAAAAAGCGCGATACTCGTCCGGATCGATGCGGATCTCGACGGGCACCCGGCGTGCGTCCGGCTGATACCCATCCGGGTACTCGAGCGTGATGGGGAGGGGCTGCTCGTTTCGGTACGTATCCCGGCTGACGTCTCTGAAATCGGAGACGAGGGCGAAGACGAGTGCGAGGATGATGAGCCCGGCCCAGATGTAATTCAGCATAGTGTAAAGGCTCGGTGCACGATTGGTTGGAGGCGGAATCTAACGAGCACCTCCCCGAAAAGCACCTGAAAGCAGGAAGCCGTATGCCTGAAGTAGCGGCCTTACGCGGTATCGGCCGTCTCCTGTTCGGCCGGCGCGACGCCCGCGAAGTACCGTGCCACGCGGCGCGCAAGCACGGGCCCGATGACGTCCCGCAGCTCCTCCTCGGATGCGGCTCGCACGCGCTTCACGGACCCGAACTGCTTGATGAGTTTCCGGGCCGTCTTCTCGCCGATGCCCTCGATCTCGCGAAGCTCGGTATGAAGCGTGCGCCGCGTTCGCTGTTTCCGCTGCAGCGAAATGGCGAACCTGTGCGCCTCGTTTCGTGCACGCTGCAGCAGCTGGAGCGACGCGCTCGCTTTGGGGATGTAGACAGGATCCGTGTCACCGGGGAAGTAGACCTCCTCTAGCCGCTTCGCAAGGCCGATGACGGGGAATTTGCCGTAGGCACCAAGGTCGCGCAGGGCCTCCACGGCGGCCGAGAGTTGCCCTTTGCCGCCATCGATCACGACGAGGTCGGGCCAGGGCCCATCTTCCGCGAGGATCTTCCGATACCGGCGCGTGACAACCTCCCGCATGGACAGGAAATCATCCGGTTTGCCATCCGGAGTCTGGCGGATCTTGTAGTGCCGGTACGCGCTCTTCTGTGGCCGGCCGTCGACGAACACTACGCACGAGGCCACCGTGCCTGTGCCTCCGAGGTGCGAGATGTCGAAGCACTCGATATGCCGCGGCAGGTGCTCGAGTCGCAGATCCTGCTGGAGCTGCTTGACGGCGAATGAAATACGCTCTTCGCCTCGCTTCTTTTTCTGGACCCTCCACTCTTCCAGCAGCATTTCGGCATTCGTGCCGACCATCCGCATCAGGGCGGCCTTCGGTCCACGTCGCGGCACCTTCAGTCGCACCTTCTTGCCGCGCTCGCGGGCGAGCAAGTCGAGCAGCGCCGAAGGCTCCTCGGGCTCTCGATCCAGAAGGATCTCATCCGGAAAGAACGTGGCATTCGCGTAGTGATCCTCGAGAAGCCTCTGCATCAGCTCCTCATCCGACATGCCGTCTATCGGTCGCAGATACTTGTACTGGCGCCCGATCATCTTCCCTTCGCGCACCTTGAAAGTGACACCGACCGCCACGTTGTCCTCTCGATCGGCTCGCAAGGCGAATAGGTCCCGATCGACCTCATCGCTGCTGACGACCTTCTGCTTCCGTGAGTACTTCTCCAGAGCCCGGATGCGGTCTCGCAGGTCGGCGGCCTCCTCGAATCGCATCTCGGCGGAGAGTCTCTGCATTTCATCCCGAAGAAGCTCGATCAGCTCCTTCGTGTGCCCGTTGAGCAATTTCTCTACCTGCTCGATGGTGCGGTTGTAATCCTCCTCCGTCTGGTACCCCACGCACGGTGCCGCGCACTTCTTAATGTGATACTCGAGGCAAGGCTCGTACTTGCCTGCGGCGATGGCATCTGGCGAGAGATTCAGATTGCAGGTTCGCAGCTTGAAGATAGATCGGATCGTGTGAAGCATAAGCTTCATGTTCTTCACGTCCGAATACGGCCCGATGTAGGTCGACCCATCCTTCCTCAGATTGCGCGTCGGGAAGACTCGCGGGAAGCGTTCGTTCTTGATGCAGATGTACGGGTAGCTCTTGTCGTCGCGCAGATTGACGTTGTAGCGCGGCTGGAGCTTCTTGATGAGATTATTCTCGAGGATCAGCGCCTCCGCCTCGGTGTCGGTCACGATGACCTCGACATCCGCGATCTTGTTGATCATCACGGCGAGGCGGCCATCGCGCGGCCGGCTCTCGTGGAAATAGGAGCGCACCCGGCTGCGAAGGTTCTTGGCCTTGCCGACGTAGATCACCTTGCCGTCGGCGTCCAGATGCTGGTACACGCCCGCCTTGCGGGGCAGGGTGCTGAGCTTTTTTTCGAGCGCCGGATTCATACTACTAGGGATGGGATGACGCCGGAAGTGAACGTCTTTCTCGAGGCGATTGTTCGGTCTACGATCGCAAGCTTATTACCAAACAGTGCGGCCTCGACACGTTTATTGGAGGGGCAAATGGGTTGGATGGCCGATGGATCTGAGGCTGGCCGCTACAATGAACGCATTCTTGACACATTATCGACGCGTGATTCTCTTCGCAGCCCTCGCTGTGACGGCATGGGCGGCGTCAAGCTGCCGCACGGGGGAGATGGTTGCTCCGACCGCTCCAGAGGCGCAGCCGGTCGGTGTCGGAGCAGCGGATGGGCAGTTTCTGGTAACCGGCTACCATCCGTGGTGGTTGCAGGGCGCGTGGAGGAGTTACGACCGCGCCGTGTACGACGAAATCTACTTCTTCTCCGTGGAAATCGATTCGACCGGTGAGATCTCGCGTCGGAATGGGTGGCCTGATCGCTGGATTGACATGCAGCGCGAGCTGGTTGCGGCCGGCATCAAGGTTTCACCAGTGGTGACCCTTTTCGATCAGCGCTCCTTCGAGCGGCTCTTCCAGACGCCGCAAGCTTCCGAGCCCCTGATGGATTCTCTGCTGGGCCTCCTGCGCGACAGCCCTGCCGTCGGCGGGCTTCAGATCGATTTCGAGGTGTATCAACCGGTGCCTGCCGAGGTTCGATCCAACTTCTCCGATTTCATCCGAAGATTGAGGGAGGCAATGCACGGCATCCGGCCGGGCCTCCTGCTCTCCGCCTATCTGCTCGCGTTCGATGAGGGAGACGTATTCGATGAAGCCGAGATCGCCCGGCATACCGATTATGTGGTCGTGCAGGGCTACGACCTCCATGGCCGCTCTGAGGATCATACGGGCCCCGTGGCGGCGCTCCAGGGGTGGGGAAACAGGAGCTGGACCGCCATTCTCGAGCGGTTTCGCAGCCTCGGTGTGCCCGTTTCGAAGATCGTAATGGGCACGCCGTTCTTCGGCTACGAATGGAGGGCAGAATCCCCGGATCCCGGCGCTCGAACTCTCGGGCCGGGGCGAACGATTAGCTATGCCCGAGTGGATTCGGCCTACGTCAGCGACGGGCCTCCCGTTGCCCTCGAGGCGGTGCGCCGGCACGGCGTCCGCAGGGATCTCGAGAGCGGATCACCTTACTACGCCTACGAGGACACGACGGGCTGGCGTCAGGGATGGTTTGAGGATGCGGAGAGCCTCCGCCGTAAGTTCGAGTGGGTCGTCACCAACGGTCTTCGTGGGGTGGCGATCTACCCGCCCGCTTATGGGACTGATGACATCGATCGTCTTCTTCGGCAGATATTCAGGTCGGAGGGCAATTGAATCAAACGCCGGCCTCCGTTCGCCGAATGTGCATTTCAATCAGGCGGGCTACAATCGTGACATCGTCGTAGGGCAGGATGGCCAGGAGGGCATTCGGAAGTGCTTCTCGCACATCCGACAATGTGGCCGGATCGCCGTCGTCGCGGGCGATAATGAGAACGGGCTGGTTCGGACGAGCATCTATCCGGCCGGGTCTCATCATCACAAGGGAGCGGATTCGGTCGGGTTCGTTCGCCGCCAGACTGGCCGCGTTCTCGGCGTTCGCGCCGTCGGCGACGAGGTGAACCGGCCGATCTCCGGTAACGTGCTGCCAGATCGGAGGAGAGCTCCAGGCTGGTCCCAGAGCATCGAAATCCGCCACAATCAGATAGAATTGCGGCTCGAGGAATCGAACTAGCCGCTCCTCCGGGCGATCAGAGGTCGCCCAGACGAGGGGAGTACGATCGGAGGAGCCGGCATCCCACAATCCCGGAAGAGCCTCCACGGCCCGCAACACGGATCGGTCCGTCTGACACAATTCGATCAGCAGGCCTCCGGTGCTGCGTGGATGGACGAAGAAGATACGCTTACCATCAGCACCGCGTCTGGGTGCCTCGTCGATGAGCTCAAATCCGCCCTCCTTGAGCCTCCGATAGGTCGCATCCAGGTCGTCTACCTCGAAAGCGAGATGATGCAGGCCCTCACCGCGCCGAGCAACAAACTTCGCAATCGGCGAGTCCTCGCGGAGCGCCTCCAGCAACTCTAGCCTGGCGGCCCCACTCCGAATGAAGTGCGTCTTGACACCGTCCTCCTCAACGATCTCCGCCTTGTAGGGCCGAACCTCCAGAAGGCGATGGAGCTTCTCGAGCATCGATGCAACGTCCCCGACGGCGATTCCAATGTGATCTAACTCCATCGACATCATAGTTTGCAGGCCTCTAGCGGGCCCTCGTGACGGAGCATACGCGAACGTGTATCGTTCGACGCGAGGCGCCTAGCGGATCCATCATGCCGTCTCTGGAAAGACATACGAAGAGTTTAAATCAGCCATCATCGAGTGTACCCGTGCGGGACCCGCGTCGCACGGCCATTGCCGTGAGCATAGGCGTCGCCGTGTTGATGCTCGTCGGCAAGCTGGCCGCGTACTTCATCACGGGCAGTACGGCCATCTTCTCGGATGCCATGGAGTCGGTCGTGCATCTGCTTGCGACGGCCTTCGTGGGTTTCAGCCTGTGGTACTCCATCCAACCGGCAGATACCGGGCACCCGTACGGGCACGGAAAGATCGCGTACTTTTCTGCGGGATTCGAGGGCCTTCTGATTCTGATTGCCGCCGCTTCGATCCTGTATACAGCCGCTCGTGACTTCGTGCATGGCCCGGAATTGTCTCGGCTCGAGCTTGGATTCGGCATTATTGGCGCGCTGACAGTGGTCAATCTCGGACTCGGCCTCTATCTAATCCGAACGGGCAAGAAGTACAACAATCTGGTTCTGGTCTCGAACGGGCGGCACGTACTTACCGATATGTGGACGAGCCTGGGCGTGCTCGCCGGCATTGCCCTCGTCCACTTTACGGAAATACTGTGGCTCGACCCTGCCGTGGCCATTCTGGTTGCCGGAAACATTGTGTCGACGGGTTTTGGCCTGATTCGCGAGTCTATATCGGGTCTTATGGAGAAGGCCGACGAACGGTACACGGCTTCCTTGATGGATGTGCTGAGAGAAGCCCGGAGGGAGGAGTTGATCACGAATTTCCACCAGGTGCGGCATCGGCGCGTCAACGATCAGCTCTGGATCGAATACCACCTGCTGTTTCCAGAAGACCTGAGCATCACGGAGGCTCACGACCGGGCACACCAGGTGGAGGATCGCGTGGCGGCGCGGTTTCCGGAGGAGGAGGAGGTCGTCGTGACGGCACATCTCGAACCGGATCGGCACAAGGAGGCTCATCCAGCGGGACACGCGGAGCCCGCCGACCCACTCCGCGATTTCGATACCGAGACTCGCTGAACGAGTGTACGACGATGGCGAAAAGCCCACCCATCTCCGCCGCCCGAGAAGAGGCCCTGCGACGGCTGAAGCGGATCGACGAGGGAGCCTACATCGGTCTGGAAGGGCTGGATGCGGACATGCTCGAAGCCCGGGATGCACGGCTGGCGATGGAGTACGTGGCGGGGGTCACCAGGTGGCGACGCAGGCTCGATCACATTCTGCAACACTACTACCGCGGTGACTTCGAGAACCTCGAGCCCGATCTGAAGCAGATTCTCAGGATCGGGCTCTATGAGATCTTGTTTCTAAGCACACCGGACTACGCCGCGGTCAATGAGAACGTCGAGCTGGCCAAGCAGCGCATCCGGGCCGGAGCGGGAGGGCTGGTGAACGGTGTCTTGCGCAGCGTTGTGCGGAACCTCGATGACTTGCCTCAGCCGGCAACCGGCGATCCCGCCGAGGATATGGGCATCCTGCACTCGCACCCTACCTGGCTGGTGCGGCGATGGGTGGATCGATATGGGGCGGACACGACGAAGGCCCTACTCGAATGGAATAACACGCGCCCCGTCTACGGCGTGCGTGTGAACACCCTGAAGATCTCCGTCGATGACTTTTTGCGGCGGCTCACCGAGCTCGATGTCGGCTGGGAGCCGGGCAACTATATCGACTACTTCGTGCGCGTGCAGAACGTCCAGCCTCTTCTGGAGGCCGGGCTTCTTCGGGATGGATATTGTGCCGTTCAAGACGAGGCGGCAGGATTGTTGGTGACCTTGATGGACCCGATGCCGGGCGAAACCGTCCTCGATATGTGCGCCGCGCCGGGCGGAAAGGCGATACACGCCGCGCAAGAAATGCGAAATGAGGGTCGTGTGGTCGCTGCCGACGTGCACCCGGCAAGGCTTCGGCTCGTCCGTAGAGCCGCCGAGCAGCAGGGCGCAAGCATCGTCGAGTTGCGCCAGGCCGATGCCCGCGAATTGAAACCAAATGACGTGACGGCGGATCGCGTGCTGGTCGATGCTCCCTGTTCAGGCACGGGGGTGCTGTCCAAGCGAGCCGATCTGAGATGGAAGCGGGCTCCGGAAGACCTCGACGGCCTGATCCGGCTGCAAGAAGAGATTCTGGAGACCGCCGCGGCTCTCGTGGCACCGGGCGGCATTCTCGTCTACGGGACCTGCTCCATCGAACCGGACGAAAATGAGGAGCGAGTGCGGGAATTCCTGGCCCGCCATCCCGAATTCGAGCTGGAAGAGGCGCGGGATTTTGTGCCCGTGGAGCTCACAGACGCATCTGGACTCTACAGGACCTTTCCGCCGCGAGACGGGGTGGATGGTGCCTTCGGCGCTCGCATGCGCCGCAAATCATAAATTAATGGCTTCATAACATCGCAGGAGTTTCCATGCTGTAGATTGGCGGCGAGAATTGCGGACAGCAGAACCTCCGATCTCATTCGCCGACATTTGAGCGACGAACATGCCGCATCTACTCCGATACGTAATTCCCGGAATTGCCGCTTTAATCCTGACGTTACTTGCGCCGCCGGTACGTGGGCAGCAAATCGACCTCAGCGGGCTCGCCTTCGTCGATTACTTCTATACCCTGTCGTCACCCGTCGAAGACGACGAGGATCTCCACGGATTCACGTACCGCCGCCTGTTTCTCACAACCGATTTCACCCTCAGTGACGAATTTTTTGGCCGAGCCCGAATCGAAGGGAATGAGGAGACGTTGAGCGGGCCGGGTACACTCGTCTTCGTCAAGGATCTCTGGCTCGCCTGGAAGTACCACGACGAACACGAGGCGCGAATCGGCATTATGCCACCTCCGGTCTACGAGCTCTCCGAGGCCGTGTGGGGGTACAGAAGTCTCGAGAAGACTATTCTGGACTTGCAGGGAATCAACAACTCACGCGACTTCGGCGTGCGATTTCATGGCCCGCTCGGAGGCGATTTTAGATATGCCGTAATGCTCGGAAACGGGAACGGCGTGCGGCCTGAAGCCGATCCCCAGAAGAAGGCCTATGCGCAAGTCTCCCTCGAGCCTCCAACGGGCTTTGCATTCTCGGTCGGCGTGGATCGTGCCGGTCGCCCAGATCCGCGAGATGCAAGCACACGGGTATCCGGGTTCGCGGGCTATCGGTCCGATCTATACGGCGTCGGCGTCGAAGTCTTCTGGTACCAGGAGAAATTTGATGTCGGGGATGATTTCCATAGCACGGGCGCAAGTCTCTTCGGGCGCTACCGGATCGCGTCCGCCTGGGAGATCGTCGGCCGACTGGATCTGGTCTCCGAGGAATCCGGCGATATGGATGCGGACGAGATGTTCGCCGTTGTCGGGGCCTCGTACACACCGGTCCGAGGTGTCCGATTGATCCCGAATTTGTGGGTCTTCGACGACAGCCGCCTCGGCGATTCGGAGGTCCTGGCGAGAATGACCTTTGAGATCGCCTTCTGAAAGCGAGTCCGTTAGATGCCACCAGCTGACAAATCCTGATGCGCCCAGCCGGAATGCGGTATTTCGTCCAGTTTGCCTGCTCGTTGGTCATTGGAATCGCCGTGTTCGGCTGTGGAGGCGGGGGTGCGGCCGAAGGTGGCCTTCAAGGCAGCGTGCGGATGGATGGCTCCAGCACGGTTTATCCGATCACCGAAGCCGTAGCAGAGGAATTCATGCTGGAGCATCGGGGTGCCCGCGTTACGGTGGGCGTGAGCGGCACGGGAGGCGGTTTTTCCAAGTTTCTCCGAGGCGAAACCGACCTCAACAACGCATCACGTCCCATTAAACCCGTCGAGATTGAGCTGGCGGAGCAAAATGGCGTCTCATACATCGAGCTACCGGTTGCCTACGACGGCCTTGCCGTCATGGTGCATCCTGAAAACGACTGGGCTGAGTGCCTGACTGTGGATGAGCTTCGCCGCATCTGGGAGCCGGGCAGCAGCATCAACAGGTGGAATGAGATCCGCCCTGAATTCCCCGATCGGCCGCTCGCGCTTTACGGACCGGGTACCGACAGCGGCACGTACGACTACTTCACGGAGGCCATCGTTGGGGAATCCGGCGCCAGCCGATCCGACTTTACGGCCAGCGAGGACGACAACGTCCTTGTTCAGGGCATCGCGGGAGATCCGAACGGCCTGGGTTTCTTTGGAATTGCCTACTACGAGGCGAATGCGAGCCGACTAAAGCTCCTCGGCATCGACGACGGCGATCCCGCCAATGGAGATGGATGCATCAAGCCGTCGCTCGAGACGGTCGGGAATGGGACGTATGCCCCGCTGTCGAGGCCGCTGCTTTTGTATGCGCGCCTGAGCTCCCTGGAGCACGAGACCGTACGCGAGTTCGTGCATTTCTACCTGCAATACGGGGGAGTTCTGGCCGAGGAGGTAGGATACATTCGGATGAGCGACGAAGAATACGCGCTGGCTCGTGAGCGACTCGACAGAAGGATAACGGGCACGATGTTCGGCTCCGAATCCGTAGCCGGCATTACGATGCGCGAGCTTCTGCAGCGGCACATGGGTGCGGGTGCGGATACATCCGGGATGGATCGGGATACGACCGGCTCGGCCGCTCCCGACACGGCGATATCTGCCGGCACGAATAGGGTGCCCTCCGAAGATCCACATGTAGCCATCGCCAGATATGGAAGTGGCTGAGGCACAACACGCTGCGGGTGGGCCGCACCTTCAGGGGGCTCAGCCATCCGACGAGCTCGCGCGGAACGTCTATCGGAGCCCACGGGAGCTTCTGATCGAGTATGCGCTCGGCTTTTGTGCGCTGATCAGCATCCTCACGACGCTCGGCATCGCTGCCGTGCTGCTTTTTGAGTCGGCCAACTTCTTCGCGGAGGTCTCGATTATCGATTTTCTCACGCAGACGGAGTGGACGCCCCAATTTTCGGAGAAGTCGTACGGCATCTGGCCGCTCCTTTCGGGGACGATGCTGGTGACCGTCATCGCGGCGCTGGTGGCTATCCCTATCGGACTGATGAGTGCGATTTTCATCGCGGAGTACGCTCCGGACGGCGCGCGTCGCGTGCTGAAGCCGGGGCTCGAGCTTCTGGCCGGCATCCCCACAGTCGTTTACGGATACTTCGCGCTGACCTTTGTCACGCCTACGCTGCAGCCCATCATCCCCGGTCTGAAGATCTACAACGCGTTGAGCGCCGGACTCGTGGTCGGTGTGATGATCGTGCCGATGGTCGCGTCCCTGAGCGAAGACGCTATCCGCGCCGTTCCGCGCTCGCTGGCGGAGGGTGCCTATGCGCTGGGAGCCACGAAGATCGAGGTCGTGCTGCACGTACTCGTCCCTGGTGCGATCAGCGGAATCATGGCCAGCTTCATCCTGGCGCTGAGCCGCGCGATCGGGGAGACGATGATCGTGACGCTGGCCGCGGGCGCCACGGCCAAGCTTACGGCGGATCCGACGGATTCGATCATGACGATGACGGCGTACATCGTCAATGTGAGCCTCGGCGATACGCCGCAGGGCACGATCGTGTACTACAGCATCTTTGCCGTCGGGTTGGTCCTCTTCCTGATCACCCTTGCCATGAACTTCCTGGCCAACGCCATCATCCACAGATACCAGGAGCGGTACTGATGGCTGACGCGAGCCGCTTCGATGAGAGGCTGACGCATCGACGCCGAAAAGGCATCGTTCTGGGCGCCGTGTTTTTTCTCGCGACCATCTTCGGCCTGGTCGTGCTCATCACGTTGCTGGTGGATGTAGTGGTGCAGGGTAGCCCCTGGCTGAGCCTCGATTTCATCTCGAACTATCCGTCGCGAATTCCTGAGCGGGCCGGCATCAAGTCGGCCATCGTCGGCTCCCTCTGGATGATCGGCCTCACGGCCGTTGTTTCGGTGCCGCTTGGCGTAGCATCGGCGATCTACCTCGAGGAGTACGCTCCGCGGGGATGGATCTTCAAAATCATCCAGATCAATATCAACAACCTGGCCGGCGTGCCGTCGGTGATTTACGGCATTCTGGGGCTCGCGCTGTTCGTGAGGTTCTTCGCCCTCGGGAGGAGCCTTCTGGCCGGCGCATTCACGATGGCCCTATTGATCCTGCCGATTATCATCATCGCCTCGCAGGAGGCCTTTCGAGCCGTGCCGCAGGGCATAAGGGAGAGCGCCTTCGCGCTAGGGGCGACGCGCTGGCAGGTGATCTGGAGCCACCTCCTGCCAATTTCCGCGCCGAGCATAATGACCGGTATCATCCTGGCCCTGTCGCGGGCCATCGGGGAGACGGCACCGCTCATCATGATCGGAGCGCTCACCTTCATCGCGTTCCTGCCCGGGAGCGTCATGGATCCGTTTACTGTCCTGCCGATTCAAATATTCAACTGGACGGCCCGGCCGCAGCCCGAATTTCAGGGGCTGGCTGCGGCGGGGATCGTCGTCCTCCTCATCGTGCTGTTCTTGATGAACCTGAGTGCGATTCTGCTGCGCAATTACTTCGAGCGTTTTCGACCGCGGTAGAGCCCCCACACTTTGAAGTCATTCGCTGAATTTCAGTCATCGATCGATCGCGCATGGACGACAGAATGCCGACAACGACCGAACGTTTAAGAGAGGAGGTCCGCGAGCAGGAGATTCAGAAGCAGTCGTCCGAATCGCCTCGAGCGGAGGGCGAGCAGCCGGCGCGCGGTCGACCCGTTCCGCGAGACAAGGTCAAAGTCGAGGTTGAGAACCTCGATTTCTGGTACGGCTCGAATCACGCGCTGAAGGATATCTCGCTCGACATCTCGGCCCATGAGGTGACAGCCTTCATCGGGCCATCGGGGTGTGGCAAGAGTACGTTGCTGCGATGTCTGAATCGGATGAACGAGCTCATCCCTGGTACGAGGCTGGAAGGTCACGTGCGAGTGGATGGCCGGGACATCTACGAGAATGCGGATCCCGTGATGGTGCGACGCCGGGTGGGGATGGTCTTCCAGAAACCCAATCCGTTTCCGAAGACCATCTACCAGAACGTGATCTGGGGTGCCATAATCAACGGCTATCGTGGGAACCGTGACGACCTGGTGGAGCGGTGCCTGCGTCAGGCAGCCCTGTGGGATGAGGTGAAGGATCGCCTTCATACTTCGGCATACGGGTTGAGCGGTGGACAGCAGCAGCGGCTCTGCATCGCGCGGACGCTGGCGGTCGAGCCGGAAGTGGTGCTGATGGACGAGCCGGCGAGCGCCCTCGACCCCATCGCCACGGCGAAGCTGGAAGAGACCATCCACCAGCTCAAGGAGGAATACACCATAGTCGTCGTGACGCACAACATGCAGCAAGCTGCCCGCATCAGTGACCGAACCGCCTTCTTCTACATGGGCGAGCTCGTCGAGATCGATGACACGGAGCAGCTCTTCACGAGGCCGAACAAGAAGAGAACGGAGGATTACATCACTGGGAGATTCGGATGATGGAGATCCGAGTCGCACATAATCTCGGGCGAAGCTATGGTTGATCTAAGAAAAAACCGCCATCTCGACGAGGAGCTGGCGATCTTGCGGCGCCTCCTCGTCGAAATGTCGGAGCTCGTCGACGAGCAGGTTGCGGGTGCCATCGATGCCGTATCCAATTGTGACCTCGATCTGGCCCGACGGGTCCGTGAGCGGGACGACGAGGTGGACGCGTTGGAGATTAAGGTCGACCGCCAGTGCGAGCGGATTCTGGCGTTGTTTACTCCTGTGGCCGTCGACCTCCGGCTCATCATCGCCGCGGTGAAGGTGAACACCGACCTGGAGCGGATCGGCGATCACGCGAAGAATCTGGCCAAGAAGACGCAGCACCTCGAGCGTTGCACGGATTTGATCGGGAGGACGAAGATCCGTGAAGCGGCCGATGAGGCCCGGAAAGTGCTGCTGGAAGCACAGGATGCTTTTCTAAAGCAGGACAAGATCCGCGCCCGCGAAGTGCTTGTACACGACGAGCGCGTGGATCGTCTTCACGATGAATCGCTGGAGAGCATCGCCAATCTCTTCAGTGAATTTCCCGATCGAACGAAGGAGCTCGTGCACCTCGTCAACATGAGCAAGTCGGTCGAGCGCATCGCCGATCACGCGACCAACATCGCCGAGCTCGTGATCTTCCTCGTGGAGGGCATCGACATCCGGCACGGGAACGTGCCGCGGCCTGCCGAGGCAGAGTAGTCGAAGCCACGGGAACGCGGGTCTACGGCGCCAGTAATGGCACTACGTCGGGCTACGGCACGCCCGCTCGCAGCGCATCTCCCTCCACAAGCTTTCACGCGTATCGGCTCGAGAGCTACGGTTTGTGCCTCAAGTCCTTTTGGGATCGAGATTTTGGACAACTCAATGCGTCGTTCTCCGTCCACGTTGCCGCTACGCTCTATGCCGCGCCGCCCGCATTCAGGATTTCTCCTCGTTTTGATTGCCGCCCTGAGTTCGGCTGCGATTCCCGCTCAGGCGCAGCGGATCGTAAATTACGGCGCTGATTTCCTGGCAGGAGGTGTCGGAGGCCGGGCGCTAGGGATGGGGGGAACGCACGTGGCATTGGCATCGGACGTGAGCGCCGGGTACTGGAATCCGTCAGGACTGGGCAGCCTGGCATATCCGGAGGTGGCCTACATGCATGCGGAACGCTTCGCAGGCGTCGTTTCGTTCGATTACGGCAGTATCGCGTGGCCTATCAACTCGCGCTCCACGATCGGCATTTCGTTCTTCCGGAGCGGGGTCAATGACATCAAGAACACCCTCGACGCGTGGGACCCGGAGCGGGATAGGCCCCGGGCCAATCCGGAGGATCACGTCACCACGTTTTCGGCAGCGGACGCCGCCTTTTTCCTTAGCTACGCGCGCAGCATTCGCCCAGACCTGACCCTGGGAGCATCGGCCAAGATCATTCGCCGTAACATCGGCGATTTTGCGAATGCGTGGGGCTATAGTTTCGATATCGGGGCTCGCTACCGGCTGGGCCGCTTCGTGGTCGGTGCGAATCTGCAGGATGCTGCCAGCATGCGGCAGTCGTGGAGCGTCAACCAGGAGAAGCTGGCGAACATCGAGGAGGTGTTCGGGGAAGCCCTGCCGCAGGGGGGTGTCGAAGTGGTCTTGCCTGTCGCGCGGCTCGGAACGGGCTACGTCGCGGAGATGGGCGACAACAGCGTGACGGTGGGGTTGGATGTCGACCTGGCTTTCGACGGGCAGCGGTCCTACGCGCTCAATACAGGTGATATCTCATACCATCCGCGCCTCGGCGCCGAGTACAGCTACAAGGGCATTGTGGCCGTGCGCGCGGGCGTGGGCGAGATCCGGAACTCGGATCGTTTTGGATGGAGCGCGAGTCCTACGGTGGGCGCCGGGCTGCGCCTCAATCAGCTCACGGTAGACTATGGCTTCGGCGACTTCGCGGGCCTCGCGTCCGACCTGGGCTATTCCCATCGAATTTCCGCCCGCCTCGTGCTTGCCCGTTCGAGCTGGGCGCGGCAGGGAGAATAGCGGGGCGTATCAGAGCCCGAGGTGCTTCAGGATGACTTCCTGAATGCCCGTCGCGTGGATCTCATCGCCCGGCACCAGGTCGGCCGAGCGCGAAATGATCAGGGGACCGTCCGAGCTGGTATGCGGGAAGCGCCCATGCGATCCCTTCACCAATGAGGCATCGAGCGGGATCACATCCATCAAGTATCTGAACCCCAGGGTCTTCTGGATCAGTCGAAGGCCCACACGAAGTTTCGGCGCCCTGAGCTGGGGATCCAGAAACAGTTCGACCGGATCGTAGCCAGGCTTCCGATGGATGTCGACGGTCCGCGCGAAATCCGGCGCCCGCTCATCATCCATCCAGTAATAGTACGTGAACCATGCGTCCTCATCGGCCATGGCGATGAGGTCGCCCGCGCGGGGGTGGTCGAGCCCCAGCGCTTTTCGCCCACGTTCGCCGGCGACGAAATCCACCCCATCAGCGCCTTCGATCAGAGCGCGAACATCATCCAGAGCCGCTGTATCGTTGACGTAGATGTGCGCGATCTGGTGATCGGCCACGGCGAACGCCCGGGAAGCTCCCGCATCCAGAAGCTCCCGCCCGAGTTCCTCACGAACGGCGATGTAGCCATGCTCGCGTAGCAGGCGATTCAGGGAGATGCCGCGACGAACATCCGTGATTCCGTACTCTGAGAGCACAATCACCTCCGTGCCTCGCCCTTCGAAGAACGAAATGAGCTCTTCGCACACGGCATCGATGGCCGCGACTTCGGCGGGCACGCTGGGGCCCCGCGGTCCTTCGCGCTGTAGGACGTAATCAAGGTGCGGCAGGTAGATGAGGGTGAGCGTCGGATCGGAGCGCCCGGACACCCGCATGGATGCTCGCGCTATCCATTGGCTGGATCGGATCGAGGAGTTAGGGCCCCAGAATTCGAAGAGGGGAAATCGTCCCAGCTCCTCCTGAAGCTCGAATCGGAGCGACGACGGGTGCGAGTAGACATCCGGTAACTTGCGGCCATCGGATGGGTACATCGGCCGCGGCGTCACCGAGAAATCGACGGACGAGTACATGTTGTACCACCAGAACATGTTCGCGCACGTGAAGTCGGGGTTAGCGCTCCGCGCAACTTCCCAGATCTTTTGCGCCTGCACGAGGTGGTTTGATTGCCGCCAGAACTTGATCTCGGCCTCATCCCGAAAATACCACCCATTTCCCACGATCCCGTGGAGGGCGGGCTGCACGCCCGTGACAAATGTCGATTGTACCGAGCAGGTGACCGCCGGCAAAGTGGGTTTGATGGCCGCCATCCGACCCTGATGGGCCCAGGATGAGAGAAAGGGCGCGTGGGGAAGTAGAGCGGGCGTCAGGCCCACGACATTGAGGACGGCTACCTTCTTCATGCGCAGCGGCTCTTGCTGGATGCAGGTGTTCCGACAGACGCGCCTGGCACTGCCTGATGCGGCTCGATCATACGGCTCAGGAGGGCGCGAGGCCGAATTCGTTCATCAGCCAGGTGTATTCTCGCTGGATGGAGCTCACGACGTCCGTTTTCAACTCGTTCGGAAGCACATCCCACGTGTATGTTTCGATCTCCAGGTGGGATGCCGCACGCGATTGAAGCACACGGCTCACAGCATGGGCGATGTCGTCCTGGGTGGATCCAAGATCGCCGTACCGCTCGACAAAAATCGGCACGTGATAATGGATGCGCCATTCCCGGCTCCTGGTATCGGCTATGTGCGAAAGGGCTTCGGGAAGGTCCGGATAGTGCCTCATCGAACCATCGTGCTCACGCGAAACGACCTGATGAAGATACGTGGATTCGGCAAAAGGCTGGAGCTGCTCGCGCGTGCGGGTCCGATCTCGTGCGTTGTCAAACTGGACGCGGAGCGCTGAGCTCACCTGGAGCTTGCTCAACTGGATGCCTTCGCGCTCGAACGCGCCCAGCACGTCATCCGGTGCTTCAAACTCGACCGCGAAATGGCACGTATCGTAGCAGACGCGAATGTGATCGCGAAGGGAGGTCTCGGCCTGTTTGGGATTCAGGCCATGTCGGCGGACGAGATGGTCCGCGCCGTCCCGAAGTAGATGCTCATTGAAGAAGCGGATGGTTTCGTGACTATCCTCGATGAGACAATCCGGCTCGGGTTCGAAGCCGACGTGCAGCAGGATTCCGCGTTCGTCTCGAATCCTTTGCAATTCGGCAGCTACATCGGCGAGTCGCAACGCGCCGGCATGCAGAGCATCGCG
>CBFGRV010000013.1:0-75517 GCA_965651265.1 uncultured Rhodothermales bacterium
AGCACAAGGGAGAGCAGCACCATCACCGCGAAGCTCACGAGCCCCACATCGGCGTTCTGAATGGGTCGGGCCAACGCCGACAGGCCAAGGATACCAAGCAAATTGAAAAGGTTGGACCCGACGATGTTGCCGACCGCGATGTCACCCTGATTCCTGAAGGCCGCTACGGCTGAGGTGGCCAATTCGGGCAGACTCGTACCGATCGATACAACGGAGAGGCCGATCACCGCTTCACTTATGCCGACCTCCTCCGCAATGGTTACGGCTCCGGCGACCATGAGCCTGGCCCCGAACATCAACAGGCCCAGCCCGCCGACAATCATGCCCAGCTCAATCCAGATACTCCTCGTGGGTTCTGGAATTGATTCCTCATATTCCATCTCCACCATGCGATTCTCCATCTTCGCCCTTCGGATGCTGAAGGCTATATAGACCACGAGGAGCGCAAACAGGCCGGCGCCGCTGCCTTGCCCTATCGCACCGTCCCACAACAAGCTCACGACCAGCAGGGAAACGAGAATCACGATCGGTGCTTCGACGCGGAAGATTTGTGCACGGACGCCGGTGGGTCGTATAAGAATGGAGATGCTAAGAATAAGCGCAATGTTTGCGATGTTCGAACCGACTACGTTGCCGGCGGCGATGGATCCGCTGTTCTGTAGGGAGGCACTCACGCTTACGACCAGTTCAGGGGTACTGGTGCCGAACGCCACGACGGTGAGGCCGATTACGAGTGGTGTGAGGCCGATACGCGTCGCCAGCGCAACGCTGCCACGAACCAGAGATTCTGCGCCCCCGTAGAGGAGGGCAACTCCGGCCAAAACGAACGCGACGGATACGACCATAGATCTCCTTCAGCAGTGGGAAGGAAATCTACAGGAAGAGGTGTCGATGCGCCAGTAACCTTTTGCGCTCCGGGCTTGAACGGGTACGAATCTCTAAGCGGCCCTTATGTGCTCAGGTACCGGGCAGGGCGGAGCTACCTCACGAAGCTGAACGAGATCACCGACGGAGCTTTCGGCGGTTTCGGTGGGTGCGGTGGTTCCGGCGGTGAAGGCGGTGCCGGCGTAGTGTGCACATCATTCCAACGCCGAATATTCAGATGAAGAACCCGCTTGTCGGCCCTGTCGCATTGTTTCTCGAACTGGATCGCGCGCGCTGCGACGGCGCGCTCCTCATCGGCTCGATCCACCCAGCGGTTGTCCGAGCCGCGAGCGATCATCGTGAAGCCGACCGCGATTAGAAGGATACCAAGTATTCGAAGCAGGATGAGCTGGGTGCGTTCTCGGTCTACTCGCATGTCGGTCTTCCTGAGCTGGTGCAGAAGGTTCGCCGCCGATTCGAAGGCCCGGCTTGGGCCAGGCTGAGATTCCAGCGATCGTACCGGCATTCAATCGCCTCGTACGTACTCACTCGAACATGAGATCGCGTACGAAGTGGCACGATGCAGGTTGCGAAGCACGCTTGTGATTCGCTCCGAAAGGATAACGTTGCTTGTTGCCCATTATTGTCATATGGCAGCGCAAAGATCGTCGGCGTACATTGCGACTCGCGTTGCCGCCGCCGGCCTCATCGGCGGGCTCTCCTGACGCGTCTATCCTGTTTCGCGAAATCCGCTCCTGGCACTTTTGCGCTGACTCCCACTGGAATCGTCCATGTTCGGCCGAACAGCCCTTGCCCTCGCCACACTCATCCTGACTCGCCCCGCTCCGCTGGTGGCTCAGTCCGATGCGGAACGAAATTTCGCGGACGAGTCACCCATTGAAAGGGACCTGCGGATGCAGTGGTGGCGCGATGCGCGCTTCGGGATGTTCATTCACTGGGGACTCTACGCCGTGCCGGCCGGTGAGTGGGAAGGCGAACCCACGCCGAGCACGGGTGAATGGATTATGGCGGGTGCTAATATTTCAGTCGAGGATTATGAGCCGCTCGCCGAACAATTCAATCCCCCCAAGTACGACCCGGCCGAGTGGGTGCGCCTGGCACGCCGAGCCGGCCAGCAGTACATCGTAATAACGTCGAAGCATCACGACGGCTTTGCGCTCTTCGACTCCGATGTTTCCGAATACGACGTGGTCGATGCGACACCCTACGGCCGGGATCTGCTGGCGCCGCTTGCGGAGGAAGCCCGCCGGCAGGGGGTGCATCTCGGCTTCTACTATTCGATCATGGACTGGCACCACCCGTCGCAGTTCGTGGATCCGGACGCGGAAAACCCGCTGTCGGGCCACGCGAACAATAGGATCCGCCCCGACCGCAAGGAAGAGTACATCGAATACATGAAGGCACAGCTTCGCGAACTCGTCACGCGGTATGATCCGGCCATCCTCTGGTTCGATGGAGAGTGGGTCGACTGGTGGACGGAAGCCGACGGCAAGGACCTCTATAATTATGTACGCTCTCTGAAGGAGGACATCATCATCAACAATCGCGTGGGGAAGGGGCGCGAGGGGATGCGAGGACTCAATCGGGGTCCAGGCTATGCAGGCGATTTCGGAACGCCGGAGCAGGAGGTGCCGGACACCGGCCTGCCTGGCGTCGATTGGGAAAGCTGCATGACGATGAACGACACGTGGGGGTACCGGGCCGACGACCAGAATTGGAAATCGGCCGACGAACTGATCCGGACCCTCGTCGATGTGGCGTCGAAAGGAGGCAATTTCCTGCTCAACGTGGGTCCCAAAGCGGACGGAACCATACCGGACGAGAGCGTCTCAAGGCTGGAAGCGATCGGTGAGTGGCTCCGTGCCAATGGTGAATCGATCTATATGACGGAGGCGAGTCCCTTCGACCAGCCCGAATGGGGACGATACACACGGCGCGATCCGACGACGCTCTACGCCCACATTATCGATTGGCCGAACGATCGACGACTCCGAATACCTGCCGTGCCGGTAGAGGTATCGGCCGCTAGCATCTTGACGGCGGACGGCTCCACGCCGGTTCACTTTGAACAATCACATACGGGCATCGTCGTTTATCTTCCGGCCGCCGCCCCGTTTACATCGGCGTCGGTCGTGCGACTTACATTCGCCGACAAATGGTAAGACGATCAGGTCCAAATGACGTACGAAGAATTCCGCGCGTCCATCTCTCAATCCGACCCTCCGAAAGGCCTGACGAAAGTGCAGCAGGCTCTGTGGGAAGATGGGCGAGGAAATTGGGAGCGGGCTCACGAGCTCGTACAGGATGACGCGAGTACAGAGGCCGAGTGGGTGCATGCGTATCTTCATCGGAAGGAGGGTGACCTCAGCAACGCATCCTACTGGTATCGACGGTGTGGTCGTCCGGTGTGTACGGATGCTCTGGAAAAGGAGTGGGAGCGAATCGTGCGGGCCGTTTTGTAGTGCGATCCGGTAACACCCTGCTGTACAGGTACTTAACAGAACCATCACGAGTGGAATAGACCTTAAGAGACGGATGCTCAACCTCCACAACATCCTGTTGGCCACTGATTTCAGCAGCGGTGCGGCCGCAAGGTTCGCGTTCGCACACGATCTGGCTCGGCGCACCGGTGCGACGCTGCACGTGCTTTATGCCTTCGTTCTTCATGAGGAGACGTACGAACGTCCGGCGGCTCGACCGGAAACGGAAGAAGAAGCTCTGACGACCCTCAAGAAGTTGGGGGAGGATGCGATAGGCGATGCGTCGGCGTCGGTTCAGTACGCCGTCGACCGAAACGTCGCCGCAGGGCCCGCCATCGTGGACCATGCGCGAGCCCACGACATCGATCTCATCATTGTTGGAACGCATGGGCGTCGCGGAGTTCGACGACTCATCCTGGGAAGCGTAGCGGAGGAAGTGCTGCGCATGGCTCCTTGCCCCGTGCTGACCATTCGGCCGAACAAGGATGATCCGAATGCGCCTATCGAGCCGCCGAAGTCGATTCTCGTTCCACTGGACTTTTCGAGACACTCGGCGGCGGCGCTCTGTTACGCCAAGGAGCTCGGTTCACTCTACGATGCGAAGCTGAATCTCCTTCATGTCGTGGAGGAGACACTGCATCCGGCGTTCTATGGGATTGCGATGCAGTCCATCTATGACATCGAGCCGGATATCGAGGAAAAGGCCGTAGCTCAGATGCGGCGAATGTTCGAGGCAGCGCCGGGCCCGGTGGTTGAGGCGACGTTCGAAGCCCGTCCGGGGCGATCGGGTCGTGAGATCGTCCGGTTTGCGGAGGAGCACGGCTCCGGGATGATCGTGATGGCCACGCACGGCCTCACAGGCCTCGAGCACTTTCTGGTGGGCAGTACGACAGAGCGCGTTATCCGGAGGGCGCAGACGCCTGTATTTACCGTAAAAAGCTTCGACAAGTCGCTCGTAGGAGAGGCGCACCAGACCCAGAGCCAATCAGGGTCAGACGTAGGCGGCGATAGCTAGACCCCTACAAGACTCCCCTACAGCGGGCGCATCGTAACCCCCTACACGTCCTACAGGGGCGGGCTGGCATCTCCTCCGCCCCGCGGTGTTCATATTGCACGTAGGTGTTTCGACGATCGGGTTCCGTCGAAGCGCCCTCGACGGAGGTGGCATCCGGCACGTTCCGGACCGCCGGCCAAGTCGGCCAATGCTACCGCCGCGAGCCATACCGATCCCGCACTGAACGGTTTGGTACGATGCCGAACATCGACAAAATCCTGCTTGCAACCGACTTTAGCACTGGCGCCGAGGGACGCTTTGTATATGCTCGCGATCTCGCGCGGCTCATGGGTGCCGAACTTCACGTCCTCTACGCCTACGTGCTGCGTGGAGAGCGCTACGCGGCGGGCGACTATCCTGAATCGGAGAGTGTAGCGCGGGCCGCCCTGGAGCGACTGGCGGATCGTGCCGAGGCCGCCGATCCGGGCGTGGGCCCGGTCAGCGTCGAGCTTGCCATCGAACGCGACCTGACACCCGCATCAGCCATACTCCGGTACGCCTCGGACAACGACATCGATCTCATCGTGCTGGGCACTCATGGAAGGCGCGGCCTTCGTCGGCTATTCCTTGGGAGCGTGGCGGAGGAGGTACTGCGACTCTCCGACTGTCCGGTGATTACGATCCGACCTGAATGCGAGGAATTGCAGCTCAACGGCAACGGGCGCCGGAGCATCCTGGTGCCCATCGATTTTTCGACCTATTCCGCTCAAGCCTTGAGCTACGCCAAGGAGCTTGCCGCGCTTTTCGGGGCGCGTCTCGAGTTGCTGCACGTTGTCGAGGACTGGGTCCATCCCGATTTCTATGGCTTGATGCCCCAGTCCATCTACGATGTGCAACCCGACATCGAGGAAAAATCCGTGGCCCATATGATGGAGATGTTTGAGCGAACACCGGGGCCGAACGTCGAAGCAAGCGCTCGAGCATGCCCCGGACGAGCGAGCTCGGAGATCCTGCGTATAGCCGAGGAGCACAAAGTCTCACTCATCGTGATCGGCACGCACGGGCTGACTGGATTTGAGCATTTGGTGATGGGGAGCACGACGGAGCGTGTCGTTCGACGAGCAACCGTACCGGTCTGGACGGTAAAGAGTCTCAAAAGGTCGCGTCAGGCAGAAAAGTCGCAGACGGAGGCCGTGCTGAGCTGATGCCATCCGAGCATACACCCTCGTAACTGTTCATTCCGAAGAATCGGTACGCGATTCGGAGGCCATAGAAGATGAAGACCTACCCATCACGTTTACCAGATGCCACCTGGCACCGCGGCTATAAACTCACCATCGAGATCGGACTCGCGCTATCACTACTGACTGTGCTGGTGCTCTTTCATCTGCCGCTGAAACCGTCCAGCGGCATGCAGTACGAGGTGGTCGAACAAGAAACGGTCACGATCGAGGAAATTAGTCAGACCGTACAACCGCCGAAGCCGCCTCCACCGCCACGTGCGCTTACGCCTATTGCCATCCCGGACGAGGAGCTTCCTGAAGACCTTGACCTGAATCTCGATGCCGCGCTGGATTTGGACCAGGAACTTCCCATGCCTGTGGGACCTCCTCCGCCTCCCATCGAGGAGGAAGAGGTCGACGCAATCGACGACGAGGAGGAGATCTTCGTCGTGGTGGAAGAGATGCCGACCATCATTGGGGGTGTCTCCAAGCTCTATGAGATCCTGGAGTATCCACCTATAGCGCGCCAGGCGGGAATCGAAGGGATGGTGGTCGTGCAGTTCGTCGTCACACCCGAGGGCCTACCCAGGGATCCGGTCGTCACTCGCTCGGCGGGAGACGTCCTGGACCGGGCCGCCGTCGATGCCATCATGCAACTTCGCTTCGAACCGGGCAAACAGCGCGGCAAGGCCGTGCCCGTGAAGTTTTCGATTCCGGTTCGCTTCCGGCTGGAAGACAGAAGGATGTAGGGGTATCCCTCGCGAGGGAGGTCCGGATCGTCCCGCCGCTGAGGGGTAGATGGTCACGTAATTTAAGACAAAAGTGTCCGATGACGCTTATATGCGGCGCTCCAACGGGGGCGACGCGGTTCGATCCAACAGACTAAGTCAGCAATCCAAGATGAGAATATCCAATAGAACGTGGGGCACAGGGCCGCTTAGTATCTCGGGCAGGGGACGGTTTGGAGATCCAAAGGAGGTTCTGGCAGCCCTGGTGCTCGTTGCGGCGCTTCTTCTCGGGGCATGCGGCGGTGATGCCGAGAGGGGAGGCTCCACAGTGTCGGGCGGCGACACTTCCCCCGGTCTAACGCCCGAGCAGATCGAGAAGGGCATTGGTCCCGTGACCAGCGTGCGTCTCGAGACCATCGACGAGGAGCTCGCGGAGCTCGGGGAAGAAATCTTCGAAACCAAGTGCTCGGCCTGCCACAAGCTGGAGGATCGGTACGTGGGGCCGGCGCTCGGGGACGTTCTCGAGCGGCGAACACCCGAGTACGTCATGAACATGATCCTGAATCCCGAAGAGATGCTGCAAAGGCATCCCGGGGCGCGCGAGCTCCTCGGGCAATACATGACACCGATGCCGAATCAGCAGCTTACCGAGAGCGACGCCCGGGCCGTGCTCGAATATCTGCGCGAAGAAGCGGAGGAGCACGACGACGATCATTGAGGCAGGGCTCCAAGCGCGAACGAGTGTTGATCGTGCACCCACAACCCAAACATCCAACGACCCCAACTTCGAAGAACAACGACGGCACGGCCGTGCCTGACGATTCATCCAACTCGATACAGCCATGAAAACCAACCTCAAGACTATAGCCTTTGCGGCGGGTGCCATTCTCCTCGGTGGCATCGTCTTCTTCGCGTGCCAGACCACAGGCGTGCAACGAGGCGCCGGCGATGCCGCGTCACAAGTGTACGTCGCCCCGGGTGAGCACGACGAGTTCTACGCGTTCATGTCCGGCGGCTTCAGCGGTAACCTGACCGTGCACGGCCTGCCGTCCGGCCGCCTCATCAAGACGATCCCCGTCTTCTCGCAGTACCCGGAGAACGGCTGGGGCTATTCCGAGGAGACCAGGGCCATGCTCGAGACGTCGTACGGCTTCGTGCCGTGGGGCGACTCGCACCATCCCGAGCTTTCGATGACCGACGGCGTCCCCGACGGGCGCTGGATCTTCATCAATGAAAACAACACACCTCGCGTCGCGCGCATCGACCTCACGAGGTTCGAGACGGAGGAAATCCTCGAAATCCCAAACTCGGCGGGCAACCACGCGTCGCCGTTCATCACGCCTAATTCCGAGTACCTGGTCTCATCGACCCGCTTCTCGGTGCCCGTGCCGCAGCGCGACATGGCGATCGACGAGTACAAAGGCAATTTCAAGGGGATGTTGAGCTTCATCCGCGCAGACCAGCCGGGTGAGATGGATGTCGCCTTCCAGATTATCGTGCCGGGCTACAACTACGATCTGGCCCACGCCGGCAAGGGACCCTCCGAGGGCTGGATGTTCTTCACATCCTACAATAGCGAGGAGGCCAGCACGCTGCTCGAGATCAATGCCTCGCAGAACGACAAGGACTACATTGCGGCGGTTGATTACCGGCGGGCAGAGGCGTGCATAGCTGACGGACTGGGCAGCACGATGCCGGCAAGGTATCTGCACAATTACATCGATGATCGCCACATCGCCGTGTCGGAGGTCAAGGAGAGCGTGACGGTAATCGATCCGCAAACCTGCGCCGAGCTCGTCTACTTCCTGCCGACTCCCAAGTCGCCCCATGGCGTCGACGTGGACCCGTCGGGTGAGTACATCGCGGCGGGTGGCAAACTCGCCACCGTCATTCCGGTGCACTCCTTCTCCAAGATGATCGAGGCCATCGAAAACGAGCGCTTCGAGCAGGTCATCGACGGCATCCCCGTGCTCGAGTACGAGGCGATCCTCCACGGCGAGGTTGAGGATGCCGGCCTCGGGCCCTTACACACGGAGTTCGACGGGCGGGGATATGCCTACACCACGGCCTTCATCTCCTCAGAGATCGTGAAGTGGGATATCGCGACGACGAAGGTCGTGGATCGCATCCCGGTTTACTATTCGGTCGGGCACTTGATGATACCCGGTGGTGACAGTCGCCAGCCGTGGGGCAAGTACATGGTGGCCCTCAACAAGATCACGAAGGACCGATACCTGCCCACCGGACCCGAGCTGGCCCATGCCGCTCAGCTGATCGACATCAGCGGCGACAAAATGCGGATGATCCTCGACTTCCCGACCATGGGCGAGCCGCACTACGCGCAAGCCCTACCGGCCGACCTCATCAAGGACAAGCAGGTCAGGATGTACGAGCTCTCGGAGAATCGGCATCCGTACCGCGCCACGAAGGAGGCCGACACGCGCATCGAGCGCAACGGCAAGGAGGTGCATGTCTTCATGACGGCCATCCGCAGCCACTTTTCGCCGGACAACATCGAGGGAATCAGGGTGGGGGACGAGGTCTACTTCCACGTCACCAACCTCGAGCAGGACTGGGATGTGCCGCATGGGTTTGCCGTGATCGGAGCCAATAACGCGGAGTTGCTCATCATGCCAGGCCAGACCCGGACCCTGAAGTGGACGCCGACGCGCGAGGGTGTTTATCCCTTCTACTGCACGGACTTCTGCTCCGCGCTGCACCAGGAGATGCAGGGATACATCCGCGTCTCGCCGGCGGGAAGCAATGTGCCGCTTGCGTACAGCACGGGCTCGTAGAGAGATCACAGCAACACATGAACGCAACGGCGCAAAGGAGGCCGGCCTGATGAGGGCATCAGTGGAGACATACAGAGAAAAGGAGCGAGACGGTCGACTCTCGGCCCGCTCGCGCGTCGTGCTGACGATCGCATCGCTCCTTCTCCTGTCCGTTTACATCCTGCCGATCTGGAAGATTGATCTCGCGGCACCCCAATATCCGGAAGGACTGGGCATGTACATCGAGGTCAACACGATTCGGGGGGCTTCTCCGGGAAATCTGGAAAGCATCAATGGACTAAACCACTACATCGGGATGAAGGAGATCCATCCCGAATCCATTCCCGAACTCAAGATCATGCCGTGGCTGTTCGGGATGCTCATCGGGCTCGGTCTCCTTAGCGCGGCGTATGGACGCGCCTGGGGCCTCTATGCCTGGACGGGTCTATTCATCGTCCTCGCGATCGCCGGCATGGTCGACTTCTACCTCTGGGAGTACGACTACGGCCACAACCTGGATCACGAGCGCGCCATCATCAAGGTCCCTGGAATGGTCTACCAACCGCCTCTGATCGGGAGCAAGAAGATGCTCAACATAACGGCCGTCTCGCTACCTGCAGCAGGGGGAGTGCTGGCGTTTGTTTCCCTGGGGATCGGCGTGGTGTTGAGCGTGATCGAATTTCGGGCAAACCGTGCCGCGAGGAGCGCGGGTGTGCTGGTGGCTGCAGGCCTTGCGTTGCTCTTCGTGGGATGCTCGAGTGGGCCACGCCCCATCAGGTACGGGCAAGATATCTGCGCTCACTGCCGCATGACGGTGTCGGATGAGCGATTCGGCGCCGAGCTCGTCACGTCGCGCGGCAAGGTGCTGGTTTTTGACTCGATCGAATGTCTGGGCGCCTACCTAGGCGGGCAGGTTGGAGAGGGTGGATCGGCATGGGTGACCGACCTGAGCCGGCGCGGCGAACTTCTTGCGGGGACGAGTGCCTCCTATGCACAAAGTGATGCCATTCGCAGTCCGATGGGCAAGAACCTGGGGGCGTTTGCGTCTGCGGCCGAGCGAGATCGGTTCATCGCAGAGGAGGGCGGACGCCCGTTGGGGTGGGAGGATGTGCTGGTGTTGACCGCCGACGGGCACCAACACGTTCATTGAGGAGCGGCCAATCACAATGACGCTTTCGATCGTCAAAACGCTCCCCGCGATCATCCTCCTGGTCGGATCCCTGACGACCCACGCGGCAGCTCAGAACATGATCCGGGTGGATGTCTCGGGGCCCGTGGCGTCGCTGGGAGATGCCGTGGCTCGGGCCATGCCCGGCGACGAGATCGTCGTGGGTTCGGGAACGCTCGTGGAGTCCGGAATCGTAGTCGACAAACCGCTGGCTATCCGGGGTGAAGAGGGCGCCGTGATCGAATCGGTGAAAGGCGATCAGATCATCACCATTCTCTCTGATGACGTCACCATTGAAGGCCTGACCCTGAAGGGCGTGTCGACGAGCTTCGTGGACGATCGATCGGCTATCCGCGTCGAGCGGGCCGCGAACTGCCGTATTGCCGGCAACCGGATCGACGACGGCTTCTTCGGCATCTACCTCGCACGCGCAACGAGTTGCACGATCGAGGACAACGTACTCACCGCCTCGAAGGGCCGGCAGACGCAATCGGGCAACGGAATCCACCTGTGGCACTCGACCGACGTTGACATCCGGGGCAACATCATAACCGGCCATCGGGACGGGATTTATCTCGAGTTCGCGTCCGGAGTTCACGTGGCCGGCAATCGGGCGTCGAGGAATCTTCGGTACGGACTCCACTTCATGTTCTCCGATGACTGCGATTACGACAACAACGAGTTTGTCGACAACGAGGCCGGTGTGGCCGTGATGTACTCGAAGAACGTCTCGATGCGTGGCAACCGCTTTGTGGACAACTGGGGCCCGAACGCCTTCGGCCTGCTGCTGAAGGACATCACGGATAGCTCGGTCTCCGATAATGTATTCCTCCGAAACACGGTGGGTCTTTACGCGGACGGCGCCAATCGCATAACGGTTCATCGGAATGATTTCATCGAGAATGGCCGCGCGGTTAGAATTATGGCCAACTCGCTGGATTCCGAGTTCCGCCACAACAATTTCTCCGCCAACACCTTCGACGTCACCACGAACGGCAAGCAGAGCTTCAGCGCCTTCGAGCAGAACTTCTGGGATGGCTACCGTGGATATGACCTCGACCGCGATGGAATCGGCGATGTACCCTTCTATCCGGTTCGGCTATTTGCGCTGATCGTGGAGCGCAATGAGCCCGCAATCATTCTGATGCGAAGCCTCTTCGTCGACCTGCTCGATGCGGCCGAGCGCGTGGTGCCGCTGCTGATCCCCAAGGCCGTCGTGGATGCGTCGCCGCTCATGCGCCCATTCTCGGCGGACGACCGGTCAGCGCGACATGTCGCCGTCCACCATACGAAAGATCTGCCCATGCGAACCATCCCAACAAACATAGAGGCATGGAACCGTTGATCACCATACTGGGCTTGCGGAAGTCGTTTGGTCGCCTGGATGTGCTCAGGGGCATCGACCTCGCCATTGACAGAGGCATCGTGACGGCGGTGGTCGGGCACAACGGTTCGGGAAAGACGACGCTTATCAAGACGATCCTTGGTCTCGTGCGGCCGGATAGCGGCATCGTACAGTTCGATGGTCGCGTGGTCAATGGCGAGGCCACCTATCGAAACCAGGTCGGCTACATGCCGCAAGCGGTGCGGTTTCCTGACAATCTGACGGCGCTCGATCTGTTCAAGATGCTGGAGGACTTGCGCGGGCGCTCGGCGGCCAACCGGGAGCGTCTCATCGAGCGGTTTCGTCTGGGCCCCGAGCTCAGCAAGCCTCTTCGAACGCTGTCAGGCGGGACCCGGCAGAAGGTCAGCGCTGTGACGGCTTTTATGTTTCAACCTGAGCTGCTCATACTGGACGAGCCAACGGCCGGCCTCGACCCGGTCTCCAGCAGCATCCTCAAAGATATGATCGAGGAAGAGCGACGCCAGGGCCGCACCATCCTTCTGACCTCGCACATCATGAGCGAGATCGAGGAACTGTCCGACAGGGTCGTTTTCCTCCAGGATGGCCGGATCAGGTACGAGGGCAATGTAGCGACACTCCGCATTGCTACCGGAGAAGCCAATCTGGAACGCGCCATCGCACAAATGATGGAGGAGGCGGCATGAGCGCGACAGCTCGTCTGTATAGGGTGATCGGGAACGACCGCAGTGGCAACGTGCCCGCGGGATCGGTGACCGGGGTCGCCGTGGTCCGCAAGGTGGGCCTGTTCCAGTTGCAGGATGTTCTCCGAAGCCGCTGGTTGACGCTCTACGGGCTGTTTTTCGCCGCGCTCGCCGAAGGATTGCTGCGGTTCGGTGGCGGAACGAGCCAGGCGCTGGTTGGCCTTACCCAGGTGGTGCTCCTCGTGGTGCCGCTCGTAGGGATCGTCTTTGGGACCATGTATCTCTATAGCGCACGCGAATACATAGAGCTCCTGCTCACGCAGCCGGTTCGGCGAGATCAGCTATTCGGCGGTCTGTACCTCGGACTCATTGCGCCGCTTGTCGCGGCATTCGTGGTCGGCGTATCGCTTCCCTTTTTGATTCGAGGCGTACCGCCCGATGCCGCCGGCTCCCTGGCGACGATGCTGACGGCAGGCATCTTTCTGACGCTCGTATTCGCCGGCCTTGCCTTTCCGATCGCCATTCGGAACGAGGAGCGCGCGCGTGGACTCGCCCTTTCGCTTGGGGTGTGGCTCGGGCTAACCGTCGTCTACGACGCCATCATCCTGCTGCTCCTGGAGGTGGCCATCGACTACCCGATGGAGCTTCCGGCGCTGATCGCCGCGCTCGTGAATCCAGTAGATCTTGCTCGCATCCTCCTATTGCTCCAGTTCGACGTCGCCGCGCTGATGGGATACACGGGCGCCGTTTTCGAGCGATTCTTTGGAAGCGTCCTGGGCGGATTGGTAGCCTTCGGCGTGCTGACGCTGTGGACGATCGCCCCCTTCGCCCTCGGCCGTTGCTGGTTCCGACGGAAAGATTTTTGACCGCTACTCCACGGAAGCGAAGACGGATCGCTTTCCGTTCTTCTGGAAAGCGATGATGTCATACGGATCCTTGCGGTCACCGTCTTCCATCCCGGGCGTTCCGACGGGCATTCCTGGAACCGCGATCCCGACGACATCAGGCTTCTCGCTCAGCATATTCTTGATGTCGTCGGCGGGAACGTGGCCCTCGACCACGTAGCCATCAACGAGCGCCGTATGGCACGACCGAAGATCCCCCGGCACGCCGTACCGGACCTTCAGCTCAGCGGTGTCGTGGGTGTCGATCGTCCGCACCTTGAAGCCGTTCTCCTCGAGGTGGTCCACCCATTTAGCGCAGCAGCCGCAGGTTGGGCTTTTGTAGACCGTGATCGACGGTAAATCCTGGCCGGATGATTGGCGGAAGGCGATAACCGCGACCGCGATGCCCGCTCCGATGAGAAAAGCGGCGAGAATGCGGGACTTCTTCATGAGTAGACCTTAATGTTACGGGGAGGTGTCTTCTGAAAGACTGCTTTCAGGGGGTTGTTCCCCTGAATCCTGCTGGCTCGCTGCCGGCTGGTTTACTCTGATGATTGCTAACCATCGAGCCGCCCCATCGCACATCCAGGCTTGCATATTGGAACTATGTAAGACGAGAGCGGATACTTAGTTGAACCGGTTCGATCAAGTTTTCCTCCACTCACCCTTCCATCCCATTCATGCGAAACCCGACGATCGACGATGTAGCCAAGCGGGCCGGCTTCTCCAAAGCGACCGTCTCCGCTGTACTGAACGATTCCTCGAAGGTCAAGGACTCCACCCGGCGAAAAATCCTCGACGTAATGGAGGACCTCAACTACCGGCCGCGCGCCTCGGCCAGGAACGGTTTTCGGCCGGGGGCCGATCGGAGTTTAGGTCTGATCATCAAGGAGATCGATAACCCTTATTATGGACAGATCGTTGCCGGCGCGAGGTCATACGCGAACGATCGTGGGTACACCGTATTGACCGGGAGCTCCGAAGGGGACTACGAGGCCGAGCAGCACATCGTCAACGTACTAAAGTCGAAGGACGTGGACGGATTGATCATCGTCCCGTTGTTGGATGAGGAGGCCGACCTGTCGTATCTGTTCGAACTGAAGCGCCGCAATTTTCCGTTCGTGCTGTTGGAGAGTATTCGCGGCGTTCCCGCGAGCGTGATCGACATCGACAATGTTGCTGCGTCGAAAGCTGCAACCGAATACCTCATTGAGAACGGACACGAGCGGATCGTTCACTTTGCGGGACCTCACTACTCCACGCATAGCGCCGAGCGGATCGAGGGCATGCGCCGCGCCTACAGTGAGACCTCGCTCGTTTTTTCGAAGGACAGCATCATTCCCACCGGTGCCTATGCGGCCGACGGCTACCGCGCCGCGCTTGAGTACCTGCGATCGGTTGGCCGTTCACGTGCCACGGCGTTCTCGTGCTACAATGACCTCGTTGCCATCGGAGTCCTGCGCGCGTGCAACGAAATGGGATTGGACGTGCCCGGCGACGTCTCTGTGGTCGGGTATGACGACATCGATTTGCTGGAGTACCTGCCGCTGAAACTGACGACGGTCCGCGTGCCGAGATTCGAGATGGGACGCAAAGCGGCGGAGCTGATGATCAAACATATCGAAAGCAAAGAGAAGCTTCCGCCCGAGCGGATCGACCTGGAGGCGGAGCTCGTCATCAGGGAGTCGACCCGCAATATAGCCAGCGGCGGCTAACGTCCGACCGGGATCTCAGGGATCCTCGTTGAGAACCTCCGTTTCGTGGTTCTGCTTCAGCACGTAGATCCTCGGCTCGCGACCAACTTGGCGTCTGTATGTGGAGCGAAGCGCCCTAATCAATCCGGATACGGCGTCTCGCTCGACAAGATTGATGGTGGCGCCGCCGAATCCTCCTCCTGTCATTCGGGCACCAAGTACGCCGTCACAATCCTGGGCTGTCTCGACGAGAAGGTCCAACTCGGCAGAGCTAACCTCGAACAAGTCGCGCAGGCTCTGATGCGATTCGTTCATTCGGTCCCCGAAGGCGTTGAAATCGCCGGCGAGTAGCGCGTCACGGGCGTTGACGACGCGTGCGTTCTCGGTGACTACGTGACGTGCCCGGTTTTCGAGCGTTTGGTCAAGCGAGCCGCGCGCCTGTTTCAATAGATCGATGGTAACATCGCGAAGCGACATGATGCCTGAGTCAAGCCGCTTCATTACGTCCACGATCTGATGACATTCTTTCTGACGCTCGCTGTATTTCGAATCGGCGAGCTTCCTGGTCACACCGCTATCTGCAATGACAAGGGCCAATCCGGCCTCCTCGAGCGGAAGCGGCACGTGCTCGTACTCCAGACTGCGGCAGTCCAGAAACAGGGCATGCTTGGTCCGGCCCAGGCGCGATGCGAACTGATCCATGATACCGCACTCGACCCCGGCATAACGGTGCTCGACAGTCTGACAGAGCAGCGCCGTCTCGACGGCCCCAAGCCCGAGGTCGAAGAGCCGATTCACGCCAAAGACGACAGCCACCTCGAGGGCTGCCGATGAGCTCAAGCCCGCTCCGGTCGGCACGTCTCCGTAAATGAGCAAATCGAGGCCGGTGCGCAGCAGGCCGCGGCGTCTCAACTCCTCCACGGCGCCCGTCACGTAGCTCATCCAATGGCCGGACCGAACGGGTGGGCGCTGGGTGAGCATGTAGTCGAGCGATTCTCCGTAATTGACGGAAAAGAGATGGATCTCTTGATCGGATCGTTTACGAAGGACGGCGTAGACATCGAGATCGATCGTCATCGGGAGCACGAATCCCTCGTTGTAATCCGTGTGGTCACCGATGAGGTTGACTCGACCGGGAGCTCGAACAACCAGTCTGCCAATGTTAGATTGGTATTGATTCGCGAAGACCTTCAGTAGATGATCGACGATTATATCCGTCGATTGGTCGACCTCGCTACTCGACGACATCATTTATCCCTATTGGGCGTCAGACTTACCAGAAAATGATGTACAACACGGCCGTTGCCGCCACGATCAAACCGCCAACCAGTTTCCCATATCGCATTTGTTCTAGGTTGATCTCGAAGACCGGAAGTTTCTTTGGTTCAGAAAGTGGACGCATTTTCGTCACGATCCCCATGAAGAGCGAAAGGACAAGGAAAGTGATCATCATATGGTGGAGAAATGCGACGTCCGGAAGAGTCCAGAGGAGGGTCCCGTAAACCGGAATTCCTAACAGCATCGCGCCGACGGCCGCAAGCGGAGGGGTTCGCGGTGAGAATAGGCCGAATAGGAACGCCGCGACGATGCCCGGGGAGATGAATCCCCAGAACATCTGGATATACTGAAAAACACTCCCGGCCGCTCCTACGAGTGGAGCCCAGAGACATCCCACCAGCACCAGAGCGGCCGTCGCAATCCTGCCGACCGTCACGAAATGCTTCGGCGATACCTCACGCTTGATCCAGTGCCGCTTGTAAAGATCGATCGTGAAGATGGTCGCAGCGGAGTTCAGCATGGAGTCGAGCGAGCTCATCACGGCTCCGAAAAGTGCGGCGAACATGAAGCCGGTGAGTCCCATCGGCAGAATCTCCCGGATCATGACGGGATAGGCCTGGTCGGCCATCGCGACCTGGTCGGCGTACAGCTCGGCGGCCATGATCCCGGGGAACACGATGATGAACGGGATGATCAGCTTGAGGGAAGCGGCCAGGAAAATGCCTTTCTGGCCCTCGACGAGTGACCGCGCGCCGAGCGTCCGCTGGGTGATGAACTGATTCATGCCCCAGTAAAAGAGGTTGGGTATCCACAGGCCGCCGACGAACACCGCCACCCAGGGCATTTCGGGATGATCCCACGGCAACACCGTGGTCAGCTTATCACCGGCCATCTCCATGAAGGGCCCGATGCCGCCGATGGCCTGAAAACCCAGAAACATCACGAGAAGCCCGCCCAGCAGGAGGGCGAGGCCCTGTATGAGGTCGGACCAGACGACGGCGCCTAGCCCCCCGTAAATCGTATAGATGCCTGCTGAGATACCGATCAGCCAGATTCCGGTGACCAGATCGATCTCAAATATGGATGCGAGGGCGAGGGCTCCGGAATAAAGGACAGAGGCGAGCGCGACGAAGACATAGGCGAGCATCATGAACGTGGCCATGATGGCGCGCGCCTTCGCATCGTAGCGGTACTCCAGGTATTCAGGCATCGTGTAGATGCCGGCCTTCAGGAACCGTGGGAGGAAGAAGAGCGCCACGATGACGAGCGTAACAGCCGCCATCCACTCGTAGCTCGCGATGGCCAGGCCCAGCTCGTATCCGCGGCCTGCCATCCCCACAAAATGCTCGGTCGAGATATTGGATGCGATCAGGGAGATGCCGATCAGCCACCAGGAGAGCTTCCTCCCTGCCAGAAAATAATCCTCGTCGGTCTTCTCATTGCGGGATGCACGCAACGAGACGCCTATCACCATGACGATGAAGGCACAGAAAACGACGGTGTCAATCAGCCCAAGCTGCATGTAGGGGCGAGCGCTTGTCCTTTGAGATCCTCAACTGCGAATGAATCAGGTTGAACCGATTCGATAGTTTTCAAACCGAATAATACTAACAGAGACGTCCAACAAATTCAACCACACCCTTTAGATCGTGCGGACGACACTAATCGCGAGACCAAACGTTGTTGTCGCGGTGGACGTCGGGTAGGTATCCGTCAGGGTCGATCTCGATGCGGATGATGGGGCCGGGGGGCAGATCTACCTCTACTTCCCGCTCCCCACGAAGCCATGCATCCACCGGAACTCGAAGGTCCTCAGTCCGGCCATCCGCGAGCGTGACACGCACTAGAACCGGCATGGGGGCGAGCCCCACATCCTCGATCGTCACGCGACTGGCCCGCACGTCGACTTCCTTGATTCCTTGATCCGTGGTCCACGTCTCGAAGAACAGCGGCTGCCAGAACCAATCGAGATCCTGCTCCAGAACTTCCTCGAACGTATTGAAAAAGTCGTAAGGGTACGGATGCTTGTAGGCCCACCTTTCGGCATATGTGCGATAGGCTTGAAGGAAGGGTTCTTCCCCAACGATGCCGCGCAGCGCGTGCAGTATTCGAGACGTCTTGTCGTACGATGCCGCCACGAGCGTGCGCACGGAGGAATACTGATCGCCATGACGCATCACCTCGATCTCGTCGCCACTTCCGGCGAGCCGGAAGTAGTCGGTGTTGGGCGCCCAGGGATCCTCATCGGGCCAGAACTCGCGAACCGCCTCGCGGACATTGAAGGTCGTGAGGCCCTCATCCATCCACGTGAAATCCGTCTCGGGAGAGCTAACGATCATCGGAAACCAGACGTGACTGATCTCGTGGACCGTCACATCGAACAATGATCTCGGCGATCTGTCGCCGCCGAGGATGGTAATCATGGGGTATTCCATCCCGCCGGCGACTATGCCCTCCATGCTCGTCATGTGCGAATACGGATAGGGCATGATGAGATCGGAAAGGAACTCCACGGCGAACCGGCCGAACTCGGCGGCGCGTTCCCACGACGGGGCATCGGGTCGATAGAATGCATGAATGAGGCTACGGCCCGCCCCCGTATTCGCCGATGTCGCGTCCCAGACGTACTTGTCCGAAGCGCCGAAGGCAAAATCGCGCACACGATTCGCGCGGAAGTGCCATGTGAGCGAGCCGGAGGCCGATCCGGCCGTCGCCGATCCGCGCTCGTCGGCCGCGACGATGGCGATGACATCGCTGCTGCCGGCGGCCTGAGCCAGGCGCTCCCGGACGAACGGCGCGAGAACCACCTCCGCATTCTGCAGCTCGCCCGTGGCCGCAACGAGCCATCCCGCCGGCGCCGTGATGCGCACGTCGTAGTCGGCGTGATCCATGTAGAACTCGGCCCAATCGCGGAAAGGATCGACATCCCAGCCGATCACGTCGTCATAGACGGCCATCTGGGGGTACCAGTAGCCGATAAAGAACACTTCGCCGTCGGTGCCCTCGCGCGGTAGATGCCCGCTATCCCGCACCTCGTACTCCCACGAAAACTCGAGCTCGACGGAGTCGCCGGGAAGCAGAGGCGAGGGAGGGCGGATTTCCATCAAAGTATTCTCGATGGAATATCCGACGCCTCGGGGCGATTCGATCAAGGGCTCACCGTCGAGCAGAGCGCGGCTCAGGTGCATTCCACCCGTGAGAGGGAGGGGTGTATTTCGGATGCTTCCGGCCCGGTAAATATTCTGCCGGAGATGAACGTACAGCCGATCGAGCGTATCGGGCGAGTTGTTCGTGTAATGGATTCGACCCGATCCTCGCAGGCGGCGCGTGGCCGGCGAAAGTACGGCCTCGAGTTCATAGCGCGCCTCGTTGATCCAGTAATTGTGCCCCGGGACGCCCCTGTCCGTCCGCGTTCCGGCTTGGATGGCCGCTTCGAATGACCTCGGGAGGAGTACGGGATACGGAATCGGACGGGCCGCTTTGGGCTGTGCGAATGCCGGCATGGCCAGCATTACCGCGATGAATGGTGTGATGAGTCGCATGGAGTAAGATGAGAGAACCAAGGTTAGCTCTTGTCGATCAGGTCTTCGAAAGCGTGGGGGCGGCCTCGAACGTGATGCGAATCGGCTCACCGATTCGGCTCTCCTGCGGGGGACCATCGTCAAGCCAGGTTCGGAAGCGCCCGCCTTCACGCTCGACGCCAAGCCGGTGGCCACGAATCGGCACGCCCTCGACTCTAAAGTGCTCGAGCTCGAACGGGAAGGGGTCGATGTCCACGCGGGATTCCGTCGGCCTGATGCCACATACGTACTTCAGTATGAGGTCGACCACCCACGAGTGCTGGTAGTCGTCGACTCCCCTGTAGACGGACGCCCTTCCATTGAATGGATTGTAGTGCTCGAAGCTGTTCGGGCGATCGGGGCCGGAGCCGAAAAACATCATCCGAATGAACCGTTCGATGAATTCGCAGGTGTGCGCCTTCAGCTCGTCATCGTCGAATCGAATGGCCGTCACGGCCAGCGCCTCTGCGATGTGGCTGTTGGCCATCGGCCAGACGCGTCCGTTCCAGGGACAGTTCATTCGACGGCCTTTCCAGTGCGGACTTGCACTGAACAACGCGTCGTCCCGGCTAGATGACGGGACCGGGAAAGGTGTCCAGAATTCGTCCGGATCAAGCAGCCGGCGCTTCAAGCCGTCCACGTGCGCCCGCGTGGGGATGTCGGTCATGTACGGATAGAAGCAGACGGCCGCCTTCACCCCTGTACGCAGGTTCGTTCGGGGGTCGATGTCGAAGAACATGCCGTCCGCATCGTCCCACATGTGGGTTCGAACGGCTTCGGCGGTGTGTTCGGCCGAGCGGGCCCATCGGTCTCCGGAATCCTCATCTCCTAGCGCTCTCGCGGCGCGCTCGAGGAAGCGCTTGATCTGGTACATGTAGGTCGCCACATCGACGCCCTTCAGGCGAAAGTTTTCGCCCCAATGGATCTGGTCGGCCGCGTCGTGCACCGCAATGTAGCGGTGCATGTATTCCTGCCCCGTCTCGTAATGGTTCAGGATGTCGTAGAGTCCGCCACCCTCCGGATCGCGCTTCTCATCGAAATATTTCACATACCGGGTCAGCCCGTCGTAAGCCCGGCGCAAAAATTCTTCGTCCGGATGGATCAGGTGGATGTCCCACGCCTTTCCCCAGTCGGCATGGTAAAAGCTTTCCTCGTGGCCGAATCGCGTAAAAAGGTGGCCGAAGAAGCTGCCGTCGGGGCGCTGATTGTGGATGAAGTTCAGCAGGCTGCCGCGAGCCGGCGAGGGATCGTCCATCCACCTCGTCTCCAGCATGTGACACTGCGCGCTGTACGTGATCAGCTTGCGAAAGTAGCCCGGACCTTCGTAAACGGCGGGATAGGCGTAATTGCCCTGCGAGCGTCTCGTGGTGAGAAGGCGGATGCCGTACCAACGGTACCAGTAATACTTCTGGATATGTGCGTTTGAGCAGGAGAACTGGGGCACCGAGTCGAAAAACGCGCTCCAGTTCTGCACGCTGTCGGCGGCCGGATCAGCCTCGCGCAACGCCAGGCGGACGGCCCTGGCAGCACTGTCCGAGCTTACTGCCGCGGAAAATGCGCCCCGGACGGCTCGCGATGCGCCTCCGGGAATCTCAATCGCCGTGTAGAGCGCCACCGAGATCGGGCCGGAGTACTCGGGCACGAATTCCGATTCTCCGCTATCGGCGGGCGGATCAGCGCCGAAGTCGTAGAACGGCGTCAGATTCCACCTCGGCTGGACGGGTCCGTCCTCGGTCGGTAGCACGATCGTCGAGGACGGGAGGGGATCGATGCCCAGCGCACATCCGATCTCGTCGTGTGGCTCGGCCGCTGGAAAGCGGTCGGCGGTCCACTCCAGGAGGTCCCCTCGGCGATGCAACACACGCAACCGCTCGTGGCCGTGGGGATCGTGATGAAGGATCGTCCACACGACGGCCTGAAGCGCGCGATTTCGGCCTCCGTGGTTCCGGATGGTGAGCTCGGACAGCAGGACGTCATCGGGCAGCAAAATGCGCCTCTCGCTCACGGAGAGTCCGTCGTTGGACTGGTAGTTCTGCTCCAAGTGCGATGGACGCCATTGCCGACCGGAGGCCTGCAGTGGAAGCTCCTCACCGTCCTCGTCGAGCAAAGAAACCGCGAAAACGGGGGAGATGGCGTGGTGGTAGAAATGCGCCTCATCCCAGAAACCGGGGACATCAAGCCACGCCGGATAACGTGGCGCCCAGATCAGGCTGTCTCCGCCGCCCACATACCACTTGTCGGGCCGGGACAGAAAACGGTCCACATCCTGCGTAAGAGACTTCGACACGTCTATTCCTCTATACCTCGATCAGCAGAGATTAGTCGACAACGGGCCATCCACGATCAGTCGACAATGGCATCGACGGCACACCGAAAACCAACGGTCGGGCTTCGGTCGAAACCCGGTGAAACAAGAAGCAACACCTGGTGCTCATTCAGAGGCCGCGGTCCGTTGTTCATGTACCACCAGCTCGAGGTGGGGTGGTAGAAGCTTCCACCGCGGATCATCACGAACCGATAATCCCCTTCCACATAAACGTCGGAGGTGAGCTGCCAGACGTTGCCGACGAGGTCGCGAACGCCGTAGGGACTCGCGCCCTCAGGGAAGGCATCGACGGGCATGGTCGAGCCGGTCATATTGACTCTCGTCGAGTCAAAGTCATCGCCCCAGGGCCACATTCGATCGTCGGTGCCCTGCGCGGCGAGCTGCCACTCGAGCTCGGTCGGAAGGCGCTTGCCCGCCCATTGCGCATAGGCCTGTGCATCCTCGAGGCTTACATTGACGACGGGATGCTTCTCGAGGCCTTTCGGAATTTTGCCTCCAACCCAGTGACGAAGAAAATTGGAAGAGTCCTTGGGGGCGTATCCGGATGCATCCAGGAATTGCTTGAATTCAGCATTCGTGACGGGATACCGGTCGATAAATAAGGCATCGACCGGATGCGGATCTCCATTCGCCAATCGGGTCGGGTAGTTCATGATGCCGGTGCCCGTGGCACCATTGCCCCGCAGGCGGGGGGCGATGGTGGCGCCGGGGATCAGGACCATGCCGTTCGGCGGCCGAGAGGCCGGCACGGCGGCCGGGGACGGATTCGGGCGGCTGGCGACGAGGCGCGCCGAACCGGGCTGTATCGTGACGATGCGTTCATCGAGCAGCCGGCCACGCTCCAGTAGCTCAATGACGAACTTTCCCTCATAGGGCCCGAAAGTCGGATACAAGAGCACGTTGCTCGAGCCGGTGGGTACCACGCGGGGCTGTTTGGAATAGGATGGATTCCCTGCCCACACCAGCACACTGTCTCCGCGAGGGGCGAAAATGTGCAGCGTGTCGTCGCTCAGCCGAACGTCGAGTACTCGCGGGAGGGCGGCTACCGCGCTGATGGCGCCCTCTTTCTGGGTGTGAAGCCGTCGCGCGTCGAAAGCGTCGACGTCGAGGGTCAGATATTCTCCATCATCGAGGTTTTCGGTCGCCAATTCGACGTGGTTCCAGAGGTCCACAAAGTGCCTGTCGCGCCGGGGTTGCACCAAGAAAAGGGGGCCGCTATGGCCTTCGGGTACGAGGCTGAGAATCGTATACACCGTTTTGTCGGCGTGGGGAAATTCGTTGATCCAGATGCTATCCCGGCGCGATTCGATCAGTGGGGTCCAGTCGTGACTGTTAAAGGCATCCGAGTTCAGGCGGAGGATCCGCGCGGCACGCCCCAGAAACGCAAAATCTTGGAGCACCTCGGGAGGGCGGGCCGGTCTGAACGTGTTGATCTCAACACCGTAGCCGTTGAAGAAAGAGGTGGCGACGTCGCGGTGTAGCGTCTCGTGAGCCAGCTGGGCCACGCGAAAAATGGCGAAGTCGGGCCGGATCAGCTTGTTCAGGTTGAGAGGCGGAGGGCGAACGATGGCGTCGTGCACGCGCCCGGCTATAATGCCGGGCATGTCCTTCGGCACGGCCATCCCCTCGCTATACATCACCACGCCGTCGCGAACGGAATCCGCGGCTGCCTGTAGCTCGCGACTCGAACTACCCCGCGTATCGAGCACGACACCGTCGACGCCGATCTGCTCGATGAGTGTCGCCATTCCCCTGTAGTGGTCCTCGGGCCGCGAACTCTGATCCCACGGATTGTAACTGATGAAGAAGCGCGTGCCGCGGGAGCGAGCGTGCTCGGCCAGATCGGCGAGCTTGCGGATGCCGCCGGGAAGATCGCGATAGTGATCCCACTGATTCCGAGGATCGAGCCCCAGCCGCGGCCACGTCGGCCAGAGCGCGTAGACATCGTAGCCGCCGAGCAGATGCTCACCTTCGGCGAGGAAGGCATCGAAGGCGTATTCTCCCGATGACGGGTCGAAGAATGCGCGGTCCCACGCAGCCTGCAGCACGGCGACGTACGCGCCGCGAATCCAGCTCAGATCCTCGCGCCGAAAAAGGGAGTCGTCGAAGTGCTCGAGATCGTAGAGGTAGCGATCTCGAAACATCATCCGAAGCCCATTTTGCCACGGCCCTTCGAAGGCGTCGGCATACAGGGCGTAGGTAACGGAGGCACTCGGCGGCAAACGGGTATTCCAACGGGAGAGCTGAGCATTATCGGATTCGACTCGTCGAGTGATGGCAGCCACGGAGCCTCCGGGCTGTGCTGGGGCAGCCGCATACCCCAGTTCCCAGGCATTATCCGGAAGGATCACGCCGATCGGAGCACGACCTGGTCGGTAGAGCCTGGTGCGCGCGAGCGACCACGGGCCCTCGGCCGTGATGTACACGTGCTCGTCGGAGGCGCCGAACGGAAGCACGTTCTCCAGGGTGAGCGTGTCGGATGACGTGTTGATGAACCTGATTTCGGTTTTCCATCCGCCCAGCGTCGATGGCCGCGGGGTCACATCGTCGACGACGGCGGTCAGCCGGTCGCCGAAGCGGAGCCGAATCGGCCGAGCCGCCTCATCGACGTCGGCTTCTGCGGAGGACAGTTCCTCGCCATTCAAGAGAAAGGTGAAAAGAGGGGGGCGGGAGGGCAAGCTTGATGCGCGTCCTTGGTTGCGAATTCCATCGACCCGAAGGCCGTCAGACGTATCGATGATGAGTTCAGGATGGGCTGCCGATCCGAGCTCGACCTGCTGGAGGTCGAGCATCATCCGGGCGACGAGCCCCGTCCAGATGTAGGTCTGATGGTGACCAGCCTCGAGCTCATCCGGACTGTAGAGCTCCCAGAAGGTGTGCGAATCCGAAAGGTGGTACGCGACGTGGTCGATGACGCGACGGGCCAGCTCCGCGGCTTCATCCTTTCGGCCCGCATCGAGGAGCCCGCGGAAGATGAGGTACTGCCACTCCACCCAGACCGGCCCGTTCCAGTATCCCATGGGGTCGTAGTAGGGATCGTCGGCCGCGAGCGAAGGCACGCCGTTGGGTCGCCAGAACTTGTTGGGGTCGGTGAGGTGCTCGAGAATCCGGTTCGTCTGCTCCTCCGTCGTTATGCCGGCCCACAGCGGAAGGAAGCCAATGATCTCCTGCCGCTTCAGGTCGTTAGGCGAGCTGTAGCTGAAGTCGTGGTCATCCCGGTCGACGTGGTAGTAGAAGCCGGTCTCCTCGTCCCAGAATGTTTCGTTGATGGCGCGAGCTCGGTGCTCGGCTTCATCTCGCCACCGAGCACCCGCCGAGGAATCGCCGAGGGCCTCGGCCATGGCGGCCAGTGATTTCGCCTCCATGACGAGCATGCTGTTGAGGTCTAAGGCCTCGAAATTCGACGGCCACGCGACCTCATCCCATACGGCCACCCGCCCATCGCGCACGCTCTCGAGCACGGCATGGGCGCCCCATTCGGCGAGCCCATCGCCATCCTGATCCCGATTCCGAAGCCACCATTCGTAGAATGCCACTCCGGAATCATAGGCCTCGCTCAGAAATTCCCGATCCCCCGTCTGCCGAAAGACTTCCCAGTTGATCCAGTTGTACCAGGGGGCCGAGGTCGTTCGCTCGTCCTCGGTAAGGATGACCTCGTTCAGATAGCTGCCGGTGCGGTAATTGATGTAGCCATCCTCGTGCTGGCGCTCCATGTAGACGCGCTGCGAATTCATGGCGCCCTCGGGGTCCATGAAGACGTAGGCTAGCATCGTGAGGCTTTCGTGGAAGACCTGGCCGCCGTGCCCCCAGCCCCAGACGGGCTCCCGGGAAAACACGTAGTAGTTGTACGACGATTCGCCTTCGGGCGGCATCATGACCTGGCGCACGAGGGAGAAGGCTTGCCAGTATGTCGCCTCGTGCTTCGGGTCGTCAAAAGCCAGATCCGGGATGCTCCGGTAGAGCGCTTCACTCTCGGCCAGACCTCGTGCTTTATCATATTCGAAGAGCGCCTCGGCATCGCTTCGCAGAGAGGACGCCTTCGCCGGATCGACAACGCCCCGCACGATCCGAATCTGCTCGCTCGAGCCCGAAGCGATGTGCATCGCTACTCGGAACACCATGGTGCCTGTGCCCTCAGCCATGCTCGACGTGCCCAACTCGCCGCGGGTGAATGCGTCAAGCGTGGCCTCGATGTCCGCTAGCTCACCCTCGGTCATGGGCACGATGCCCATGTTATCCGGCGCCCGGCTAAGAATGAAAATGTTCTCCCGCTCCGTGACGTGGGGCATCTGTTGGTTAATGGTCCATTGATCGGGCGGTGCCTCGTGGCGGAAGAAGAAGGCGCGTTGATCATCGCTCACGTGCGCATCACGCACGGTGTGACGGAGCATGGGGAAAATGTCGAGGCTGATTTCGGAATCACTGGTGTTCGTGACCCGGATGTCCTGAAAAGCCAGGTTGGAACTGTAGACCTGAAAATGGACATCGACCCGTACGCCGGCGAACGGTTGGAACGTGTACCGAACGAGATCGCTGTAGGAAGCCGTGATGATGGGCGGCTCCTCGAACGAACCTGCCCGGTAGCGCACTTCACCGTCCATCCGAAAGGCGAGTCCGAGCGACCCGGCATGCTGCGTGGTGAAGTCGGCCCCCTTCTCGGGGCGATAGTACTCGAAGTGATATCCCTGGTCGACGATGAACTGGGATCTTGAGAGCGGGGCCGCGTACGTTGCGAAGAGCGGGTCGTCCGCGCCTGCCTGAAGATTCGACAAATATGGCTGCGCACGGGCGGGCAGTGAACAGGCAACACTTCCCAGCAAGCTGGTGAACACCAACGCGCAGAAAGCCAATAGGCGAAGCAATGGCATAACAATCGATGTCATCTGCGTTGTCTATCGCGATCGGTCGGCACTCACGGTGAGTTCGCCGACCGGATCCAGGAGGCGGGCAAAGAAGCTATAGCCGCCGAAGTTGTTCTCGACCTTGATCATGAGCTTATTCCAGCCCTGCTTCATGCGGAGTGGGACTCGATCCTGATCGGGCGCCGCGATCCGAATGCCCTCTCTCTGGTGTACGGCTTCATCGTTGAAGAGCACCTTCACGCCGTCATCCGACCCAAGGAGAAGTGGCACGGTCTGATCGCGCGGCGAGTAAACGTACGTCAGCGCGTAGGATGTTATCAGGTCGCTCGGTTCGAACCTTCCCCAGAGCTGGAGCCGGCCCGCAGGGTCCAGTCCCGTTTTCTTCCAGCTAACGGGCTGACCGAGTGCCCCGACGTAGGTGGCGCTTAGATCGATTTCTTCTTCGGGGGGATAGACGACGTCGAGTCCTTCGCGGCGGCCATCTTCAGACACCGGGTTCGGAAACGGTCCGATGACGTACCACTCGGGGATGAACTTGCGATCCGGTTCGATGACGAACGCATCCAGCCCCAGTGATCGACCCTCGGCCGCGGGATGGGGATCGACTGGCCGCACTTCGATATGGATCCGCCCATCATCGGCTCGCAGCGAACCGAGGTGTACACGGCCCCCAGGCTGTACAACCTCGCTGAACCCCCATAACGTATCGAGCGGCTCGCCGTCGAAAGTAACCACCGAATTGCCGTACTCGGGACCCATCGTGTAATAGAGATCGACGAAGTACCTGTCGTTCTCGCCGGCAGGGAGGGAAATCATGATGGGTACCGCATCGCGTACTCGAACCTGGCGGAGGTCACTCCAGTCCGGGCCGTGGGGCGTCATGTCCTCGATCTCGATCTCGGCTCCGCTAATTCGAACCTCGTCGGATTCCGCTTCCAGGGCCCGGTTCGGCACGGTCACGCGCAGTGGGATTCGGAGCGATGCCTGCGGCAACGGATCGAAGGGCCGGTGCGGCTCCTTCTGATACCAGTAGACCGTGCTGGAGTAATCGGCAATCGCGGAATTTCCGTGCCCATGCTCCATGGTGAAGCGGATGGATTCGCGGAAGGAGATGGGATCGGGGACGTGGAGGCGATAAGCGGCAATGCGACTCTTCTCTTCGTCCTTCAGAATCAGCCCATGATAAGGGGCCGAGAATGGGCCCTGTTCGAAATACCACCCACTCGTGAAATAATCCTCCGTGCCGGTGCCGTAGATGGAAGGATGTCGTTCGCCATCCACGTAGATCATCTCGTCGCCCTCGAGATACGAGATGCCACCATCGTATCCCTGCATACTCATGTTTACACCGATCACATGTCCCCTTCCCTCGGCCTCGAGGAGGAGGTAGTTCTGTTCTCGCGCCGTGCGAAGCTCGCGCCGCCATGATGCGTGGAAGTAGGCCACATCTTCGGGGAAGGGTTCATCTGCGGACTGGACATTGATGTGGTAGTAGAGGAAGGGGAGGTGCTGTCCGGTTTGATTCTCCACTTCGATGCGGGCGCGCTCATTGAACGGCATCGGGAAGTAGCTGAAGTATCCGCCGCTCGTCATGCCGACGAGCTGTGACACGTAGGGCGTGTACTCGAACCCCGTGCCGAAGAAATCTCCGACGGGCACTTCCACGGAGGGTGCGACTTCATCATCCCAGAACATCCGCAGGACGATCCGCCGCAGAAAATGGGGGTCGGGGGAATTGATGGTGATCCAGATCCGTGTGATGACGCCTGGCCCCTCGATATCCGCCAGCACGGCTGTTTCCCCGTTCCGGAGCGTGATGCGGTCGTCATTTCCGCCCGTGGAGTCGAAGCTTGAGATCTGCAGATGCCTACCCTCTTTGAGGTAGGGCAGGCGGGAAGGATCTAGAAGATGTTCGAGCCCAGACTGGGCGCGGACCGGAGTACTCAGAAAAACTGTCGCCAGCAGCGCGGACGTCAGGACGACTGTACGGTTCATGAAATCGATCGGGCTTTCCGGCAACCGGCTCGATGCGATGCAATGATTGACGGGCTTGCGCCGAAGCCGCACTCGAGCAGGACAGCCTTTGTGTCAGGCCTCTAGCGTGGTTTTGGTGGTCGAAGGACAGGGTCGCTACTTCGACCTTGACATTGCCATAATCTCCCAATAACATACGTGAAGTCCAAATCGAGTCGATTTTTGCCAAACCGGTTTACTAAATTCTGAAACGAGCTACTTTCTTCCGTTGCAAGCTACATGGGGACGGTGACGGTTACCATCCCCACGAAGCGGTTCGGATCCCACGTCAACGCGAACATGGAGGATTGCCATGATGAGATCGGTACCATCGCTCAAGAGATGGCTGAGCACGGCTATTTGCCTGCTCATGTCATTTGGACTGTTATACCCGGCCGCAGCGCAGGTTGGCGGACCGTATGAACCGGATACGGCTACGGTGCTGCTGCTGCATTTTGACGACAACCTCGACAATGCCTCCGAATTCTCGGACGACGCCGTAGGGCACGGAAACCTTTCATTCGTCTCCAATGCCGCCCTCGGCCTGGGGCAGGCACTCCGCCTCGACAACGATTCCCAGGGAGATTCCTCCTATGTGACCGTTCCGCATGGTGACGCGCTCAACCTCGATGGTAATTGGACGATCGAGGGCTGGATCAACGTGTTCACGTTCGGCGAGTCCAATCAGGACTGGCGTTGGGTACCGCGCCTCATCATCAAACCGGGAGAGGAAGTATTCTGGCGGCCGAACTACTTCATCGAGCTTTGGGGTAGTAGCCGCTTCTTCAGCAGTGGATACCATTCCGCCACGGGCTGCTGCTGGCCGCAAGCCAACACACCGAACGACACGATGGAACCGGGCCAGTGGTATCACATCGCCTTCATTAGAGATACCACGGAGCACATCCTCGCTCAGGTCGTGCACAACGCCAATCGTGAACTGATTGCGTTCACTTCGGCCGCATACGACCCGATCTCAGAGGCGCCCCCCTTGTTGAACGGGAACGACGTTCATATTGGATGGGCCGGCGGGGGAAGCACGGACTCCTGGCTCGACGGCTTCGTCGATGAGATTCGAATCAGCAATGTCGTCCGGGACTTCGGTATCCCACCGATTCTTACGGACGTCACGGAGTTGACCAACCAGACATCGGACGTGCCCGGCTACGAGGTTTCGATCGAGGCATTCAAGTTAGGCACGGGTAGCATCGCCGACGTCACACTGCACTACGACGTGGGTGCAGGCTTCCAGGAGATTCCCATGACGTCGAACGGCGATCGACTCTATTCGGCAACCATTCCTCAGCAGGAGCTGGGAACGGTCATTCGCTATTACGTCTCGGCCACCGACGACGCCGACATGCGCGCGACGATGCCCTCGACGGCCGAGGCCGATGAGACCTACTACTCCTTCGGCATCTACGAAGAAGGCACGCAGACACTCTACCTCAGCTTCGAAGAAGGCTCCGGCTCGCCCGTCGACGAATCGCAGTACGCCCACCAGGTGACCGTCTTCGGAACGGCAACGTACGTCGATGACGCAGCCGTGGGTGATTACGCGCTCGACCTGGACGAGGGCGACCAGACCTACCTCGAAATTCAGTCGCCCTTCCTCGCCAGCACCGAGATGACCGTCGAGCTCTGGTTCAATGCGGACTCGATCAAACAGGATGTTCGCCTGATTGGAAAGGAGAGTCCAGGCGGATCGTGGTTCCAGCAGAATTTCGAGATGAAATTCCTCACCGGAAACCGGTTGTCGGCGGGCACCTACCTTCCGGATGGTGACGGCTACATCATCAACGATCTATATCTGGATGACAGCCTGCACACCGGAACCTGGTACCACGCACTCTACGTGCTCTCCGCCGACAGCGCACTCCTTCGTGTAAGCAACATCGACGGAGAGGTAGTAGGAGAGAAGCGCATCGGCGTCGAGGGCACGGCGATTCTCGCTGGTGGTCCGTTCCGAATCGGCCACTCCGGCCCGGCCGCGCAAGGCTATTTCGACGGCCGCGTCGACGAGGTGCGGGTCTTCAACTACGCTCGCGATGAGTTCACGACGGCGACTGAAGACCAGGCGGAATTGCCGCATGCCATCGTCTTGGAGCAAAACTATCCGAACCCATTCAATCCCTCTACGACCATCTCGTACACGTTGCCAGCTGCCATGAAGGTCAATCTGGTCGTGTTCGACGTGCTGGGACGTCAGGTTGCCAAGCTGGTGGATGAGCAGCAGAGTGCGGGACGGTATGAGGTGAGCTTCGACGGCGCCGGTCTGGCGAGCGGTCTGTACTACTATCGTCTGGAAAGCGACGTGCAGACGCATACTCGAAGCATGATGCTCCTGAAGTAGAATCCTATAAGGTGTCTTCCAGCCCTCCTGCTGGGAGAAGTGGGGAAGGCCATGGCCCGCGCCCTCGACGGCGCGGGCCGGTGGCCACCGTAGTATGTCCGTTTGCGGAGTCTGATGAAAACCCTCTCCAGCATCACGCGGCTTCTGTGCCTGGCATTCCTCGTCGTGACCGGCGTGGGTTGCGATACCGGGGTTCAGGAATCCCCGGAACCAGGTGTGCTTCGCGTGACGATGCAGGCGGATCCGGCCGACACTACGATCGTGATCGCCGGCCAGGTTCTCACGGTCTCGCCTTCCGATAGCTTCGGGGTCACCATCTATCAGGGGCGTGCCTTCCGCGATACTCTGTTCGCAGTGCTTCTGAAGAGCACTACGAGCTACCGAGAGCGAGACTACGTCTACAACGTCTTTCAGCGCGACGGATCGGAGTTCGCCGAGTTCGTGATCTTCGAGTCGCTCCTTCCGCCCGGCGATTACGACAGCCTTCGTTTCAGCGCGAGTGCTGAGATGCTGAGCATTGGAAGCTTCTTGATTCCGGTGCGGCTTCCGCCTGACGCCGATCCGGCCATGGATTTTCCGGCTCGTTTTCGGATCGCCGAGCGTGACACCACCGAAATCAAGGTCATGCTGCGCCCGCTTGAATCGGTACGGCGCTTCAGGGACATGTACCTGTTCCATCGGCAGTTCGAGGTAACCCACATCGAGAATCCGTCATGAGCCGACCGGATCGCTTCAGTTGGTGGTGGGCGGCCGTTCTGATGATGGCAATGGGCCCCGTCCTGACCGCATGCGAGGAGGTTCTGACTCCTCCGAATGCCAATGAGCCGCCGAACACGACGCTGGCCAACATCCCGCAGGAGAATGACACGTTGTTCGCCCTGACGACGCTTCATTGGGATGGTGAGGATGTCGACGGATTCGTGGCAGGGTACGAGTATCGCTACATCACGCATCACCTGATTCTGGGCGACTCTGTGCTTACCGACTGGGAGTTCACCGGGGAGACGAGTCTGACGATTGCGTTCGAATCGTCCGACGAGCTGAACCTGCAAATCTTCCAGGTGCGCGCCGTCGACAATTCGGGGGACGTCGATCCGACTCCGGCCGAGCGCCGCTTCTACACGCGCAAGACGATCTTTCCCGTGACGGAGATCGTCGAGCCCTCAAACCAGGAGGTTTTCTTCGCTCTGGATCACGTGACCGACTGGTGGGAAGGCATTCGGCTCACCATGACCGCGCGCGACCAGGATGGCGAGGTGATGGAATACGGCTGGGCCGTCGATGGCAGTGACTGGACGTGGACCAGGGACACGACTCTGTTCATTCCGCCGAGCGCATTCGATGCGCCGCTCGAAGGGCAGCACCAGATTCGGGTCACCTCGCGGGATAATACCAATCTGCTGGATCCGACGGGCGATTCCGTCACGATCCGGCTCGTTCGGCCCATCCACGACCGCCGCATCCTCATCGTCGACGAGACTACCGAATCCAATTTCCCCTTCGGTGTGACCTTCACGGACGATGAGGTAGACCGCTTCTATGCCGATCTGTTCGGCACCGAGTACAGCTGGGATTACAACGAACGGGGCGCGCCTCCCAAAGACACGCTAGCCAGGTACCAGCTCGTCGTGTGGCATGCGGACAACAGCTACTCGACGAATCCTCATCGACTACCTCAGCACGTCGATCTCATCCAGGACTACCTGAACACGGGCGGCGACTTCATCATGAGTGGATGGCGCATCCTGAAATCATTCAAGCCCACGGAGAACTTCCCGCAGGCTTTCGCCGACGGCACGTTCGTGCACGACTACCTCCACATCAATGCGGCAGACGAAACGCCGCTTGGAGGTGATTTCGACCGGGCCATCGGCGTCGGTGCATTCAGCGACATCAACGTGGACTCGCTCAAGCTGGCCAACTCCTTCCCCTATTACGGGCTCCTCGGGCAGGTGAACATCATCCCCGAGCGCGGAGGATTCACGGAAGTGATCTATTCATACGACGGAAACCTTCCTGCCTACCGCGGAATGGCCGTGGGTCTGCGGTACTACGGAACGAGCTTCAATGCGGCCGTGCTCGGATTTCCGGTCTTCTTCATCAGGGAGGATGACGCGAAGCGGCTCGGCGCCGAACTCTTGTCCAGTATGGGTTACTAGCCGCGCTCCACGATGTGTGATCGTTCGAACATCAGACGTGAAACCATGGGCGACATGACCCGACATCGATCCTCTTTGTTGGCCGCGATGTTGATGGTCTGGCTGATCTGGCCGACGAGTTCGCATGCGCAAACCTGGGGCAAAATATCCGGGGTCGTCACCGATGCGCAGACGGGCGAAACGCTCATCGGCGCAAACGTCATCGTTGACGGACTCCAGCTGGGAGCCGCAACCGACGCCTCGGGTGAGTACTTCATCCTGCGTGTTCCGCCGGGCGCCTACTCGATCAGGGCCTCCTACATCGGATATCACACGAGGACCATCACTAACGTCATCGTAGAGGCGGATCTCACGACGCGACTGGACATCCAGCTCGAGTCGCAGGCGATCGAATCGCCGGAGCTTGAGATTGTAGCCGAACGCGGGATGGTTCAGCCGGACGTGACCTTTACGCGTCGTACGACGAGTCGAGAGACGATGGAGTCGCTCCCCGGTCTCGATGCGGCATCCGACATATTCTCCATTCAGGCAGGCGCGATCGTCGACCAGGCACCGGAGATTCTGACCCTCGACGACGGAACGCAGATCCAGGTTCGCGACGAGAGTGTGGCCAATGTCCACGTCCGCGGCGGCCGAGGTGGTGAGATTCTTTTCATGGTGGACGGGATGCCCGTGACGCACCCTATCTACGGCGGTCGGAGCGTTCTCGATCTGAACGTCGTGAGTGTGGACGAGATCGAGCTCCTTACCGGGGCCTTCAGTGCCGAGTACGGTCAGGCGCAATCCGGGGTAGTCAACATCTCTACGCGAACGGGTGGAGATCGCCTGCAGGCCGGCGTGAAGTATAAGACGGACTCATTCGAGATCACGGATGAGGCCTTCCAGAGACATTACAGTGCCCTCTACCTCTCGGGACCCGAGCCCATTACCAAGTCCCTTCTACCCAGTCTGGGAATCCATCTGCCCGGGGAGGCCTACGTATTTCTTTCCGCCAGTGGTGAGATAACCAACACTCCCTACAACAATCATCGAACCCGAGACTCATACTCACTGTTCGGAATCGATTTCACCGGTAAGCAAGACAATTCTGCCACGCTAAGTGGAAAACTGAATTACCGCCTCAGTGATCGCGTCGAGACCATTGCCAGCTACAATGGTTCGTGGAAACGATGGAGTAGTTTCAGCTGGTTGTGGAGAGATCATCCGGATAATATGGCAGAGTATGCCAGGGACAACAACAGTCTCAATCTCAAACTCCGGCATACCCTCTCCAATCGCACTTTCTACGACGTCAATTTCGGCCTCCTTGACGTGCGATACCATGGTTCATTGGATGGCCGCACGCCTGAGGATTTCTGGGTGATTGAACGTGCACCTGACGGGGCTATCGACACGTTGTACTCGACCATACAGGCGCCACAAACCGATCCGCTAACCGGATTCTACGATAATCAGGGATTCGAGAACATCTGGCGTGATGATGACATGCGGACGTACACCTTCAAGGGCGACGTCATCTCGCAAATCACGCAAGATCACCTCATCAAGACCGGGATCGAGGTCAAGTACAACGACCTTCGATACGTGGATATTCAGGATGGGGGCGTGAAGCTGTCGCCGTACGGCGAGTACGTCTGGCGTGGCGGCCCTGAGGCGCCCCCTCCTCCGGGTCCCTTCAAAGAATTTGGTCAGAATCGATGGGTATTCCATGCAAAGCCATGGATGGGGGGAGCCTACATCCAGGATAAGTTCGAAAAGTACAGCCTCATCGTGAATGCCGGGGCGAGAATCGACTGGTTCCTGACCGGTAGCGTCGTCAACGACGAGAACTACAAGGCACAGTGGGAGGCGGCGACAGGTCTATCCGCAGATTGGCAGCGATTCAAGTACACGGTCAGTCCCCGATTCGGCATCTCGTTCCCCGTTTCACTGAATACCGTCTTGTTCTTCTCGTACGGCCATTTCAATCAGCTGCCGGAGATCCAGTTCTTCTACCGTGACCCGTACACGGGCGGGTTCACCGGCAATCCGCATCTCGATTTCGTCCAGACTATCCTCTACGAGTTCGGCTTCACCCATCAGTTCACAGAAAGTTGGGCGGTCGACGTAAAGAGCTACAACAAAGACATTTCGAGGCAGGTTGGGACGACACGCCTGCGGGCGCACCTCGGACTGCCCGTCCACCTATACGACAACAACGGATATGCGCGCGCACGTGGCATCGAGCTCAATCTGAAGAAGCGATATCGGAATTACACGTCGGGCGAAATCAACTACACCGTGCAGTGGGCCACGGGCTACTCGTCGTCGGCCTTCGAGGACTACATCCGCTCGATCAACGATTTCCCAAATCCGATTCGTGAGCGCCGTTTGAGTTGGGATATTCGGCACCAGGTCGTCCTACAGGCGATGCTCGCCTCGCCGCCCGGCCGTCCTCTGAGCTTATTCGGACTCCGGTTGCCGGACGATTGGAGCCTGACGGTACTCTCTCGCCTGTCGTCGGGATACCCTTACACACCCGGTACGAATGACCCCGTCGAGGCTCAACAGCGGGAAAATGCGCTGAGCGGACCCCCCACGTATTCGACCGACGTGAAATTCAGAAAGGCGTTCTCGATTGGAGGCGCAAGTGCCGGACTGCTTTTCGAAGTGTTCAATGTATTCGATCAGAAGAATACGCAGATCAACTTCGGCTTCAATCCTTGGACGGGTGAACCGTACATATTTGGGGATGTCATCCAGAACACGAATCAGCTATACAACTGGCATGATTCATTTCGACTGATGGATCCTCGCCAATTCTCAATTGGGAGACACGTTCAACTGGGTATTGAGTTCGATTTGTAGCATTCTGCCATGCAGATAAAAAGACCGGCAGAAGACGGAATTCGGCGGTTGCCCGTCACGTCGTCGAGGATGGCATCCATTACGACGTTCATCGGCGTGTTCGTATTGGTGTTTCTGCCGGTCGCGAAATCGGCGCATGCACAAAGGGCCGCGCTGGACTGGAAAATGCACGACGTCGGGAAGGTGCGGCAGCTGATAACGAATATGGGGACGCTCTGGGGCGCCAGTACGAACTATCCGGGTCTGATCTATTCAGAGTTTCCGCCGAACAGCTTCGAAGAGCACCTGGGCGAAGGCGGAATCTGGGTCGGCGCCATCGTCAACAACGATACCCTCGTGTCAGTCGCCTCGAGTTGGAACTCCTCCTTCGAATTCTATCCCGGACCCGATCCGGCCGACTCCGTGTGGGTGGTTCGCAATGGAGAAACCGTGGACATCCCATGGTGGCCGGGGAGCTATCAGGGCGTCTCCGATCAGGATTTCGTTACGAAGTATAGCGACTACAATCTGACGAATATCGCCAACCACACGCCCATGTATGTAGACGTGCTCCAGACCAGCTATGCATGGGCATCGCCACCCCTCGATGAGGTCATCATCTACACCTACCGCGTGATCCCCACTCGATATGACCTCAAAGATGCCTACATCGCACTCTGGGTCGATGGAAATGTGGGATTCCGGGGTGACACGTGGGACTTCGCCCTCGACGACTACTCCGAGTACTACCACGACCTGAAGCTAGGCGTCTCGTTGGACAATCCTGGCGGCGTGGATGGCATGGCCGTCAGCCCCATCGGGTTTCGGATTTACCCTCCTTCCGATGTCTCGGCGGACGACCTCAGGTGGACGTTCAACTGGTATCCGGGCCAGGGCTTGGGCGCACCACCCTCCCGAGATCCTGAGCGCTACCTGGAGATGGCCGCCAACGAGATCATGCAGAACCAGCAGCAACCGATCGGCTCGCAGTACATGATATCGTTCGGTCCCTTCGATCTGAGCGTCGGGGATACACTGAGTTTCCGCGTAGGCCAGGTCCTGGGGATGGGTCTCGAGGGGATGATGGCGAACGTCGAACGCATCGACTGGTTGGTGAGTCGCGACTTCAAGGTGCCGTCCCCACCTCCGTCGCCGCCCCTCCGCATCAGTGCCCAATCCGGCCAGGTAACGCTTTCCTGGCAGCCGCAGGCGGGCGACGTCAACCCCGAAGAGTACGTCGATCCGAATCGCGCCGACAATGTCGAGCAGCCGTTTGAGGGATATCGTGTCTACAAGAGCACACAGAGTCTGGATGGCCCGTGGACGCTGTTGGCCGATTTCGATGTTGCCGGAAATCGATTCGGACCCAATACGGGACTACAGTACGAGTACACGGATCAGGGCCTTCTGAACAACTTCGAATACTACTACACGGTCACTGCTTACTCGAAGCCTGACTCAGTCACCGACTTCCCCAGTCAGGAGTCCAGCCTGCGCACAACGGCGCAGCGTGTCGTGCCCGGTACCGAGCCACCTGAGACAGTGGGGCAGGTGGCCGTCGTGCCGAATCCTTATCGCGGCGATGCCGGCTACGAGTCCTTCAATCCGCCCTGGGAGCGGCCGCCGGAGACCAGGTCGCGGTGGATGGAGCAGGACCGGAGGATTCAGTTCATCAATCTGCCCAGCCGCTGCCGGATTCAGATCTACACGGTGGCCGGTGATCCCGTGCAGACGCTCTACCACGAGAGCACGACGCGAGGGTACGAAGACTGGAATTTGACTTCCTCCGTGGGCCAGGCCGTGGCGAGCGGCATCTACATGTTCGCTGTCGAGGATCTGGAGACTGGAGAGGTTCAGGTGGGAAGCTTCGTAATCATCAAATGAGCACGGTGTCGAACTGGTGGCCACCAAACGGCGCATGGCCCTCGGGCATCGATCCTCGTAGCCCGCGGATCGAAGGGTCGAAATAGATCGCATGGTCGACGTGATGAGAAGAACGATAGGGCTCCTGGTAGTTGTCGCAAGCGTGGCTCTGGCGAGCCCGGCAACCGCACAGTACGAGCGCCCGGGCAGCACGGCTGCCCAGTTTCTGAAGATTGGCATCAGTGCCCGAGGTGCCGCGATCGGAGAGGCATTCATCGCGGGCGTTGAGGGGGCCGAGGCCGTTCATTATAACCCGGCCAATCTCGGCTATATGGATGGGTTCAGCCTCGCGCTCTCGCACACGAACTGGTTCGCCGGCATCGACCATCAATTCGTAAGCGCGGCTTATCGGACGTCCCTCGGGACCGTCGCCGCCTCGGTTACTGCCCTGACCACCGACGTCATGACCGTCCGCACGCCCCTCCAGCCCGAGGGGACGGGCGAGACGTTCCGGGCCTCGAGCGTAAGAGCCGGCGTTTCGGTGGCCCGGCTGCTGACGGATCGGGTCGCATTCGGCGGCACCGTCAATTTCATACATCTCGGCCTTTTCTCCGGGTACGCTCAGCGCGCTATTGCGGCGGATATCGCGGCGTCCTACCGGAGCGACTTCCGTGGTTTCCGTTTCGGGATGAAGATCGCAAATCTGGGCTCGGAAGTGACGTTCATCAACGAATCGTATCCACTGCCCGTGAACTTCTCATTCGGCGCCGCGATCGACGTGGTAGAGGCGGGCAATCACGAGCTGGTCGCCCACGGATCGGCCATGAAGCCGAATGACGGCAGGCCGCTCGGCAGCGTCGGCCTCGAATACGGGTTTGACCGCCTGCTCTACCTCCGCGGCGGGTATGCACTCAATCACGGAGCGGCACGCTATTCCTTCGGCGGCGGCCTCCACCTCGGCCTGGGCTCCTATGCCTTTCGCTTCGATTACGGGTACAGCGATTTCTCGATGCTCGGCCAGGCCCACAGATTCGCATTCGGCCTGCACCTGTAGTTCACAACCTGACTTGATCGAATGACGTCCTTTGTACAGCTTTTCCGCATCGCAGCGGCTCCCCCCATCATTGCCTTCTTCGTCGCTATCACGATCGCGGTGCCGTCGTCGGCCGTTGCTCAGGACGATCCGATCTCCGTCGTGTACCGGAATTTCGTGCGCTATGCAGATGGCACCACCGCGAAAGAGACTTCCGGCAATGCGACGTTCACCGCCTACCTCAACGGGAATGTCGACACCGTTCTCATCGATAACGCTCCACAATGGGACGCAGGAGGCATCCCGAACATTGCGGGCGACGGGACATTCGGCGTGGAGCTCGGGAATTTCGCCAATCTCGCCGTAGACGATACGGTGCATATCCGGTACACCTCGCTCGAGCACGGGCAGCAGGGAACACTCTCCGAAGTCATCCCGGCGATCCCCTGGTCCAGATTCCCTCAGACGTTGTACCTCGAAGAGCACGACTTCCCTGACCGTCCTTCGCAAGTTGACCTGACGGTAAACGGCAACGAACGGGTTCTCAGCTGGAATGCCGCCGCCGGCCTGACTTTCTCCGTCTATCGACGAACACTTCAGGATACCGTTCACACCGGCCAATCGCGAAACCTCTATGTGCGCATCGCGCACGATCTGACGGAGATGACCTTCGTCGATACCGTGCCGGACCCTGACCTGAATTACGGATACATCGTCTACGCGCACGCGAACGACGGCAGCATCAGCGCCCATTCGGAGGAGGCCGTCGAGATGCAGGAGCTGGCCGGACTGTCGATCGAAGGAGGCGCCACCAACGCTACGTTGACGTGGGAGCCGTTCACCCCACCGGTCGGAAGCATCGCGGGATACAACATCTACAGGCGAGAGGGATCAGACGATTTTGGAAATCCCATCGCATACACGGGCCCGGATACATCCTACACCGACACTCGCCTCGAACCGGGCCGCACGTACGAGTACCAGGTGCGCGCCCGGCTCGACGCCAATACGGAGGAAGGTGCCTCCCCGGTCGTCGCCGTGACGCTGACCGGTGATCCGAGCAATTATGTGACGTATGCCAGTCTCAAGACGGCTGTCGTCATCTATCTCGACACCAATTTCGGCAAGATCGCCGAATCCGAGGTCCCAAAATTTCAGCGCATGCTGGAGGTCGCGCGCGAGTTCTACTGGCGGAATTCGAAGCTCAAATTCAATCTGGAATTTACCTACTACATCATCCGTGACCGAAGGGATTTCCCCTCGCGCGAGGATTACGCCGTCAACCACACGGCAGTCGACCTAGCGGCGCTGGGTGTGATGAATACGCAGTACGACTTGATCTTCCGCATCACCCCTGCGACGAACGGCTACTGGTCTTTCGGCGTCACGAACGTTGCTCTTCCAGGGCCCCAGCGGCTGACCGGCTTCTCCCAAACGCAATATCCCATAGGTACTGACGCGAAGTACCCCGGCCACGAAGAGGGAATTAACTACGGCCTCACCTGGGTATTCGTCCACGAGGCCCAACATGCCATCGACGCGATGTACAATGCGAACGGGCACCCGGAGATGGCGCATGGCGATATCCCGTGGGAATTCGCCGTGCCGAAGGGCGAGCACTTCGATTTTCAGGCCAAGATCTTCCGCACATTCACCGCTTACGAGGATCTCGGTGCGGAATGGGGCGACATCTACGAGGCCCTCGATGCAGACGGCGATGGATTCGTGGACGACGATCCGCGCGTGCCCTTCGACGAGGTGCGCTTTGGAAGCAGTACGGCATCACCGGATACCGACGGCGACGGTCTGTCCGATCTCGAAGAGGCCATCGCCGGCATCTATTCCGGATCGGACCCGCTCAATCCCGATACGGACGGCGATGGATTGTTAGACGGCGAGGACGAGCACCCGCTTTATCCGGTGCACACCATCGTACCTCAATTCACGCCCAGCATTGACGGGGTTGTGGAGGCGGAGTGGCCGGTCGCAAACGATACAGTCTCCTACACGCAGGTTGGCTTTGCGCCGAAGATGCATCTCGCCTATGATTCCGAATACCTGTACCTCGCCCTGAAGCTGCCTCACATCGGTATTCCCGAAATCTGGTTCGACTTCGGGGCCGACGGTCTCTGGCACGGCCGTGGGAATACGATGATGCGCATCGATCTATCCGGCGGCAAATTTGCCGTGCTTCGCACGCGCGACGGCTCGCAGGAGGCCCGCGACGCCACCGAATCCGGGGCAGGAATGTGGGATGATGAAGCCGGGTATCTCAGTCACTTTGGAAAGCGCGTGTTCACGCCTGCCTCCATCCAGCTGGAGGTAAACCTGGATCTCCCACGCATTGAAATCGAGATGGCCATTCCCCGCAACGACGACGCGGGCCTCACGCTTCAGCCGGGAGAACGTTTCGGGATGTACATCAACTATGAAAAGGTGAACAATCAGCCCGATCAGTGGGCCACCACCTTTGATAAATACAGCTTCGTAGAGTTTACGCTGGCGGATCCGACGTCTTCGACGGACGAGATAGGACAAGTCCCGATCCCAAGCGCTCCGACCATTGAGGCCATCTACCCGAATCCGGCGAGGGAGGACGCGCATCTGAGGTATAGCCTTCCGGAGACTCTCCCCGTCGAAGTGCACATCTACGACATGCTTGGTCGCCGCGTGAGGACGATAGAGGAAGGCACGCGGCCTGCAGGACGCCACACGGTCACCTGGGATGGCCGCTCCGATGCCGGTATAGAGGTCGCGGGCGGGCTCTTCCTCATCCAGCTCTTGGCCGGTTCTCGCATCGCGTCCACGAAGCAACTGATCCGGCTATAAGGGCATTTCGTGATAAGCCCACCAGGTCGGAAGTACCCGCCCAGAAGCAGTACCCGTGTAGATGCAGTTTTCTGATGGCATGTTGAATCGACGTACGTATAGAGTTGTCCTGGCCGTTTCTATCTGGCTGATCCTGATGGGCCCGAACGCGAGCGCCCAGGACGCGGGGCTCTACTACAAGAACTTCGTGCGCCACGCCGATGGTAGTTTTTGCGAGCACGCCGGTGGTGACGCCACCTTCGTTGCATATCTGAATCGGGATAGCAGCCGCGTCCTGTTTGAGAACGCGCCCAGGTGGGAGGCCATGGCCGATCCGAATATCGCCGGAAACGGCACCTTCGGCGTGGAGATCGATAACTTCCACTCGCCTTCACCAGCCGAGGACGACAGCGTTTTCGTGCTGTTCACGTGCCGTGTGCGCGGCGAGCAAGGCATCCTCTCCAGCCGTATCCATCGTCCCTGGAATGAATTACCGCAGACTCTCCATCTCGAGAAGGTGGACGTTCCGGAGCGGCCACAGGATCTGCAACTGACTATCGACGGCGACCTCCGCATGCTGAATTGGGCTGCTGAAGCCGACGCGCACTATCTCGTATATCGGCGCGCCGCAACCGACACATTGGATTCCGGCCAGAATCGAATGGTCTATCATCTCCTCGCGAAGGTCGATGCGCCACCCTTCGCGGATACGACGGCTGGAACAGAGGCGTATGGATATGTCATCGTTCCCATCTCCGGCGGCCGTTTGGGACCGCGTTCGGTGGAAGCCACCGATATCCCCACGCCGCCGTACTCCGTCACCGTCGCGCAGTACGAGGTCGATCCCCCCTCGATCGAAGTGTCCTGGGATCGCTCCGGCAACATCGTGGGGTCGACCTTCGCCGTCTATCGGGCAACCAGCGAGAACGGCACCTACGAACAGGTCGCGCATGTCGACACGACATACTTCATCGATCTAGGCGTACAGGCGCCTGGCACGTACTGGTATCGCATAAAGACGATCGGCTCCGGAGGGAGCAGCGAGGCATCGACTCCGGTTGCCGTACACATTCGGACTCCGTCGGTGGATGATGGGTATCAGGCCGGCGTATACGCGGATGCAGGTGTCGAGCATCCCAGCGGAATGGCCTGGGGGCCGGACGGGAAACTCTACGTCACCGAGGTCGCGGCCGGCCAGATCAAGACGCTGCACGATCACGACGGCGACGGCCGAGTCGACGAGGTATCCGTATTCGCCGACGGGTTCACCATGCCCGTGGGTCTCGCCTGGAAGGGCGATTCACTCTACGTCTCCTCGCGCGGGACCATCACCATTCTTCGCGACGACGACCGGGATGGCGTTGCCGATTTCTCGGAGACGATCATTTCGGGATGGGAGGCCAGCTGGCATCAGAACAATCAGCTCGTCTTCGATGAGGAGGGTTACTTCTACGTAGCGCTCGGATCGTGGCAGGACCGCACCACGGGCCCATCGCCATACCACAATACGATCATGCGCATCAGTCCCGATGGCAGCGATGTCCAGATCTGGGCGGAAGGTATTCGCAATGTCTACGATCTGACGTTCGGCCCGGACGGCAACCTCTACGGTGGTGACAACGGATGGCAAGATCAGTCGGATGGACCGCCCATCGAAGAGCTCAACGTATTCATGCAGGGCCGGCATTACGGATATCCAGACGTCCAGGGGACACCTCCGGATGATTCGGGGACTGTCGGTCCCATCATGACTTATGCGTCGCATGCGAGCCCGACGGGTGTCCTATTCCTCTCCGGGTCGAATATCCCGGAGGCACACCGCGATAATCTGCTGATGGCCTTTTACGGACCGGACAATTGGAGGCCGGAATTTTCCGATCGAGCCTATAAGATCATCCGCCACAAGCTGGACGGCGCGGCCGTCGTCGATACCTCGACCTTCGCGGCCGGCTTCTACCGGCCCGTTGACATGGTTCAGGATTCAGCCGGAACGATATACGTGGCGGATCTTGGAGACCTCGGCAACGCCGCGATTGACGGTCGCATCTACACGATCGCTTACCGGGATCCGACCGTCATCGAGCCGCCTGAGGGCCCCGCGCCGGCGGCGGGCCTGCGCGCCTACCCAAACCCCTTCATGGATGTGGCGACGGTCGAAATCACGCTGCCGAAGCGCGGCCGAATCGAGCTCGAGGTGTTCGATGTGCTGGGGCGCCGTGTGCGCAAGCTGGTCGAGGGCGACTTCGATGCCGGCCTGCACGAAATTCAATGGGATGGAAGTTCGTCAGGAGGGGAGATTGTCGCATCCGGAACGTATGTCGTGAGATTGCGCGCCAATGACACGGTCACCACGACGGTACTCGTGCTGGCACGGTGATTGCCGTGCACAACGCGTCCGGCAAGAATACTCGCCGGTCATTCGTGTCTTTTGGTGGTCCACCGCACAGCATCCTGCCAATGAGAAAGTTCAAAGAATCGACCGAGGTGCAATCCGGGCTATGGTCGGTCGACAGAACTGAAAGGCGAAACTTCACGTACTGAGGGAGCCAATTTCCGTAGCATTTAGCGAACCATGCCCATTCTCATAACGGGGGCGAACGGACAGATCGGCAGCGACCTTATCGATGTGCTCGCCCGCCGCTACGGTGCCGAGAACGTTGTGGCGTCGGATCTTCGGCCAGCGACCGAGAACGGCCGCGTCTCCTATGAGTCGCTCGACGTCACGGACGCTGACCGTCTCCGCGCCATCGTCGAGGACTATCGCGTGGACACCATCTACCATCTCGCCTCGCTCCTGTCCGTCACCGGCGAGAAGGCGCCCGGTCAGGCGTGGGACGTCAATGTAAACGGACTGCGGCATGTGTTGAACATCGCTCGCGAGAGGCGGATTAGGGTTTTCTGGCCGAGCTCGATCGCCGTTTTCGGCGTCGGAACGCCCAAGAACCCCGCCCCGCAGACGACGATCCTGGATCCCTCGACCATATACGGGATCACGAAAGTAACCGGCGAGCTCCTCTGCCGGTACTATTTCGAGCGATTCGGTGTCGATGTCCGTAGCGTCCGCTACCCGGGACTCATCAGCTACAAGACACCACCGGGAGGAGGAACGACGGACTACGCCGTGGACATTTTTCGCGCCGCCGCCACGGGCTCGAGCTACACCTGTTTCGTACGCCCGGACACGCGGCTGCCGATGATGTACATGCCCGATGCCGTCCGCGCTGCAATCGAGCTCATGGAGGCCGATGCCGATGCCATTACCATTCGGACCAGCTATAATCTCGCCGGCGTTGGTTTCACGGCAGAGGAGGTCGCGCGCGAGATCACTCGACACATACCTGATTTCGAGGTAATCTACGATCCCGATGATCGGCAGAAAATCGCCGACTCGTGGCCCCAGGACGTTGACGATACCAACGCGCGCCGCGATTGGGGATGGAAGCCGGAATACGATTTACCGGCTATCGTGAACGATATGTTGTCGCACCTGAAGCGTGACCTTTTCGTCGTTAGGGAAACGGCTGCGTCTGCAGGGCCGCGACGCTAGGGCAAGAACACGATACCGGCGAGGACCCACTCGGTCGCATCGGTCCGGCCGGTCCCCGGTCTATCCGAAATCTGACTATCCGAAATCCCCACAACCTGCGACGAAACAGCCATGTTCGACGCTGCCGCGGCGGTCTATCAAGCTCAACTCGATGAGATCCGACAGGCCGGTCTCTACAAAGATGAACGGGTCATCACCACACCGCAGGCCGCCGAGATAGGCGTCCGGTCTGGCGAGCGCGTTCTCAACTTCTGCGCGAACAATTATCTGGGTCTGGCCAACAATCCGGATCTCATCCGGCGGGCGCGAGAGGGAGTCGAAAAGTACGGATTCGGGATGGCCTCCGTCCGGTTCATCTGCGGTACGCAATCGATCCACAAAGAGCTCGAGCAGAAGATCACGGAGTTTCTGGGCACCGAAGACACCATTCTATATACGTCCTGTTTCGATGCGAACACCGGACTCTTCGAGACGATTCTGGATGCCGATTGCGCCGTCATCAGTGATGAGCTCAATCACGCGAGCATCATCGATGGCATCCGACTGTGTAAGGCCCAGCGGCACCGGTACGCCCACAGCGACATGGACGAACTGGAACGCATCCTCCAGCAGACGCAGGATGCCAATATCCGGCTCATCGCCACGGACGGGGTCTTCTCCATGGATGGAGACGTCGCGAAGCTCGGAGATATCTGCGACCTCGCTGATCGCTACCAGGCCCTCGTAATGGTGGATGACAGCCACGCGACGGGATTTTTTGGGCCGACAGGTCGAGGCTCCATCGAGCATTGTGGCGTGATGGGGCGCGTGGATATCGTCACTAGCACGCTTGGTAAGGCCCTGGGAGGCGCATCGGGTGGATTTACCTCGGGGCGCAAGGAGATCGTCGACTTGCTGCGCCAGCGATCGCGGCCCTACCTCTTCTCGAATACGGTCGCGCCGGTCATCGTCTACACGTCCATCGCCGTATTGGAGATGCTCAGCGACGAGACGGCGCTGCGCGACAGGCTCGAGGCGAATACACGCTATTTCCGCGAGAAAATGACCGACGCGGGCTTCGACATCCGTCCGGGTATCCATCCAATAGTCCCCATCATGCTCTACGATGCGCGTATTGCCACCAATATGTCGTCGGACCTGCTGGAAGAAGGCATTTACGTGGTCGGTTTCAGCTACCCGGTCGTTCCGGAGGGCAAGGCCCGCATTCGCGTACAGATTTCCGCCTCTCACGAGCGCGAGCACCTCGACCGAGCGATCGATGCCTTCAAAAAGGTCGGCCGGCGTTACGGAGTTGTCTGAGGAGTTCGGTACATGAAAGCTCCCGCAGAGACTGACGTGCCCACTCGAGCCAATACGCCGGCTGGGCCGAAAGCACCAACATACAAGCGGACCCTCTCGCTTTTTGACAGCACGATGGTGGTGGTGGGCGGCATCATCGGCTCGGGCATCTTCCTCAGCCCGGCAATCGTCGCCCAGCGGGTCGACACTCCGGTCCTCATCTTACTGGCATGGGCGCTTGGGGGGATACTGGCCCTGATCGGGGCGGTCTGTTTCGCCGAGCTGGGTTCGCGGCGTCCGGAGGCGGGCGGAGGATACGTCTATCTGCGCGAGACCTTCGGCGCCATTTTTGGATTTCTTTACGGCTGGAAGCTGTTGCTCGTGAGCGCGACCGGAGCCATAGCGGCACTGGCTATCATATTCGCGCAGTACACTGTTGATCTCTTTGGATGGTCCACCACGCTGATCTCCGCCATTGCCGTTGGCGCCATTGTGTTCCTGTCGGGGATCAACTATGTCGGCGTGAGGCTGGGATCCATCACCCAGAACATCTTTACGGTGTTGAAGATGCTCGCTCTTGCGGGGATGACGGTAGCCGCGGTTGCTCTGGGGAGCGGTGACATTTCTGCCGGCGCTGGGAGCCTTCTGGGTGACTCGCCATCTGTGTGGACGATCGTTGGAGCCATGGGCACGGCACTGATCCCCGTGCTCTTCTCGTATGGAGGATGGCAACATGCCAATCACATTGCGGGAGAGCTCAAGGACCCCACGCGGAATCTGCCCAGGGCGCTGATTATGGGCGTGGCTATCGTCGTGACCACGTATCTGATCGTGAATTTCGCCTACCTCTACACGCTCGGTGTCGACGGCCTGGCCGGCAGCATCGCTCCGGCGGCCGAGGCCATGGAGCGCGTCGCAGGACCAACGGGGTCGATGTTGATAAGCGCGGGTGTCGTCGTGTCGGTCTTCGGGATCCTGAATCTCTACATCCTCGCCGCGCCGCGTGTCTACCAGGCGATGGCGAACGACGACCTCTTCTTTAAGCGATTCGCTCGGCTCCATCCGAAATACAAGACCCCGCACGGGCCACTCCTTCTTCAGGGTGCGTGGGCGATCGTGTTGGCGCTCAGCGGCACGTTCGGTCAGCTCCTGGATTATGTCGTATTCGGCGACTGGATCTTTTTCGCTCTCGTCGTGGCAGCGCTCTTCGTCTATCGGCGACGAGAGCAGGAGGGAGGGGAATCCAGCCCCGATTTCCGCATGATCGGTTTTCCGATTCTTCCGGTCGTGTTCATCGCTGCATCCGGCTTCATCGTCTTTAGCTCCATCATCTCGAATCCCGGCAATGCCCTGATCGGGATCACCCTCATTGCCGCGGGAATCCCAGCATATCTCTTCTGGAGGAGGGCGCGCTGAGCGAAACTCCGTCACAGCATCGTCATCCTTCCCGATCGAACCTTTCGGTACATCCGCCGTAAGGCACACTTTACAAACATTCACTCGTGTCACCTGAGGTGGTGATACCGAATCGGGAAAGCGTAACACTCTTCTGGTTGGTAGAACACGGTAAGGGACATCACAACAAAACAAATTCTATGCAACGCGGAAGAGTAAAGTGGTTTAGCAGTGAGAAGGGCTTCGGATTCATCGAGCCCAGCGATGGTAGCAAGGACGTCTTCGTCCATCGCAACAACGTGAGCGGTCTTGCCTGGGACGAAGGTCTCCGGGATGGCGAGGAGGTTGAGTTCGAGGTCGAAAGGACCCCGAAGGGCCTCAGCGCGCAGAACGTCGAGCGCGTCGGGGGTAACGGCCTGAGTTAAGCGGCATACCCTACAAGCCCACTGTTTGGGAAGCCCGGTCTCGATAGAGGCCGGGCTTTTTTTGTGGATCGGACAGAAGTGAGCCCACATCCAGACTCTCTCCGGCACGCTCCTCTTGCACAATTCCTCGTGAATTGGTAACTACCCTAGACGAATGTAAAGATTCGTTTAAGGCCCGGGGGTTCTTTTCTGTTCAAGCCCACCCTGCGCGAGCACGCGTCATGAACAGCACGGGTCACCCGCCGCCGGGTCGTTCATAGTACCTTTAAATTGGCCTTGTCTATCGAGGAGGCATTCATTACTCATGCAGGGTCGTTCCCTGCGCACGGCAGGGGCGGTGCGCGGGGCGTCGGCGTGTTGGAGTGCGGCAATCGTACGCACGTGGCGATGAATGACAATAGATCGGCCTCGATTCCCATTTGGGAGAACATGTGTATCAAAACACGATCTGGAGGATCGCGCAAATGAGACTGGTAAGGCTACTGCTTTTCCTACTCGTCGTTTTTGTACCGTTTTCGGTCAGCTCGGCCCAGACGGGCAAGATTTCCGGGCGAGTGCTCGATGCCGCTACGGGTGAGTCCATCCCCGGCGCAAACGTGTTGATCGTAGGCACGACGCAGGGTGCGGTCACAGACGCCGACGGCTACTATGACATCATCAACGTTCGACCGGGCACCTATTCGGTGCAGGCGTCCTTCATCGGCTACACGCCGACGACAGTCGCAGAAGTACGCGTCAGCGTCGGCTTGACCAGTGAAGTCAATTTCGAGCTTCGCGAGGAGGCCGTAGGTCTCGACGAAGTCGTCGTTGCGGCAGAGCGCCCCATCGTGCAGCTCGATGTCTCGGCGAACGTGGCCAACCTGAATCCCGAGGAGTTCGAGGATTTGCCGGTGGCGGGCGTAAGCGAGGTGCTCGACCTTCAAGCCGGTATCGAGCCGGGACTCCAGGTCCGCGGCGGCGGGTTGAGCGAGCTTGCTTTCGTGATGGACGGTATCAATCTGCGCACAGGGCGAGACCTCGAGCCGTTCACCAACATCAGCTACACCGCCCTCGAGGAGGTCCAGGTGCAGACCGGCGGATTCAACGCGGAGTTCGGCAACGTCCGTGCCGGCGTCATCAACGTTACGACGAAGGAGCCCCCGCGGGACCGCTACACTTTCGACGGCATGTTCCGCTACACGCCGATCCAGGACAAGGCGTTCGGCGCTCTCAGTAGACTTCCGGAAACTTGCGACTACAGCGATCCGGCCAACATCGATGTCAACTGCAATACCTACTGGGCGCGGCCGCTCCTCGATCCGGAAGTAGCCTTCGTGGGCACGGCCGCCGGATGGGATCCCTACACGCAGCGGCAATATCTGGGTGTTCAGGGCTACAATGAAACGGCCGCAACCCTTCAGGCCCAGGGCTTCGACATCAGGCCGGAAGACCTCGTGGACTACTACAAGTATTCCCTGCGAAAGGACAACGCCATCCAGGTTCCGGATTATCAAGCGGACTTCACCATCGGCGGCCCGCTAATTCCCGGGTTTAGCCAGCAGCTGGGCGACTTGCGATTCCTTTTCTCGTATCGAGGAACCCAAACCGCTTATACGCTCCCACAGACCCGCGATTCCTATGACGCCAACACGTTCCAGGGCAAGATCACTTCCAACCTTCGCCCCGGAATGAAACTGACGGCACACGGCATGTTCGCGACGGAGCGCGGCGTCGTGCCTCACTATGACAATCCGCGAGTGACGTTGTGGAAAGGGAATCTTCCGAACTATCCCTGGCAGGGCATGGATGGGGGCGCCGGATATTCGGTGAAGCCTGTTGTGGATCTCTCCTACGAGCGAGCGGACCTCGTGTACTCGAACGGGGCCCTCGCCCTCGGTAACATCGACCATCGAATGCTGGGACTTACGTTCACGCATACGCTGAACGCCAATACGTTCTACGAGGTCAATCTGCAAAACGTAGGCTCCAAGTACCGCCACTCTTTTGCTCAGCTTCGCGACGAGTCCTATGTATGTCCTCCCTCGGGTCAAGCACGTGACGGCGGCACCTGCTCCCCGGGTGCCGTAGTACCCGTATTGTACGCGGATGATGGCTTCCCGACGCCGGTGGGCCTCGAGACCGGTAATGCCGTTTGCTTCGGCGGTCAGTCGGATGTGAATGGCGACGGCCAGATTCAGGAGTTCTGCGTCGGAGAGGAGCCGATGGGATGGTCCGGCGAGGGCGGCAACCTCTGGGGCGCCAGCATCTCGACGGGCGGTCACTGGAACAAGACGCGCGATACGACGGACGTGAGCATCTTCTCAGGTCGGTTCGACTTAACGAGCCAGCTCAACCGCTTCATGCAAATAAAGACGGGCGCGGAGCTCATTCTGAGCAACTACGACGTCTTCTCGCAGCGTCTCAGCCAGGAGCTAGGCTTCTTCTACGAGCATCACGAATGGGAACGCTCACCGATTCAGGGCGCTGCCTACTTGCAGAGCAAGCTCGAATTCCAGGGGATGATCGCAAACGTCGGTTTGCGTCTGGATTACTTCAACCCGAATTCGGAGTGGTGGGTATTCGATCCCTATGACGAGGCGCTCCGCAATCAGCAGGATGTCCTCGATGAACTCCTGGAGAAGGAAGATCCCGGCTCTCAGCTCTATCTGAGCCCGCGCATCGGAGTCTCCTTCCCGATCACGCAGAACAGCAAGCTGTATTTCAACTACGGGCACTTCCGGCAGATGCTCGATCCGTTCTCGGTCTTCGGTGTGCAGTCCACGCCGGCGGGTGGTATCGACGTGATCGGGAATCCGGAGCACCCGATGCCGCAGACCGTGGCCTATGAGTTGGGCTTCGACCAGAACCTGTTCGACCTCTTCTTGCTGCGCGTCTCAGGATTCTACCGCGACATCCGGCAGCAGCCACGGAGCGTCACGTTCAACAGCCTGGGCAGCATCGTGAACTATACTTCTCGCCGTCCCTGGAACTACGAGGACGTGCGAGGCGCCGAATTCACCCTCACGAAGAATCGGGGAGATTGGGTGCGCGGCTTCATCAACTACACGTATCTGCAGACGAAGAGCGGCAACTTCGGCTACTCGGTGTTCTATCAGAACTCCTTCGATATGCTGAACTACCTGCGTTCTTCGACGGACTACCGGTTGAATGCGCCGATTGCCCAGCCGTTTGCCCGCCTGAACTTGATCTTCATGACGCCGCGCGAGTTCGGCCCCGGTGCTGGCGGTCTCCATCTGCTGGGCGACTGGCGGGTGAGCTTCCTCGGCGAGTGGCGGTCAGGCCAGAAGTGGACGTGGTCCGGTGGAGGCGGTGGAATTCCCGAGCTGCAACCGAACGTTGCCTGGAAAGACTACTGGAACTTCGATCTGCGTTTCACGCGCCACCTGAATACGCGGTACGCGAACCTGCAGGTCTTCCTCGACATCGACAACGTGTTCAATACGAGGCACCTGTATCAAGATGCCGGCTTTGCAGGCGGTACCCAGGACTTCAACCACTACATGTGGTCCTTGCACCTGCCCGGCGACATCTTCGATGGTGTGAATGCCGTGACGTGCGCTGACGAAGACGTATCGGTAGAGGACTGCGACTTCGCTCAGAAGCAGAATCTGCCCGGCAACCTGTGGATACCGGGTAATGACAAGCCGGGTGACTATCGAAAGGAAGGTGTGCCGTTCCAGCCAATTGAAGCCAGACGATCGCTGTCCGATCTTCCCGAATCTGGAGCCGGCTCGCCCGCCTGGTACTGGGTGGCCGAATCCGACACCTATTACATGTGGTCAGGAGGAAACTGGGTGGAGGTACCGGATGGCGAGCTGAACCAGGTGCTCGATGACAAGGCGTACATTGACATGCCTAACTTCTCGTTCAACACCTTCTTCAATCCACGCCGATTCACGGTGGGACTGCGCTTGAGCTTCTAGACCCGAAGGGGTGCCGCGCCTAGGCGTGGCACCCCCTTTCCTGGATGGGTGCTCGTCATGTCCGATTCTCCCGACGAAACTGGCAAATCAACAGGCATCGTAATGAAACTGTCCGTTACTAAGGTCGCAGCGCTTGCTGCTTTCGGTGTGCTTCTGCTCGTCACGGCCGAGGAGGCTGAGGCGCAGTTCAGAGGATTCTGGCTGGACATTGGGGAATATCACAACGTCTACTCGGAGGGAGGTGCAAGGCAGGAAGAGGCGCCGGGTATTCCCCCGGGAATGGCGTATCCCGCCATTCTGCGCGAGGCTCACCACGGTTGGGCCCGTGGCTTCTGGATTGGTGTAAAGAACTGGGAGAACGAGCGCGGCCAGAATTTCGACACCTATGTGGCGCGCATCGGTCCGCGCGAGCCCGGCATCGAGTTCACCTCGCCGGTGCAAACCGAAATCATCTCCCGGACCGAGGACACGGAGGTCTACGTCGATGACGCGCTGGCCTTCGATAAGCTGGCCGTTGTCGACCAGGTCGACCCCACCATTGCCGCCGATCGAATGATCATCAATCGGTTCAATCTGGATGTCGGCGTCTCCGTTACGCGCACCATATACGCATACGTGAACCAGTTTCACGACAACTACCACATCATCGAATACGAGTACTGTAACACCGGCAACATCGATGCGGACGATGAAATCGAGCTACCGGATCAGACTCTCGAGGATGTGTATTTCTACCACTTGCATCGCTGGCGCTCCTCCGGACAAGCCTCGTGGACGGGAAGCGCCGGCCAGGCATGGGGTAAGTTCAACATGATCGACATCGTCGGGGACGGTCATGCTGAGTATCCGGTAGACTTCACAGCTTTCTACGCATGGTTTGGGTATGACCCGAGCGTCACCCAGTTCAACAACCTGGGTGCTCCATTGTGGACCGCGGACCCGAGTTGGCACGCGACCTCCGACACCGTCGGTCGATTGTCAGGCGCCAGCTTCGTCGGGCGAACTTTCCTCCACGTAGACCAGTCAGCCGACGACGAAACCTATGTCCGCTGTACGCCGGCCACGGCGGCCAATTGCCAGCCGCACACGCTTTCGTGGCTTGATCAGGACCATCCGCTCGCCGGCGTGAATGAGAGCCACGAGAACTACTACAACCAGGCAATACTCGGCACCATCCATACAGGTGGACCGTCGCGCAACTTCCCACACTACGCAGACCGCGTACAGAACGATGGCCAGTTCTGGCGGCCGACCGCTGATGCAAGTGCCGGTCACGGAACGGCTGCGCAGGGTGGATATGCGCCGACGGAAGCCATCGGTCCCTATGACCTTGCCTTTGGGGACTGCATCTATCAGGCCATGGCAGAGGGCGTTGCCGCGCTCAGCTACGATGCGGGCGTACAGATCGGCCGAGCTTACAAACGGTCGGGTGGAAACGACGACCTTCTCATCGAATACGACGCGAACAAGGACGGTGTCATCGAGGCAAAGGCCTTTGATTACAACCTGATCGGTCTGCCGCAGTACCAGGGCAACGGCTGTACGGCATGTGATAGTCGCGGCTCGGAGAGCCTGACGAAGAACCAGTGGGTCATGTCGGTTCGCGACTCGATGTTCCAGACATTCTTCCGCGCGCATGACCTCTACGAGGCGAGCAACCGGTTCACCCAGTACCCGATTCCGGAGGCGCCTTATGCGCCCATCGAGTTCCGGGTGTTCGGTCGTCCGGATGCCATCGAACTGGAGTGGACACCCCATCCGGCTGGTGGGCCGCCGATCGATCACTGGGAGATTTACCGGACCATCGGCTTCACGGATAACCTTCTCAATGCCTCCGGCGGTCAATTCGACTTCGACGAGGACGGCAATCTAGTCACGGGCTACCAGTGTATCGCCGGTTGTCCCGGTACGCCGGATCTGAGTCCGGGTACCACTTCCTTCCGCGATACGCAGGCACAGCGCGGTCAGGACTATTTCTACTATATCATTGCGGTTGGACAGCCGCAGCCGGACGATCCGCTAGCCATCAATGGAACTCCGGGTGGAGTGCCGCTCAAGAGCAGCCGATACCTGACGCAGACGTACCTGCCGGCGACGCTCAAGCGGCCTCCATACGGGCAGTCGAGCACGGCAACCGGTACCGTGCAGGATTCGCGTATCGTGCCCAATCCTGTCAATCTGGGTGCGCAAACAAGCGTCCGATTCCAACAAGAAGACCGTGTCCTGTTCTACAACATCCCGCCGCAGTGTACCATCAAGATCTTTACGGAGATCGGCGAGCTGGTGCACACTATCGAGCACACGAATGGCTCGGGCGACGAGGCATGGAATCTGACGACGGATTCACGCCAGCTGCTGGTGAGCGGAATCTATATCGCCGTCATCGAGGACAACAGCCCTGGACACGAAGGCGAGACCGCCATCAGGAAGTTTACTGTCATTCGGTAACCATGGGAAGCTCCGCCGTCTTCGGGCGGCGGAGCTCACCCTCGCATCGAGCCAATGCATCCGAACTTACATGGTCCGAGAAAGCCATATGGCCAACGCAGTCTCGCGGAACGGATCAGACACACCCTTTCAGAAGGAATTATGAAACGTTGTTTCTACACAAGTACGCTGGCCCTGGTGGTCACCCTCGCGTTCTCGACGTCCGCTCTCGCCCAGTCGATCGTCACGCCGGACACTGACGTGGAGACTCAGAAGCGGGGACAGACCGGCATGAAGTTCCTCTCTACCTCGCTGGATGCACGTGGTACAGCGATTGGAGGGGCCCTGACCGCTGAACTCGACGGGTCATCCGTGTCGATGTTCTACAATCCGGCGAGCATGGCCGGCATGGATGGGATGTTCCACGCCAGCTTTAACGACCTCCAGTTCATTACGGACATCCATTACCTGGGCGCGAGTGTTGCTTTCCGCCCACCCGGAGGCAACTATGGCGTGGTAGGCCTGTCGGTGACGAGTGTGGACTATGGTGAGTTCATCGGCACGATCCGGGCCAACAACGAGCAGGGCTTCGTAGAGACGGGCAACTACAGTCCGACCGCCCTGGCGATCGGCCTTGGTTATGCCCGCGCTTTCACGGATCGTTTCTCCGCGGGAGCTCACGTCAAGTACGCCTACCAGAACATTGGAGATGGATTCGTAACCACACAGGAGTTCGGGGAGCAGTCGGGCGAGACCTTCAATCCGGATGCCGTGACTGGAACGCATGACTACTCGATCGGGACCGTTGCGGTCGACTTCGGGGTGGCGTATCACACGGGGTTCCGCAGCCTCATCATTGCCATGAGCGTCCGAAACTTCGCGCAGGAGCTAAGCTACGTTCGCGAGCGCTTCGAACTGCCGCTCACGTTCCAACTGGGCACGTCTTTCAACGTCATCGATCTGACGAATTTGAATCCGGACATGCACTCCCTTACCATTCATCTGGATGCTCAGCGGCCGCGTGACTTCCAGGAGCATGTGAAGTTCGGCGCGGAATACACGTTCATGAATCTGCTCTCTCTGCGTGCCGGGTTCGAGCAGGCTGTGAGCGAAGAGCAGGGCATCAGCCTTGGAGCCGGCCTGCATCACGCCCTCGGAGGCTTTAGTTTCGGCGCAGATTATGCGTATACGGACTGGGGGCTCTTTGGCAGCGTCCAGCGTATCGGAGTGCAGATCGGGTTCTGACCGGATACAGTCTATTCATCATCCTGAGGAAGGGGGCACGCGATTCGTCTCGTGCCCCTTTTTTTGTGTAGTGCCATGTCGTTAGCGCACCCTCGAGCAACTATACTCCTTTTGATCACAGTCTGCGCATGCAGTCTACGCTGCCAGTCCGCCGGAAAAGACCCGAATGTCGCGGGAATGAACAGTCCGGTGCCCGTACTGGGAGTCCTCGATTCGTTTGAATTGTCGGATCAATTCGGCCGTCCTGTGCGAAGCGATGATCTGACCGGCATGGTCTGGGTGGCCACGGCGACGTCAACGCGATCAGGTACGAATGCTCCCCGACAGCTAGAGGTCATGCAGGTCCTGCATTCGCAGGTAGCCCAGGAGGGAGCCTGGCACAGCATTCGCCTCCTGAACATCTCCCCGGAGCCTGATCACGATCTACCCGAACAGCTGCTTCCGTATGCCGCGAATGCAGGGGCCGACTCCGTACATTGGCGGTTTCTGACGGGGCCGCGGGACAACGTCGCTGACCTGCTCGAGGGGCTGGGCCTTCACCTTCGTGAGAATGCACGCACGTCTCACGGCCCGTTGACGCTGAATCCTCGATTCGTACTCGTCGATCGCCACCTGCAGGTTCGAGGCATTTACGACGTCCGGCAAGCGGATGAAATGCAGAGGCTGTATCAAGACCTGGCACTCGTTCTACCGGAAGCTCCGGATCTGAGCGATGGAAGCGGACGCACACATCTGGTGGTGCCGGCAGAGAATCTGAATCTGGAATGGCTCCACGAACGCGGGCTGGCGCAGCGAGAAGCAGCCTCGAAATATGACATATTCCACCAGTTTTCCTTCACCAATAGGCTCAGTGAGAGCGGTATCACATTCAGGAATAAGATCGTGGACACGGCGGGCAGATCCTGGATGCCCAATCACTACGACCACGGGAATGGCATCGCCGTGGCCGATGTCGATGGGGACGGGCTGATCGATGTCTATTTCGTCACGGCCGTCGGTAAGAACGAGCTCTGGCGAAACATCGGCAGGGGTCGGTTCGAGAATATCACGGAGGAAGCCGGCGTCGGGCTGGACGACCGCATTACGGTTACGGCTTCCTTCGCGGACATAGACAACGATGGCGATCCCGACCTGTACGTTACGAGCGTGAAGGGAGGGAATGCGCTCTTCCTCAATGACGGCTCCGGCCGATTTCGCGACGTCTCCAGGGAGTCCGGCACCGATTATGTCGGCCACTCGTCAGGAGCAGTCTTCTTTGATTACGATAGAGACGGACTTATAGATCTGTTCGTCACGAATGTGGGCGTCTATACGACCGACGAGCTCGCGCCGGTCATGAACGGTACCTCTGAAGAGCAGACAGGAGGCCGGTACCAGTACTACGCGGGTCGGGAGGATGCCTTTGCAGCACATACGATTGACGGACGATCCGAACGAAGCATCCTCTTTCGCAACCTGGGACAGGCGCGCTTCGAGGACGTGACGGCAGACGTCGGCCTCATCGACGAGAGCTGGTCCGGCGATGCCACGCCGATGGATGGCAATGGCGATGGATGGCCTGACCTCTACATCCTGAATATGCAGGGGGATGATCAATACTACGAGAACGTCGAGGGTAAGCAGTTCGTCCGGCGCACGCCCGAGCATTTTCCAAGAACGCCCTGGGGATCGATGGGCGTGAAACATTTTGACGTCAACAACGACGGTCAGCTGGATCTCTTCGTCACCGATATGCACTCGGACATGAGCGAAACAGTCGGTCCCGATCAGGAGAAGCTGAAGTCCAACATGCAGTGGCCCGAGGAGCTGCTCCAGGGAGGCGACGACAACATTTTCGGCAATGCCTTCTTTCTAAGGACGTCCACGGGAGCGTTCGAGGAGGTGTCCGATAAGATCGGCGCCGAGAACTATTGGCCCTGGGGCGTCAGCGCCGGTGACCTGAACGCCGACGGTTTTATGGATGTGTTCATCACGGCCAGTATGAACTATCCGCACCGGTACGGGGTGAATTCGGTCCTCCTCAACGAAAGGGGTGAGCGATTTTTGGACAGCGAGTTCGTGCTGGGCATTGAACCGCGTGCGGAAGGGCGACGGCTCGTGCCCTTTTTCGAGCTGGATTGCGATGGAGTCGATGCAGAGCACGAGCACTGTCTCGATCGAACGGGGGAGATTGTCGTTTGGGCGGCGGCCGGATCCCGGTCGTCCGCCGTCTTCGACCTCGATAACGATGGTGATCTGGACATCATCACGAACGACTTTAATTCGGAGCCGCTCGTGCTAGTCAGCGATCTCTCCGAGCAACTCGATGGATTGAGCTACCTGAAGGTGCGGCTCGTCGGCACGCAATCTAATCGAGACGGTCTGGGCGCCAGGGTGAATGTGAAGGCCCGCGGCGCGACGTATACACAGGTGGCTGATGGCAGCACAGGATACCTCTCTCACGGCGTGCTTCCGCTCTACTTCGGTCTTGACCGGGCCGATGTCGTGGATGGAATCGAAATCGAGTGGCCCTCCGGGGCCACACAGCACATCGATGGGCCGATTCGCCCGAATCAGTTGATAGAGGTGCGGGAGGAGTAGGCACCTTCTGCGGGTTGCTGAGCGATGTTGTCAGGATGCTGAATGCGAATCTCGAGGTAGGCATTATCGGTCGGTAGTGCATGGCTGGACTCCACCCCGCCAGGCCACCTCACCACAATTTCGCTCGGCGTACGGAACGGATCGGGTGCGAGTAGAATGCTCGACGAGTTCTGACTCCAGTATCCCGCGCCCGCCGATACTAGTCGGGCTGGACCGTCCGGGCCGTCCGGGTAGCGCAATCGCACGATGGCACCCAAACCTTCGGGATTGCCGGCCTTGCCCGCGAGCCTCACTCGGATTCCCGGCTCTGCGCTCTCGTTTCGATAGAGCATTATCGCGGCGCCATGCTGCGTCACCACGAGGTCCATCCGACCGTCCCCGTCGAAATCGGCGGCCGCGGCTCCTCTCTGCTCTCCATAGACTTCGATGCCGGATTGCATCGAGGCCAAGGGCTCGAAACCCCCGTGGCCGTCTCCCAGGAGGAGCAGGCCCCTTCCGGCATCCTGCCGTGGTACTTGCATGCTGGTGGCAAAGAAGTTCTGGCTGAGAAACAGGTCATCCATGGAGTCCCCGTTGAAGTCCGCCACGAGGGGCGAGAATGCGGGGGCGATCTGTGCGATGTCGGGAAGCGGGATCGCTTCGAACGGTGCAGCAGCGGATTCTGCTGATCCGATGGAGCCAGGACCCGCGACATCCAACCGGTTCAGGAAGATCATGTGGCTCAGTGTATTGGCTTCCAGAATCGACGCCTGATCGAGTCTAAACCCCACGATATCTCGGAGTGTGGCTACCGCGTAGTCGTGGTAGGTCCGCGTCCGCTGGCTGATGTGGGGCATCGCCGTCGATAGTTCGGTGAGATCCTGCGTGGGCACGTAATCATCCAGATACGGCTCGAATACGGCCTCGATCACCTCCTGAACGCCGTCAGCATTGAAGTCTCCATAGTATAAGCGGACCGGAGAGTCGGCTCTGTGCAGGCGTTCGTACTCGCTGTTCCATCCCCAATTGGTGGCGGCGATGTCGAGGCGACCATCACCATCGAAATCTCCGAGTGTGACTCCATTCCACCATCCCACGAAATCGCATAGACCGACCTCTGCCGTTCGATCGACGTATCGGCCTGTGCCGTCGTTCTCGAGGTATCGAATCGGGCCCCAGTCGACAGCCAGCACGGCGTCCGGATCGCCGTCCCCGTCGAGATCACCGAAGGCAGCGGACGAGACCATCCCGACGTCCTTGAAGGCGCGAGACCGATCCTCGTCGAGCCGAAGTTCGCCATCAAAATTAACATAGAGACGGGATGGGGCGGCATCGGGGTAGCGACCCGGTATGTGGCGAGCCGCGGCAAATAGGTCCAGATCGTCGTCTCCATCGACGTCCACAAGGGCGAGAGCGCCGACGGATGCCAGGCCGAACGGCAGCCTCTGCCTACTCAGCTCACGTCCGGATGGGGCCAGGTCGATGATGTGGATCCATGACGAATCGCCGGGTGCGCCCTCATGGTTGGACACGGCAATGAAGAGCCGCGTGCCAACGGGCAGGGGATGAGTGACGATTGCAGCGACATCGCCGGCCGCCGGACCATCCAACAGATCCCCATTCCACGGCGAGAATGCACCGCTTCCGTCGTTTCGGAATGCCTTGACGACTCCGCTCTTTCCCGTGCCCACGATCAGATCATCAGAACCGTCGCCGTCGAGATCGGCCCACGCGACACCCGGCCCGAGGCGGCTCAGGTGACGCTTCAAGAGAGGCTGGTTGGCCTCGTCGTCGTACGGCGTATCCGTGTGGATGTGGAGTGATCTTTCCCTGAGAGCGAACAGCGCCGTTGGCACACCCGTCGAGTCGGGGCGTTGCGGCGGCGTCTCCTCTTGAGGGCCGGGGTGATCGATCTCGACGAACCAATTGGCCCGAAGACTATCGAGCACGGAATACTGGCCATCTCGCCATCTCACAATCACCCTGATCGGAGCATCCGGCTCCGCTGCGGCAAACGAGTACACGGGATCACTCCCGGACAAATAGATGCCGCCACTCACCACCTCCTTTTCCTGCCGAGGAAGCCCAGGAGATTCCACCTGAATGATTGAACCGATCCCGTGCGTATTGCCGGAAGGCCCACGAAGGCGAACCGCGATGCGCGGCGCATCGGCATCATTGCGGAAAAGACCGGCTGGCCCGTTCAGGCGATTCACGACGACGTCGAGATCGCCATCGTTGTCGAGGTCTCCGAAGGCCATGCCGATCGACACATCTGGGTTCCGGCCTATTCCCCAGCCATTTTCCATGAAGTCGAACGAAAGATCACCGTTGTTGCGGAAGGCTACGTTCTTCAGCGGAAGGGGAGGATAGTCGAGAATAAGGCGCCGGTGCGCATCGGCATCGCCCAGAGGGTTTGCGTTCTGGATCTCGCGCATCTGTGCGTCCTTGTCGATGACGTCGTAGAGGTGCCCCGTGGTGAGAAGGAGGTCCTCGTAGCCGTCGAGATCGACATCCAGAAACAGACCCGACCAGGTCCAATCCGAGGCCGCGACGCCCGCCATCCGCGCGATCTCGGCATACGTTCCATCGCCGCGGTTGAGGTGAAGTGTGTTCTGGACGACCTGGGGCCGATTCTCGATCTCGCCGATGGCCGTCGGCATCGGAATGCTGAGTCTCACCTGCGTCTGCCTCCGCTGATGTTCGCGGCTTAGCATATCGGTGAGGAAGAAGTCGAGATGGCCGTCACGGTCGATGTCCGAGAAGTCGACGGACATGGTCGAGAAGCTCGTCTTGCGCACGGCCAGTTCGGGGATGGCGCGGAATCCGCCCCGGCCGTCTCCCAGATAGAATCGGTCCGGGCTCTGAAAGTCGTTGCAGACGTAGAGATCGGGTATGCCGTCGCCGTTGACGTCCTGGAAGCGGACGGTCAGCGTCCAATCCTCGGGTGGGCGTTCGTACAGTTCGCCGTCTGAATCTCGAAAAGTGCTTCGCGGTGCTTCGGAAAACCGACCACTGCCATCGTTCAGATAAAGACGATTCGTCTCGGCACGCTCTACACGAAGCAGCCCACCTGCGTGGGTGGTCAGTTCGTAGTGCTCCTCGAATTCGGGCACGATGCGGTACCCGTCCTCGGTCGATACGACGGTACGCTCGAAGGAGTGCTCCCAGGGTGGATAGACGTCGTTGATCGATCGTGCTTTGTAGTTGCCGACGAACAGATCGAGATCGCCGTCGCCATCGATGTCCGCAAGGGCCATCGTCGTGCTGCCCCCATCGGAGCTGAGCCCGGATTCTTCGGTCACATCCGTGAAGCGGCCGCGGCCGTCGTTGAGAAAGACGGTATTGGGCCCATCCATGGCGGTGACGAGCAAATCCAGATCGCCATCACCGTCGATGTCCGCGAAGACGGCGCCGGTTGAGTATCGATGATGAGCGGCGACGCCGGCTTCCTCCGTCACATCCTTGAACTTCCATCCACCAAGATTCCGATAGAGGATATTGGGACCGTCGAGACGAGCGAAGTAGATGTCGGCGCGGCCGTCACCGTCGACATCCCCGAGGGCCACTCCGGATCCATTCATGAAGTGGCGATTCTGGAGCAGGCTCTCCTCTTCGAGGGTGTTCACGAATCGAACGCCGGACCGCGAGGGGGAGACCTCGGAAAACCCGACACGGGATCCATCGAACTCACCCAATTCCGCCCACCGATAGCCGTCTGCTTCGTGCCAGGTAAGCCTCTGCTCGGAGCGGCAACCGAATAGCGTGATGAGGATGCCGGCGAAGACGAGCGCCAGACGCCGCGCTGATCGGAGCATGTAGAAACGAATGATCTGGCGGGCAGTACGACGATACACCGTCCACAAGGCATCCTACGCGGACGGGATCGACATTTCGTCGCGAAATGGTTACCATGTAGCGGAGGGATGCGTCACACAAACGCCAAGCTGCATATCACGTTTCACTACGCTGCGTCCCCTTTCTACTGTCGTTTGATCGATCTACAAATATGATGTGTCTGCGGGCCGTCGTAAGCATCCTGGCGGCGACGTACTTGGTCCTCTCGATGCACGGCACGACCACGGCGCACGCCCAGTCGCCCTCCGGCTCGGCGCCGGGTCTCGAGCGAGGCACATGGAGAGCGTTGATGCTCACGCCGGGCGGAGAAGTGGGCCGGGCCGAGTTCGTCGTAGATCATCACGGTCGCGACACCTGGGCCTACATGAAGTGGTACGGCGGCGTGGTCGAGATTTCGGAGTTGAGCCTCGTGAACGACATACTCAGCTTTACGTGGGAGCCGTCGTTCTATCTCACCTGCCGCCTGCAGCGAGCCGAGAATCACCAATACAAAGGCGCTTGCCTCGACAGTGAGAAATTGGTCGGGCCATTCGTGCTCTCGCCGCCGGGTCGCTCGATCGAACCCGACGACTTCGACTTCGACAGGGCCTTCAGCATCTGGGAGATCGACCGCGAGGAGTACATGCGCGCGCATTATTCCCAGCCGACCTCGTGGGCCGACTACGAAGCACCCGAGCCGCTCCCGACGAAGCTCGTCGAAATCGACGGCCGGCGGATCAACGTGTCGGCAGCCGGGGAAGGCGATGTGACGGTGGTTTTCGTCTCGGGTATAGGAGACGATCACTCCGTGTGGCATCTAGCGCAGCTCGAGCTCTCCGAGCGGGTGCGCACCGTCTCTTACGATCGACCTGGTCTGGGTCGGTCTGATCCGCGTGATGGAGCTTTGACGCCCCAGGACATGGCGGCCGAGCTGCGCACCCTTCTGGCAGAAAGTGGAGAGACGGCCCCCTTCGTGCTGGTTGGACACGGGGCGGCTGCCTTCCTCGTTCGCGAGTTTGTCGCCAACTACTCCGATGACGTGGCCGGTGTAGTGTTCGTCGATCCGGCTCACGAAGGCGAAGACGACGCGTGGCGCGAAATAGATGCCGACTCGTGGAGTGAGTACGTTGGGAAGCGGAAGGCATTTCTTTCGGCCGTCTCGCCGGCGGCGGCCAGAGAATTCGACGCGTATCTGGAGGTATTGGACACGTGGGACGGTCGGGAGTCCTCGGGAAGCCTTGGAGTACCAGCCGTCGTGCTCGCGGGGGGAAGGGTCGCCGAAGACCCTGATTGGGTCGGTGTGTCGGCCGCGGGCATCCAGGCCAGGGAGAAGCTTCAGAAATCGATGGCCGAAGCGCTAGGAGCCGAATTGATTCGCGTGCCCAGCGGGAGCTACGTGCATCTGGAAGACACGAAGCCGCTCCTGGATGCCGTACAGCAGGTCCTGGACGCCCACGCGAGACATCCCTAACACGCGTAGCTCCACTGCCCCTTCTAGCACGATTTCACGGCGGTTGCGGCTATGGCGAGGTGTGAATCGCTCCTGACCACGAGGGTCGCTCGTGCATCCCTGGTGCTTGTCCTCGCCGCCGTAGGGTGCGAAGCCGATGGAGGAGGACCTTCGGCCGGCTTATCAGGACAACCGATGTTTACCGATGTCACCAGCGAGGCCGGCTTGGGCGAATTTCGCCACGAGACGGGAGCGGAGGGCAACTTCTGGATGCCGGAAACGCTCGGGGGCGGCGCGGCCTTCCTCGACTACGACAACGACGGCCACCTCGACATCCTGCTTGTTAGAGGAAGTCGTTGGGTGGATGGTGATACGATGCCCGCTCTGGCTCTCTATCGAAACGAAGGTGCGGGACAGTTCGTCGATCGGACGGCCGATTCCGGCCTCGACGAGATATCGGGATACCTCTTCGGCCCAATCGTCGCCGACTACGACAACGACGGCGATCCCGACGTGTACGTGACGAGCCTCACGAATAACCTCCTATTGCGAAACGACGAAGGTGTTTTCGTGGATGTAGCTGCGGAAGTAGGCGTGGCAGGCCCTGCCGAATGGAGCACGGCTGCCGTTTTCTTTGATGCCGATCTCGATGGTTGGCTCGATCTCTTCGTTGGAAACTATGTCGAGTGGTCGCCGGAGACGGACATCCCGTGCTCCCTGGTCGAAGGATCACGCAGCTACTGCACTCCGCATCTCTACAACGGCCTGCCCGGACGGTTTTATCGAAATCAGGGAGACGGCAGCTTCCGGGAGATCTCCGAGTCCGCAGGCTTCGATCGGTCCGCTCCCGGTAAGACGCTGGCGGCCACCTCCATCGATTTCGACGGCGACGGCCACCCCGACCTGGTCGTCGTGAATGACACGGAGCGCGACCTCCTCTACCGCAACCATGGGGACGGGACGTTCGAGGAGGTGGGGATTCTCTCCGGTATCGCGCTGGATCGATTCGGCAATGCGCGTGCCGGCATGGGCGTGGATTTCGGCGTAATGGATTCAACGGGAAGACCGACCGTGTTCGTGGCCAATTTCTCCCGCGAGATGGTGGGTGCCTATCGGTACTCGCGGGGTCGCTTTGTCGATCGCGCCCCTCAGGCCGGTATCGGCCAGCCGAGCCTGAATGTCCTCTCGTTCGGGCTGTTTGTCTTCGATGCAGATCTGGATGGACATCTCGATCTGTTCATCGCGAATGGTCACATTAGTCCTGATGTGTACCTGGTGGATGCAGCCGTTCCGTACCGTCAGCCGGTGCAGCTCTACCTGAATAGTGGAGAGGGCAGCTTTGCGCTCGTGGCGGCAGAGCGCGGCGAAGCGCTCGCGAGTGCCATGGTTGCTCGAGCCGCCACATTTGGCGACATCGACGGGGACGGGGATCAGGATGTGCTCATCGTTGAAAATGGCGGGCCCGCCCACCTCTGGCGAAATGAGATCGCGGGCCGAAATTTCGTGCGGGTGGAGCTGGAGGGTGTGGAGTCGAATCGGGATGGCATCGGCGCGCGCGTCGAGCTGATTGCGGGCACACACCGCGCCGTGCAGGAGCTACACTCCGGGGCCAGCTATCTATCGTCATTTGAGCAGGTGCTCACGTTCGGTCTCGGTGACCATACCATGGTCGATTCGCTCATCGTGAAGTGGCCAAGTGGTACCGTTGATGCGCTGGGTCCGCTTCCCGCCAACAGGCAGGTTCGTGTGATAGAAGGGCGTGGTCTCCAGGACGAAGCCGAGGGCGCATCGCGCACAGGGATAGCGGAGGCGCTGTGAGATGCGGCTCCGAGGGCACATCACAACGCACTGGATCGTCAGCACGATGCTCGGCGGAGCGTTGTTGGCCACGTCCGGGTGCGGGCCCGATGAGCCGGCATCCCGCCGCGAGCTCGATCCGCAGGGAGCGACCCTCCTCGCGCAGGCACAGCGAGCCTATCTCCGGGGCGGGTATGAACGCGCGCTGGCTCTGCTCGACAGCGCAGAGGCGTTCGTTGCCGAAACTCCCGACCTGTGGTTCCTCCGCGGTGTCGTGCTCACGGAGATGTATCGTTTCGATGAATCCGACGAGGCGTTGCAGCACGCCCGGGATCTCGACGAGACCTTCCGCAGCGTTCGCTTCAATCTCGGGCACAACGCTTTTCTGCAGAGCGCAGTCTTCGCGCGGAATGAATACCGAACGGCATTGCGATACTATCGGGACGAGGAGCGCCTGCTGCGCAGGGCAATCCGACGGTCGCGCGATCCGAAAGACGTCCGGGGCCTCTCCGCCGTGCTCACACAGATCGGCACGACCTACGCGCGCATCAACCGACCTGACAGTGCCCGGGCCACATTCACGGAGGCGATCGCTGTCGATAGCTCCAATGCGCTGGCCTTCTCGAGCCTTGCTTCGCTGCAGCGCGATGCCGGCGAATTCGAACCCGCCCTGCAAAACGCCCTGCGCGCCGCGGAGCTTGATGCGCGAAATGCGGAGTACCGGATGCAGGTGGGGATGATCCTCTTCGAGCTGGAACGGTATGAAGAGGCGCTGCCCTATCTGCTCGAGGCCGAGCGCCATCGACCATGGGATCCGACGGCGGTGTACGCGCTCGGCAACGTGCTCGTTGAATTGGACAGTGTCGATCGAGGGCGAGCTCTACTGCTCCGCGCGGACACGCTCGAGGAGTTACGTTCCAGTATCGATCGCGCGCACATGCGTTTGTTCAAGAATCCATCGGATCCTATTCGATGGGAAAATTACGCGTACCTGCTCCATCGGGCCGGCCGTACGGCCGAGGCGAGGAAGGCGATCAACGTGATGATGACCCTTCCAGGAGCCGACTCGCTGATTCAGTAGGCATGCGGCGCGCCATCCACAACATATTGTCCATCGATGGGGTGCTGGTCGCCCTGATGGCTGTCGCGATCTGGGGCTGTACCGCCGGTGCCGAGCATCGCGATGCGACCCAGGGTGGTGTCGCCACAATCCAATTCAAGGATGTCACCCACGCGGCCGGACTGGGAGATTTCCTGCACGAAAACGGCGCCGTAGGCCGGAAATGGTATCCTGAGATGATGGGGTCGGGCGGCGGCTTCTTTGATTTCGACGGCGATGGCTGGCTCGACATTCTGCTGCTCGGTGGAGGGACGTGGGATCCCGAGCCCGGCGCCGAACCTCGTGCGATATGGCTGTATCGGAATATGGGTGACGGCACGTTCGTCGACTACACGGAGGAGGCCGGCCTCCTCGACGTTCGCGCCTACACGGTCGGATTTGCGGCGGCCGACTATGACAACGACGGCGACACAGACTTCGTGGTGACGAACATCGGCCGCGACATGCTTTTCCGAAACGACGGCGGCCGCTTCACGGAGGTAGGCATCGAAGCGGGCCTCGGTGAGCGTGAGGAATGGGGGAGCTCCCCCATCTTCTTCGATGCCGATCGCGATGGCGATCTCGATCTCTTCGTCGGACAGTACGTCCGGTGGACGCCTGAGACGGACAAGTGGTGCCCGGAAGGGAGTCGCGTGAAGCTGTACTGTATCCCCGCCGACTACGAAGGCATCGCGAGCCGCTTCTATCGGAACAATGGGGACGGCACCTTCACCGATCAAACGGAAGGGGCGGGTTTTATCACGGGGCCGCGGGAGATTCGTGAGAAGGCCCTCGGGGTCGTCGAGATCGACTACAACGAGGATGGATGGCCGGATCTGTACGTCACGACGGATGGAGAAGGCAACCTCCTCTACGAGAACAATGGAGACGGTACGTTCACGGAGCGGGGGATCCTGAGCGGAGTGGCTTACGGCGAGCACGGTGAAGCCCGTGCGGGGATGGGTGTGGATGCCGGTGTCATCGACAGCACCGGATTGCTTTCGCTCCTCGTGGGCAACTTCTCCGAAGAGCCGGTCAGTGTGTACAGGCATGCCGGCGGTGGACTGTTCGTCGATCGAACGGCGGCGTCGAAGCTCGCCCATCCAAGCTACCTGACCCTGACCTTTGGACTCGTGCTGTTCGATGTGGATCTCGATGGAGACCTGGATCTGTTCATCGCAAATGGCCACGTGTATCCCGATCGCCTGGAAGATCAGGACAAGATTACCTTCGAGCAGCCGGCACAACTCTTCCTCAACGCCGGCGACGGCACGTTCAGTGAGGTGAAGCAGGATGATGGCGTGCTGTCGACCTTGATGGTGGCGCGAGGGGCCGCCTATGCGGATTTCGACCGCGATGGAGACCTTGATCTCTTGATTACGGAGAATGCAGGCCCCGTTCGGCTCTGGCGCAACGACACATCCGGCGGGAATTTCCTTCGCGTGGGCGTCAGTAGGCCGGATGCCAACCGCGAGGCGCTCGGCACGAGGATCGTTGCGGTGATGGATGGGCTTCGGATGGAGCGGCGCGTGCGGACCGGATCGAGCTACCTATCCCAATCGGAACTGGTGGCCACCTTCGGCCTCGGGAATGCGGAGTCGGTCGACAGCCTGATCGTGTACTGGCCCTACGGCCGCGTGGACCGGTTTGCCGATGTGGGGGCAAACCAGGAGATCCGGCTCGTGGAAGGCGAAGGGCACTGGGTCCAGGTGCCGATGTCGGGGTCGTCTGATGAGGAGGTGGCGGTGCGATGACATCCCGAGCGTATTCCTTTCTACTGGCCGGCTTCGTCATGATCTCGGGATGCATCGACTCCCGATCGGCTGATTCTGATGGGCGAGAATCATCCGCCTCTGGATTCGCCTTCACCGACATCACCGAGGAGGCGGGTCTTGGTCAATTCCACCACGACAATGGTGGATTCGGTGAGGCATGGGCGCCTGAGATCGTCGGGAGTGGGGGAGGCTTCATCGACTACGACGGGGATGGGTGGCTCGACATCCTGCTGGTTGGCGGCGGGAGATTCCGAGAGCGGCCCAACGGCCGGGTGCAGGGTCTCTGGCTTTTTCGCAATCAAGGCGACGGCACCTTCGTCGAAACCACGCATGAGGCCGGCCTCGGGGACATCGAGACCTATGGCTTCGGGATCGTTGTGGCCGACTTCGACAACGACGGCGATGAGGATTTCTTCCTCACGACCCTGTACGAGAATATGCTCTTCCGCAATGACGGCGGCGTCTTCACCGAAGTGGGCCGAGAGGCCGGGGTCGCGGGTCCGGAGGAGTGGAGCACGTCCGCCATGTTCTTCGATGCGGATCGTGACGGGCATCTGGACCTGTATGTCGGAAACTACGTCGATTGGTCGCCCGACAAGGACATCTACTGCGAGTACGAGGGTGAAAAAGTCTATTGCACCCCGCAGGAGTACACAGGCATTCCATCGCGCTTTTACCAGAACAACGGCGACGGCACGTTCACAGAGCGAACGGAAGAGGCGGGCTTCATCCCCATCCCGGGAAAGGTCTTTGGCGTCGTGGAGCTGGATTACAACCAGGATGGATGGTCCGATCTCTACATTGCAGAAGACACGGAGCGGGATCTGCTCTACGAAAACAGGGGAGATGGGACGTTCGAGGAGCGGGGCGTTCGGGCGGGTGTCGCCTTCGACTCGCACGGCCGTCCGCGCGCCGGCATGGGCGCCGACGCCGGTGTGGTGGACACGACCGGCGAGGTCACACTCTTCGTCGGGAATTTCTCGCATGAGACCGTTGGCGTCTATCGGCACGTTCGGGACGGGCTCTTCATGGACCACGTCGCCGGCTCGAAACTCGGGCATCCAAGCCTGATGACGCTGACGTTCGGACTTTTCCTGTTCGATGTCGACCTCGACGGCGATCTCGATCTGCTCACTGCCAACGGCCACGTCCAGACGCATATCCAGAAGGTCCATGAGATGGTGACCTTCCGGCAGCCGACGCAGCTGTATCTCAATGATGGATTCGGTTTGTTCGATGAGGTTGATTCGGAAGGAACGGTGTTGGCGCGCCCACTCGTGGCACGTGGTGCCGCATACGCAGATTTCGACAAGGATGGGGATCTGGACGTGCTGCTCACGGAGAACCATGGTCCGGCCCACCTGTGGCGCAATGATTTGATAGGCCCCGATAGGCCGTCATCCGGATGGGTCAAAATCCGCCTGCAGGGTACCGAGAGCAATCGGGACGCGATTGGCGCACGTCTCGTGGGTAAGGCGGCGCAGCGCGTGATGGATCGACGGGTTCGGACAGGTTCGAGTTATCTCTCGCAGTCGGAAAAGGCCGTCGTGTTCGGGGTGGGAGAGACGGAACGTTTGGACAGCCTCCGTGTCTACTGGCCAAGCGGTAGAATCGACCACTTCGCGGACGTACCCGCCGGTCAGGAGATCCTCATCATCGAGGGAGAAGGGACGTTGCGCATCCCGGCTGAGGAGGGATCCCTCAGCACTCAGCTCACGCGCAGGTAAGGGTCCTCAGAATTGCTCGCTCATAGTCACCAGGAGTTCGTCATGTCCTGTCTTCCCTCATCCCATGTCTTCAATCGCACTGGAGTGTGCCTTCTCCTGGCCGTCGTTCTGTTCGGTGCGTTTGGATGTGGGCGCAATCCTGAGGATCAGCTCACCATCACCGAGCGAAAGCGGGCCGCTATCGGGCCGCGGGCGGCCGCGTTCATGCTGGATGCGCAGCGGGCCTACGAGATGGGCAGCTACATTGCGGCGCTGGCCTTTACAGACAGCGTCGAGGCCATCGTGCCGGACCTTGCCGATCTCCACTACATCCGCGGCAATGTGTACACGCAGTTGAACCGGCTGGAGACGGCGCAGGCCGCCTACGAGACCGTGCTGGAGATCGACCCCGAGTACGCCGGGGCTCGCTACAACCTTGGCCTGATAGCCGCGCGCATGGGCAAGCTCCGCGATGCCATCGACTGGCTGAAGAAAGAGAGTGACCTTAAATCGACGTCGAACGTGCTGCTTGAGCTCGGGCGCGCGTACGCACGACTCGGCGAGCCGGATAGCGCCATGATGGCCTACGAAGCCGCTATCGAGATGGATGACTCGAACTCGACGGCTTACATGTGGCTTGGGCAGCTCTACGAGGAGCTCGGTGAGCTGGATCAGGCGCTCGAGGTCTCAGAAAAAGGGCTTGCACTGCGTCCCGACGATCCGGACTATCAGTATGTGGTCGGATCCCTGCTCTCGAGGATGGGTCGCGAGCAAGAAGCCGAAGCATACCTCCGTCCGGTGGCCGAAGCCTTACCATGGCATCACGGTGCGCAGACGAACATGGGTCAAATCTTGATGCGGATGGGCGAGACGGAGGAAGCACAGGCCTATTTCGCACGCGCCGACAGCGCACAGCAGCTGTATCAGCAGATTACCGAGGCAGAGGATGCGATCAACCGTGAGCCGCGGGCCATCGAGCACTGGATCAAGCTGGGGCGGCTACTTCGCCAGTCGGGCGATCTGAATAAGGCCATCGAGGCCTTCAAGGTGGCCATTGCGTTGGATCCGTGGAACATGCGGATGCAGAATAATCTGGCTCTTTTGCAGATGGAGACGGGTCAGCTCGATATGGCGATCCGCCGATTCCGCGCCATCGTCAGTACGGACTCGACGATGGCGGAGGTGTGGCTCAATCTCGGAGCTGCATATGCGAATGCGGGCCTGCGCGATCAGGCAGAGGCGGCCTGGAAGAAGGTGGTCGAGCTGGAGCCTGGGAATCCCGTCGCCAGGTCGTATCTCGCACGCGTCTCCGAAATCTCGGCGAGTCCGTGAGATGTGTGCGCGGCCCGAGAAGACCCGACTCGACGGTGTCGTGAGATCCGAGCTCGGCCGCCCCGCGGCAAGACTAGGGCTTCTCGTGGGGTGCGTCCTTTGCTTGCTGACCGGGGAGGCCGCTGCCCAACACGCGACCGTCAGCGGCTTCGTAACTGATCGCTCGAACGGCCGGCCGCTCGAGCTCGTCAACGTCGTGCTGCGGGATGAGGCTGGAGGCGTGCGAGGCGCTGTCACCAATCGCGACGGGCTGTATCTGATCGCTCGCGTCGAACCCGGCCGCTACCGGCTCGAGGTATCGTACATCGGATACGAGCCTTTCGCCGAAGAAGTCGAGCTGACATCCGGGCAGACCCTCACGCGAAACGTTGCTCTGGCTTCTTCGGAGGAAGACCTCGACGAGGTCGTCATCGAAGCCGAGCGTCTCGGCGGTGCGGCGCGCGTGACGGCCGGTCAACAAACCGTTCGGCCGGCCGACATCGAGTTCATTCCAGGTCCCGACGTTCAGGGGGACCTGGCCGCGTATCTGTCTTCGCAGCCCGGCATCGTGTCTACGGGTGACCGCGGGGGACAATTGTTCATTCGCGGGGGTGAGCCATCGCAAAACCTCGTTCAGCTCGACGGCATCCTCCTGTATCAGCCGTTCCACATTCTCGGATTCTACTCGGCCTTTCCAGCCGACATCATCAACCAGGTCGAAATCTATGCCGGTGGTTTCGGCAGTCAGTTTGGAGGCCGCATCTCGTCCGTCATCGATGTTCACACGCGCCTCGGTAACTCTCGTCGATTCGGCGCCGCGGTGGCCGCGTCACCGTTCGTGAGCTCGCTGCAACTGGAGGGACCCATCTCGCGCGATCGCGCCTCGTTCCTCGTCTCCGTCCGCCAATCAAACCTGGAGGAGGGGGCCTCGCGGTACGTGGATGCGCCCATGCCGTTCGAGTTTGGGGATGCGTTTGCGAAGCTGCACACCGTGATCTCGCGCAATAGCAGGGCCTCGGTTACCGGGCTGCACACGTTCGATCGCGGTGTGCTCGGCGCCGAGGTGGGTGGGCTGCCGCCCGAGGAGATCCGTTGGAGGAACGATGCCGTCGGGCTTCGCTACCTCATCCTGCCACGAATCGTATCCATCATGGCCGATTTCCACGTCTCGTATTCGCGCCACAAGATGGAACAGGGCCTGACCGAGTCGCCATCGCGTACCTCGGAGATCGAGAACACCCATGTCGCCATCGACGCGACGTATTTTGGGGATCGCGTGAGTGCGTTCGCCGGATCGTCACTTCGCACGACGACGCTGCGAAGCGTGGTCGGCGGCCTCTACCAGAACGTCGATTTTCGGCTCAGCAACGTGAGCAACTGGGGTAGCTACCTCGAGATGGAGATCGTTGCCGCGCCGGGTCTGAGCGTCCGCCCCGGATTACGGGCCCAATTTTACCGAGTGCGATTCAATCCGTATCTCGAGCCAAGACTGAAGCTGGTCTGGCAGCGCGGTCGGCACGAGATCAGTTCGGCGCTCGGAGTCTACCACCAGGAAATCGTGGGGATCAGCGACCGGCGTGATGCGGCGAGCGTATTCACGGTCTGGACCAATATTCCCCGCGTCAATCGAAATGTCGAGGACATCCGGCAGGGCAAAATCCAGCGCGCCCTGCACGCCATTCTGGGATACCGTTCCGCTCCGACAAACTGGTTGGAGTTCTCGGTCGAGGGATTTTACAAACGGCTCTCGAATCTCTTCATTGGCGAGTGGACGGCATTTCCGCAACTGACGACGCGGCTCCAGTCAGCGAGCGGGCGCGCATTCGGCGGGGACGTGCGCCTCGAGGTGCGGGCGTCCAATTTCTATGGGACGGTCAACTACGGCCTGTCGTCAACGCGATACGAGGCTGACTCGCCCACACTCGCGCTCTGGTATGGGGACCGGAACCCCGAATTTCGGCCTCCCCACGACCGCCGGCACCAAATCAACCTGGTGGCCGGTACATCCCTGGCCGAATTCGATGTGAGCGTTCGCTGGGAGTTCGGATCCGGCCTTCCCTTCAGCCGCGCGGTCGGATTCGATGGATTTGCACTGATCGACGACGTCGAAAAGGCATCTGAAATTCCAGGGACTCGGCGCGTCATCTACGAAGAGCCCTACAATGCCGAGCTGCCCGCCTACCATCGGCTCGATGTTGCCGTGGAGCGGACCATCGAACTGGGGAGGATGGACGTGACCTTCCAGGGAAGCGTTATCAATGCATACGACAGGCGCAATCTGTTCTACGTGGACGTGTTCACGTACCGTCGTGTGGATCAGTTGCCTTTAGTGCCTTCGTTCGGCGTACGTGTCGAATACTAGTGAGAATCGGGTGATGCGCACGAAGTGTCGATTCGTCGTGTTGGGACTGCTGGTCGTTGCCCTTGGTGTGGCGGGCTGCGAGGAAGATGTCGTGACCGTGCTCGGTACGGAATATCCCTTCTCGTTGTACGGCGTCATCTCGCCGCAGCTCGATTCTCAGTGGGTGCGGGTCTATCCGATCGAAGAGCGGCTCGAGCCGGAACGTCGTGAGCGCCTGGATGCGGCATTCGTTTCGAGGGATATGGAGACCGGTGAGGAGCATCGCTGGAGAGACTCCGTGATCATCGATGCTTTTGGGCAGCTGGCTCACGTCTTCTGGGCGCCCTTCCAGGCGGCCTACGATCGCACGTACCATCTGCGGGTGACACGTTCCGACGGGGCCGAGACGAGCGTGACGGTAGCAGTTCCTCCTGAATCCGAGATCGAGATTCAGGATGCCGACTTGCGGCCGATTTCCGTTGTGATCCCCGTGCTGATTCGGGGGGAGGTCGAGCGCGTCTTACAGGTCGAGGTTGAATATTCGGTCGGCTATCGTCCGGCAGGAAACGCCAATCCGGAAAGCGACGGCGTCATCATTAACTATCCGGATCAGCCCTATCGAACGAGCGAAGGGTGGATCATTCCTGTAAATCTGGATCGCGACTTCGATGCCGTCCGGGACTCTCTCCAGCGGCGGATCGAACGGCCCGTCGATCGTGATTTCGGGATCGTGCTCAATCTACTCACGCTTCGCCTCATCGTCGCGAACGAAGAGTGGAACCCACCGGGCGGGGTTTTCGATCGCGACGTGCTGGTGCAGCCGGGCACGCTCTCAAATGTGACGAACGGCTTCGGGTTCGTAGGAGCCGGCTACCGGCATGAAGTCGATTGGATTCCGCCCCGAACCGTCGCTGAGGCGGCCGGCTTCCGCGGAGGCGCTGACGAGCCATCCAAGCGTCTTCACTCGGGGGGAAGTCGAAAGTAGGCGCGGACGGTGGGGTAATAGGCATCCAGAAGCGCTTTTCCGGCATCGGGGCCCATCACAGACAACGTGGTGGCGAGCGCATCCGTCAGCATGGCCCGATCGGCAATCACGGTGACTGCTATTCCGCCGGTCAGACCTCTTCCTGTGCGCGGATCTACCACGTGCGAATATCGCGAACCATCGATTTCCACGAATTGCTGCGTGTCGCCCGAGACGGATACGGCGCCATTAGTGATGGTGACCTCTTGATCCGCAGCATCTAGCAGTGGGACGAGAACGCACCATCCGTCGCTATTCGGAGGCGGATCTCCCGCGGCGATGTCTCCACCAAACTCGATCAGCGCCCGGGTCACGCCATAGGCACGTAAGACGGCCAGGGCTTCGTCCGCCGCATATCCTTTCGCAATCCCGCCCAAGTCAAGGCGCATCCCATCGGCGCCGAGCCTCACGGACTGATTCG